>NZ_NASD01000023.1 GCF_002142155.1 Gilliamella apis | reverse complement strand
AAGCAGCCAGCCAGCCAGCCAGCCAGCCAGCCAGCCAGCCAGCCAGCCAGCCAGCCAGCCAGCCAGCCAGCCATAATTTTCCATTTATATTAGTACGATTAGTACGAAAAACACACGCATTTAGCGTTATTTCTTTCCGATTTCTTCTTAATTTAATTGATTACTGCTTTATAAAATTATTCAATTTATTGTCGCAAATTGCTAGGCGATTGATTATTGCTTTTCTGTTTTGTATTTCACTAAACATCAGTACCGCATATGGCTTGTCTACATACACAACTAATATTATCCGAGGAAATGCTCCCGAATTGGTTAATGCTAAAATGGCTGCAGATAAACATGGTTTTAAAGTAAATGGTGTATTTTATAGTGAATCAACAGGCAATATAAAAGAAGGCGAAATTAAAGAGTTTGATGGCAATTTAACGTTTAATCATTTTGTTGTAAAGCTATTTAGTTATCAATCACTAGACAAAAAAAAGAATTATCTAGATGTAGATGGAGATAGTATTGATCTTATTCAACCATTTTTGATTACGGTAACTGATTGGCAGTGGTTTGATGCGAATGGAGTTAAAATTCCTGATGGTGATAAAAATAAGATAATTGGTTGTGGAAGTGGTTATCCAATGCCATTAAGGTTAGAGATAAGTAACCAAGCACAAACCATTTCACAATATGGAATACCAAGAGAAAGTGATTTTGTAACAATAAAGAAAGTGTACCAAATTGCTGCAAAACCACAAATTTGTTATGCCAAACCTAACTCAACTGTTATATCACCTGAAATGCAATGGTTAACCAATAACCAAGATAATGATTTTAGTTTTGGTAGCAATAAGAATTGGTGGAATATAAAAAAAGACTCTAAACCTCATGTAAGAAATGGTGGAGGATATACTAGTGATTATGTACCTGATTATGGATATAAGGTTACTAACACTTTAACTGGAAAATTATTTCCAACTAGTGGATTTCCCGGTGCAAAATTTCAGTTACTTATGAGCGGAGCGCAGCGTGATTATAGTTATAGTATAGTTTCTAATCCTGGAAATAAAGTTTCAATTGATGCAATGGGTTTTATTACATTAAAAGATAAACCATTGGGAAAAGTTACGGTTAGAGCAACATATAAGAAAAACACTTCAATCAAACTTGACTATAGTTTTGATCCAAGAAGTAATTGGGTTATACCTTATAATTGGTCATATAATTGGACCAATGCATCTAACTATTGTCGATTACTAACTCGAAAAGAATTTACCAATTCTCCTAGAAATCAAGCCCCTCAAAATTGGTTATATGAATATAATGCATTTACTCGAGCAATTGATGGTTCAATATTAGGTGAATGGGGTCCATTAAATAAAAAAACTTATCCTCAATCAAATTGGGTCGATCAATTGTTTTGGACTTCAGAATATTGGGGCTCTCTTTCTGGAGACAACTCAGCTCATTTTAGGATAGGTTTATATCTTGGCGACATCGGCGTTGGAGTGGATACAAATGCACATTATGTTGTTTGTAAAGGATGATTTCCTGAAAGATCTTAGAGTTTATTAATTTGATGAAATTGGATATTAAAATAACACAAGAGTATAAATGGAATTATTGTTTAACTAATTGATAAATTTTAAATATGTTAGGTTGTGTTAAATAGTTTTTATTCGAAACATCAAAGTATTGCGATAAATATTGGTAATAAAATATAAATTAAAAAAGATATATTTTATGAATTCTGTTCGCAAGCGCAAAGCGCCCGCGAACAGTAGTTGTTAGAACCGGCGAAGTAGCGCATAGCGATACACCGCCGAAAAAATTGAGTAAAAAATACACATGTTTATAGAAGAAAAATTAAGTATATCCCAACGACATAATTATTTAAGTTTAATTGAAGAAGGTATCTTTTTTAGAGCTTATAATCAATCAGCGTATATTTTAAATCAATATTATCATCAAGATTTAAAAGTAATAAGCAATGTTGTTAAAAAACTCAATAATCAGCAGATTGTTTTTTGTGCGTTCCCTAAAACGCAAATTAAGCAGCGATTACCCCATTCAGTTAAAACAGAATGGGGTTATGAATTAAAGGGAAATTTTGAATTATCTAATTATCAAGATTGGTTTGAGAATATATTAAATTTAGATTCAACATATATAAAAAATATTAACAAGAAAAATGTTAATCACGATGTAAATTTTTCAAAAAAACAAGAAAAAATATTACAGCAACAGTTAAGTAGCACAATGAATGATAGTTTGGCAAGCCCTATATTTTTTAATATTCAACTAACCCAACAACAATTGAAATTTTTACACAAATGGCAAAGAGGAAATTGTTTGCCAATTATCATGGAAAATTTTATAGAAAGTATAAAACAACAGTTACCAAAAAATTAGTTTATAACTTTTATCAAAATTTTGTGGAGTAAAAATTTTGGCTGAAAATTATTGTTATTTAACAAAATACTAACTAGCATTATTACTAAATGAGTTTTTTATAATTATTTTATTTATTCAGACAAAATCTTGTAAATTACTGATTTTTTATTTGTGATTATTGATAACTAATTTTACAATAGAAACTTAATTTATATGTTAGGTTATATAAAATGTCTATTGCTGTTGTAGAAGTGAATTGTAAATCGATTCTACATAATATTGAATTTTTTAGGAAAAAATCTCCAAATAGCACTTTAATGGCTGTAGTCAAAGCAAATGCTTATGGCCACGGTATGGAAGGTGTAGCTAAGTTAGTTGAAGATAGGGTTGACTGTTTTGGCGTTGCGCGTATTTCTGAAGCCATAGCGTTACGACAATCCGGTATTCGAAGTTCTATTGTACTTTTAGAAGGCTTTTTCCCTCACGATGATATCAATGATTTACTGGATTTTAATCTACAACCAGTTATTCATTCTAGTTGGCAAATTGATGCATTAAATACCATTCCGTTTGCAAATGAAATTACAGCTTGGTTTAAAATTGATACAGGCATGCATCGTTTAGGTTTTCATCTTGATGAAGCAGTGACAGAATTTAATCGATTGGCCGACTGCAATGTTATTCGTCATCCAATCAATATTATTAGCCATTTTAGTAGCGCTGATGAATTAAGCTCAACACAAACGAATAAACAAATGGCATTGTTTGATGAGTTTATTCATTTACTTGATGCTAATTTGGTGGGTAGTCAGCAATCAATAGCTGCATCTGGCGGTATACTTGCTTGGCCTAATTCTCATCGTAATATGATTCGACTAGGTATTGCTTTATATGGAGTTTCACCATTTACTGATCAGGTTGCAGATATCGAACCAGTTATGACACTTAAATCAGAGTTAATTACGGTTCGTAAACACCTAAAAGGACAATCGGTCGGTTATGGACAAACTTGGACTAGTGAAAGTGATACCATTTTAGGCGTTGTTGCAATGGGATATGGTGATGGTTATCCACGAGGTATTCCCGCTAATACCCCTGTATGTATTAATGGTCGAATTGTACCTATTGTCGGTCGCGTTTCAATGGATATGATTGTGGTAGACTTAGGACAACATAGCCAAGATAAACCGGGTGATGAAGTTATTTTTTGGGGCAAAGAGTTACCCGTTGAACAAATTGCCGAGCATACAGGGATTAGTGCTTATGAGTTATTAACGCGCTTAACATCACGCGCAAAAATTCGTTATAAAGATTAAGTTATGATTAAAAAATTATTTGTGTATACGTTACTGACGTTAGTTTTAATTGTCGGTGGTTCATTAGGTATTGGTTACTATTTTTTACAGAAATTTTCACAACAACATATGAATATCACTACAGATAATCAAATGTTTGTATTAAAAAAAGGAACCTCATTACATCAATTAGTTGAGCAAGTAAAGACTAGTAATTTGATGCAACAAGCTTACTTGCTTCCGTATTTATATAAACTCGATCCATCATTAAGCTCCATAAAAGCAGGTACTTATCAATTACATCCTCATATGACCGTTGAAGAATTTTTAAAGTTACTTGTATCGGGTAAAGAAAGCAGTTTTTATGTACAATTTGTTGAAGGAAAGCGTGCTAAAGATTGGTTAAATGTGCTTAGTAATACGCCTTATATTCAGCAAACATTAACAGGTAAGTCTCATGATGAAATTGCTAAGTTGTTAGGTATTGATGGCCCATTAGAAGGTTGGTTATCACCTGATACTTATCAATATACTGCAGATAGTCTTGATATCAATATTTTGAAACGGGCATATTTAACTATGAAGACTAATCTACAAAAAGTATGGGATAATCGCGATAGTGATCTACCTTATAAATCCCCTTATGAATTGTTGATTATTGCTTCAATTATTGAAAAAGAAACAGGTATCAGTTCTGAACGTGCGAACGTTGCCTCTGTTTTTGTTAACCGTCTAAAAGCAAATATGAAGTTACAAACTGATCCAACCATTATTTACGGTTTGGGTGAGAATTATACTGGCACAATTAGGCGTATTGATTTGACTGATACCAATAATCCTTATAATACCTATGTAATTGAGGGATTGCCACCGACACCGATTGCGATGCCTAGTTTGGCTTCGCTTGAGGCAGCGGCTCATCCGGCAAAAACCAAATATTTGTTTTTTGTTGCTAATGGAACCGGTGGGCATACGTTCAGCAGCACTTATAGTAACCATCAACAAGCGGTGAATGAATATCGTCGACTAACGAATAATAATTAATTTATTCAATACTACAGCCACACTTTGTGGCTGTTTTTTTAGCTAAAATACTTTCAATCATCCATTCTTTGGTTAGTTGATAATTCATCAAGTTCCTTTATCAACTTTAATAAGTCATCAACATCCATTTCTTGCTTTTTAAATGCTTCTTCAAAATAAGGATGAAGGGCAAATTTTGGTAATTCAGCATTAGCATCGATTAATGCTTGCATTCGTGGGATAAATATCCACTGTAACCATTCATAGGGTTGCATGGTATCAAGCGCAAATGGCTGTTCACTCAAAAACGCCTCAGCTGCTGGAGGCGAAGGTTGCCAAAGTGTCAATCTTTGTAATTCATCTTTAATCAATCTTAATTGATTAGTCATTAAATCTATTTGTTTATGATAATTAATTAGTGATCGGTAATACTGCCAATCAAAATAAGGTCCTGGATCTGTTTTCCTTGTTGGGGCAATATCACTATGGCCAGTAATATGTTTAATTGGATAGGTTTGTTGTAATAATTTGGTTACTATGGCCAGTTGCTGATATTGTATTTCGGTAAAGTCCTCAGTATCACAACCTTCCATTTCAATACCAATTGAGAAATCATTACAATTTTCCTTGCCAGCAAAGATAGATTTGCCTGCATGCCAAGCCCGTTTATCAAAAGGGACAAATTGAATAATTTCACCATCACGTCTTATGAACAAATGGCTTGATACTTGTAATTGATAAATTTCAGCAAAATAGGGGTGTGCGTTTGGGTCTAGTTTACCTGTAAAGAGTTGTTCGACATAAGGACCGCCATATTGCTTAGGTGGTAGGCTAATATTATGAATAACCAGTAATGAGATAGGTTGATCTTCTGGACGGTCATTATAATAAGGCGATTTTATTTGCTTAATATTTTTAATCCAACCATCAACAATTTTTAAAGGCATAATAGCTCCGATACATTTAGATTTGCTATAAATTTCGATCTGTTTCACAATTTTAATTACCACTGTGATGATTGTGGTGATCATTTTGTATTTCAAGTTCTAAAATTTTCTCTATATATTATTTCATTTTTTAAATTAGCTATAAAGTCACACTATCAAACAATTATTTGATTTGTGAGGCTGTTATGCAATACCAATCTGGATTTACTCTATTTGAATTAATGATCGCTATTGTCGTGATAGCAATTTTAACTGCTATCGGTTTACCTGCTTACCAAGGTTATATAAAAAAAGCAGCCTTAACCGATATGCTGCAATCAATGACTGCATATAAAACAGCCATTGAAATTTGTGCTATAGAGCAAGGCGCTTTAAACAAATGTAGTAGTGGTAATAACGGTGTGCCAACGACGAGAACGACCAATTATGTGACTTCAATTAATGTCACAAATGGGATAATAAATTTAGTCGGTAAAAGCGCTTTATCAAGTCTAACTGTAACCTTAACACCTACTTTGAATGCTAATTTAGGTAATTTAGATTGGTCACGTACATGTCTAACAAATCCACCAGAGCCAACTTTAGTTACAGCTTGTGAAGATATTTTTAAATTTTAATTGTGATTAATATCGTATAAATAGGATAACCGCTATGCAAGAAGAGAATCTCGTCGAAAGCTTAGACAAATTATTGCTTTCAGCATTGGATAAGCGGGCATCAGATATTCATTTTGAGCCTTATCAAAATCATTATCGAATTCGCATGAGAATTGATGGCGTTTTGCAAAATATGCTAACACCGCCGTTAATGTTAGCTAAACAGATAGCAGCTAGACTAAAGGTTATGGCTAATTTAAATATTGCTCAACAACGGCTACCGCAAGATGGTCAACTGGTGATTAATAATTATGCAATGCGCATAGCTACTTTACCTGTCATTAATGGTGAAAAGATTGTATTACGGGTTATGGATAATCATGACTCAGAATTGAGCATCGATGATTTAGGATTAACAGGGGAAGATCTGTTAACCTTTAAACAAATATTAGATTATCCACAAGGCTTGATTTTGGTAACAGGACCGACTGGCAGTGGTAAAACTATGACATTATATAGTGCTTTAAAGCGATTAAATAAACCCAAATGTAATATTTGTAGTGTTGAAGATCCGATCGAAATTCCATTAGATGGTATTAATCAAACAGCAGTTAATCTTAAGGCTGGTTTAAGTTTTTCTGTGATATTACGAGCTTTTTTGCGTCAAGACCCGGATGTGATGATGATTGGTGAAATTCGTGATCCTGAAACGGCTGAGATTGCCATTCAAGCAGCGCAAACGGGGCATTTAGTGTTATCAACTCTACATACTAATTCTAGTATTGAGGCTATCATTCGTTTAAATCAAATGGGGATTAAAAATTACTTGTTATCATCTAGTTTAAAACTAGTTATTGCGCAGCGATTAGTTCGTAAATTGTGCCAACATTGTAAAATGGTAGCCAGTGAGCTTACGTTGATAAATAACGAACCGTCACCACATTTTATCGCCATGGGTTGTGAAAAATGTGTGGGTGGTTATTTAGGGCGGATAGGCTTATATGAACTGTTAATTATCACACCACAAGTACAACAACAAATTTTAACCAATCAACCGATTGTCTCACAAAATATGGTATCACTTAGGCAAGTAGGCAATAAACTCGTTCAACAAGGCATTACTACGCTAGCGGAATTGAATCGTGTTTTAGGTAATAATTGAGTGATAGTTTGGAGATAATGCATGAAGCGACTCTATTATTGGTATGATATTAACTTTCATCAAAATAAAATTATCGCCATATCTAAGCAAGATGTGCGAAGAAAATTGTTATTAGAAGGCCAACTTGCGATTAAAATTAGTTCCGGTAACTTAATTACCTCACAAAGTTTTAAACTTAGTGAACTGCTTATTATAACTAAACAGTTAGCTACAATGTTAAAAGCCGGATTATCAATTGTAGAGAGTTTACGATTACTGATTGATGATCAACCTAAAGCGCAATGGCAATATCTGTTAACCGATATTAGTCAGAAAATAACCAAAGGTGAATCACTATCGATTGCATTAAAACAGCACCATTCAGTATTTTCAGAACTTTATTGTGAAATTATTGCCATTGGTGAATTGACGGGAAGATTAGAACAGAGTTTTGAACAATTAACCTATCACCTAGAAAGATCATTATCAATACAAAATCAGATTAAAAAGGCGCTGCGTTATCCACTTTTTTTATTATTTGTATCGGTGATAGTGATTATGGTTATGATATTTATTGTCCTGCCAAAATTTGCCGACATTTATCAGAGCTTTGATGCAGAGTTACCCTATTTTACGCAATTAGTGATTGATGTAGCTAATAATGTTAGACAAGATGGGTTATTTATATTATTAGCTATTACGTTATGTTATTTGTTTTTTCATTATGTTGTTAAAGTACGTTATCAACTTATTATGGATAAGCATAAATTACAGCTTCCTTTAATTGGTCAAATAATCCAATCTCAATGTCTAATGCAAATTTTTCATACATTAGCAATAACTCAACAAGCAGGTATCCCACTTTTGACAGGATTAACCGCCTCGTCTAAAACTATAAGTAATTTTTATTACCGTAATATCATCAAGCAAATTATGACGGGGATTGAACAGGGGAATAGCTTTAGTCAAATGTTAGCTAGCTATCCAGCTTTACCGAAGCTTTGTGTGCAACTAGTTCATGCCGGTGAAGAGTCTGGTTCATTAGATATTATGTTGGATAATATTACTCTTTACTATCAACAACAAAACCAAACCTTAACTGATAATCTAGTCAAAGCATTTGAACCTTCATTAATGCTAATTTTAGCTACAATAATCGGCAGTTTAATTATTGCGATATATTTACCTATATTCCAAATGGCTGACGTGATCAGCTAATGGCTATACTCTTTTTTTGCCTCGGACTTGCTATAGGTAGTTTTTTGCGAGTTGCTTATTATCGTTATTCACCTACGCAGTCTTTATATGAATATCTGTTCGCTATTACTATTCCTCGTTCTTCATGCCAAAATTGTCATCACAAACTTAGTGCTTGGCAGTTAATTCCTGTATTGTCATGGTTGATGTTAAAAAGACGTTGTTATTATTGTTACCATAAAATAACCAATAGCTATGCTATTTTTGAACTAACTATAGCAATATTATTTTTGCTGATTTATTTAGATAAGGGGCTAAATTTTAGATGTGCTTTACTTATGTTACTTGCAGTTATTTTTTTGTTGTTAGCACTAATTGATATTAACTATTTATTATTGCCAGATTTTTTTACTCAACCATTAATGTGGGGTGGGTTGATAATGGCTTACTTTAATTTATCTTCATTTACTATCAATGATGCACTAGTAGGTATTTTGTTCGGCTATTTAATGCTTAAATTACCGGCAATCATCTTTTTTTGTATAACAAGTAAACAGGGATTAGGTGGTGGTGATATAAAGTTAATTGCTGTTTTAGGTGCGTGGTTACCTTACCAGTTATTACCGTTAATGTTAATCATTGCATCGACGTTGGCTATCATCTATTACATTTTCTCAAAATATCTATTTAAAAAAAGCTATCAATTAATCGCTTTTGGTCCTTTTTTATTAATCTCAGGGTATTTTATTCTCTACTTAAACTGAACAATTTTCTTGTTTCTATCTTAAATGATTTTAATTAGTTATTTTTTGATTCTATTGTCAAATTTTGCTTATAACTAAAAATGATAAGGTTAGTAAAAATCGTTATTTATATTCATTTTCAATAAACGTTATAGTGCAATTAACTCTTTCAGATTTGTAGTTAAGTAATTAATTAAGGAATGATCAATGACGAATATTATTGCCAACAGCATTAACGCATTAAAAGATGAAATGACCGAATGGCGTCATTATATTCATGCTCATCCAGAAACCGCTTTTGAAGAAAAACAAACTACCGAGTTTATTATCGAAAAATTAAAATCGTTTGGTATTACTGAACTATATACAGAATTTGCACCGACAGGGGTGGTAGGCATTATTCATGGTAAAAATAATGGTCGAACTATTGCATTACGAGCGGATATTGATGCATTAGATATTATTGAAGAAAATGATATTGATTACTGTTCAACCATTCATGGCAAAATGCATGCCTGTGGACATGATGGACATACGGCAACTTTATTAGGTGTAGCAAAATATTTAAGCGTTCATCGAGATTTTTCTGGCACAGTTGTGGTTATTTTCCAACCTGCTGAAGAAAACGAAGGTGGTGGCAGAGTCATGGTTGAAAATGGTTTATTTGATAAATTTCCTATCGAAGCTGTTTATGGTATGCATAATCAACCTAATCTAGCATTAAACCATTTTTTAATTAATCATGGTGCAGTGATGGCATCTTATGATGTTTTTGAAATCAAAATAACCGGGGTGGGTGCCCATGCAGCTGCACCACATTTAGGCAAAGAAACGATTTTAACTGCCACCACAATTGTTAATAGTTTACAGACGATTGTTAGTCGTAATCTAAATCCAATTGATTCATTGGTTATTAGTGTGACACAAATTCACAGTGGCGATACTTGGAATGTACTGCCTCAACATGCTGTGATTCGCGGTACTGTTAGAGCCTTGAATACTGAAGATCAAAATTTAGCAGAAGAGCGCATTAAACATATTTCGACAGGTATTGCTTTAACCTTCAATACCAGAGCGGAAGTTGATTATCAGCGACGTTATCCAGCAACTATTAATCACGCTAAACAAGCTGATATTGCCATTAAAGCTGCACAAAAAATTGTTGGCGACGATAAGATTATTGTGGATTCACCACCAACGATGGGATCAGAAGATTTTGCCTTTATGTTGCAAAAAATACCTGGCGCTTATATTAAAATTGGTGCAGGTGAAGGCACAAATGTTCACAATCCTTCATATAATTTTAATGATGAAATTCTGACAACTGGTGCGCGCTATTTTATCGAAATTGTATATCAAGAATTAGGACAGTAAATTTTAATCAGCTGGAATAGGTTTATTCCAGCTGAATTAATATTATTGGTTCTAAACCATTTATACGTTCAATTTAGAAATTCAACAGACTATCTACTTGCCCTTTAACACGGAAATTTGTTTCAATATCAATGCCATTGGCTAACACGACTTGCACATAGATTTGATTATCTTGTTCAAGTTTTAATGCAGCTAATACTTGACCACCTTCTCGCCAATTTCCATCAAGTTCATATTCAAGCTTGTCACCAATTATTGGCAAAGTCTTGCTTTTTCCAACCAACAGATAAAGTCCACGATTATTTGCGCCTCGAAATTGAGCTCTAGCTACCATCTCTTGTCCACAATAACAGCCTTTATCAAAACTAATGGCATTATAATGTTGTAAGTTACAAGCCTGTGGTAAAAGACTTTCAATATTTGGCTCATCAATAATGGCATAACCTGCTTCTAAATCGAGTTTTAACCAATGATCAGCAGATTGTAAGTCTGTTGGTAATGGTTCACTTGATACTTTTATTACTCTAATTTCAGGTAATGGAATTTTGATATAAGTTACATCTCCCCTCGTGAGACAACTATTATCACCTAATTCTGCAATAATCGATTGTTCAATGGCATTATTTTCTAAGCCAATTAGGTTAAGATCAGTAACTGGTTCAACTGTCACTTTTGAAAAAACGGCAAATTTTTTAAGAGCGGCAATTTGTTTTTCGGCAACTGTTTTTCGCACAATATAAAAAATATCTGCACCTCGTTGAAATAATATTAAATTACTCCACATCCTGCCTTTTGCATCACAGTGGGCTGCAAATAGTGCTGTATATTCATTAAGATGATTAATATCAGCAGTCACTTGTCCTTGTAAAAATGTACGATTGTCAATACCTGATACTTTGACTAATTGCCAATCAGATAGGGAAGTTAGTTTACAATAAGAATTGTTCATTAAAAACACCTTTTTAATATAAAGGACTCTAATACAAAATAACTAGTATAAGTTATGCATAAAAAAACAAACAAAAAATAATAAATAATTGTTAATAAATCATAAAGATATTATTTGTCATCAATTAAAAAATTGATATTAATCCAATTAAAATCGATTAATTGAATATTTACAAGTTATTTCTTTCAAAAATGAGGCCTAGTATCCAAAAAAGATAAGTATATCTCACATATTATTGACTTTATTGATTTTCTGTATTAGTTCATGCAAAATAAATCAAAAATGACAAATAAGTTATAAATGGAGACAACAACCATGGCAAAACTGTCAGGCGCAGAAATGGTCATTCAGTCACTGATTGATCAAGGAGTTAAGCAGATATTTGGTTATCCAGGTGGTAGTGTTCTGGATATCTATGATGCAATTCATACCTTAGGTGGTATTGAGCATATTTTAGTTCGTCATGAGCAAGCTGCAGTACATATGGCTGATGGTTATGCCAGAGCAACAGGTGATGTTGGTGTGGTACTTGTTACTTCAGGTCCTGGGGCAACTAATACTATTACTGGTATTGCAACAGCCTATATGGATTCAGTGCCATTAGTAATTTTATCTGGCCAAGTTGCGAGTAATTTAATTGGTAATGATGCCTTCCAAGAGTGTGATATGGTTGGGATTTCACGTCCAATTGTTAAACATAGTTTTTTAATCAAAGATAGTAAAGATATTCCAGAAACGATTAAAAAAGCGTTTTATATTGCCTCTACTGGTCGCCCCGGTCCAGTTGTTATTGATTTGCCGAAAGATATAGTTAATCCAGCTAACAAATATAATTATAATTATCCAAAGTCAGTGACAATGCGATCTTATAATCCAACGACTCAAGGACATAAAGGGCAAATTAAAAAAGCCTTAACTACCTTATTAGCAGCTAAAAAACCTGTGTTATACATTGGTGGTGGCGTAATTAGTGCTGACGCTAGCAATGTGGTTAAATCACTAGCAGATAAACTCAATCTGCCTGTGACTTCAACGTTAATGGGGATTAGTGCTTTTCCCGGAACAGATAAAAAATATTTAGGCATGATTGGTATGCATGGTGTCTATGAAGCTAATATGGCAATGCATAATGCAGATGTTATTTTTGCAATAGGTGCTCGTTTTGATGATAGAACTACTAACAATGTTGAAAAATATTGTCCAAAAGCCAAAATTATTCATATTGATATTGATCCAACGTCTATATCCAAAACTGTATCTGCAACTATTCCGGTAGTAGGTGATGCAAAACAAGTTGTTGAAACCATGTTAACACAACTTGAAGATCTTAGTACTGAACGTGACCTAGATGCTTTAGTTGATTGGTGGAAGCAGATTGAGCATTGGCGAGCTCGCAAATGTCTTGCTTATAGCCATGAAGGTGAAAGTATCAAGCCACAAGAAGCGATTGAAGTTTTATATAAGCTGACCAAAGGTGATGCTTATATTGCTACTGATGTTGGTCAACATCAAATGTTTACTGCGCTCTATTATCCCTTTGACAAACCTCGTCATTTTATTACTTCTGGCGGTCTGGGTACCATGGGCTTTGGTTTACCTGCTGCATTGGGTGTTAAACTTGCATTCCCTAAGAAGCATGTAGTTTGTGTAACAGGTGATGGTAGTATTCAAATGAATATTCAAGAGCTTTCAACAGCCTTGCAATATGGTTTACCTGTAATTGTATTAAACCTTAACAACCGTTTTTTAGGCATGGTTAAGCAATGGCAAGATATGATTTATGCTGGTCGTCATTCATCATCTTATATGGAGTCATTACCTGATTTTGCCAAGATTGCCGAAGCTTATGGTCATGTTGGGATGGTAATTAATAAACGAGAAGATCTGGAACCTAAGCTTAAAAAAGCGCTAGCTATAAAAGATCGTTTAGTTTTTATTGATGTCATGACTGATGCGACAGAACATGTTTATCCAATGCAAATTCGCGGTGGGGCAATGAATGAGATGTGGCTTAGTAAAACGGAGAGAACCTAATGCGTTATATATTATCAATTTTAACTGAAAATGAACCTGGTGCATTATCAAGAATTATCGGTTTATTTTCACAGCGTGGGTTTAATATTGAATCCATTACTACCGCACAAACTGAAGATCCAACAATGAGTCGAATGACGATTCAAACATCTGGTGATGAACATGTGCTTGAACAGATCCAAAAACAATTACATAAGTTGGTCAATGTTTATCGTGTTAATGACCTTACAGAGGGGCCACATGTTGAACGTGAAATAATGTTAGTTAAAGTTGCAGCTAAAAGCTCTGATGCACGTGATGAAGTTAAACGTTGTGCTGATATTTTTAGAGGTTCGATTGTTGATGTGACGGCAACACATTATATTGTCCAATTATCAGGTACCAGTGAAAAATTAGAGTCATTTCTATCCTCTATTCGTGAGACTTGTAATATAGTAGAAATTGTTCGCTCTGGTATTATTGGTTTATCACGCAGTGAAAAAACGGTCAAATAAGTTATCATCTAAATAAAATGAAAAGCGCGCTAGGCGCTTTTTTTATAAATGAAAAAGTAATCGTCAAATAATTTCCTAAAAATGTGGTATAACGCATCAGGTTCGGACTTATGTCCTAGTTGAAACAAAAATATCTTTATTATAATTGGAGCAATTTATTTATTATTTAGGAAATATTATGACTGCACATATTAATGCTAATCCCAATGACTTTGCTCAAACCGTTATCATGCCCGGCGATCCTTTACGCGCAAAATTTATTGCAGAAAATTACTTAACCGATGTTAAAGAGGTTTGTAATGTACGTAATATGCTAGGATATACTGGATTGTATGAGGGCGTTGCGGTGTCAGTAATGGGGCATGGAATGGGAATTCCATCAATAACCCTTTATGCGCATGAATTAATTAATGACTTTAATGTTAAACGTATTATCCGAGTGGGTTCTTTAGGTGCCACACAGCAAAGCGTTAAAATGCGTGATGTCATATTAGCCGTGGCTGCGGGGACGGATTCAATGACTAATCAAAAAAGAGCGAATGGTTATAATATTGCCACATCGGCGACGTTCTCGTTATTACATCGTGCCTATGAGATGGCTAATACTATGGATTTACCAGTTAAAGTAGGTAATGTGTTTAGTGGCGATCTTTATTATGACCCTGATGAAACGTTAATTAGCACATTAGAAAAATCAGGAGTACTAGGAATTGATATGGAAGTTGCTGGTTTATATGGGATTGCGCAACAGTTTAATGTCGAATCGTTAGCCATTTTAACGGTTTCAGACCATTGTTTAACTGGTGAAGAGACAACGGCGGAAGAAAGGCAAATGACATTTAATAATATGATCAAACTTGCTTTAAACGTGGCTATTAAATCTTAATTGGTTATTTATTGCCTTTTTCGGATGGAAATATGAAAAATAAATTATCGCTCACACTTATTAGTTTTTTAGCTAACTTTATTATGGCTGGTTTTGCCTCTCAGTTTGGTATGCTAATAGAACCAATAGCACAAAATTTTAATGCAGATGTAAACAGTGTTGCATTCATTTTTTCTTTATTAAATGGTGGGGCTTTAATAGGAACTATTTTGGCTTTCTTTTTAATCGATATTATTGGGATTAAACGAATTACCTTACTTAGTTATACAATTATTGTTATTAGTTCCTTTATTTTATATATCACCAACTCGCTAATAATACTTGAAGTTTGTATGACTTTGATAGGCTTGTGTGGTGGAATAGGGTTGTGTATCGCGGGTACAATTGTGGTATCGACTTGGCAAGATAAGATACAAAGTACAATGTTAGTGGTACAAGATGCTACATTTAATATTGCTGGTATCATTTTCCCGCTAATCACTACCTATGCTTTAACTCATAATCTATCTTGGGCTAGTAGCTATTTAACGGTTGGAATAGTTGCTGTATTGATGTTAATCATTATTTTATTTACTAATTTTGATTTAATTAATCAGCCTAAAGCAAAACAAGAGAAGCATCAGCGATCTGAATGGAACTTTGGTATTTTATCTTCTGGTTTCGGTTTATTTTTGGCGATGTTAGCGTTATATACGTTTTTAACTTGGGCTCCTCTATTTGTTAGCCAAAAATTTTTAATTTCGTTTGAAGATGCAGGCAACATTATTACTCAATATTGGACAGCAGCCTTAATCGGAGCATTAGTTTCGACGGCGATTGTAACGCGAGTTAAAATTGAGCATTTTTTTATTTCTATCATTTTATTAGCCTTCATAATGACACTGATGATCGTCAATACTGAAAATATTGATTATATTGGTTACTATACTTATGGATATGGATTTGTATGCTCTGCTTTATATAACGCTTTTGTGGCTTATGGCGTGACCTTTGTAAAAAAAGCATCAAGTAAAAATGTTTCATTCATTTTAATTAGTGGTAGTGCTGGGGCTATGTTTAGTCCAGCTATAAGCTCGAAATTATATAACTATTTGGGTATTCAAATTATCATGAATGCGATACCTATACTTTATGCTGTTATTATTGTTATGTTGGTGATTTCAATTCTTTTAAAGAAAAGGGTCAATAATTAAAAATAATAGATTAGATTGAAATGGCATATCTTTTATTATTATTGACTATAATTGTACCAAATTAGAAAAAGATAACGCTGTAGATCATTAAGTATCTATACGTTATCGAATATTAATGTGTGAGTGATATGCAATTAAAATCATTAAATAAAGGTCGTTTTAGTCATTATTGGCAAGATAATAATAAGTTGTTTGCTTCAATTATTGAGCAATGTATTGTTGAAAAAAAAATCGTAGATGAAAAAACTACGCTTTTTCGTCAAGGATGTAAAGTCGATAATTTAATTGTTGTTTATAATGGTACGATTTCAATACGTTATCAGGCCAATAATGGACGTCGATTTCATATAGGTACGGTAGATTGCGATGAGCATATATTTGGCGAAATGGAGTTCTTCACCAACTATCTATGTCAATTTGATATTATCGCCGAAGAAGCATTAACTATCGCTGTCGTTAGTATTGATAAATTATATCAATCATTACTTGAACATCCTAAATTAGCACTGTTTTTCGCTAGTGCTATCGCCTTTGATTATCAAGAAACCTTAGATATCTTCTTAAAAAGAACATTATATTCAATTTGTTACAACATTGCTTTTGATATGTATCAACATCACCTTAATATTCACCCGGTTAATAACTTTCAAAAAAACTATTTAGAAGCAGAACGTTTTGGCACTACTGACCGTGTTTATCGTCGTGCTGTTAATGAGTTAATTAACTTAGATATCGTACATAAAGTTGCAGGTAAATTAGAAATTAAAAATATCGATAACCTTAAAGAGTTTATCGAATTTAAGGGGAAATTCGCCAAGTAATTTAAATTATATCGTTAATCGCCAATAAAACGTTCTACTGAAAAAGATATCAAAAAAATATTAACTATATTGGGATTAATATTAGACGGATTATCTAAATAATAGATCTTATTTCATTAAGCAAAGTGAGTAACTTATCGATTAAACATAATTATTCAATTGTGAGCTAAGCCATATTCTGTTATACTATTTTCCCGTCTGATTCATCATATATTGCATGGGTTTTATCGTTTAAACTGATGTGATATTGTTCAATTAAATTAATAATGGTCTGGTATTAATGGTCACGAATTATATTTTTGTTACAGGCGGTGTCGTTTCTTCTTTAGGTAAAGGCATTGCCGCAGCATCTCTAGCTGCAATTTTAGAAGCCCGCAATTTAAAAGTCACCATGCTAAAACTTGATCCCTATATCAACGTCGATCCGGGAACAATGAGCCCAATTCAACATGGTGAAGTTTTTGTGACTGAAGACGGTGCCGAAACTGATCTTGATTTGGGGCATTATGAGCGCTTTATTCGCACCAAAATGAGTCGAAAAAACAATTTTACCACTGGACGAATTTATTCTGATGTTTTACGTAAAGAACGTCGTGGTGATTATTTAGGCGCAACAGTCCAAGTTATTCCTCATATCACTAATGCCATCAAAGATCGTGTTATTGATGGTGCCAAAGGTTATGATGTCGCTATCGTTGAAGTTGGTGGTACTGTTGGTGACATTGAATCATTACCATTTTTGGAAGCTATTCGCCAATTAGCGGTAGATGTTGGTCGTGAACATACTTTGTTTATGCATTTAACTTTAGTTCCTTACCTTGCATCATCTGGTGAAGTTAAAACAAAACCAACTCAACACTCAGTGAAAGAGTTATTATCAATTGGTATTCAACCGGATGTCTTAATTTGTCGTTCAGATCGCATTATTCCAGCCAATGAAAGAGCTAAAATTGCGCTATTTTGTAATGTTCCTGAGCGTGCGGTGATTTCACTTAAAGATGTTGATTCTATTTATAAGATCCCTGCATTATTAAAATCACAAAATTTAGATACTTTTGTTTGCAATCGCTTCCATCTTGAATGTAAAGAAGCGGATCTATCTGAATGGGAACAAGTGATTTATGAAGAAGCCAACCCTGTTGGTGAAGTGACCATTGGTATGGTTGGTAAATATATTGCGTTACCTGATGCTTATAAATCAGTTAATGAAGCATTAAAACACGGTGGTTTAAAGAATCGTCTAACTGTACATATTCGTTATATTGATTCAGAAGATCTTGAATCGCGTGGTACTGAGTTATTACAAGGTTTAGATGCAATATTAATTCCTGGTGGCTTTGGCTATCGTGGCGTTGAAGGCAAAATTATGGCGGCACGTTATGCTCGCGAAAACAAAATTCCTTATTTAGGTATTTGCCTTGGCTTACAAGTAGCATTAATCGAATATGCTCGTAATGTTGCTGGCATAAAAGATGCTAATTCAACAGAGTTTGTTAAAGATTGCGCAAATCCAGTAATTGCATTAATTACTGAATGGAGCGATGAATCAGGAAAAGTGGTTCAACGCAGTGAAGATAGTGATCTTGGTGGTACTATGCGTTTAGGTTCTCAAATTTGTCATTTAGAGCCTGATTCATTAGTTGCAGGTATGTACAAAAAAGAATCAATTACCGAACGTCATCGCCATCGTTATGAAGTAAACAACAATTTATTACCAGAAGTGGTTAAAGCTGGATTAAAAGTAACAGGATTATCAACTGATAAAAAACTAGTAGAAATTATTGAAATTCCTGATCATCCATGGTTTGTTGCGTGTCAATTCCATCCGGAATTCACTTCAACACCACGTGATGGACATCCATTATTTAGTAGTTTTATTAAAGCTGCCAAAGATCATCAAGATCAGCAGTAAAAATAGTTTATATTTACATTATAGTTACATATCTGTCATATAGAGGAAAATAACATGGCAAAAATCGTTAAAGTACATGGTCGTGAAGTCATCGACTCTCGTGGTAACCCAACTGTTGAAGCTGAAGTTCATTTAGAAGGTGGTTTCGTTGGTCTTGCTATCGTTCCATCAGGAGCATCAACAGGTTCACGTGAAGCATTAGAACTTCGTGATGGTGACAAATCTCGCTTTTTAGGTAAAGGCGTACTTAAAGCTGTTGAAAACGTAAATGGCCCAATTGCTAAAGCAGTTGTTGGTAAAGATGCGTTAGATCAAGCAGCTATCGACCAAGTAATGCTTGACTTAGACGGTACTGATTTCAAATCAAACTTAGGTGCTAACTCAATTCTTGCTGTATCTTTAGCTACAGCTAAAGCAGCAGCAGCAGCTAAAGGCGTACCACTTTATCAACATATCGCTGATCTTAATGGTACTCCAGGTCAATACTCTATGCCATTACCAATGATGAACATCATCAATGGTGGTGAACATGCTGATAATAACATCGACTTACAAGAATTTATGATTCAACCAGTTGGTGCTAAAACAGTACGTGAAGCAATCCGTATGGGTTCTGAAGTATTCCACAATTTAGCAAAAGTACTTCACGCTAAAGGCATGAACACAGCTGTTGGTGATGAAGGTGGTTTTGCTCCTAACTTAGGTTCAAATGCTGAAGCATTAGCTTGCATCAAAGAAGCAGTTGAAAAAGCTGGTTATGTATTAGGTAAAGACATTACTTTAGCGATGGACTGTGCAGCTTCTGAATTCTATAACAAAGAAACTGGTAAATACGTATTAAAAGGTGAAGGTAATAAAGAGTTCACAGCTCAAGAATTTACTCACTATCTAGAAGGTTTAACTGAACAATATCCAATCGTATCTATCGAAGATGGTTTAGACGAAAGCGATTGGGAAGGTTGGGCATACCAAACTAAAGCATTAGGTAACAAAATCCAATTAGTTGGTGACGATCTATTTGTAACTAACACTAAAATCTTCAAACAAGGTATTGAGAAAGGTATCGCTAACTCAATCCTAGTTAAAGTTAACCAAATCGGTACTTTAACTGAATCTATCGCAGCTGTTAAAATGGCGAAAGATGCGGGTTATACTGCGGTTATCTCTCACCGTTCAGGTGAAACTGAAGATTCAACTATCGCTGATTTAGCTGTTGGTTTAGCTGCTGGTCAAATCAAAACTGGTTCAATGAGCCGTTCTGATCGTGTTGCTAAATACAACCAATTAATCCGTATTGAAGAAGCTTTAGGTTCAAAAGCACCATTTAACGGTTTAAAAGAAGTTAAAGGTCAATAATTCGTTTTTATAAACGATGCCTTTTAATAAAACGGTGACTCAGTTCACCGTTTTTTATTGCTTATTTTTATTACTCAAGCGGTGACATAACACCATAAGGGTTGCGTTGCTTTGGGTTGTGTTGTACTCTTAGGCACTTACGTTGAAATGGTGCCTTAAATTTGAAAATAATCATAAATATCTAATTGATAATTTATAATTTAACCACATATAACTCTTTTATATATTAACCAATACGAATACTTTTTTCTGCTTATGAATAATATTACGAATATGTCCCAGCCTAAAAGTAAATGGCAACTTTTTAACTGGCTTTGTTCAGGTAAATTACCACTTAACGAATTATGGCTTAAACCGACTTATCGTTATAAATTTTTTTTTCGAACTCTATTTTTAAGTCCTATTACGCTTAAATTATTAGACAAATTAAGACAATACAAGTTACTTGGTTACTATTTATCATGCCAAACTAATTTACCTTGTAAACTACAACGACCTTATTTAGCTTCTTGTTTGAGTCAACAAGAGCGGTACGAGGCATTAGCTTATCATTATGATTTTTTGGCTAATCGTCCTGATAGCATGACTAAAGCCTTTTATAACTTAGATACCCCCTTTGAATTGGCTAGTATTACAGCAAAAAATGAAGCCAATATAAAAATTGCGATTCAAGCACGTAATAAATATGCTCGGGAGGGTGAACTCAGTCTCTATTTTTATGATAATGACGGCATTGATTTAGCAACGTTAACTTTTTCCATCGCCAAATATCAACAAAAGCCAACTCTTTTTATTTCCGGCTTACAAGGAACAGGGCATCATGAAGCTCGAACCCGAGTACAACAGGCAACAAAACAGTGCTATGGGCTTTTTCCTAAACGCGTGGCTGTTGAGGCAGCGTTAATTATTGCGAGTTATTTTCAACTTGAACAGATTATAGCGGTAGGTAATAAAACGCATGTCTACAACAACTGGCGTTATAACAGCCGACAAGAGAGAATCTTATCTGACTATGATGATTTTTGGTTAACCATTGACGGCAAACAAGACGAAAGATCGTTATTTATCTTACCAACACAAATTAACCGCAAATCACTTGAAGAGGTTGCCAGTAAAAAGCGTTCTGAGTATCGCAATCGTTATGCATTACTAGATGAGCTCAAGAACAATATTGAAACACAATTAGCATTATTAAAATAATCTTTTAATCTATCGCTTGCATTATATTGCAAGCGATATTAATCAAGATCCAAATCTATCTAATACTTTTAATATAAAAATGATAATTAAGGAATGAAATATGTATTTTGGTATTCTTATTGCTTTAGTACCGTTATGTTTAGGTTATTTGATTAGATTTAAAGAGCAAAAGTGGATCGCCAAAATAAACCAAGTTCTAAGCTGGATGGTCTATTTTATATTATTTATAATGGGAACCGAACTAGCTCATTTAGATAATCTCGCTGCTAATTTAAAAATTATCCTGTTTTATACTGGTATTATTTTTATCTGCACTTTTGGTGGTAATTTCATTTTCTTAGCCCTAGTAGATATATTACTGCCATGGCGCACCACCCACAGCAGCCAAACTTATGAGTCACGATTTAAAATGATCTTGGAATCCTTGCGGGTCTGTATTGCATTGATAGCAGGATTTGTTGCAGGACTTTTTCCACTTTTTATTTGGCAATATAGTGAAGATATTACCAAAGTGGTTTTAGTCTTTTTACTATTACTTATTGGTATTCAATTGCGTAGTAATAATATTTCGTTAAAACAGATTTTATTGAATAAAGTGGGTATTGCTACTACCATTATTGTCATTCTAAGTACCTTTTTAGGTGGTATTATAGCCGCCTTGATATTGGCACAACCAGTGCGAGTAGGGTTGGCAATGTCATCAGGATTTGGTTGGTATTCATTATCGGGAATATTGATGACTGAAGCTCATGGTCCAATCATTGGTAGTGCTACTTTCTTAAATGATATTCTACGAGAATTATGTGCCATTATCTTAATTCCTACCTTAATCAAACGATATAAACTTACAGCACTAGGTTTATGTGGCGCAACCTCAATGGATTTTACCTTACCTATGCTGCAAAAAGGTGCTGGGGTAAGTATTGTACCACCAGCCATCGTGCAAGGTTTTTTATTAACGTTAATAATGCCAATATTTATGACTCTGTTTAATTCTGGATTATTCTAATTTTTTTTCCTAAATTTAACTGGTGAGGTTGATAACTAATAATAGATAGTTTACTGGTGATTATCATTGTAACTATATGATGATTTAAATTTTCGACAGTAATAAAACTACATTATTAAAAGTTGAACATTGAATTATTAATCTATTTTAATAAAAAGTCTCTTTATCAACCAATTAATTATCTGATTAGCTTCTAAATGGTTAATTTTCAGAATTAGCATCAATTTGTCCTGTATTAAAAGCCTAAAAAGTATTTTTTGTAGTTTAATATTAACTTATTAATCAACTGTGATAAAAATTTTTGCGCGGTAGTAACTAAAATTAACAATATTTTAGTCTTTATTAAAGTCAGCTAAAACTATTTCAAATTTATAACATAAAATCAAAGCGTTTTAGTTAACTTTACTTTACATTATTTGACAAAATTTAACATTACAAAGTTTGATATGGCTAATGATATTATTTATACTTTTTTTAGAAAATTGATTTTTCATAATAAAAAATATAATACTTTTACAAAGGATTGATACATGTTACCAAGTAGTTGTTCAGTAACTAAACATAAATTAGGATTATTTAACCGATTAATTGCTGCAATGTTAGCAATATATTTACCTCAGAATCAACATTCATTTTTTTCTTTTAAAGATTTATTTACTGTTAACTTTTTGTTTTTTAAAGTCAATTTTATAAAATCTTTTTTTTGTTTAAAACCGATGCTAATAAGTGTATTGGTTATAAATAGTTTATTAACCATTTCCGTTAATTCCTCATATGCTTTAAATATAACTACAGTCAATACAATTTATGGTGGTGCACCATATCTTACTTATGATGGAGGTATCTCTAAAGTCGATAGTACGGAAAGTTTATTGGGTATCACTTTATCTGATGGTACAGTAATTAATGCTTCAAATGATGAATCAAGTCTTACTAATCCAATTGAGTTACCGAATCAAGGCGATACTTATGCGAGTATCCAGACCATCGTTCCGTTACCCCAGTCAGGCAATACTAATTACCCTAAAGTGAAAATGTCTGATTTACTCAAGTCACCGTATAACTATTTTGGTGATGATGATGGCGATGGTTACGACGATGTAACCGGTGAAGTTATAGCAACAGCGAGTGGTGATATAGGTGTTACATGGGAAAATATTAATGGCGTTGATGTGACAGACAAAGTTAAAAACAATGCCCATAGTAAATTTATTGAATGTGATGGTCCTTATAAATTAACCATAACCGCAAGTAATGGTGAATTAAAAACCCTATATGGTGAGCCGAATAAAAGTAGTTTTATGGGCGGTAGCCATAATTATTATATAAACCCTAAAGTCGAACCTCATGTCTGCTATGCTCAACCGAGTCTATTATATGATGATAGTACTGAAGCTATTATGACTGGTGGTATTATGTTGTTCGATAGGCCGGGATGGGATTCTGGTATAATTGACTGGATGTATAGAGGTTATCCAAGTAAAGGATTTAAGACTAATGGCGCACGAAACAGCGGTAATTATGATGGTGAAAATTCAGTTTATAACAATAATTTTCCTAGTACAGGCTCTAATGGATTATATTTTTATTTGTTATTGGCAGGAATAAGTCCAGAAGCGGTGATCGCGGCCAATGGTAGTAGCATAAGTGCTGTAGAAGGTGGTAATGTTAGATTAACCTTAAGTACGGGAATAACTGGCTGGCCTCATAATAATTGGTGGGGCTATGGCGAGCCTTATGGTGTACCACAGAAAGGTTTAAAGATAACTTTAACTGGTCCTCGCATAACATCTAATGATAAAAGTTTTAGTCCTTCTACATTTAGACTGTATGCAGATAGTGAAAAAAGTAAGATACTTTATGAATTTAAGTTGATGCGTTGGTATATTCCTACCGATATTGTTTATCAAAATATTAATACCAAAGAAGATTTATTGTTGTATCAGGCGAAAGGTCAAGATGAGTGTCGTCGTTTAGGTACAGGTTATCGGCTAAGTGAAATGCATGATTTGACCAATGATCTCTATTGGGAAATGATAGATCAGTCGTCTATTACAGGCACTGGGGCTGTTAATCCCGCATCTACAAACGCTATTCGCCAGTTGAGCTATCGTAAAGATGGCGAATGGTTCAGTGGAATAATCAATGAATGGGGATGTTTAGATAAAAGTAGCAGAAGGTGCCTTAATTATCCAGATAGTGATTGGTCGCATAGTAATTATTTAATTGCTACTTCAAAATCGAAGATAATTAAGTTTAAGAATAACAACTCTGACCATGACAAAGTGAGAGAACTAATTCCATCATTTGTTAATATGGATGCAGGTCACGTAGGATTATTAGAAAATTCATCAGACAATTATATAGCTTGTGTTTCACCTTAATAGCTATAAGAAGTTTAACAATTAAATTAAAATATTATCCATTGTATTGAGATTTATATGTAAGATTTTAAATAACTATTCGTAAAACATTAGTCTTACAATCTCAATATAAGGGGATATTGTTATAGTAAAGAAAGTGTATTTTTACGCGTTTATAATGAGGGTAGCTTTATTGTTACTGAATTATAGATCATGAATTAAAAGTAAGATTTTCACAACAAAAAAATATGTTAATGATTGGATGGCAAGTTGTCGATTCTCAATAGAATAAGTTAAGCAAGCGTCTACCAAATGCGTTATTAACGGCATTTGACGCAGAATTATCGTCTACAACATACATGGTTAAAGTAAAATATAGAGTGTTTCAATTTTAGTTTAAATCGCTGTGCCTTTCTTAGGCAGAAAAAATTTCTGCATATCTACTCGTTCATGTTCTAGCAACCAGATCTTTTTATCAATCCCACCAGCATAACCAGTTAAGTTACCATTGGCTCCAATAACCCGATGGCAAGGAATAATAATTGATAACGGATTGTGACCAACTGCTCCACCAACGGCTTGACTGGACATATGTGGCTTATTACATTGCAATGCCACTTGTTTTGCGATATAGCCATAGGTAATGACTTCACCGTAAGGAATTTGTGCTAATATGTCCCATACCATATGCCTAAATGCGCTACCTTGAGGAGCCAGTGATAATTGTTTTATAGATGGTTTTTTGCCTAGAAAATAGTCGTCTAACCATTTTTTAGTCTGATTAAATATTGCTAAATTAGATTTTTCTTGTTTGGTCGCATTAACAATTTGGCCAAAATATTTTTGTCCTTCAATCCAGGCACCAATTAATTTATTGTGTTGACTAGCTAAAGTTATCAATCCCATTGGTGACGAATAGTGGCTAATATAAAACATGAAAAATCCTAATATTACCGATTAAGCGATACTTTATTATAACCAGTTAATGTAATTTAAGTAGTAAAAATAGTTGTTTATTTTAGATTGTTCAATTCAGTAGTTATTAAAATTATTTTTGTTAACAAATTGATTAATAAAAATATTATAAGACTATTACGAATGATGAGTATGAGTAAACTAGCTTATTATTTTTATTTATTAATATCGAAAGTAAAGTGATTAAGTAGAGTCGAGGGAATAGAATATGGCTCAACAATAATAAAAAAAGACTCACGTTAGTGAGTCTTTTTGTAAAGATTATTTGCTAGCTTTGCCTTTTTCTACATAGCTCATATCGCCTAATGATTCAACGATAAATTTACCATCATCAGTATAACGGATTTTAGTTACGCTCGCGTTACCAAGTCCACTCGTGATTGGTTTGTCTAACATCTCTTCAACCATTGCCATAATTGCCATACCGTGAGAGACCACCAATACATTACCACCACCTTGTTCTTGAGCAGATTTAGCAATAGCCTTTAATGAGGCTTGCATACGAGTTTTAACAGCATTGTAATCTTCAGCTTGACCTGATTTCTCAACAGCTTTGATCGCATCCATCATTTTTTTAAGAGTAACTTTACCTTTAGCTAAATCCGCCATTAAGGCTTTGTCTGACTCATAACCTAAATGTTGTGCAGCTGGGTTCCACATGTTTGGATCAAGATCACCTTCAAAATCACCAAAGCAAGTTTCACGTAGACCTTCCATTTCATTAATGTTTAATTTAGTTTCACCTTTAGATTCAAGTACGATTCTTGCTGTTTGTCTGGCACGACCAGAGTCACTTGAATATACCGAAATAAAATCAACATCTTTTAAACCTCGGCCAAGTTGCTCTGCAACTTCAATACCAGGTTTAGTAAGAGGTGTGTCTGACCACCCTTGTGCACGATGCACTTTATTAAACATAGTCTTACCATGACGAGTAAAATAGATATTCACATCGGCAGCAACAGTTTGTGCTATTGATGCAGTAAGAATAGCGGTTAAGCCAATAAGTTTAATAAGTTTTTTCATAGTTTCGTCCTTTTATAACAAGTTAAATCGATAATCAATAACGGTTTCTGCTGATAATGTTGGTGAACGTTGCGCATGGCCGTCTCTTAATTTAGGGGTAATGTCTTTGCTGCTCATGGTTTTATAAGACCAACCATAACCAAATTTTGACAAAATAGATAGATTTTTAAATGTTCCACTGGTTGGTTTCCAGATATTAAACACGTTGATTTCACCATTTTTTAGGGTTTCGTGTTTATAGTTAAATTCACCATAGTTTAGATATAAACCAGTGGTATTATCTTTAAAAAAGTCATAGCCTAACACGCTTGATAAAACCACTTCGCCATCACGCATATAGTCTGCACCTGCTGCAGCCATACCATTATAACGGCCACGGTTATTTTTACCTATGTGACGGCCATAATAACCGATAGCGCCTTTGCGATTGGCGTCGGTATAAGCGATACCGAATTTGGCACTCCAGTCTGCTTCTTTCCATTCAACATCGGCTGCATAATGCCACGCTGAATCATCAAAATCACGCACATTGGCTTTCATTTTGTCATGATTTTTAAGAGCAGTACTGCCATAGATTTGTGAGCCAACGGTTAGTTTTTCTATCGGTTTATAAGAAAACTCAATCGCATGACGTTTAATATAATCTTTTGCTACACCATAAGAGTAGTCAAGTTTAATTACTTTATCTTTATAGGCGATTTCAGCTGTTTTGATATTATCAATTTCAGATTTTCTATCTAAACTATAAAAATGCACTTTTTTGGCCGATTCACGAGGTAGAGCACTATCAATATAAGCTAGCGATAACGCCAAATTAGAGTATTTAAGTGTTCCACTATAACCGAGATAACTGTTACGGGTTAAATTTTGCGATGAACTAATTACCCCCATGTCTTTTAAACTATGCCAACCAGCTTTACCATTAAAATTGACATCTTTATTGCCAAATTTGACTTTAGCATAACGTTGTGTAAATTTGTTAAAACCGTGTGCATTGTGTTTATCAGGTTTTTTACCATCATTATAAAGTAAGTTACGAGTTGCAAAGTAATCACTGGCTCCAAGTTTGATGACATTGTCATAAGTAACATCGAATCCCAAGATATCTAACCAATAACCTGATTTATAGTTAAGTGTTAATGCTTGTCCCCATGCACTGTGAACTTCTTTGGGTTGCGATGCATTTTCTTTTAAATACTTCCAATGATTACGTGTTGAAAATTCAAATTTGCTATCTTTGAAAAAACTATTATCAGTATTTAGCGAATTTGCTTCAGCCGCAACAGCTGAAAAACACATAATATTAAGAAGTGCTAGCGAAAGGTACTTTATTTTCATTGTTATATCCTATCTTTATTTTCCCAAAAAAAAACCTAAATACCGCCCACAAACCTATCGGTTGGGCTGATATTTAGGTTTTGCCTGCCTAAGCAGTAACAATCCTATTTTACTAATTTAATTGCTAATTATCTAATTTTATTCAGATTATGGTTATTTGTTTGCCTCCAGTTGTTTATTTATTTAGTGATAATTTACCTTGATTAACATAGTCCATACTGCCAATTTCAACTACACTATATTTACCATTTTGATACACAATTTTAACCACAGTAGCATTTGACAATGGTTTGTTTTTATTTGGGTTATCGGTTAAATCAGAAATCATAGCTTGCATTGACATACCGGATGAAATAGCCAAAATATTTTTTTGATGTTTATCCTGAGCTGTTTTTACAATGCTATGTAGAGCATTTTGGGTACGCTCTTTAACCTGGTCAAAATTTTCCGCTTGCTGTTTAGGATCACTCTTAGCGATGGCATTAGTTAGAGTTGCCACGGGAATTTGTCCTTGCACATAACTTTTATAAAAGCTATCAACAGATTTAAAACCAAGAGACTTCATGGATGCAGATACCATCTTGGCATTGCTTCCACCTTCAAATCCACCATAAAAGACTTCACGTAAACCTTTTAATTCTTGGATCTGGTAATCTTTAACCCCTTTTTGTTGTAACAAAACTTGCATTGTTTCACGCTGACGACCAGCATCACTGGTGTAATAAGCATCAAATTGAATGTGCTTATCTTTAAATCCTTCGCCTAAATAACGCGCAACTTCAATACCTTTATCAGTCAATGGTGAATCAGCCCAACCTTGTACAAGATCATAGGTATTAAATAAAGTTTTACCGTGTCGAGCAAAATAAATGTTAATGGCATCATCACTATTATTGCTTGTGGCATTATTTGCTTTATTGCTACAACCAGTAGCAAGCGTTGTTAATAATAGTGCACTAGTAAGGAATACTGCTTTAATTGTTTTATTTTTCATCATTAGCCTCATATAGCATTGTCATTAGTATGATGAGTGAAATTACCGATAGGGCAAATGTAGACCTACCGGAATCATCATTATTTTAAATTAGCACCTTTCGATGAAATGACTGATTGATACCAATAAAAACTTTTCTTTTTATAGCGTTTTAACGTACCAGAACCGTCTTGGTTTAAATCCACATAAATAAAACCATATCGTTTAGTTACTTCTGCTTTAGATGCACTAATTAGGTCAATTGGCCCCCAACTGGTATATCCCATCACTTCAACACCATCATTAATCGCTTCACGAATTTGCACTAAATGATCGTTCATATAATTAATTCGATAGTCATCATTAATGGTGCCATCTGCTTCAAGCTTATCTTTAGCGCCTAAGCCATTTTCAACAATAAATAGTGGTTTTTGAAAACGTTCATAAAGCAAGTTTAATAAGTAACGGATACCGATTGGGTCGATCTGCCAGCCCCATTCAGACGCTTTAAGATGTGGATTAGGTACCATATCAAGAATGTTCCCCTTTTTACGAAGTGAGTCATCAGCTGTACCACAACAACTCATGTAATAACTAAACGAGATAAAATCGATAGTTTCTTTCAAATCTTCACGGTCTTGATCGGTAATTGTTAATTCAATATTATTTTCTTTAAAATAACGATTCATATAGGTTGGGTAATAACCACGTGCTTGCACATCACCAAAGAACAACCAACCATGATTTTCTAAATGTGTTGCCCAAACATCTTCAGGTTTTGGGTTAAGAGGGTAAGCGATAGCACCAAGTAACATATTACCAATTTTTGCATCAGGTATAATTTGATGACAAAGTTTAACTGCCCGTCCACTGGCTACTAATTGGTGGTGAATAGCTTGATAGATTTCCGCTTTACTGCTATTTCTAGCTAAACCGACACCGGTGAATGGTTCATGTAGTGACATATTAATTTCATTAAAAGTTAACCAATATTTCACTTTATCTTTATAGCGTTCAAATACAGTTTTGGCATAGCGAGTAAAAAACTCAATCACTTTACGGTTTCCCCAACCACCATATTGAGTAACTAGGTAATAGGGCATTTCGTAGTGTGATAAGGTGACTAAAGGCGTAATGTTGTGTTTTAACATTTCATCAAACAGTTTATCGTAAAATGCTAAACCTTTTTCATTTGGTTGTTCTTCATCGCCATTAGGAAAAATACGTGTCCATGCGATTGATGTTCTTAAACAACTAAATCCCATTTCGGCAAACAATGCTACATCTTCTGGATAGCGATGATAAAAGTCGATAGCCCGATCTTTAATACTAGTAATTTCAACATTATTACGATCAACTATATCGCCAAATAGACCATTAGGAGTACAGTCTGATGTTGAAAGACCTTTACCATCTTCATTATATGCGCCTTCGACTTGGTTAGCGGCAATTGCGCCGCCCCATAAAAAATCATTAGGAAAAGTATTAGCCATGTTTTACTCCTTGTTTGCACTTAACGCTAACAGTGCGTCACCATGTTGAATATTATCTTGATTAAATATGCACTGCACATCGATATAGTCATCACTGTTAGTGATAATGATTGGAGTGGTTACTTCAAAGCCGGCTTGTTTTATTGCTTCAATATCAAAGCTTACCAGCCGATCTCCTTTTTTCACTTTTTGACCACTTTCTACATGAGCTTCAAAATGTTGGCCATCTAACTTCACTGTATCAACACCAATGTGGATAAGTATTTCTGCACCTGATTTAGTTTGGAAACCGATAGCATGTTTCGTTCTAAATAGTGACACTACTTCACCATCTTCTGGTGCGACAGCTTCGCCAATAGTTGGAATAATTGCAGTACCTTTACCCATTAAACCACTCGCAAAAGTAGCATCATTAACTTCCTTTAAGTCTATAATTTGACCAGTTAATGGGCTGGCAATCGTGATTGTATTTACAAGTTCATCACTATCAGTTTTATTGTTATTTGAATCACAATTTTCTGTTTCATTTTCATTATTTTGATTTTTATCTTTTGGGATACCAAATAGATAAGTGACTAATGTTGCTACTGCAAATGAAATAAGTGAACCAAATACTACCGCATAAAACTTTTCATTAATGCCTGTAGGTGGAATTAATTGTAAAAATGAGAAGATACTAATAAAGCTGAATGAATAGATAACCGAATGATAATAACCAACAATACCACCACCAATCATTGCTGAAATACAGCCGATAATAAATGGACGTTTTAATGGTAAGTTAATACCATAAATGGCCGGTTCGGTTACCCCAAAAATTCCTGATAATACCGATGAACTTGCTAATGTTTTAACTTGTGGATCTTTGCTGCGTAACATAACCGCTAATACCGCACCAACTTGAGCAAATACTGCAGGGAATAAGATTGGGATCATAAAATCTTCTTGATAAACCGAGATATTATTCATCGCAAATGGTACTAATCCCCAATGGATACCAAATACCACCATCACTTGCCAAAGAGCAGCTAAAATCATAGAAGCAATGACAGAGTTAAGTTGATAAACATAGATGATACCATTAGCAACTGTATCACTTAAGAATGACACAACTGGACCAATAACAGCAAAGGTTAATGGTACGGTAATTATCAAACCAAATAATGGAGCAATAAACTTTTTGAACGAATCATGCATAATCTTGTTAAAATTGCGTTCTAATAATGAATAAAACCATGCAGCTAAAATTATCGGAAAAACCGAAGAAGGGTAAGGGATTAATTTAATTGGAATGCTGAAAAATTCTGTCTGTAATTCAAAAGCATTGCCTAGCATACCAACTACACTAGGATGAACCAATGCACCACCTAATGCCATACCTACATAAGGATTACCACCGAATTTTTTAACCGCTGAAAAGCCTAGAATGATTGGTAAATAATAGAATGGGGCGTCTGCAATCGCATTTAAGAAGTTAAGGGTTGGTGAGCCGGCTTGAACAAGTTCCATAACCTGTAGTATTGCTACTATTCCTTTAAAAATACCACCAGCAACAAGTACAACTAGCGCAGGGATAAAGATACTTGAAACTAAATCAATCAGTTTTGATACAATACCTTTAGGTGCAGCGGATGGAACATCGTTGGTCGATTTTTCATTAAGATTAGTAATATCCATAATCGCATTAAACACGTCAGCAACGCTGTTACCGATCACGACTTGGAATTGTCCACCACTTTGTACAACGGTAATAATACCCGCTTGTTTTTTCAAAAATTCAGCGTTTGCTTTTGATTCATCTTTCAACGCAAATCTAAGTCTAGTTGCACAATGTACTAGACTGGTAATGTTATCCTTACCACCTACATGCTCAATAATTACTTCGGCAAGTTGTTTGTTTTTCATAGCTTATCCTTATTTAAGCGCAAAAAAAAACCTAAACCCCCATTCCATTGAGAGTTTAGGTTTTGCTTGCATCAAAAAAAACAGTTGATGCAATAACAATCCAAAATTTCTGTATTAATTAAATTAACATAAATTTTATAATATTGTTGCAACTAGTTAATTATTTTGTGATTTCGATCACACTATTATTTTTTTAGCTCGGCTCTTAATCTTTCAATATGAATAGTCAAATACAAACTTTCATCATCGGATAATGGATGCTGATATTGTTGGATTAAATGTAAGTCGATCTGTTTAGTACACAAATAGGCTTGTTCATATTTTTGCCGAATAATTTCATATAATGATGTATCTTGTTGCGCTGGTTTGCCTTGACTCAAAATACGATGAGCAAAAAACTTTAAATGCGTGACGAATCGTTGATAAGAAAGGCTGTTTTCATCATACTCAAATTTAAAATGGTATTTAACAATATTCAAAATTTCACGCATGATCTTCGTCATATTAACGATATTCGGCATAGTATCATTTAGTTGAGCATTGACTATATGTAAGGTAATAAAACCTGCTTCGTCTTCGGGCAGTTCGACGCCTAAGCGCTGTTTAATCACTGATAAAGCATGTAAACCAATTTGATATTCATTTGGATAGAATTTTTTTATTTCCCAAATAAAATTATTCGGAATATCAAATCCCTGCTTATGCCTTTCAATAGCAAAATAGATATGATCAGTTAAAGAAATATAAATACTATCTTGTAATTTGCCACCTAACTGCTTCTTAGCATAATTGATAATGATATCTGAAGTTGTATGAATTTCGATAGGTATTTCCGAAAGCAACTCAGCAAACTTTGGCAGTAATTCTTGATTATTCAATGAAAACTGCTTTTCAATAAGTTGGGGGTCAATTTTGTCTCCTTCCCTTTTTTTAAATCCTACCCCACGTCCAGTAACAATTAATTCATTTCCCTTTGCATCTAATGTTACCACAACATTATTATTTAATATTTTATGAACTTTCATCTGTTACAGTCTAAATTAAAGGTTAAATTATTATGTCTAGCTTAACAAAAATAGAAAGTAATAAAATGAAAAAGTGTGATAGGTATCAAAATTTGGCTTAAAAATTGTTGATTTTTTGCGGTAAAAAATAGCAATAAACCCGACAGGCAAGCCATATCGGGTTGAATATTAGGAATTGAAAATTAATTATTGAGCCAGTAATTTATTCATAGTCTGAATAAATTTGCTTGGATCACTTAATGATCCTTTTTCAGCAAGAAGCGCTTGATCTAACAATAACTCAACCCAGTCACTAAATGTTGTTTCATCTTGAGTATTAGCGATGCGTTTAACTAATTGATGATCAGGATTAATCTCAAATGTGTATTTGATCTCTGGCGCTTTCTGTCCTGCTGCAGCAAATAATTTAGCCATTTGGGTAGACATCTCGTCTGCAGCTGTTGTTACAATTGCCGGTGTATCAGTTAAACGATGGGTTAATTTAACCTCTTTAACTTTGTCAGCTAAAACTTTTTTCACACGCTCGATAAATGGCTCAAGTTCTTTTTCAACTTGTTTTTGTTCATCACTATTTTGATCGGCTAATTTCTCGATTGATTCGTCAGATTTACTGATAGATTGGAACTGTTTCCCTGCAAATTCAGTTAAATTGCTCATCATCCATTCGTCAATACGATCAGAAAGTAATAATACCTCAATACCTTTTTTACGGAATAATTCAAGGTGAGGACTATTTTTGGCTGCGCCATAACTATCGGCAGTAATGAAGTAGATCTTCTCTTGACCTTCTTGCATACGGCTGATGTAATCATCTAATGATACGCTCTGTACCTCGCTATCACTGTTAGTGGTAGTAAAGCGTAATAACTTAGCAATAGACTCACGATTGCTAAAATCTTCACCAGTCCCTTCTTTTAAAACAAGACCAAATTCACTCCAGAATTGTTGATATTGTTCTTTGTCATCTTTAGCAAGTTTATCAAGCATTTGTAAAACACGTTTAGTACATGCATTGCGTAAATTCTGGGTTACCTTGTTATCTTGCAGGATTTCGCGCGAAACATTTAATGGTAAATCATTAGAATCAATCAAACCTTTTACAAAGCGTAAGTAATTTGGCATAAATTGTTCTGCATCATCCATAATAAACACACGTTGCACATACAATTTTAAACCGTGTTTATTGTCACGATTCCACATATCCCATGGCGCTTTAGATGGAATATAGAGCAAACTAGTATATTCTTGTTTACCTTCGACACGGTTGTGACTCCAGCTTAGCGGATCGGCAAAATCGTGGGAAATATGTTTATAAAACTCTTTATATTCTTCATCAGTTACTTCTGATTTGCTACGCGTCCAAAGTGCTTGGGCCTTATTAACTTTTTCCCATTTAACTTCTTTGCTTTCTTCATCGGTAGTTTGTACTTCAACTGGTAATGAGATGTGATCTGAATATTTGCTAATAATTGAACGTAAACGCCAATCATCTAAAAACTCTTTTTCATCATCTTTTAAATGTAAGACGATTTCAGTACCACGTGTTTCTTTATTGGTATCAGAAATGGTGTATTCACCTTCACCAGCAGATTGCCACATAACAGCTTCATCGGCTTTGGCTGTTGCCGCACGAGTTGTCACGGTAACATTATCAGCAACAATAAATGCTGAGTAAAAACCAACCCCGAATTGACCAATAAGTTGACTATCTTTAGCTTGATCACTACCAATTGATTCTAAAAATGCTTTGGTGCCTGATTTAGCAATTGTTCCTAAATTCTCAATGACTTCATCACGAGTCATACCAATACCATTGTCGGCAATGGTTAAGGTGCCGGCTTCTTTGTTGGTTGAAATACGAACCCCAAGCTCGGCATCACCAGCGTATAAATCTGGATTTTCAAGTGCTTTAAAACGCAGCTTATCAGCTGCATCTGAAGCATTTGAAATTAATTCTCTTAAAAAAATCTCTTTATTAGAATATAAAGAGTGAATCATTAAATGAAGGATTTGTTTAACTTCGGATTGAAATCCACGTGTTTCAGTTCCTTGCTTACTCATTGACTAATACCTCAGCTATATTTGCAAATTCAATTAATATTAACCACAAAACGTTCATCTTATTAATGCGATAAATAAAATGTTATCTTGTTAATATTAACTGATTAACATTGACATAATAATTTGATTAATTGTTGTATTGCTATATGGGAATAAAAAAGACAATTTCAAGTGAGGGGATTAAGATAACTAATTAATTGCTGATTTTTTAGTTATTTTGTCAATAAAAAAGCCCTGATATTAATCAAGGCTTTTAGATTTAGTAATAAGTTAATTATCGAGTTTCTGGTAAAAATCCACAAACTAAAATAACTACTACGGCTAAAGGAATGATGACGCGAGTCAAGATTGACCATACACCAAACCAGAAATTGCCTAAGTCCAATTCTTTGCGAATGATTTTTTGGTTCATCATCCAAGCACCAAAGATTACAGTTCCTAATCCAGTCACAGGTAACATAATCTTACTAGTTAAATAGTCGAGTAAATCGAAAATATTTTTACCAAATAACGTCACATCTGACCATTCATTAAAGGATAAAATACAAGCAATACCTAATGCCCAAATTAATACACTACTTACCACAGTCGCAGTTTTACGGCCCATAGGTGTTTTTTCTTCTAACAGCTCTACAGTTGGTTCAAGTAATGAAATTGATGAAGTTAAAGCCGCAAAAGTTAGGAAGATAAAGAATAAACAACCTAAAATTGAGCCAGCAGCCATATTACCAAAGGCAATTGGTAAAGTAACAAAAATAAGACCAGGGCCAGAGCCAGCTTCTAAACCATTAGCAAAAACTAACGGGAAGATCGCCATACCAGATAACATAGCAACAATAACGTCTAAAATAACCACAGTGCGAGCAGTAGAAAGTAAATTCACATCTTTACCAAGATATGAACCATAAGCCATCATGATCCCCATACCTAATGATAAGCTGAAGAACGCATGACCTAAAGCGGCTAAAATTGCGGTACCGTTTAATGCTGACCAATTAGGGGTGAATAAAAAGTCAAACGCTATGCCAAATGACGGGCCACTAACAATTGCAGCGTAAGCGACTAACACTAACAATAAAATACCTAAGCCTGGCATCATAACTTTACAAGCGCGCTCTAAACCAGCACCAACGCCCATCGCCACAATGATGGTATTCGCTGCCATAAATACGGTATGCCAAGTTAAAAGGCTACCGACATTACTAAGGAAACCACTAAAAATTTGTCCTGTAGCTGCGCCATCAACACCATCAAAACTACCATTGATAGCTAAAAAGATATAATCAGTCGCCCAGCCACCAATTACACTATAAAAAGAAAGAATTAAAAACGAGCCAAGTACACCAATAATACCAACCCAGCGCCATAATTTTGAGCGACCTTCTGATACCGCAACATCTTCCATGGTATGAATTGGGTTTTTTTGTCCGCGACGGCCGATTAACCATTCTAAAACTAAAATTGGCAAGCCAATGACAAACATAAATAGTAAATAGGTCAGAACAAATGCTGAACCACCCATTTCACCAGCCATATATGGAAATTTCCATATATTACCTAAACCCACAGCAGAACCAGCAGCTGCAAGCATAAATCCCATGCGTGAGCTCCACTGTGAGTGACTTTTCTTCATAGTACCTGTACTCATGAATATATTTTCCCTAGAGTTTTTTGATTAAATATTTAATTTTTAGCATCAGCCGGAGCTGAACTATTTTTTATTAGATAAATAAAGCGCTAAATCATGCCATGAAATAAGTCTATAAACAAGAAGACATTATCATTAATAACGATAGCCAATAAAAAAATTAAATCGTTAAAGTTAGGTTTAATGGTGTTTTGAAGTGATTTACTGTAAAAAAAGAGCTATAAAAAAATTGAGGAACGGGGTTTTTAAAGCCAAAATCCCGCCAATAAATCGCTAACGTTAGTTATAACATCAGCTATTACTGATAATAAACGTTTATTTTGGCAAATAAGTTTAGTGCTTCCTATTTAGCGACATTCGCAATGTGCTGACAACTGAGTGAGGTTAGCATGGCAAACAGGGATGTTTGCCAAGGCGGTGCTTTGTCAGGAACAAATCACAGCCGGTGCGTTAAGACCGAACGAAGGCGGAAGGCAGTCACATCGTGACCACTTGCGTAGTCGCCGCGGGAGATTGTAAAGAGGGTTGGCGCCAACCCTCTTAACTCGGACGTAATCGCCGTATAAAAACAACCACAAAACAACAAACGTCCGAAACTCAAACAACCAAAAAATTTTGAGGAGAGGGGTTTTTGAAGCCAAAATCCCACCAATAAATCGTTAACGTTAGTTATAACATCAACTAGTGCCAATAATAAACGTTTATTTTGGCAAATAAGTTTGGTGTATTTAATTTAGCGACATCCGCAATGTGCTGACAACTGAGAGAGGTTAGCATGGCAAACAGGGAAGTTTGCCAAGGCGGTGCTTTGTCAGGAACAAATCACAGCCGGTGCGTTAAGACCGAACGAAGGCGGAAGGCAGTCACGCAGTGACCACTTGCGTGGTCGCCGCGGGAGATTGTAAAGAGGGTTGGCGCCAACCCTCTTAACTCG
>NZ_NASD01000022.1 GCF_002142155.1 Gilliamella apis | reverse complement strand
TATATGAACCATCCATTTCATCACCATATCCAAAAATTATTGATTTTAAATTATCATTTAAATTTCCATGTATTTGAATATACTTTTCCCTCCATTTTTCTGGATATTTGGTTATATATTCTTCTATAGTATTTGTATAATTAAAACTTAAAAATAAATTTTCATTTACAATGATAGGTTCTTGATAAATTTTCTTTGCTAAGTTAATAGATAATTCTTTTATTTTGATTGGTTGATAAAGATGTTTCTCAATCTTTTTCATCGTTCTTGGTTTTTGTTTATATACAATCGATTTCATATAATAAATAAAAAATTCAAGTATATTTTGGAATTCTTTATTTAGTTTATCTATTTTTTCTTGTGAATTAGTTCCTTCATAAATTTTATCAACGTGAAGTAAAGTTTGATAAAAATCATGTTCAATTCCTCCCCAGTTTTTACTCTTTTCATTACGGGGTATTGCATTTTTGAAAATAATTTCAAATAATTTATTTTTTAATAATTTTTTTCCAGATAAAATCCTGTTTAGTGTTAATTTTATTCCTGTAGTATTTCCGGAATTAGGATTAAGTTTTAACAAATAATTTATTGCATCCACCCAAAAACTTTCATCAAATAATGAAGAATACTTTTCTATATAATCATATTCATCATCATATTTATTTTCTATTTTATCTGGAATTTTTTGTATTTTTTCTAAAACTTCATTATTTTCAATTACACATGGAATTGTTTGTTTATTTTCTATAATAAAAGATAATAACTTTTGGTAATTAGTTCTAACGACAAAATCTGTCTCAAAAATATTATTATCGATACCTGATGGATTATTAACTTGCTTCTCAATATATAAAACAATTTCATATACAATAAAGTTAATAAAATCATAAAAAGATGTTTTCAATCCATGAGCAAGATCAAACCCATTGCCAATTAATATCAACCTATTAATTTTAACTTCACTCATTTTATCCCTTCTATATAATTTTATGATTTCTACCTTAATATTAATTTCAATTATCCAAGAAATAACCTTAACCTACAAAATAAAAAATATTATAATTTTTATTAAGTAAAATTGAACTTATATTACGATGCTATCGCATTTATAACTGTAATAAAAACTGTAATATTTTAGTTTTTTTTATTATATATCAATTAAAAACAATAACTTGATGCTTATGAAAGAAAAGTAGAATAAGCGTTTCAAAAACCCCTCTCCTCAAATTTTTTTAGTTCTTTATTTTTTGGATTGTTTGAGTTTCGGACGTTTGTTGTTTTGCGGTTGTTTCTATACGGCGATTACGTCCGAGTTAAGAGGGTTGGCGCCAACCCTCTTTACAATCTCCCGCGGCGACCACGCAAGTGGTCACTGCGTGACTGCCTTCCGCCTTCGTTCGGTCTTAACGCACCGGCTGTGATTTGTTCCTGACAAAGCACCGCCTTGGCAAACATCCCTGTTTGCCATGCTAACCTCACTCAGTTGTCAGCACATTGCCAATGTCGCTAAATTAAATACACCAAACTTATTTGCCAAAATAAACTCTTATGTTTATAGCAAGCTAATTTTAGTTTTAAAACCGATTTCGGAGAAACTTTAGGGGGATTTTTAGGCTTCAAAAACCCCGTTCCTCAATTTTTTTGGTTGTTTGAGTTTCGGACGTTTTGTTGTTTGGTGGTTATTTCTATACGGTGATTACGTCCGAGTTAAGAGGGTTGGCGCGAACCCTCTTTACAATCTCCCGCGGCGACTACGCAAGTGGTCACGATGTGACTGCCTTCCGCCTTCGTTCGCTTTTAACGCTCCTTGCCAAACATCCCTGTTTGCCATGCTAACCTCACTCAGTTGTCAGCACGTTGCGAAAGTCGCGCCACAAAATCGTTTTTATCGCCGACTTCGTCAACGTCAACACCATTGCCTTGGCAGGGCAATGATTGTTTAATGTCCTAACGCTTCTTTTCATATACCTAGCTCTTTAGTTCAAGGACGAAGAGCTAAGAAATAATAGCTAAGGATAGACACAGAGTCCGAAGTAGCTTCTACGCGACTCCTTGGTCGAAATTAAACCTCCGTTTGAGACAATTACATAATTGGTATCGTAAAGCGAATTAGGTCGATTAATAATAACCGACCAATAGACCCAATCGTTGTTTATGCCGTTGATGAAGTCGGCTCCAGTGTAATAGGTCATCACCCCCCATTCCGAGAACAATCCTCCACCAATGTGACGACGGTAATGATTATCAGGTGACGAAGGCCTTGCACCTTCTGCACCTTGACAGTGAGGACCTGAATACGCTCCCTGACAAGACGCATTAGTTAAATCCTTGACCTCTGGAATATGGTAGCTACACCAAACCGCCATTTTATAATAGTCACTTCTATAATGACCACGATTAACAAACCACTGCTTTAACTTAAATCCATATTTGACCACCGCATTACCACTGCTATCACGACCGACTAACTCAAATACCTGCGGTAAAGATGGACTGGCGATTCCATTTCGCTCTGATTGCTGTTGCGAGTATGTAGCAAAAGGACCCGTTAGGGTGACTCGAACGCCGGTACTTGTTGAATCGGTCATCGTCGCCGTAATACCAGCATGAGAAACCGGCGCCCAAGATAAGGCTTGACTAACACCAACAATATCTAAATCAAAAAACAAATTATTAGCACCCGTAGTCGGGAAGTTTAAACCATAAGACGACGGCGTAACTGACTGTGTTAGAAAACCCTTCTCAGGGTTCCATATATTAACAGGACCAGCAGTGTTGTTATGTGAAACTTTGAGCAAGCTAGGTTTAGCAAAACAAATCACTGGCGATGGCTTAGGATTAATATAATAAGTGGCATTACCTGCCGTAAAACGACTTTCATTAGGCACACCATAACGTGTTGTTAATCTACCACTACCATTAGATAAGGTTAATTTATATGGCGCTCTACAAATATTAAGCACTTCATTACGGGTAACAGGATTATTGAAGTTATCAACAATAGATAAATTTAAACTACCGGTAGCGGTGACGCCATTAACTCCCTGACCATCTCCATCATCATCACCCCAATAATTATACGGTGTGCCAATAAGTGAACTTAATGCAATAGAATCAGTATCCCTTGGTACTAACATACCAATATCATTAAAACTCTGACCAGCAACAGGTAACTCAATAGGATTGTCTATTGAACTATTGTTTGTGGGAGTAAATGCTCTACCATCAGAAAGGGATATCCCAAGTAGCGCTTCGGTATTGGTTACCCGGGTACGACCACCATCAAAGGTTAAATAAGGTGCTGAGCCATAAATAATATTGGTCGTTGTAGTGGTTAATGCATAATTAGCAAAAGAGATAGACTGTAAAACAACCACGGTTAATACCAAAACCATCTGCCGAGATAAAAAGACTAAACCAAGAAATTTTGAAAAATTATGCCAGAATTGCGGAAATTGCCGAAATAATAAATTGCAGTGAAATAATAAACGATGTGAGCTTAACTTTAGAGAGGTGAAATTATAAGTTGGGCAGGTTGTGTGTTGTGTGTTGTGTGTTGAAAATTATAATCCATATCAGATATCCTTGTCAATCCAATTTTATGATTTATTTAAAATTTTAAGCCTAATGGCATAAAATTTATCCATTCGTATAAATATGCTATAAAAGTATAGTGATTGCAAAAAACCATGCAACTTTTTTTGACGGTTTAATTGTTAACTTTTGTAAAGAAGAATACTGCTAGCCCGAAAATAGCATCGGTTATTTGTTGTTTATTAGAAATAATATCCCCTTTATCCCCTCTTAAAAAATCACCATTTTTAATATTAATAATTTGCAGATTAGGTTTTTGATTTTGACAATTTTATAATCGTTTTTAGAAGGTATTTTGCGTTTAAAAACCCCGTTCCTCAACTTTTTTTGGTTGTTTGAGTTTCGGACGTTTTGTTGTTTTGTGGTTATTTCTATACGGTGATTACGTCCGAGTTAAGAGGGTTGGCGCGAACCCTCTTTACAATCTCCCGCGGCGACCACGCAAGTGGTCACGATGTGACTGCCTTCCGCCTTCGTTCGCTCTTAACGCACCGGCTGTGATTTGTTCCTGACAAAGCACCGCCTTGGCAAACATCCCTGTTTGCCATGCTAACCTCACTCAGTTGTCAGCACATTGCGAATGTCGCTAAATTAAATACACCAAACTTATTTGCCAAAATACACTTTAATTATTGGAACTAGCTGATGTTATAACTAACGTTAGCGATTTATTGGATGGATTTTAGGCTTTAAAAACCCCGTTCCTCAAAATTTTTCAACTTAAAATTCTAACTTTCAATGCCTAATAAATTGGCAATTTTTTGATTTTCCGAATGCCATAACTGTTTTGGTGCTGCATTAAAAATAATTTTTCCATTATCAATAACAAGGCAACGTGAGAAGTGGTGAAGAGAATCATCTAAATAATGCGAGACCATCATTAAAGTAAGGTTGAATTCGCTACATACTTGATTAACAAGAGCTAGCATTTCAAAACGTAATGCTTGATCAAGCGCAGAAAATGGTTCATCAAGGAGTAAAATTGGACGATGTTGTATTAAACAGCGTGCCAGTGCAACGCGTTGCCGTTGTCCACCTGAGAGCTGTTCGGGATAACGTTGGTTAAAGCCTTCTAATCCGACACGCACTAATATGTCACCAATTATTGTCCGTTCTGCTCGGCTAAGTTTTAATAATGGTTTAATACCTAACGCTATATTTTGTTCGACAGTGAGATGGCTAAATAAATTATTGTTTTGGAATAGCATCGATACCGGCCGTTTACCCGGTAAAGTCGTGGTGACGTTTTGATGATTTAGGATAATTTGCCCTGAATGAGGAAAAATAAATCCGGCAATTAAACTGAGTAATGTACTTTTGCCTGCACCGCTTGGGCCAACAATCACTACTCTTTCTTTAGCAGCAATATTAAGCACAAAGTGCATGTTGAAGTTATCATATTGATACTCAGTTTTTTGAAGTTCGATCATAATCCATAACAACCAATAAGCTAAATGATAAAATTAATAAAATTGCTGCTGTTACTATACTTTCTTTGTATTGATAATGCGATATCTGCTGATATAAATAATAAGGTAAAGTGGTGACTGACTGCCCACCAAATAAAGCAATTACACCAAAATCGCCCAATGACAAGATGCCAGCAAATGCAAAGCTCATTAATATTGTTCTTCTTAACCCTCTAAAATCAATTAGATAAAAGTGAGTTAAACCATTAATATTCAGTGATTGGGTAAGTCGCCAATATTGAGCAGTAATATCATACATTGGAACGGCAAGATTTTTTATAATAAATGGTAACGCCATCAATCCATTACAAACCATCATCAATAAGCAGATAAAAACGGTATTATTACTATAGTCAAATAGTAATAAAAATAATCCTGATGCCAATACCATACTTGGTATGGCTAGAATCAGTGATGCAATTAATAATAGTCCATTACTCAATCGCGGTTGTCTATTTATCAGTAGTCGACTGTTGGTCCAAAGTAATAGTAACCCTAGTGTCATGGCAATAATTGATGAACCAATAGCAATAATGATTGAAAAAAGTAAAGCTTGCTGTAATGAGAAGGTCAACAGTGAAAATTGAAAGAAATAGATACCTTGAAAAAGGATGGTCAGCATCGGTAACAGTATAAATAATCCACCAATCAAAACTAGCACTGAACTAACAATTTTTAATCCTTTGGGTTGAGGTAAACGATAGTCTGTTTGGGTAAATTTTAGCGTTAATTTTTTATCGATTCTGTTTATCTTTTGCATTAATCCAATGAAGGCAATACAACAAACTAATTGTAAACAGGCAAGTAATGCTGCTTGTAACAGATCAAAATCACGAATTGCTTGATAAATAGCAACTTCAAGCGTGGTATATTTTGGCCCGCCACCTAATGCTAAAACAATGGCAAAACTTGAAAAACATAACATAAAAATTAATGCTGCCATAGGTAATATTTGTCTACGAAGTAATGGCCATTCAATAATTTTAAAAAAAGTTACATTGCTAAAATTTAATTGCGCAGCTAAGTGTTTTTGTTCAATAGGTACGCTTTGTAAGGTTTGATAAAATAGACAGCAGGCATAAGGAAAATTCAGGAATACATGCGCCAATAAAATGCCGTGTAAACCATAAATTGAAAATGAGAATGGTATGTGTAATATTTGGCAGATATTTGATAATAAACCTTGTCGCCCGTAAACCGATAGTAAACCAGTCACAACAACTAGTGTTGGTAAGATAAAGGTAATAGGCATTATTTTCAATAACAACTTTTTACCTTTAAAATCCACTAAAGATAATGCTTTAGCCATTAATATAGCTGCGATTAGTGATAATAACGTCGACAATACAGCTTGGTAAAAAGTTATCCATATAATATGCAATATGTAACTATCAAAATAGATGGTTAAATTTCCTGACTGCAAGGCAAATTTCCAGATAGCGAGAAGTGCTGAACTTAATATGATTAAAATTAAACTAGCAGCACTGATACCTGGTAATAATGATCTGAATTTTAACATTAATAATACTTAACTAGTTACTTATTGCTGACTGCCATTCACGAATCCAGCCTTTTTGATGTTTTTCAATCTCTTCCGGTGTAAATTCTAGCGATTTATCAATGGTATTAATTTGTTTATAGGCATCTGGTAGATCGGTTTTAATAATTGGATACATCACATTTTTTTCAGCAAATTGTCGTTGTATCTCGGGTGTTAGTAAGTAACGTAAAAATTGTCGAGCTAAATCGACTTCTTGGCTATATTTAATGATGCCAGCCACTTCGACTTGGCGATAGTGACCTTCAGCAAAAATCGCGGCTGCGTAGCTATGGTTATTTTCATTAATAATATGTGCTATCGGCGATGTGCTATAACTTAATACCAAATCAGCCTCATCTTTTAGGAACATACCATAAGCTTCACTCCAGCCCTTAGTTACTGTGACTGTATGTTTAGCAACTTGTTGCCACGCATTTGCCGCCTCGTCACCATAGACTTTTTTCATCCAAAATAATAAACCTAGTCCTGGAGTGCTGGTTCTAGGATCTTGATAAATGATTTTCCAATTAGCTTGGTTTTCGACCAATTCATGTAATGAATGAGGAGGATTTTTGATCTTATCTTGATTATAAATAAAAGCGAAATAGCCAAAATCGTAAGGAATAAAACTATCATCCCACCAATCGGTATTGAGGTTATCGGGTTTACTAATTTGATGCGGAATTAAGATATCCGCTTGCTTGGCTTGTGCTAATAGGTTGTTATCTAATCCTAAAATAACATCCGCATTTGTTTTGTCGCCTTCAAGGCGAATGCGATTTAAAACAGATACGCCATCCCCCAATGTGACAACATCAAGTTGGCAATGACATTGCGCTTCGAAGCCTTTTTTAATTGCTTCACCCGGCCCCCATTGTGACATAAATGAGTTGTAACTATAAACGGTTAGAGTTGGTTGTTGTGCATTAGCTAGATGACTAAATAGTGAAAATGAAAATATAACAGATAGTAAAAAGTTTTTACGAAACATTTTGCCTCCAAAGTAATGTGTAAAAGACAAAAGGTTTGAGCAGATATAATAACTCAAATCCCTCCGCTGGTATTATCCAGTTCAGGTTCGACGAGTTATGTCAGTTTTTCTGACACTCTCAGCCCTTTAGGGCACCCCGTTGAGAACGATGAGTAGTTTAGTGGTAGCAAATAGAATTGTAAACAGGCGAGGGGTTGATAAATACAAATTTAGACAAATTAAAACAAGGTAAGATTACAGGCAATCAGTGACAATTGTTGTGTTTGTCGGTATTATATGCCTCATTTTATGATTATTGATTAGGTACAATGTGAACATTCAACAACTATTAACGCAACGAGTTTCGCAAGCAATGATTATGGCTGGTGCAGATAAAAACTGTGATGCTTTAATCAAGCAATCAGCCAAAGTTCAATTTGGTGACTATCAAGCAAATGGTATCATGGCTACCGCTAAAAAATTGGCTATGCCACCACGCGCATTGGCAGAAAAAGTATTACAACATCTGGATATTGAAGATATTGCCGATAAAGTAGAAATTGCTGGCCCGGGTTTTATTAATATCTTTTTAAAAAATAGTTGGATTGCCGAGCAGAACGAAGTAGCGTTAAGTAGCGATAAATTGAATATCACCTTACCAGCTAAACCACAAACTATTGTGGTTGATTACTCAGCACCAAACGTAGCCAAAGAGATGCATGTTGGTCATTTACGCTCAACTATTATTGGTGATGCGAGTGTTAGAGTCTTAAATTTTCTTGGTCACAATGTGATTCGAGCTAATCACGTTGGAGATTGGGGAACCCAATTTGGTATGTTAATCGCTTACCTTGAAAAAATGCAAAATGAACAGGCCAACGATATGGATCTATCGGATCTAGAATCTTTTTATCGTGCAGCCAAAAAACATTATGACGAAGATGAAGTCTTTGCTGAAAAAGCCCGTAATTATGTCGTTAAGCTTCAAGGTGGTGATGAGTATTGCCGTGAAATGTGGCGAAAACTGGTTGATATTACCATGACGCAAAATATTGCCACATATAAACGACTCAATGTCACACTTTCACTAGAAGATACCATGGGTGAAAGTATCTATAACAGTATGCTTCCGGGCATTGTTGCCGATCTCAAACAGAAAAAATTAGCCGTTGAAAGCGAAGGCGCTATCGTTGTGTTCTTAGATGAGTATAAAAATAAAGAAGGCGAACCAATGGGTGTTATCATCCAAAAACGAGATGGTGGTTATCTTTATGCAACAACCGATATTGCCTGTGCAAAATATCGTTATGAAACCTTACACGCGGATCGTATTTTATATTATACCGATTCACGTCAACATCAACATTTAGAACAAGTTTGGGCGATTGTGCATAAAGCAAAATATGTCCCAGAATCTTTAAAACTTGAACATCATATGTTTGGTATGATGTTAGGTAAAGATGGTAAACCTTTTAAAACGCGTTCAGGTGATACCGTTAAACTAAATGATCTACTCGATGAAGCAACAGAGCGAGCCGCAACATTAATTAAAAGCAAAAATCCTGATCTTTCTGATGCCGAGCTTGCTCAAGTGGTTGATGCAGTTGCCATTGGTGCGGTTAAATATGCTGATCTATCCAAAAATAGAACAACTGATTATGTATTTGATTGGGATAATATGCTGTCATTTGAAGGCAATACAGCACCTTATTTACAGTATGCCTATACCCGTGTACTTTCAGTATTTAAAAAATCGAATATCAATGAAGACAATTTAGATGGTCATATCGATTTAGGTACTGAAAAGGAACGAGCATTAGCAATTCGTTTGAATCAATTTGATGAAACAATCACAACTGTTGCCGCCGAAGGTACCCCACATGTTCTTTGTGCGTATCTGTATGATATCGCTACCCTATTTTCAAGTTTTTATGAACATTGCCCTATTTTGGCCGCCGAAAATGAAAGTTTGAAAGTTAGCAGATTGAAACTGGCCTCATTAACAGCCAAAACGCTCAAAACGGGTTTAGATATGCTTGGTATTAAAACCGTTGACAAAATGTAAGCTTATTTGCCACCGATATGATTAAATATCGGTGGTTTTGTTGGTATTTAGTTATCCGCTTAGACATCAACCTGTTTAGCTATACAAATCGATAATCCATCAACCTGCTCCTTGGCAAAATTAGCAAATTCAACAAAATGTGGCGTTGTATTATGTAAGTCAATCGCCTGCTGTGATTGCCATGTTTCTACTACTATATAAATATTGGGATTCTCAATACTTTGATTCAGCTCATACCGAACACAACCGTGTTCAGCTCGACTACCGATAACTAATCGTTTAAATATAGGTTTAAATGCTTCATGATACTCTGGTTTTATCGTAATGGTGGCAATAATGTTTAGTTGTGACATATTTTACCCTTATAAGCAAATTTGTTTTGTAATGATTGAAATCCTACTGTTAAGAATAAACAGCTTTTAATAACCATGCTAATCTCATTTTTTCGACCATTATATTTATTATTAAATAGTAAGTTAGGCATATGTAATTTAAAAGTTTACTCTTTAAGAGTATAAATAGACTTTTTTTAGTTTGAAAAATCTAAAAAATAATACTTTAACCTTTTCATTTATTTAAATATTTTTAAAATTAAAATACTTGATCTTAACAATGAATCCATTAAAATCTTTCCCACTTCGGAAAAATAATAAAGTGTAAACTTCCATGACAACTTGTGTTTTCATTGCTATAAGAAATATCCTAACAGGTTTATTTTGATCCTCCTTTTTGGGGGATTTTTTTTATCCATTTTTTATTAATACTTAATAGTAACCAAATTTTAGAGGCGCATTATGACCGATAATAAACAAATGTTATCAACTAGTCGAGATCAGAGCTTGAAAGCATATTTGATGAACAAAATTAAACAAAATGGTGGTTGGGTTAATTCACATATGCATGCTGATCGTGCTTTTACTATCACTGTAGATAGTTTTGATGTCTATCAAAAACAGACTTTAATTGAAAAATGGGACACGCTTGATAAAGTGAAAGCAGCAATGACCGAAGACGATTATTATCGGCATTTTAGCATGGCGGTTGAGCGTATGATTGAACAAGGTGTAACTGCCATGGGTTCATTTGTTGACATTGATCCGATTGCCGAAGAGCGAGCAATTAGAGGTGCGCTACGAGCTCGTGAAACATATAAAAACGATATTACGATTAAATTAGTTAATCAAACTCTTAAAGGAGTTATTGATAAAGAAGCCCGATACTGGTTTGATAAAGGTGCTGATTTAGTAGATATTATTGGTGGTTTGCCTCGTCGAGATGAGCGAGATCATGGTGAAGGAATGGGATTAAAACATTTAGATGTGTTAATGCAAACCGGTAAAGCATTAGGCAAAATGGTACATGTCCATGTTGACCAGTTTAACTCATCAGATGAAATCGAAACCGAGCAACTTACTGATAAAACCATTGAGCATGGTATGCATGGTCGCGTGGTGGCTATTCATAGTATTTCAATTACCGCTCATAGTTTGGAATATCGTCAAAAACTCTACCAAAAAATGAAAGAAGCTAAAATGATGGTAATTGCTTGCCCATTTGCTTGGATCGATAGCCCGCGCCGTGAAGAACATGGCCCTACCCGCAATTCATTAACGCCAGTCGATGAACTTGCTGCCGCCGGGATACCTGTTGCTATTGGAACAGATAACGTCAGTGATTATATGTTACCTTTTTCAACCGGTAATATGTGGGAAGAGCTTAAATTATTAGTCACTGGCTGTCGTTATACAGATTTAGATAATGTGGTAAATGTTGCCACCAAAAATGGGCGTATGGTATTAGGCATTGAATAATTGTCTGATTAAAAATTTAACTGAGATTTAATCATCTTTAAAAATAAAAATCCCACCTAGAGAATAACTGAGTGGGATTATATTTATTGATTATTATTTATAATTCATGAATTGCTGAAGAAAGCCTAGAAAGGTAATTGCTAAGACTTGATTTTATATCATCTTCTGCTTGTTGTCTTAATTCACTACGAGAATAGTAATTACCGTCTGTACTATCAAATTCGTAACTAGGTTTATCACCAGTGTAGGTATACTTAACTTGTCTTGAACTTTTTTCAGCTGAAAATCTGTCATAATAACCACTTAATCCAGAAATAGTTACGCTAAGGTTTAAACTATAATTATTTACTAATGTTTCAGTTTGTAAATTATATTCTTTTTCACCATTCTTTTTAGTGTCATTTGTTACTGAACCGCCATCTTCAGAATATCGCTCATCTTCACTAAGATTAATAGTAATGTCACTACTAGTACTGTTGTTAACTAATATAATAGCATCATCATTTTTGAAATAATCTTCAACAAAATTAGAAAATGCATTTGTATTACCTGTCACATATAGTCTTATTTGACCCTTGGTGGTATACTCTATTGCTTTTTGTTCCGAATCTCGATAATTACCATATTTTGCATAAGTATTCGCGGCATGTTGATAATTTGTTGCTGCTTGTCGATATTGATAACTTCGAGTCGCATTTTTAGCTATTTTTTCACCTTGAGAATAAGAATCAAACGCTTCTTTGTTTCTCGCTTTTTTTTCATAGTAACGAGCTAATTTTTCAGTATCTTTGTATTGACCTAATGGCTTATAAATAACACTAATAGTTCTAAAACAAGCTAGCGCTGCATTATAATCACCACTCCGTATTTCCTGTTTAGCAAGATTGTATAATGTTTGTGCCGCAAGCTGCCTATATTTAGTATCCGCATGAATATAGGCTTTTTCGATATTTTTATCGTAATATCTATCTAAAGATTTTTTATATAACGCTGCTCTTTCTTCATAATCACCAGCAGAATTAGTTGGGATAGCATTTGCTTGTTGAGTATAAAAGTTAGCAATATTTTGTTTTAGACGTTCACTAGGATATTTATCCAAAAAGAATGCTAATTCGGAACTGTAAAAGTGATCACTCAAACGTAGATTAAGCTCTAATAATTTCTCATATATTTCTTGGCGTTGTTCATCATTGGCCTTTGTGGTATTAGCTAATTCATTTTCATATTTATTCATCACCTCGGTAACTAACTGACGCAGCTGGGCGGCATCAGTTTGCTTAAAGTTTGCTTCACTTTTTTTCTCTATTTTTGTCGCTAATAAATTGATACTTTCAATATAACTTCCTTCAGCGTATGCTTCTTGAAATGTGCGTTGGTGCGCACAAGCAACTAATAAAAATATTGATAAAGAAACCAAAATAATTTTCATTAATTTTTTAATTTTCATAAAGTTTCCCTTTATAGGTATGAAAGATCTTGAGCAATACTATCAAGTATTGATCTTAATTCAGCACTTTGTTCGCTTTTAGCTCTTTGCTCTAATTCATGTGGAGATTCTAAAACACCTTCGTTATAGTCATGTACATGTGAAGGTACATCTCCACCCCAATAATGAACCTCATATTTTTCTGAAGATTTTTCTATAGTAAATGAGCTACTTGAATTAATAAGTCCTGTAACGCTTATTTCAGTCAATAATGTTAAGCTATTGCGATAAGTTCTGGTTGACTCGTTGTAAGACACTTCTTTAAAAGTTTCGACCTGAGTTGTATGCCCTTGAGCATCGGTCTGTTCTACATATTTATCAAATACTTTTTCGCGTTTTATTTCCATGTTATACGATTGTTGAGGGGAATAATAACGGCTATTACAAGTCACATTAATTATGATATCTGCACCAGATGGAGAACTGACAAAGGAGAGATAATTAGCAGAAAAAGCTGAGCTTACATCAGAACAGTGATCGTCTGAATGAAAATAAACCGATATTAAACCTTTATCAAGATACTTTTCAGCTAAAGAAGCTGCATCTTTATAACGTCCAAAACGACTATATACGTCTGCGGCTTGCCTATAATATTCGCCAACTGAACGAAAAGTTGAGCGTCTGTCAGCGCCTTTTGCCAGATTTTTTCCTTTTTGATAAGCCTCTTCGGCCATTAAAGTAGCGTGTTTTTTAGCATTATCATAAGCGCGTTTATCACTGTCTTTATATTTACCTAGTGGTTGATATACTGATGATGCTTGACTAAATGCCTCAGACGCAGCGTTATAATCTTTCTGTTTTTCGAAATTTCTACCTTGATCATAGAAATCTTTAGCGGCAATCTGCATATATTTGCTATTAGCATTTTTATATAAAGTAGCAATATTTTTATAACTGTAGTAAGACAAACCACTTTTATATAACTCAGCTTTTGTATGATAGCTATCAGAATCAGTACCTGTGATTGAATTACCATAATCATAAAAATCTTTAGCAATAATTTGCCTCAAACTTTCAGCAGGATATTTATCAAAAAAGTTCACTAATTCCGCACTGTAAAAACGGTTAGTTAAGCGCTTATTCATCTCTAACAGTCTTTCATAGATTTCAATGCGTTTTTTATAATTAGTATTATTGGTGCTGGCTAACTCATCCTCATATTTATTCATTACATCAGTGACTAACTGACACAGCTGGGCTGCATCAGTTTGCTTAAAGTTTTCTTCACTTTTTTCCTCTATTTTTGCCGCTAATAGATTGATGCTTTCAAGATAGTTCCCTTCAGCATAAGCATCTTGAGATGTGCGTTCGTGAGTACAACTCATTAATAAAAACATTAATAAACCGGCAATAATAATTCTTATCATGTTTTTCCTTGTTGAAAATTGTCCATTAAAGGGAACAAAGATCTTGAGCAGTACTTTCTAGCAATGATCTTAATTTAGTGATCAGTTCTCTTTTTGCTACTGGTAGTAAATCATCATCATTTTCATAATAGCTTGAAGCTCTTGCATAGATAGTGTCAGAAAAGTCAATAATTCCTTCCATCCTTACTACTGTCTCTAGACTTAAACTATTGTTATTAGTATCCAATTTCGTATAGTAAGTTTCATCTTTTAACGTTGGGATTTGAATCCTATTCCCTTGAGCATCGATATGTTCTATGTATTTATCAAATACTTTTCGGGTGTTTGGTATGTCAATCTGTGATCTTGTACTGTTATATTCTTTATCAACAGTTATTTTAATTTTGAGATCAGCACCAACTGGAGAAGAAACAAAGGTGACATAATCCTTATTTAGTAACAATTTTACCTCAGAGCAGTATTCGGAAGCATAGCAATAAACTTTTATTATCCCTTTGCGTTTATAGGTATTAGCTAAAGAAGTAGCATCTTTATAACGTCCATAATGACGATAAGCATCCACGGCTTGCTCATAATATTTGGCAACTTGACGAAATTCTAGGCGTTGCATTGCAATTTCTGAAAGCATTTTTGCCTGCTGATAAGCCTCTTCTGCCATTAAAGTAGCCTGTTTTTTACCATTATTATACGCACGTTTGTCACTGTCTTTATATTTACCTAGAGGTTGATATACTGATGATGCTTGACTAAATGCCTCAGCTGCAGCTTTATAGTCGTTTTGGGTTTCGAAATTTACCCCTTGGTCATACAAATCTTTAGCAATGTTTTGCCTCAAACTTTCAGCAGGATATTTATCTAAAACGTTTACTAATTCCGTACTATAAAAACGGTTAGTTAAGCGCTTATTCATCTCTAACAGTTTTTCATAGATTTCAATGCGTTTTTTATAATCAGTATTATTGGTGCTAGCTAATTCATCCTCATATTTGTTCATCACATCATTAACCAGCTTACTGAGTTTTTCGGCATCAGTTTGCTTAAAGTTTGCTTCACTTTTTTCCTCTATTTTTGCCGCTAATAGATTGATGCTTTCAAGATAGTTCCCTTCAGCATAAGCATTTTGAGATGTGCGTTCGTGAGTACAACTCACTAATAAAAACATTAATAAACTTGCAATAATAATTCTCATTTTATTTTTCCTTATTAAAAATTGTCCATTATAGGTATGAAAGATCTTTGGCTATATCGTCTAATCTTGAGTTTAGCTCGGATAATAAATCTCTTTTGGCTTGAGTATATAAATCATCTTTCGATTTTAAGCGACCATCACTGTGATTATGAAATTTGGCAGGTACATTACCACTATAAATATAGTCATGTTTAACTGAGGTTTCTTCAATTTTAAACGATTTGCTATAACTATAGATACCGTGAACCTCAATGCTAGCCGTTAGGGTTAATTTGTTACTATGAGTTACTGTTTGTAAATTATATCGTTGATCTTTGTAAGTTTTGATTTGAGTTGTATTACCGTTTTTATCTTTTGCTTCAATATATTTATCAAAGACTTGCTCAATCTTAGTTTCATTGGTTTCTGATTTATCTAGATCGACAAAATCACTTTTAAAGTCAATTCGAATATCTATCTCTGCACCACTCGAGTAATTGGCAAATTGAATATAATTTGCACTTAATTTATCTCTTATTTCATCGGTGAAACTTGAACCATAGTAATAAACTTTAATTATGCCTTTTTTAGCATAAGTATCAGCTAATGAACTGGCGTCAAAATATTGTCCATATGGCTGATATATAGATGCTGCTTGCGCATAATACTTGGCAACTTCTCGATATTCATAACGCTTTGTCGCATTCATTGCCAGTTGTTTAGCTTGTTGATAAGCCTCTTGAGCCTGCTGGGTAGCATATTTTTTGTCATTATCTTTCGCAAGTTTGTCACTATCTTTATATTTACCTAGTGGTTTGTATATCGATGAAGCCTGACTAAAGGCTTGAGCAGCAGCTTTATAATTTCCCTGTTGTTCGAATTGTTTACCTTGGTCATAGTAATTTTTGGCTGCCATTTGCATATATTTAGTATTGGCATTTTTATATAAAGTGGCGGCATTTTTATAATTGTCGTATGACAAACTATTTTTATATAATTCGGCTTTTGTTCGATAACTTTCACTGTCAGTGCCAGTGATGTAATTACCATAATCATAATACTCTTTAGCAAGAGTTTGCTTTAATTGCCTAGTGTCATATTTGTCATTGAAAAAACTGATGTGATCAGAATAAAAGCGATTACTTAATATCTCTTTCATAGTTAATAAATGCTTATATGCATCTATTTTTTGTGGATAATCATATTGATGGAAGTAATTTAGGTCTTTTTCGTAAAACTGCATTACATTACTAACAATAGTTTGCAGGCGCTTAGCGTCCTGTTGATCAAACTTTGCTGGCCCTTTTTCATCCAAACTGGCAGCTAAAAGATTGATACTTTCTATATAGCGACCTTCCTTAAATGCATCTTCGGCTGTTCGCGTATGGCATGCCGTTAATAAAAATATACAAAAAATAGCAATAATCGTGCGCATAAACTTCCTTTCTTTACTTCTTTTTTATTACTAGTTATTTCATATCCATTTTTTGATGTTTATATAAAAATGGCTATTTTTATCAGTTTATTAAAAAACTGTTGGTTGAGTTTATGCTAAACTTTTAGCTAATTATTAACTTTTATTGCTACTTTTTTTACGTTTCGTTATTAATTATTAACAATAAATGCTATTAGTGGTTTTGGTAAATGTTTAAAATTAATTGGCGGGATGATGTTACCCTTAAATAAAATAATCATTTTTATTTAAGGGTTAGCAAAATTTTACATTCGTGTTGGTTTTTTATTCGTTTTTTGACGAGCAGTTCGACTAGACTGATTGAGTTTGATACGCTTTGGTCTAACAATACGTTTGTCAAACGATGATTTTGTTGTAAAACTTTTCATTTCAGCTGGTAAGCCAACTAACTCGCGTAGGTAATTAACAGAATCAATACCTAATTCCATCCATGTGCCACGAGATAAGCCTTTCGGTAAAGTAATATTACCGTAACGAATACGTAGCAAGCGACTAACTTGAACATCAATTGCTTCCCACATACGACGGACTTCTCGATTACGACCTTCAGTAATAACCACATTAAACCATTGATTTAGTCCATCACCACCTTGTGGTTTGATGGAGTTAAATGCAGCGGGACCATCTTCAAGCTGAACACCTTTACGAAGTTGATTAAGTTGTTGATCGGTAATATTACCAAATACTCGAACAGCATACTCACGTTCAATTTCATGCCTTGGATGCATAAGGCGATTTGCCAATTCGCCATCCGTTGTAAATAGCAATAAACCCGATGTATTTATATCAAGTCGACCAATGTTAATCCAGCGGGCATTTTTTAAGCGAGGTAATCGCTCAAACACTGTTGCTCGCCCTTGCGGATCATTTCGAGAACAGATTTCGCCTTCAGGTTTATAATAAGCTAGAACACGACAAACCTCTTTTTCTTTACTTCTTAACTGAACTAAATGACCATTGATACGAATTTTTGGACTGGCATTGACATCTACGCGATCACCTAAAGTCGCGATTTTACCATCAACACTAATTTTTCCAGCCACTATCATAGCTTCAATTTCACGACGTGAACCATTACCTAGATTGGCTAATACTTTTTGTAATTTTTCAGTATTATCTGATTGTGAACTTTTACGATTCGACGTTTGGGTTAATTTGGTATTTTTTTTACGAGCGATATCACTTTCTTGCTCAATTAGTTTATCTGCTCCACGTTGTTTTTTGGAAAATGCAGATCTATTTTGTTTCATATAATCCTCACTGTTACCTTCTCAGGTATCATTTATTAACTCAATAACTCATTGATATATTATTAATTTGTTTACTCGAATGGTCTGATATCACCACTACCTTGACGAATAATATCTGGATAATCGTTAGTTAAATCAATTACTGTTGTTGGCTGTTCACTAATATAACCACCATGAACGATAGCATCTAGTTGGTGACCAATTTTATCTTCAATTTCTTCGGGATCAGACTGAGCTTCATTTTCATTAGGTAAAATAAGCGTAGTTGTCATTAAAGGTTGTCCTAATAATTCAAGAAGCGCTAAATCAATTTTATTATCAGGAATACGCAGTCCAATCGTTTTGCGTTTTTCATTCATCAAACGTCGTGGTACTTCCTTGCTCGCTTGTAAGATAAAAACATATTTACCTGGGGTATTATTTTTTAATAATCGAAAAGTAGTGTTATCAACAAAAGCATAAGAAGAAAGCTCAGATAAATCACGGCACATTAAGGTAAAGTTATGGTGTTTATCCAGATTACGGATTTGACAAATACGATCTACACCATATTTATTATCAAGTAAACAACCTAGCGAATAACCTGAATCAGTAGGAAATGCAATGACGCCACCATCATTTAATATTTTGACGACTTGATCTAATAACCTTGTTTGTGGGTTATCAGGATGAATATAAAAAGTTTGGCTCATAATATTCTTCTTTATTGATAGCAGGTTAAAAAAATGTGAGGAAAGGGCTTTTTCATCACGGTTTATAGCGCTAATTGATACTATTTTAGTTTAATATATTTATTATATCCAGTTATGCCAAATAGGTGTAACACTACCAGGCAATGGTGTAGTTTTACCAAGATCAAGGTAATTAAGCAAATCGTGGAAATCCGAACCTTGTGATGCAAGTAATTCAAATTCATTAGCCAATTTTGCTAATCGTTGTAAATCATCTTGAGTTTGGCGGCTCTGAGAAACTTCAATACCATCACCACCATATGATTTAAATTCACTAATTAATAATTTTAGTTTAGTTAAGGTCAAATCATAGCGTGTCGGGTGTGCTAACACCGCTTGTCCACCTGCTGCATGTATCGCATTAACCGCATCAGCAATACTACACCATTTGGCAGGAACGTAGGCATAACCACTTTTACCCAGATATTTTTTAAATGCGCGTTTAATATCTTTAACATAATTATTAGCGACTAAAAAGCGGGCAAAATGAGCTCGAGATACAATATCACCTTTAGAAAATTGTTGGGCTTGCTCATAAGCATTGTCGATGCTCACTTTAGCTAATTTTTCACTAATACTGATTGCTCTATCAATACGACTTTGTTCTTGTGCAGTTAATAATTCAAGCAAGTGAGAATTTTCAATGTCGATATTCAAACCAACAATATGAATTTCATTATTCTTCCACATTGTTGACACTTCAACACCATAGATTAATTTAACTGGCAAATTATCTCGTTCTATGGTCGCTTTCGCTTCTATCAAGCCTTTGATAGTATCGTGATCGGTAATCGCTAGCATATTGATTTGATTATCAACAGCTCTTTTGACCAGTTCACTTGGCGTTAAAATTCCATCTGATGCAGTTGTGTGCGAATGTAAGTCAACGATCACTTTTTTCTCGAAAATTATTTTTAAACGTGTAATATACCACACAATTTGCACGACCACTAAAAGGTATATTATGAAAGATCAAATTCAGCTTGCTCAGCAAGATACGCTAGCTATTATTCAAGAACTTTTAGAAGATGGAAGTGATCCACATGCGCTGTATATTATTGAACATCATATTTCATCACAAAACTTTGATAAACTAGAAAAAGTCGCTGTTGAAGCTTATAAATTAGGCTATGAGGCAACCGATCCTGACGAAGATGTTGATGATGCAGGTAATGTGGTAATTGGTTTTGATATTATTACTGAAAGTCCATTAAATGCTGAATTAATTAATGCGCAAATCGCCGAAATCATTACACTGGCAAACCAATTTAACGTTAATTATGACGGTTGGGGAACCTATTTTGAAGATGGTAGTGATGACCAATTCGATGAAGATGACGTTAGCGAGACCATTCATTAATAAATAATCAGCGGTTAATTATGACTATTCTTATCCGCCACCAGACGGATAAGAACAGTGTTAACATTTAATTTAATTGTTCAACACGGCTAGTTCGTTTATGATCAGCCGTTACTGTACGAAGCGAAACCGAAGCGTTGTTATTTATCGCTACAGGGCCATTGTAAGCCTGCCAATTTTCGCCTTTATCGGTTGAATATTCGATAGTTAAGCCAGGAAAAACAACATTAGCAACTAATTTGCCATCTTCAATCTTCGCTCCAGGAACAGGAAGGCGATAGTTAATTGAAGCAAGATCTAATTTAGCTAATTCTCGTTGGCCAATTAAATTAGCAAATTGATTCCAATCATTTAGCAGTTTTTGCTGATCAACATATTGTGTTTTACCTTTTTCAAATTCGCGATCTTTTTGATAATTATTTTCCCAATCAGCTTTATGCCATGCACGTTCGGCAACACTCAATAGTCGAGGATAAGCCATGTAGGCCAATTTATCGTCGGTGCGAATATTTTCCGTCCAGATTTGTGCTGATAAGCCATAGGCGCCTGGCCAATCCATGGTACCTTTGGCTGCAAAGGCGTCACCGTTGCGATCGAATGAGGTTTCCGCATTTTGCGGTAAATTATCCGGTGCAAAACTGAATATTTTGCGTTCATCATTAAAGCGTGAAGCCCAATAGTAACCACTTTCTTTTGGATTAACTTCATAAGGCATATCTAAATAGACATAATCAGGATTTGAAACTATCACTTTGTAGCCTTTATTGGCAAACTCATTGACTGAATCGTATCCTCCCCAATATAAGTTATCCCAGAAATTGACCACCACTTCATCGGTAGCAAAAGCTTTGGCGTTGGAAGCAAATTTTACGCCATCTTGCCAAGCTTGCATGCGATTAATACCATTATTTTTGATGATTTTACTTACTTGAATAGCAAAATAACTTGGCAAATGCTCGATATTTTCTACAACACCTTTACTAACAAAAGTTTGGCACGCTTGTGATTTTGCCCATGGATGATCTTCGATACTTTGATCGATTAAACCTTTACCCGCCTCTTTTTGCGCGGCATGAATATCTTGGTAACCGTTGCCGAAGTGAATATTTTTAGCCTCATCACCACCAAAATGCCATGTTGAAATCGGTTGTCCAGCTTCAACGTGCATTTTGGCTATTTCGCTAATTACTTTATCAGCAAATTTTTTCGAAGAATCTAAACATGGATTTAGATAACTTTGGCGATTGTAGAATTGCACCGTAGTAGTATTCGAAGTATCAGTAGGATCAAGTAATCGATATTCATTCGCAGCTTCGGTTTTTCCTTGCTTCATTAAGCGTTGATATCTCACTTCCATTGACATGATAGCAGCTCTGGCATGGGCTGGCATGTCGATTTCTGGAATAACTTCAATAAATCGCGCATTGGCATATTTAACGATTTCGATATAATCTGCGCGAGTAAAGTAGCCACTGCCATTATTATCACTATTTGGCCCAGATCCAAGTTGTGGTAATAGACACTGTTTTTCAGTTAAATCATGACAACGTTTACTACCAAAATCCGTGAGTTCTGGTAAGCCGGGGATCTCAATTCGCCAACCTTCATCATCACTTAAATGAAAATGAAATTTATTCATTTTATATTTCGACATCATATCAAGTAACTGTAATACCGCTTTTTTGCTTTTGAAATTTCGACCGGTATCTAGCATCATACCTCGATAATCAAAACGAGGGGCATCTTCAACTGAAAGTGTGTTAATAATTTGCGGTTTACTAACTGTTATTGACGATAATATCGATTCTACAGCATAAAAAATTCCACTTTCATCAAATGCTACGATAGTTGCACCTTGTGGGGTTATATCTAGTTTATAACTGCCATTTACACCTTTTTCAAATGCAGTTTTATCAATTGATGCATTGACTTTAAACCCTTGCTTTGTCACAGCAATATTTAATTGTTTGAAATGCTTTTCTAACACTAATTGGCTTGGTTTTGCTAAGCCATTAAGTATGAGATTAACACCACTTTGATTTAGGGTAATAGATTCTTTACCAACCGTTAATTTAACTGGTGTTGGTAAAATTTGACCTTTTAATAAATCAGCATCAATTTTTTGAATATCATTATTTCGTTGATAGCGGTTTTTGGGGGTCATTAATATATTATGGTCATTAGGTGATATCTTCCATTGTTCACCTAATGGAGCCACAAATGCCGATAAATTATCAGAATCAGTATTGGTGTTGGCAATTATTTTAGGTTTAGCATCAGTTGAAGTTACATACCAGCGAGGCATCACATCACTTTCACTTATTTGCCAATATTCACCAATAATTGGGATAGTTACCTGTGAGTTAGCAGGAATTTTGGTAAATTTCTCTGTTGGTTCTAATTTATGCAAATCACCGGTGACGTGGGTAATTTTATACTGGTCATTATTAACCGCTAAAATCATACGAATATTATGAAAGTAAATAGCCCAATCTTTACTGGTTATTGCTGGACCGTTGTTTTTAAGCGTTAGGGTCACTTTGTTACAAGAAGCCCAATCTGCGCCCAATGCTGCACAATCTACCCCATCATTAACGGCATTATTATCGACTATTTGATAATTTAAACGCAGTTGTGAACTCATCGTATCAACTATTTGTTGTGATGCATTAACCGATTGACTGGCTCCTAGAGTTAATAATGATGTGATCGAAGTAGCAAGTATAGCTGATTTAAACTTTTTCATATCGGTTACCTATTTTTGTTTAGCATTGAAAATGGTGAAAGGGAAAGTAACAATAAATTTAATATCACGTTCATCTTGGAAAATGTTGCCATAACCACCGCCCCAGCTGTTGATATGATTTTCATGGTTGTTATATTTAGTGTAGTGTAATTGGAATGAAGTATCTTTAGCCCATGTATCTTGAATTGTATAACCTAAATCAAAATTATAAGCCGATTCTACTAAACGATTTTTTTGATTTTTTGCTTTTGAATCTGGTTTGGCATCCCAACCATAAGCATAAGATGCGCCGGTTTTCCAACCAGTCAAATAATGATTTAGATGGCCTAAATCATATGTCACCTCAAAAAATGCGGCTTTTTCGCCATTGGCATTAAAGTCAGAACGAGAATTCCACCAAACATCTAATCGCCCATTAGATGAGGCATAATCAGGCGTCATACGTTGTAAGAAGAATCCTTGCTCCCCTTCTGCTTTTACAGACACACCTTCAAGTCGTAAACCAACAGGACCAACTTGGTAACCTAAAGTAGCTGCTTGTAACCACGCTAAACCATCATAAACATTGGCGCCTTTATGAGATTGGTCTTTAGCACCATAAAACTGATAACTCATGGTTAGTGGATTATTTAACACATCTGTTTTATAAGAAGCTTTCGCAAAAAATTGATTCATGTAATTCTGAGCTTGGCCAAAGGCGCTTTCGAGTACAAGATCATTCTTAAAATCATATTTCATACCGGCTGAGTGTAAAAAATCGATTTTTTTGCCTTTTCCCCAGCGTTTGAATTCATAGAGGCGTTTATACCAAGGCGCTTTGTATTTATCTGTCCACATATAGGACATGGATAAAGCACCAGCAGCATCAAAATCAAGTACGGTGCCAACTTCTGCTCCCCGATAAGTACCTGGTAATAAACTCCAATGCGGAGCTAATAAAGTTTGTCCAGAAGGTTGAATATAACCGGCCTTGATCCAAAACAACTCATCAAGTTTAAAATTAAGTTGTGCTTTATAAAAACTTAAGCCACTAACATCTTTTTTCCAATCTTCATTCCAACGAGTATTAGCACCACTAAAACCAATCTCATTTGGATGCCCGTTACCGCCATTACTGACTTCCCAAGCGCCATAACCACCTAATTCAATACCAAGTCGATCGGCAATATAACCTGACCTAAAGTCTAAATTGGTATTAAATGATGAATGTCTGAGGTTTTTTTCGTATTTATGTTCGTCAAGGTTTTTTCTTTCCCGATCACGATTCCAGAAAAATATGTTTCCAGTTAATGATGCATCATCGACAAAATTACTGACATACTCAGCTTGTGCTGGGCATATACTGGTTAAAACAGTTATAGATAAAAAAAGTTTAGTAAAAAGATTAAAACGACAGGGTAAAACCGGTAAATTATTATGATTCATAGTTGCTTCCCTAAAATTATACTGTGTAACTGACCACTAAATTCCCTAATAGCTAATTGGTTTTTATAAGTCAAACTGAATTTATTACTACATTGAATTGCTATCTAAACAACATTTTTGAAACATATTTAAGGTAGAAATAGGATAAATATGTATTTTTATAATGCATAAACATATTTTAGTTCGCAAATTAATTAATCTAAATTCGTGATCTGAATCACCAAAAAAATAAAAATTTGGCTTTTTTTTGTGAAATTCGCCACGCTTTTTTTACAGAATAAATTAATTATTTTTTATAACTTTTGGAGTGATGACATGGCGATGACATTAAGAAAGGAATTAGCAAAGAGTAATAATTAAAAACAAGTCGTTGATAAAAAACAGGCAATAAAAAAGAGAAATGCATAGCATTTCTCTTAATAATTAGTCATTTTGAAGTTAAATTAGTTTTCAGTATCAAGCTCTGCAAAGCTTTTAACGAGTTCATCAATGGCTTTCATCTGTTTTAAGAAAGGTTCGAGTTTGGCTAATGGTAATGCGGAAGGTCCATCGCATTTTGCACTACTCGGGTCTGGATGAGACTCTAAAAATAGTCCTGCAATACCAACGGCCATTCCCGAACGAGCAAGCTCAGTAACTTGACCACGACGACCACCTGATGCTGCCCCCATTGGATCACGACATTGTAATGCATGAGTTACATCGAAAATCACTGGCGATCCATGGCTGACTTTCTTCATGACATTAAAGCCAAGCATATCAACCACTAAGTTATCATAACCAAAGCAGCTACCACGATCACAAAGAATCACTTGGTCATTACCTGCTTCTTCAAATTTTTCGACAATATTACCCATTTGGCCTGGGCTAACAAATTGAGGTTTTTTTACATTAATTACAGCACCTGTTTTAGCCATTGCAACAACTAAATCAGTTTGTCTTGCTAAAAAAGCCGGTAATTGAATAACATCAACAACATCAGCCACTGGTTGACACTGTTCTTCAGTGTGCACGTCAGTAATAATTTTAACCCCTAACTGCTGTTTTAATTCTTGGAATATTTTCATTCCTTCTTCTAATCCTGGTCCTCGATAAGAGTGAACCGATGAACGATTCGCTTTATCAAAAGAAGCCTTAAAGATATAAGGAATATTTAATTTATCGGTTACTGTTACGTAGTGCTCACATATTCTCATCGCTAAATCGCGAGATTCAAGCACATTCATACCACCAAATAATACAAATGGTAAATCATTAGCTACCGTAATATTACCGACTTTTACTCTTTTTTGTTTAATCATAAATTTATTCCTAGTTAAGGTTTAAACCAACGACCTAGGGTGACTCTGTCATTGCCACTATAGTCGGTTATGGTTTCAACTAATTGAAATCCATGTTGTTTAAAGATAGTTTGTACCGCTAAGCCCTGCTTCCAGCCATGCTCGATAAGCAGCCAACCATATTGATTTAAATGCTTGGTAGCCCCTTGAATTATTACTTTAATATCAGCAAGGCCATCATCCTCAGAAACTAAGGCACTTCTTGGTTCATAGCGAACATCGCCTTGAGATAGGTGAATATCAGTTGGCTCAATATATGGAGGATTACTGGTTATCATTGAGAATTTACGATTTTTAATTGGTTTATACCAATCACCTTGCAAAAAATAAACATTGTTCACGCCTATTTGATTGGCGTTTTTTTGGGCTAAAATCAAAGCATCTTTATTTTTCTCAATCGCAGTAAATAAACAATCTGGTCGCTCAGTGGCCATAGCAATCGCGATAGCACCGGTTCCTGTTCCCAAATCTAAAACTTCACAAGGGACTTTAGGCAAATACTCTAAACCTAATTCAACAACTTTTTCCGTATCTGGTCTTGGAATTAAGGTCGAATTGGAAACATTAAACTTCAATGACCAAAATTCCTTTTCTCCAGTGATATAGGCAATGGGTTCCCCTTCTTGACGTCTTTTTAAATAACCATCTAAAGCAATTAGTTCATCATCAGTTAATAATGTTTCACTAAAAGCCATCAAAAAGGTTCGTGTTTTATGTGTGACAAAACTTAATAAAATTTCAGCATCACGTTTTGGACTTTCGCTGTCGGTTAAAGTTTGTGATGCAGATTTAAGCCATTGTAAATAGGTCATTCATCCTGTTCCGCTAACGCTGCAAGTTGATCTGCTTGATATTCTTGTACAATTGGTTCAATCAACATATCCAATTTACCTTCCATGACCTCATCAAGACGATAAATAGTAAGATTGATACGATGATCTGTAACTCGACCTTGAGGATAGTTATAAGTTCGAATACGATCTGAACGATCACCTGAACCAAGTAAATTACGTCTGGTTGATGCTTCCTCTTGTTGACGTTTACGCATTTCAGCATCTTGAATACGGGCAGCCAATACCGACATCGCCTTAGCTTTATTTTTGTGCTGTGAACGTTCATCCTGACATTCAACTACAATGCCAGTTGGAATATGGGTAATACGAATTGCTGAATCAGTAGTATTAACATGCTGACCACCTGCCCCTGATGATCGATAAGTATCAATTTTCAAATCTGCAGGATTGATTTCTGGCATTTCAGCCTCTGGAATTTCTGGTAAAACAGCAACAGTACAGGCCGATGTGTGTATTCGTCCTTGTGATTCAGTCTCTGGTACACGTTGAACTCGGTGGCCACCAGATTCAAATTTTAACTGTCCATATACACCATCACCACTCACTAGCATGATAACTTCTTTGTATCCGCCATGTTCTCCATCATTTGAACTCATGATTTCGACACGCCAATTGCGAGATTCAGCATAGCGAGTATACATTCTGGCTAAATCACCAGCAAAAATAGCCGCTTCATCACCACCAGTACCGGCTCGGACTTCAACAAAACAGTTGTAATCATCGTTTGGATCTTTAGGTAACAATAGAACTTGTAATTGTTTTTCTTGCTGTTCTACTTGGCTTAATGCTTCGTTTAACTCTTCTTGAGCCATTTCACTCATTTCTGGATCAGAAAGCATCATTTTGGCAGTTTCAATATCTTCTTGTGTCTGCTTCCAATTAGCGAAGCATTTAACCACATCGGTTAACTGCGCATATTCTTTTGAAAGGGTACGAAATCGGTTTTGATCGGCTATAACCGCTGCATCAGATAGTAATGCTTGAACCTCTTCGTAACGCTCTTGTAACGTTTCCAACTTGCTGATAATTGAAGGTTTCATAACTCTGTATTTTGGCTAATGATTAAATGAATTAGCCCGGCATTATATACTTAATTGCCTTTAAAATACAGTTCCTACTTATAATAGCGAAATAATCATTAATATAAGGTTATTTTTTATATTTATTTTAAAATTAGTTGGTTATTTTTGATTAAAAAACCCCTTTCCTCAAAATTTTCTATTAAGATTAAATGAGTTTGGTACAGATAATTTCGTAGGACTCTGTAGTATTTAATTTGGCTTTAATGTTTATCCCTATGATGAACATCATTATGATTGATGATGTTATTGATTTGGATGCTTTTTAAGCCATAACCCAATATATTGAATATTTTAAATTTTTAAAAATCTTGATTAGAAAAATAAAATGCCGTTAGCAAACTAACGGCATTATTTCAATGATAACAATAAAATAAAAAGTCTCTATTTTTTAACTGCTTTCGCATTCGGCAAATCAGTTATCGATCCTTCATAAATCTCAGACGCTAAACCTATTGATTCATGTAACGTTGGGTGAGCATGGATGGTTAAGGCAATATCTTCTGCATCACATCCCATTTCAACAGCTAAGGTAATTTCACCAAGCAATTCACCACCATTTGCCCCTACGATAGCACCACCAAGAAGACGATTATCAGCTTTATTAAAGATTAATTTAGTCATCCCTTCTGAACAATCAGAAGCAATCGCTCGACCTGATGCCGCCCATGGGAATATAGCAACCTCATAATCTAAACCTTTTGCTTTTGCTTCTTTTTCAGTTAAACCTACCCAAGCAACTTCAGGTTCAGTATAAGCAATTGATGGTATAGTTTTTGGATCAAAATAATGTTTTTTACCAGCAATAACTTCTGCTGCCACATGACCTTCATGAACACCTTTATGCGCTAGCATCGGTTGACCAACAATATCACCAATAGCATAAATATGAGGCACATTCGTTCTCATCTGTTTATCGACTTCGATAAAGCCACGATCAGTCACATTTACACCGGCTTTTTCAGCGTTGATCAGTTTACCATTTGGAGTACGACCTATTGCCACTAGTACCGCATCATAAGTATGAGTTTCAATGGTTCCGTCTTTTTTCTCCATGGTGACATAAATTGCATCATGTTTTGCTTCAACAGTACTTACTTTAGTTTCTAATCTTAAAGTAAATTTCTTTTGAATTTGTTTAGTAAAGACTTTCACCACATCTTTATCGGCTGCTGGAATGACCTGATCAAGCATTTCAACCACATCTACCTCTGAGCCTAATGCATGATAAACCGTCCCCATTTCTAAACCGATAATACCACCACCCATTAAAAGTAGTTTTTTAGGAATAGTAGTTAATGCTAATGCATCTGTCGAATCCCAAATGCGAGGATCTTCATGTGGGATAAATGGTAAAGTTATCGGTCTTGAACCAGCGGCAATGATAGCATTATCAAAAGTAATTTTAGTTATACCTTTGGATGAAGTAACATCCATGGTATGACTACCAGTGAATTGTGCTTCACCTTGAATAACATTGACTTTACGCATTTTAGCCATGCCTGCAAGTCCATTAGTTAGTTGATTTATAACTTTTTCTTTCCAACCACGAACTTTATCTAATTCAAGTTTAGGCGTACCAAAATGAATACCATGTTCAGTCAATGATTTTGCTTCATCCATTACTTTGGCAACATGGAGTAATGCTTTAGATGGAATACAACCAACATTTAAACAAACACCACCTAAAGTTGAATAACGTTCTACTAAGGTAACATCTAATCCAAGATCGGCTGCTCGGAAGGCAGCAGAATAACCCGCTGGACCAGCTCCTAAGACAACAACTTGTGTTTTAACTTCTTGACTCATAATTAATTTCCCCCCACTACATCACTAATCGACGTAAGTCGGATAAAACATTAACAATATGGCTTAAGAAGCGTGCACCATCAGCCCCGTCAATTACTCGGTGATCGAATGATAATGATAAAGGTAACATTAGACGTGGTGTAAATTCTTTACCATTCCAAATTGGTTTCATACTAGAACGAGATACACCTAAAATACCTACTTCAGGTGCATTTACAATTGGTGTAAATGAAGTCGTTCCGATACCACCAAGGCTAGAAATGGTGAAACAACCACCTTGCATATCACTACCGGTTAGTTTGCCATCACGAGCTTTTTTGGAAATTTCTGCAAGTTCCCGAGAAAGTTCAATAATGCCTTTTTTATTCACATCTTTAAATACCGGCACAACTAAACCATTAGGCGTATCAACGGCTACACCGATATTAATGTATTTTTTGATGATAAGAGTTTGTGCATCTTCAGACAATGAACTATTAAAACGAGGATAAGCGGTTAAAGCGCTGGCTACTGCTTTCATAATAAACACTAGTGGCGTAATTTTCAGATCCAGTTTTTTCTTTTCCGCTTCGGCATTTTGTTGTTTACGGAAAGCTTCTAATTCAGTGATATCTGTTTCATCAAACTCAGTAACATGTGGAATCATTACCCAATTACGATGTAAGTTGGCACCTGATACTTTTTGAATTTTAGTTAATGGCAATGATTCAACTTCACCAAATTTACTAAAATCAACTTTTGGCCACGGTAATAAGCCAGGTAATGCACCGCCAGCGCCACCATTTTCAACCTGTTTGACAGCATTTTTTACGTAAGCTTGAATATCTTCACGTAAAATACGATGTTTAGGGCCAGTCGGTTGTACCTTAGCAAGGTTAACACCAAACTCGCGAGCTAAACGACGAACAGAAGGAGTTGCATGTGCATAAGCATCATTTTCTACAAATTCATTGGTATTTGCAGGTGTGGCTGGCGCAGCAGAATTATTGTTAGTATTCACAACTGGAGCTGCAGTAGCTGGTTTTTCTGCTGCCACAGGTGCGACATCAGTTTTTACTGGTGCACTGCTAGCTACTGTCTCAAATTCCATAATTTTTGAGCCAGTTTTAACTTTATCACCAATTTTTACTGAAATGCTTTTCACAACACCGGCAATAGTAGCAGGCACTTCCATTGAGGCTTTATCGCCTTCTACTGTTATAAGAGAATCATCAACGGAAACTGAATCACCAACTTTAACTAAAATTTCAGTGACCTCAACTTCATCACCACCAATATCAGGTACATTAACATCAACCACTTGGCTTGCGCTTGGGGCTGCTGATGATGCGGCAACTGGTGCGGTCGTTTGTTGTTTATCTGCTGCAGCCTCTGTTTCGCTGTCATCAAATTCCATAATACTTACACCAGTGGTAACTTTATCGCCGATTTTAACAATGATTGATTTTACAATTCCTGCTTGTGGAGCAGGAATTTCCATTGACGCTTTATCACCTTCGACGGTCAATAGCGATTGATCTACATCCACTTTGTCGCCAACTTTAACTAAAATCTCTGTTACTTCAACTTCATCACTTCCGATATCGGGTAATTTTATTTCAATAGTCATTATTTTTTACCTCTTATGCATTACGTGGATTGAGCTTATCAGCATTGATGTCGAACTTTTTAATCGCGTCTTCAACAACACTTGTTTGAATATCACCACGTTTAGCTAGTTCTCCTAATGCGGCAATCACAACATAAGATGCATCGACTTCAAAATGATGACGTAAATTTTCTCGGCTGTCACTGCGACCAAATCCATCAGTACCTAATACTCTGTAGCTTTCTGCGGGTACAAATCCACGAATTTGTTCTGCATAAAGTTTCATATAATCAGTTGAAACAACTGCTGGATTATTATTCATTATTTGAGCAACATAAGGAACTTTCGCTGGTTCACTCGGATGTAACATATTGTAACGTTCACAATCTTGACCATCTCTAGCTAATTCGGTGAACGAAGTTACACTATACACTTCTGAGCTAATACCGTAATTTTTAGCTAGAATATCTGCAGCTTCACGAACATGGCGTAATATTGAACCAGAACCTAATAATTGAACAGTAGGTTTACCTTGTTGTCCTTCAACAGTATCTAATTTATAAATACCACGACGGATACCCTCTTCTGCCCCTTCTGGCATTGCAGGTTGAGCATAGTTTTCATTAAGTGTAGTAATATAATAGTAAACATTTTCTTGTTCACCATACATGCGACGTAAACCATCTTGCATAATAACAGCAACTTCATATGCATAAGCCGGATCATAAGATACACAGTTAGGGATAGTTAACGCTTGAATATGACTATGACCATCTTGATGTTGTAAGCCTTCACCATTTAAGGTTGTTCGGCCAGAAGTACCGCCGATCATAAAGCCACGCGCTTGTTGATCACCAGCTGCCCACATCAAATCACCAATACGTTGGAAACCAAACATTGAGTAATAGATGTAAAATGGAATCATTGGGTAATCATTAGTGCTGTACGATGTTGCCGCGGCAATCCATGATGCAGTTGCGCCACATTCATTAATGCCTTCTTGCAAGATTTGGCCTTTCTCGTCTTCACGATAGTAAGCAACTTGTTCTTTATCTTGCGGCGTATATTGTTGACCATGTGGATTATAAATCCCTATCTGACGGAATAAGCCTTCCATCCCAAAGGTACGAGCTTCGTCAGCAAGAATCGGCACTAAACGAGGCGCTAATTCTTTATCTTTTAACATAATGTTAAGTGCACGAACAAAGGCAATTGTGGTTGAAATTTCTTTCGATTGCGCTTCAAGTAATGGTGCAAATTCAGTTAAAGGAGGAATTGATACAGTTCCTGAGAATTTAGTCAATCTTGACGGCACATAACCATGTAGGGCTTGACGACGTTCATGAATATATTTGTATTCAGGAGTATGTTCTTCAAATTTAATGTAAGGTAATTTTTCAAGTGCATCATCAGTAACTGGAATATTGAAGAAGTCACGAACATGACGAACACCATCCATATTCATTTTTTTCACTTGGTGCGCAATGTTCTTAGCTTCTGCTGCTGCACCCATACCATAACCTTTAATAGTATGTGCTAAAATCACTGTTGGACGATCTTTGGTTTCTTTTGCTCTAGCAAATGCTGCAAACATTTTTTCAGGATCTTGACCACCACGATTAAGTCTGAATATTTCTTCATCAGACATATCTTTTACTAATTCTGCAGTTTCTGGATATTTACCAAAGAAATGCTCACGAACATAAGCACCATCTTTAGATTTAAAGGTTTGGTAATCACCATCAAGCGTTTCATTCATTAAGCGAATTAATTTTCCTGATTTATCTTTTTGTAATAATTTATCCCAGCGATCACCCCAAAGCACTTTAATTACATTCCAACCAGCACCAGCAAATACGCCTTCTAATTCATTAACAATTTTGCCATTACCGGTAACTGGACCATCTAAGCGTTGTAAATTACAGTTAATGACAAATACTAAGTTATCCAATTTTTCACGTGTAGCAATTGTAATTGCACCTTTTGATTCTGGCTCATCCATCTCGCCATCACCTAAAAATGCGTAAACGGTTTGTTCAGTGGTATCTTTCAATCCACGATGATTCAGATATTTTAAAAAGCGAGCTTGGTAAATAGCACTAACTGGGCCTAATCCCATTGAAACAGTTGGAAATTGCCAAAACTCAGGCATTAATTTTGGATGAGGATAAGATGATAATCCTTTACCATGCACTTCTTGACGGAAATTATCTAATTGTTCTTCGGTTAATCGGCCTTCAATAAATGCCCGAGAATAAATACCTGGAGAGATATGACCTTGGAAATAAATTAAGTCACCACCATCTTTTTCATTGCGAGCACGGAAAAAATGGTTAAAACAGACTTCATAAAATGTCGCTGCAGATTGGAATGATGCCATGTGACCACCCAGTTCTAAATCTTTTTTAGAAGCTCGAAGAACCATCATCATTGCATTCCAACGAACAATGGAACGGATGCGTCTTTCAATTTCCCAATCACCTGGATAGGCTGGTTGTTCATCGACAGGGATAGTATTAATATAGTTACTAGTTGATGAACCGAAAAGTAAAGGAACTCCACCATCTCTGGCTTTATTGACAATTTGCTCAATAATATATTGGGCACGTTCGACGCCTTCTTCACGAATAATAGAATCTAAACTTTCCAGCCAATCTTTAGTTTCAACTGGATCGATATCATTCATTTGCATGTCCGACATATAAAAACCTCTTTTTTGTTTTAAAAAATGCAGTTTTTGCTATCCTTAGCTATAACAGACGCCATAACTAAAATTACAAGCTCCAACTTTCGCATTACGGATGCTTTAATGATATAAGTCTGCCATTTTCCATTAAAAAGTAAAGCAAACCACCGTCTAGAAAAGAATGTTAATTCCTATTAAAACAATCAACTATTTCAATCATTAATTTAGATTAATAGATAATTATTTGATATAAGTCAATTTAACTCATGAGATTGGAAAGAATATTACCCTGTGAGTTATACCTTGAATACTTAGCGGTTGTCAAGTTATAGTAAAATCTGCTATATAGTTGTTAATTTATTGATAAATGATGACTGAATAAACGCAAACTATGCCAAATAACAACGTGATAATTAAACAGTTGGGAACGATGCCCTATTTGTCAACTTATCAAGCTATGCACAATTTTACTAATCAGCGTAATGCGCAAACTATTGACGAAATCTGGCTTGTTGAGCATTTACCGGTTTTTACTCAAGGTAAAGTTGGTAAACCTGAACATTTACTAACCGCTACTGACATTCCAGTGGTACAAACTGATCGTGGCGGTCAAATTACCTATCATGCCCCTGGCCAACAAATTATGTATATTTTGTTTGATTTAAAAAGACGTAAAATAGGCATACGAGATATGGTTAGTTATTTAGAAAATAGTGTTATTCAAACTTTACAACACTATAACATTACCGCTTATTCAAAATCGGATGCACCTGGCGTCTATATCAATCAACAAAAAATCTGCTCACTAGGATTACATATTAAGCATGGATGTACATTACATGGTTTAGCGCTGAATATTGATATGGATTTAACACCGTTTAATTATATCAATCCGTGTGGCTATGCAGGTTTAAAAATGACTCATATGAAGCATCATATTGCACAAATTGATCGTCAAGAGATTAACCGGTTATTAACTGATAATTTTATTAATCAGTTACCAAACAACTAAGATATTAAATATGCAAAATACTGAAAATCAAATCCGTAGTTCCAAATATCGTGACGCTGATAAAACGCGTCTCATCCCAACCATTACGGTTGAGGAAGTCGCTCCATTAAAAAAACCTGATTGGATGAGAATTAAATTATCTGCTCATAACGATAATATTGCCCATATTAAAAACACTATGCGTAAGCATGGATTACATTCAGTGTGCGAAGAAGCATCTTGCCCAAATTTGGCCGAATGCTTTAATCACGGTACAGCAACTTTTATGATTTTAGGCGATATTTGTACTCGCCGTTGTCCTTTCTGTGATGTTGCTCATGGGCGTCCATTACCACCTGACCGTGAAGAACCAAATAAACTTGCATTAACGATTCAAGAGATGAAATTACGTTATGTAGTTATAACATCTGTTGACCGAGACGATTTAAAAGATGGAGGGGCTAGCCATTTTGCATCTTGTACTCAAGAAATTCGCGCATTAAGTCCGAATATCAAAGTTGAAACATTAACACCTGATTTCAGAGGGTGTATTGATGAAGCGGTAGAGGTTTTAAGCGAAAATCCACCAGATGTGTTTAACCATAATTTGGAGAACATTCCTCGTTTATACAAAAAAATTCGTCCTGGAGCTAATTATGAAGGATCGCTAAAATTACTTGCTTCTTTCAAAGAAAGACATCCAGATATTCCAACAAAATCAGGTTTAATGGTTGGATTAGGTGAAACAAATGAAGAACTCATTCAAGTACTAAAAGATTTACGCAGTAATGGCGTGACTATGTTAACTTTAGGTCAGTATCTACAACCGAGTAAATATCATTTACCAGTGGAGCGTTATGTATCACCTCAAGAATTTGAAGAATTAAAACAGACTGCTTTGGCAATGGGATTCACTCATGCTGCTTGTGGGCCGTTTGTCCGTTCTTCTTATCATGCCGATTTGCAAGCAATGGGAAAAGAGGTGAAATAAATATCACCTCTTACAAATTTAGCAATTAATTATCAACAACAATAAAGCGACGATTTTCGGTAACAATTTGTAAGAAGATTGGTAAGCTAATTTTTTCGCCTTTCAATTGTTTACCGTTTAAATCATAAATTTTAGACCGCCCAAATGCATCAATAACCACAGTATTATGATCATAAAGCGCAGCAATTTGATTTTCACTACCCGCTAAAATCCATTCCCGATTAGACTGATTAAATAAATTTCGACCCTGACTGTACTGCTGCGCTGGAGTGGTAACATTAAATGCATCTTGCATTAATGTTCTTAAGATATCTGTTTGTGAGGTAATAGTACTAATTTGTTTTATTTCCCTACCTGGCCATGAAATAATCAATGGCACTTTCAATACCTCACGATTAAAGCTATTTTCAGTATTATGCGATACTAATTTTTTGGCTTCATCTATTTTTAGATCATTTGAACCAGTAATAATTATTATCGTGTCCTCATATGCATTGGATAATTTTAAATAAGCAATCAAAGATTCTAAATATTGATCGAGTTTTTTAGCCTCTGATTCTAATTCCATTACTGGTATTTTTTTATTTTTAGTAACAAGAGAATATTGTATGACAGAAAATAAAGGCGCATGATTCTCAAGTTTGTTTTGTTCGTCATGCCATGCCATCCAATAATCAGTAGTAAGCTTATTGCTTTGTTTTTTACCATCAGGGATTGAGAAGTTAGACAATAATGCATAACGATAAAGAGGTTCAGAAAAACCGTCAGCAGAGAATAAACCGAGGTTATAATGCTGTTTGGTTACTGTATCGAATAAAACCGACGTCTTATGACCAGCAAGGATACTATTATAGTAATTAGGATCTAAACCATAAAATAGTGAGAAATTATTTAAATAAGCCTGACTACTGGCAGCATAATGATTAATAAAATTAATATTCTGATTAGCAAATTCCTTAAGCCAAGGCATATTGTTCGCTAATAATTGATTATTCCAACCATCAATATTGATTATTAAAACATTCTTCTTATTTTGCTTTTCATCAAAACTAATTCTATCCAATGGATATTCAATAGCAATTGCAAATGGATTACCTTCCTGAATAGTTCTATTTCGGTAATCATTTTCGGCAATAAATCCATAACGCTCCAAAAGGTGACGAGCAGTTAATGGATAAGAGAGCGGTAAACTTGAACGTTGCATAGTTATTGGGCGATAGAAATTAGCATCAGCCCAAATATGAATTAAATGTGATGAAACAAAACAAAGAATAAAACCGATAACAACTGGTCTAGCATAACGTTTCCGTTTACTTAAGCTACGTAACTTTTTCCAACTCCAAATGGCAAATAATATCTCAATTAAAAGAATAAAAGGGATAAGAATAAAAGCACTATTTAAAAAAGAGGTTTTGTCCGAAGTAAATAATTGCCATATAGATAGATTAAGGTGCATTCTAAAATGAGAAAACACTTCAATATCAATCAGAAGTAAACTAATTCCTATTGTAGCGACGACAGTAGCAATGATTCGCTGCCAACGAGAAGAGTGAATAAAAAAGCTTAGTGGAAACAGTAAAATTAAATAGGCTATAAAAGTGAGAAAACTAAAATGTCCTATAGCACTAATGATTGCATAAAAACGACCCATAAAAGTTCGAGGCCAGTCAGCAATTAACAAATATTGACTACCAAGGACAATAACAACAAAAATATTAAATAGGGTAAACCAATGCCCCCAACTGACTATCTGCGAGGTTTGGTCGTCTTTGATATGATTATTTTTGAGTTTGAGCATATTTAATTGTTGTTAGTGGTAGTAATCAAGAAAAACTAAACTAAATTTGCCCTACAGTTTAACTGATTTTTAAAAATCTTTCTGTAATTTTTTTATTTGTTAGCACAAAGGGATGGGTTATTTGTTGGCGTTATAATCGATACTTGTTATAATTTAATTTAATAATATAGCTAATAGAAAAGACAATACTTTGGCAATCAAACAACTCAACTCTCAAGAAGTCCAACCTGATATAAATTACATTTTAAATAATAACGATATTAAAACCGATTTATTCAGTGAAGGATTAACAAATGTACTATCATGGCAACCTCGAGTTGCCGCTGCCGTGTCACTATTATGTAAAAATAGTAATACACATTATCGTTCGCGTTTTATGTTACTAAAAGCCTCTGAAAGCGAACTTTTTTTCGATCTCCTTAAACAATCCGTTAAACCAAGTTTAACTGCTACAACGCTAGGTTATAGTTATTACTTTAGTGAAAATAAAATCACATTAACGCAAGCGAAAAGTAAACAAGATAATTTTGCTGTTCAAGATGACTGTTTAACGGCAACAGTAGTTGACATTGAAAAACTTTTTGGTTGTGTTCGCCAACCAGAAAACAGTCCAATTAAATTACAAGCGGGATTAGTTCACCAAGCTAATGGTGGCGTTTTAATTTTAGGCTTACGTTCTCTGCTTGCTCAACCAATTATTTGGACTAAATTAAAACAAATGGTTATGTCGCAAACCTTTGAATGGTTTTCAGCAGATGATTCGCACCCATTACCATTATTGATTCCAGCCATGCCGTTAGATCTACGCATCATCTTAGTTGGTGATAGATTATCTTTAGCAGAATTACAGGAATTTGAACCTGAATTTTATTCATCTTCTATTTATGCTGAATTTGAAAGTGAATTAAAAGTAACTGAATCTCGGCAAATCAATGATTGGATGAATTATTTACAATTTATTAGTCGCCAACTAGCATTACCAAAAATTGAAAAAACAGCTTTTGCTAAAATTTACAAGCATGCAACAAGATATACAGGTGATCAGTATTATCTACCGCTCAGCATTGAGTGGATTCAATCATTATTAATAAATTCATCTTATTTTGTACAAAATGAGAATATTGATACATTAGCAGTCAGCAAAGCTTTAGAACAGCAAACATGGCGAGAAAATTATTTAACCGAGCGATTCCATGATGAATTCTTTACCAATCAAATCATGATTGATACTAAATCGCAAGTAGTTGGCCAGATTAATGGCTTATCGGTTATTGAGTACCCGGGCTATCCTAAAGCCATCGGCGAACCAACACGTTTAAGCTGTTTAGTTCATTTTGGTGACGGTGAATTGATTGATATCGAACGTAAAACCGATCTTGCAGGTAATATTCATTCGAAAGGAATGATGATTATGCAAGCATTTGTTATGTCGGAGTTTGCCATTAATCATCAACTGCCATTTTCTACATCTTTGGTTTTTGAACAATCATATAGTGAAATTGATGGCGATAGCGCCTCTCTTGCCGGTCTTTGCGCTCTTATTAGCGCACTGTCTAATCAACCTATCGATCAACAATTAGCGGTCACAGGATCGGTTGACCAATTTGGTCATGTTCAATCAATTGGTGGCGTAAATGAAAAAATCGAAGGTTTTTTTGCTGTTTGTCAGCATCAAGGTTTAACTGGTCAACAGGGTGTAATTATTCCTGCTAGTAATCAACGTCATTTGAGTTTAAGTGATGAGGTTATTGAGGCTATTAACAATGATAAATTTTCAATTTGGGCTGTAGAACATGTCGCTGAGGCACTCTATTTATTAACCGGTATTCCTTTTAAGGATGAAAACAAAATTAGTCTTTATAAATTGATCCATGCGCGTATGCAATCAATGTTAGTTCAAGATAGAAAACACGATGGTTGGCTCAGTCGCTGGAAAAAAATTGCAAAAAGTAACAATACACAATAAACTGAAACCCAAATTCCATTGATGGAATCAATCAAATATTAATGTAAAATTTTACAGATTATAATAATTATTTGTTTTATATTTAATAATTATTTTATATGCAATCATGTAATGACAACAAAATAAAAGGTTTTTTTATGACATTTGAACGTAAATCTTCGTATGATAAAGCAGATTTGATTAAATCAGGCAATAGTGAATTATTTGGCCATGATGGACCGCCATTACCTTCTGATTTAATGCTAATGATGGATCGTGTTATCGAAATGAACGAAGACGGTGGTAGTTTTGGTAAAGGCTATGTTGAAGCTGAATTAGATATTAATCCTGATTTATGGTTTTTTAAATGTCATTTCAAAAATGATCCAGTAATGCCTGGTTGTCTTGGGCTTGATGCATTATGGCAATTAGTCGGATTTTATTTAGGCTGGATTGGTGGTAAAGGTAAAGGTCGGGCACTTGGTGTTGGTGAATTAAAATTAAAAGGCCAAATATTACCTCATAATAAAAAAGTTACTTATAAAATTAATTTTAAACGCGTTATTAACCGTAAATTAATTATGGGTATCGGTGATGGTGAAGTTTATGTTGATGGTAAATTAATTTACGAAGCAACTGATCTTAAAGTAGGTTTATTTAAAGATACTTCTGAATTTTAATTCCTGAAAATATAACTCCTTGTTTAGTGTCAGTGATTAACTGAATATTAGCAGGGAGTATTTTTTTATTTGCTATTCTAAAGCTGGCCTATAATGTACTTTTTTCGAAAATTTTTACTCTCACTTGTATTATCCTTAATTGTAATTAGTCAAGTTCAAGCTGATTTTAACGGTAAAGTGGTTAAAGTTATTGATGGTGATACTGTAGATATACTCACGCTAAAAAAACAAAAAATACGCGTTCGTTTGCTTGATATTGATGCACCAGAAAGCCGTCAAGCATATGGTAATGCGTCAAGAAAATATTTAGCTTCATTAATTGCCGGAAAAAATGTTTTTGTTCAAGAAAGCAATAAAGATATCTATCAGCGTACACTGGGAACCATATACCTAGCAAAAATCAATATTAATGCAAAAATGGTAGAAAATGGTTTTGCATGGGCTTATCGCTATAAAGGCGTCGTAAAAAATAAAGATATGTTGAAACTTGAGTCAAAAGCTAAACAAAATAAAAAAGGACTATGGAAAGATAAACATCCTATAGCGCCGTGGGAATTTCGTTATCGTAATAAATGATTTTAAATTTTTTATTTTTTACTAGATAACATAGCTTCAAATGGTTGTAATGTTTCTTTTGTCTGATTATAACCTTCCCCTTGTTTTTCAGCTGGAATCGCCGAAAACAGTTATTTGGATAATTCTAAATTTTGCTCAATCAAAGCCGTTTGTCGTTAATTAAGTTCATCATCAGATACTATCCACTTTATCAAAATAAGTTTTACAATTTTCAATTAATTCAGCCATACAGACCGAAGATAAACCAAATAAAGTTAAAATAGGACTTATTTTTTTGAATCTTTATTTCTAAATTACTAATTTTATGAAATTAAAATTTTATTGATGTTATTGGGATAATATAAGAATGAAGAATGGAATAAGGTAAGTTCTATAATAGAAGAGAATCTTACCAGTAAAAAATTACTGGCAAGATTAAACAATCAGTTAGATGATTGTAACATCAGCAGCAGCTGGACCACGAGCACTATCTTGGATAGAAAATTCTACTTGTTGACCTTCGCCTAGAGTTTTAAAACCATCACCAGAAATCGCAGAGAAGTGAACAAACACATCTTTACTTCCGTCTGAAGGAGAAATAAAACCAAAACCTTTACTTTCATTGAACCATTTAACTTGACCAGTTTTTTTAGACATAATAATCTTCCTATAAATAAATAAATTAATCTCTACCATAAAAGGCAATACTTGAAAACATAAAACCTAGACTACTTATTAACAAAGAGAAGACAAGACTGAAGAAAACTAATACAAACGTGATTAAAGTAAACTACAAACTGCATAAATCTAAATGTTACAAAATAAATCTGCATGTAATATGCTGGCGACTATTAACTCATAAAAAGATGAACAATACAAGCAATGTTTTTTTTAATTTGTAAATTTTCCTAACATGATTAGTAACCAATTGTTATTAAACATATTAATTTTTTATTTTTCTGCTAATTCTTTAGATTTTTTAATAGCAGCATCTACAGCCTCAATGATGGCAGCCCTAAATCCTTTTGCCTCTAACATTTGTACACCTTCAATTGTCGTACCAGCAGGTGAACAAACCATATCTTTTAACTCGCCAGGATGCTTACCTGTTTCAAGTAGTAATTTTGCCGATCCCAATACTGCCTGTGCGGCAAATTTATACGCTTGTTTTCTAGATAAACCACCTTTAACTGCTCCATCAGCAAGCGCTTCAATAAACATAAACACAAAAGCGGGAGAGGAACCACTTGCTCCTACTACGGCATCAATTAAATATTCAGGTACGACTTCTGTTTCACCGATACAATTTAATAATTTCTGCACAATAGCTAATTCTTCATCAGTAACTTCTGTATTAGGTGTTATTGAACACATAGCGGCATTGACTAATGCTGGAGTATTTGGCATTACCCTCACTATTTTTTGCTCATAACCAACACATTTCGCTATAGTTTTAATTGTTACACCAGCTGCAATGGAGATAACAATAGTATTCTTTTTTAATTCTTTTTGAATATCACTTAATACATCAGCAATAATGTTAGGTTTGACGGCAACAAAGACAATATCCGATTCTCGTGCCACATCCCTTGCCGAAGCCAAATTATTAATTGAGTAAGACTGATTTAAAGCTTGGCCTTTTTCAAGGTGAGGGTCATAAACATAAATTTGCGAGCCAGGTACAATATTACTTACCAAAATACCTTGTAAAATAGCATTCCCCATGTTACCTATACCGATAAAACCTATGCGCTGTTCCATTTATTTACACCTCTATCAAAAAAGTCAGTTGGATAATTATAGTACATTTTTCAATAAATACTCAAAGTTTGCTATTTAGTTTTACCCGATAAATGTTTTTGAGAAAATGATCTAATATTTAATGCTAGCTCCGATAAAAAGTTATGATCAAAGTTGGTTGGATACTTACCCTCTTTTCGCTTTAATAAATATACTACTTGTTCCGCTGTTAATCTAAAGTTTTCACTTAATAACTCTATCCCATTGATTTTTTGATTATTATATATGTTCTCATATTGAGAGTATTGGCTATCTTTTACCATTTTAGCTTTAGCCTGATGAATTTGATATAAACGCCAGTCCTGATAACAACTCATATCAAACTTTTTAGATAAAATATATCCCCAGTCAGTCTGTTTTACATCAGGAAAACGGCTTAAAACGCTATCTATTGGAAGCCCACAACTTATAATAAATTGGTTATTCATTTTTTTAATTTGTTTGACTTGCAATTTTAGTTTATGCTTTAGTAAATGGGTCACTATATACGCTGACTCATTATACATTCGACAAAATATCCCACTATCCTTGATAAAGTATATTGCTAAAGATTGTTCTGTTAATTTAATTTTATCTTCAATATTCATTACTAATTATTTTAACTGTATATTTTTTAAGTAGATGACATGGCGAACCTTACCGTGCTATGCACAATAAGGTTCGTAATACATTTGTTACTAAATTCAATGCTTGGTGTGCTACGCACTACAAGCTTACTAATTGATATACTAATATGCATTTACACATGCAACTCTGATATTTGGATAAGTAGCAGGATAGGCATGAACAATACCACTACCTCCACCTAAAACACTTGGATCTACATAATATGGATTTCCATCAACATATACATCACTACTCCAATAGCCATGCCAATAAAGCCAATCACTATCTATATATTCACCTTCATTAGTATAAGTCATCCCCCATTCGTTAAAAATGCCACCAACCCATTGTGATTGAGTGTTTTTATAACTAATGCGGCGTTGATATTCAAAATGATTAAAGTTAGGTATCCCTTCATGCCAGTCTACACTATTACCATTGCTATAATCTCGAACACTAGGTAATCGATAGGCGCCTAACTGCTGACAATAAATTTTAGCAGTCTCAAAGGTTGTATTGACTTCCCCTTTTTCTCTTGCTCCTTCAGGATTAGCTATATACCAACGAGATAGATTAAAACTATACAATAGCTGTTTTTTTGCATTATCAGCATAAATTTTAAATAATGATGGTGAAAATATTTTAGATGCTGATTTATGATTAGGGCCAAGTAATTTAATATTTAGAACATTATTACTTTTAGGTGTTAATAATATAGAAACACCATTTCCTAATATCGGCGAAATAGTTGTACCATTAACTAATATCACTTGTTGAGAAGTTACTCCCTCAAGTAATAGTTCAAAATCTAAACCATGTGAACCAGTAGTCGGAAAATTGCTATCAGGAATTGCAATATTTTGACGTTTAAAACCTTTATTTGCATCCCATTGTTCAGGAGGACCTAAAAAAACTCCTGTACCATTTAAAATACTTGGTTTTGCATAACATGCTTTCGGTGAATTTGTAGAAATATAATAACTATGGCTACCTCCATTAAAATTACCTTGTTTTGGAATACCATAATTGCTAACCAAAATTCCGTCATCTACAGTAATTGTTAATTTATAAGGAGATTTACAAGCGTCTAAATCACTATTTGGATTTGATTTGATAAACTCAGTTACATCCTCACCTAATGAATTTTGCCATTTCACATTGAAATTTCCGGTAATAAAACTTAATTCATCTCCATCATTATCAGCCCAAAAATCATTAGTTAATATTATATTAGACAACCCCACTGATGGGTATTTATCATGGGGCAAATAAGTATTAATATCGCTGAATATTGGAGATACTTTATTTATAAATATTGGATTTGAAGGTGTTGATCTATCCTCTACAGAATTTATTACCTTATTTTCTGGTAATGTTATTGATATTAATGGTAAGACGGAATCCGTAGCTGTATATCCTCCGTCAAAACTAATATAAGGGCTACTACCATGTACCACATTCGCAGTTTGGGAAGTTAAAGCAAATACCTCTTCTATCATTAATAAGTTTAGTAATAGTAAGATAAATAATGCAATTGAAAATTTTCGCTTATTTTCCCCCCTTTTTTGCAATATGAAGCAAAATTTATAAATTTTGTCGCTCAGAAAGCTACTGAATAAAAAATAGATGTTAGAATTAAATATTGAAAATAGATATGTATTAAATTTTGAAACTATCTTTTTTTGTAAAAAT
>NZ_NASD01000021.1 GCF_002142155.1 Gilliamella apis | reverse complement strand
ATCGGGCATCGGGCATCGGGCATCGGGCATCGGGCATCGGGCATCGGGCATCGGGCATCGGGCATCGGGCATCTAACTTATTATCCTATTCTTTCCAGCATTTTTTAAAATTCAAGTTACTTATTATTTTCTTATATCCAACTATAGTACCTTGTACTTATGGCTTAAGCAGTTTCACTATCAATGTTATACAGGGAAATAGTCCCAAGGTGGTTAATAAACAAATAGTGGCAGATAAGTACGGTTTTACTGTAAATAACGTATTTTATAGTGAAACAACAGGTAATATAAAAGAAGAAATTAAAGAGTTTGATGGTGATTTAACTTTCTCCCAATTTGTCGTAAAAAAATTTGATTATCAAGAATTAGACAATCAAATTAATTATCAAGATATAGATGGTGATGGTATCGATCCTTTCCAACCATTTTTAATAACTACAACTATTTGGCAATGGTTTGATGCTAATGGTAATAAAATAATGCCTAGAGATAATCAGATAATTGGCTGTGGTAGTGGTTATTCAATGCCATTAATGTTAGAGATCAGCAATCAAATACAGACTTTTTCACAATATGGTATTCCAAGACATAGTGATTTGGTAACAATAAAAAAAGTATACAAAATCACTGCAATATCAAAGTTATGCTATGCAAAACCTTATGCTATAGAAAAAAATCCAGAGCATCAATGGTTAAGCTTTGACCTATCTTCTAATTTTCTTAGATGGAATGACCCTAATTATACGGTTAGAACTCTAGCTGGTGGTGGATATAATTCAGATTATGTGCCTAATTGGGGATTTAAAACTGAGCCTACTTTATCTGGCGGTAAAAAATTTCCTACAACGGGGTTTGATGGTGCCAAATTTCAGTTAGTACTAACAGGTGCAGCGAGTGATTATACTTTTACAATTCCAAATAACCCAGGAGGAAAAGTTGAAGTCGATGAGAAAGGTTATGTCACTTTAAATGGTAAACCCAGTGGAAATGTAACTGTCCGTGCAATATTAAAGAGAGATTCAACTATAAAACATGATTATACCTTTAATCCTACTAGTGTATGGGCAAAACCAATTAAAGGATTTTGGAGTCATTGGATGGATGCTATCAATATATGTACAGAAGATAGAATGCTTTCTTATAAAGAATTAACAAATGCACCTGAATACAAACTTAGTGGAAGTTTTAAAATCGTCAATGGTTATACACGAGCAATTGGTGAGGGGCTTTTGCCTGAATGGGGGTATACCGTTCAGCAATCTTATCCGAACTCTAATTGGGAGGATGATAGAGATAGATATTGGACTAAAGATCGTTATTATGGCAGTGATTATGGACAGCATGTCGATGTGAGTATCTCGACAGGATTAGTTGGAGTAGATGCTGAAGATGTCAATGCTCCTAATTTTCTAGTTTGCAAGTAGAAGCCAAAAATAAGATGGAATCAATGCTTTTTATTATGGTGATTTTGCTTAATTAGTCACTTCTTTTGATGGCTATAACTTTATAATTATAAAAAGTATTGAATAAATCATGAAGACTAAAGTATGAAAAAGAAAGTCACCAAGTCACCGGCGTGATAGCGCGTTAAGCGTTATCACGCCGAGGAATTTACGAACAAAAAATGAACATTAACATTAAAGAGAAATTAAAAGTTAGTCAAAGACAAGGTTTTTTAAGCCTAATTGATGAAGGTTCTTTTTTACGAATCTATAATCAATCGGCTTTTATTGTTACCCAAATATTGCAACATAATTTTAAAATATCAGCATATACAATTGGAAAATTACAACAATATCAATTTGTTTATTGTGCTTTTCCAAAACGGAATTTGCATTTTTATTTTAAAAATATCCACAAAACAGCATGGGGTTATCAATTAACCGGTGAATATGACTTAGCTGATTATGATAACTGGTTTAAGCAGTTTTTTGCTCAAACTAATAATAATCTAAATAAAAATATCACTGCTCAACAATCAGATTCACATTTAGCTTCTGCATATTTATTTTCAAATGAGCGAAGCGTAGAAAATAAAGGCAAGCATATCTATTTAAATCCGAAACAAGTCATGTTTTTAAGAAATTGGCAACGTGGTTATGATAACAATATTGTTATCGAAAACTTTATTGAAAGTTTACAACGTAAATTACGGTAAACACCAATATATTAAAAAATGAAAATTTTGAGGAGAGGTGTTTTTTGCGATCCTAATAAAGCCATTCTATAGTTTAACCGCGCTTAAAATAATTTATTATCGCCTGATTAACTGCGGTGATTTTTAAATCTTTACGCCAAATCAGATAAATATTTATTTTTAATTTTTTATCTTGATTTGAGATCAATTTTTTATAGGTAACTCCATCAACTTTAGCTTGCGCCATAGATTGTGGTAGAAGCATCATCGCCTTACCTAATGCAACCTCTAGTAGCATAGATAAATTATCAGCAAGTTCGGCTCGACGAGATAGTGGATGGGCTAGTTTATTGAATACTTGTTCACATTGATCGTAAAAAAAAGGATTAACCTGCTGTTTAAACCAAAACAGCGGCAAATCAGTTACATCATTTAGATTTACTTTGTTTTGTTGACTACATGGATGACTTGCCGGTAATACTAATGTTACTGGTTCTTGATAAATGAGTAATGAGTTTTCACTAAAATCTCTAGTTGGATAATCGGAGACAATTGCAAAATCGATATTGCCTTTTTGTAATTCAAGCAGTAGTTCTTTTGATGTGTAGTTATGTTTATATATTTTAGTTTCATCTCTAAACTCTGACAAAAATAATTTGAAATAAGGAATATAGTCAAATGATAGAGTTTTTGTTGTCCCTATCGTGACTTTTTCAAGAGTATTTGTTTTAGTTGATTTAGTGATATTGCAAAGATCATTTAATAATTGGGTTACTTTTGATTTTAATATTTCACCTTCTTTGGTTAATACAACATTGTGTGAATTTCTTAAAAAAAGTGTGTTTTGTAAAGTATCTTCCAAATTTTTAATTTGTGTTGAAAGAGGTGGTTGACTAATACCTAGTTTTTCAGCTGCACCAGTAAAACTGAGTTCTTCACAAACAGCAATAAAATATTGTAATTGCTTAATTGTTGGTAATCTTTTGCTATAGATATCCATAAATTTTATTATCCTTAATAAACTATTTTACTGGCTTGCAAATGGTTGTGTAATTTATCTATTTCAATTCAGACTATTATTATGAATGAGAACTTTATTTTTTGCATTTGTTTATGTGATTTTTCTGCAATACGAATTTCGTATAACAAAATATGTATTTCTCTATTCTTATTTTGTTAGCTAACCTTTCTTAACTTTAATCAATTTTTAATTAGTATTTCGTTTATGGATTCAATATCTAAAGAAGAACCTGTACAAATAAAATCCAGTATAGTGCTGTCAGCATTATTAATCGTGCTGTTAGTTGGCTCGGTTTATATCAGCCAACTTATCTTTCAAGAGATCTCTCAAACTTATCATATTGATATTTTAGCTGCCAGAAATGTGTTTAGTTTATCTTGCTTTTTTTATGCTATTTCGTTTTTTATTTATGGTCCGCTATCAGATAAAGTCTCAACAAAATTACTTGTTCTAATCGGAAGTATTGGGGCGGTTTGTTGCCTACTTTTATCGGTGATTATTGATAATTTTAATTTGTATTTAGTTATCATGTCATTAATCGGCTTTTTTGCCGCAGCTGTTCCTGCTGCATTATTCGCTTATACGGCTAAAAACACACCGAATCATAAATTATCCCAAGCAATGGGAATTATGATCTCAGCTTCGATTGTTGGCATTATTTTTAGCCGAAGTGTGATTGCAATGTTGACAGATTTTTGGTCTTGGCAAGTTGCCTTCGCCATATATGCCGGTTTGATAACCATAGTATGTCTTTTTGTTCCTTTTAGTATAAAACAATCGAGTCATCAATCTTCAACCACCAGTGTACTTGGTACTTATTTAGCGGCAATTAAATTACTGTTTGATAAAACTGTGATTATATTTTTATCTGTCGGTTTTGTACTCTTCTTTGTTTACTTAGGATTATCTTCATTACTCACATTTTATCTAAAAAGTGCACCTTTCTCTTTATCTGCAACAGTTTTGGGATGGCTTAATTTTGCCGGTCTCAGCGCGGTTATTGGTACCATAATTACCAGTAAATTATTGCAGGTTTTAAATGAACGCTATCTTTTAATTATTTATTTGCTAGCTATAGGTGCATCGGTTGTGACTATTGGCTATAGCTCAAGTTTATTTATTATTGGCTTAGGTATTTTTAGTTTGTTTTTATTTGTATTTGGTCTTCAGCCATTAGTTATTGCTATGCTTAACAAAATTGTGCCAATTAACTCGCGCGGTGCAATTTCATCTTTATATTTACTTTCTTGTTTGGCCGGAGGCAGTATTGGTACTTATTTATTAGGCATCGTTTATCAAAATATGGCTTGGAATGGCGTGATAGTTATTTGTGTTGTGTTGGCAATAGTTAATCTAATTTTAGCGTTAGTTGGCATTCAACTTATCAAAAGTAATCATAGAAAATAAAATTGTAGGTATTTATTAATAAGGAGACTCATCATGAAAAAAAGATTGTTACAATTTTCACTATTTATATTTTGTTGTTTTTATGGAGCATTCTGTATGGCTGATTTAACTAAAATTTCTTCAAGCTTTAGTGCACCAACAGGCATTGCGTTTGATAGTAAGGGATTAATGTATGTAACCAATTGGTCAGGTAACTCAGTTACGAGAGTCAAATCAAATGGTGAAACAGAGACTTTTTATTCAGGTATATCTTCACCAGCAGGTATCGTTATTGATGGAGAAGATAATGTTTATGTTTCATCATATGGAGATGATTACATTGTAAAAATTGATAGTAATGGTAAATCAGAAAAAATATCTGATGGTTATCATACTCCTACCGGTATCGCTTTTTCTAATCAAGGTCAATTACTTATTACTAATCGTTCAACAGGTGAAATAGTTTCTCTTGATCTTAAAACCAAGCAAAAAAGTATTATTGCTCGTGGATTAACAACACCAGTTGGTGTTACTCAATTAGCTGATAATAGTTTAGTTGTTTCACAATACAGTGGTCGTTTAACCATGATCAGCCCTAATGGTAATAAAACTGAGTTAGGTTCGGATTTTAACCGTCCCGGAGTTGGTATTGTCACAGTTGCACCAAATATTGCTGCCGTTATTGATAATGGTGCTGGAATGGTTCGACAAATTGATGTAAAAACTAAAAAAGTATCGACCTTAGTTGGCAATTTATCTGGAGCAGTAGCGTTAGCTTATCATAATGGTAGCTATTATATTGGTACTTGGGGTGACGGTACAGTATATGAGTTGAAAGATAAATAGAATTACATTAAGACTCTTAATAATTTTTACACATCATTAACTAACAATAAATATTTTGAGGGTATAGGATAGCATAAAATAATCGGGGAATATCTATATGCGATAAGTCAAAATATAAGAGGTAATTTACATCCAATCATTATGTTCTATAATAATTATGTTTATCATTAGATGAATAATGTTAGGAATATCAATGAAACAACGAATAAAAAAACCTTATTATGCTTTCGATCCTAAACAATCGCATTTTTTGTTTGAGCGTACAATTAGGTTTGAATCACGAGCAGAGCTTTTTGCAAAAATTCCCCAAATAATTCGTCGTATGTATTTCCCTAAAAAGACAATAATTGTTTTCGTTGGTATGATTATAGCCTTTATCCTAGCTATTATAGTAACGTACATCATAAGTTTATCATCTCCTTCTTTGGCCCGCAAAATTGGTGAGTATTCGGTTCTAATTCCATTGATTGATATAGGGATTTTAATCTATCTTGTAAATTATTATTTCAATGTATATTTAGAAATACGTTTGACTAAGATACTTTATAAAAATGTTGAATGGCCTGTTGAATGTTATTGTGCTTATTTCGAAGAAGGTATTTATATCAAATCGATCGATATGGAAGGAATTTTTTATTGGGATGATTTTATGGCAATATGCTGTAGCGAGGATGTACTTGTCTTTCATTTTTGTCCAGCAGGTACCAAAAGTGGAAAATTTTTCAAGCAATATTATCCTCGATTAGATAATGTTTACATTTTTATTGATGGTGATACGCAAGTGAGGTCGTTAATCAGTGCTGTTAATGAATCTTATAAAGATTTAGTTGTATTTAAATAATTGAACCGAAGATTTAACTCTATTTTAGCAATTTTTTGACCAGTAATATTTAGCTTTGCTGGTCAAAAATAGTTAAATTTCACTAGAAAACAAACGTCTTATTCTTTAATACGATCACAAACATATTCTTCTTTAAATTTGCTAGTTGGTTTGTTGTTTTTATCGATGATTGTATATGTACCGTTTAGACTAAAACTATCTTTTGATAGGTATTTAATCTTTTGAGTTCTTTGTCTATCATATTCCGTATACTCAGGTCTTTTGTAAATATCCTCTAGATTAAAAGGCATTAAATCTTCTTTATATAAAGATAAACTTACAAAAAGCTTTCCATCTTTTTTGGTAAAAATGTATTTATTTTCCTCGAACTCTGGATCACCAAAATCTTGTAACTTACCATTCCTTGATTCTGCTTCTTGCGAGCTAACTTTGCAGTTCCACTCACCAAGTAACATCTCCTCAGTGACCTTTTGCCCATCACTATCGTTACCGCAACCATACAAAGCAAAACAAGCTATCCCAAATAAAGTAATTCTTTTCATGCCATCTCCTTTTTTGGCAATAGTAAGTTATTTAGGAATTCTGGGCAATAAAAAACCGCCAGAAGGTGGTTTGTTTGAATTTGAAGTTAATTCCTGTACACACAGGGAACTCAATAGCCCTATGTGTATAGGGAACACGGAGATAGAACAAAATTTGACGCGAAAAGTTCCGGTTTATCCCTATGTGTATAGGGGAACACCGGTAAAATCTGGTCGATTAAATCGATACCTTCGGTTTATCCCTATGTGTATAGGGAACACGATTTATTTATTGATGAAATTGAAATTGATTCTGGTTTATCCCTATGTGTATAGGGAACACATGCCCGCATTGTCATAAAAAATGCCCAAGATTGATTAGCCCTATCATCAATCCTGATCGTCCCCAATTTATATGTACGCATTGTAATAAGTCGTTTAATCCATTAACAAATACCCCATTTCATAAAATGCACTTTATAGACTTATGGCTTCCCTACATAGACCTTATAAGTGAAGGGATAAGTCATGCTGGAATTGATCGACAATTAGGTGTTTCAAAACGGACTTTAATTTATTGGCGTAAAAATTTTTTAAAACAAATAAACATCATGCAACTTGATGCTTTAAGCCAGTGGATTGATTGGCAAAAAAGCCGCTATCAATTTATTACCAGTTCAAAAAATAAAAAAACAAAATAGCGCTTAATGCAGCCTTAAACTTACTCCTTACCTTTTTCCCCGAACATAACGAGAAGGCCAAAGTTCATGTAATGGGATTCCTAATGCGTCAGATATATGTTTCTCAAGCCGATCAACGTCTAACATGTACTATTTCATTAATGGATAAAGTTTAATAGCTTATGTGGGCTAAAGTTCATCCCAACTAATACAGGTTGGCTTGTGTATGGAAATATCAAATCTATCACTTAATTATTGTTTTTTTCACACTTATCTAAAAAATTATCAATTAATTTATTACTATGTTCGACTATATCTGTCCATACTGGACTTTTATCTACTATTTCTTTTGCTTCTTTCAAAGTTAATCCATAATGATTTTTTAAAAATTTTATAGAGTCTATGATTGAGAGCCCCTTGTGATGAAGTTTAATAATGACATCATCAAAGTTTTGAATTTTATTAAATTCATTTGCTTTTTTCATTTTGCTATTTCACGAACTGTTCTATAAGTTTGTCATAATTTAAGATAGGCCTTTCCAAGGCTTCCATATAAAGTACTAAATCTTTTTTTAATTCTTCTAAAGAATCACCTCTAGGTGAAACCACATTATTACTAAAGTAGTTTATATTTCCATCTTCATCATAATAGACCTCATATATCCCTAACCCATTCAAATGACTATTCATTACACGATAGTTCCATGTGGTTTTTTTCATTTTTATCTCTCATTAATGATAATCAACAATCTCATGTATATTTATTGCGCCATCTTTGGTTTCTGAAAAAATGACTCTCATTCTTCCTCGGCCCTTTCCTGACCCAACCAAATCAATAGCTGAAGTTCCTTTTCTATCTCCTGTTAGTACATGCTGGTTTCTACCAGGTTTTCCTTGAGCTAAAATATCTTTTGCTTCTTCGTATGCTCTAAGCTGTTGGGGATTGAGTTTTCCTGCTTGTGCAACAACTTTCTCGTCCTCTACTATAGTCTTCCATGGCTGGTTATTACCACACCATCCCCAAGGATCAACCCACCCTGTAGGATTGATGGTATAACTATACAAGTTAAATCCGCCCAATAATCCTATAGGATCTTGAGTAGTAAATCTACCTACCTGCGGATCATAATACCTAAAAGTATTATAGTGAAGTTCTGTTTCTTCATCAAAGTATTGGCCTTGGTATCTGAGGTTTTGCTCTATTTCATTGATGCGTAAACTTTCTACCTCACCCCATGCTTTGTAGTTAGCCTGCCATACAATGCTGCCTCGTTGATTCGTTAGCTCTAGCGGTGTTCCTATTTGGTCTGTATGGTAGTAGTAAATCTCTTGTTGGCTATTTACTTTATCTACTCTAGCTAAAGGTATATAGCTATTAGGTTCATAGATATAGGTGATTTGTTTGTGTGGTGTTTGTTCTTGCAGTAGTCTTAGTCCTTGCCAGAGAAATTGAGTTTGTGTTTTTTGTTTACGTTGAAGGTCATCAATTTGTTTTTTTATCCTACGTCCCAAGCAATCATATTGGTAGGTGCTTTCCAAGATAAGTTTGCCATTGTCATAGGTCTGAGCTTTAATTAGGCGGTTTTCACAATCGTAGCTGAATGTTTGGTGTTTGGTAAGACCAATGGATTTTTCAACGACATTGCCCCATGCATCATAGTTAAGATGGATATCGCCATAGTCGGTAATGCGATTGTGTAAAGCAAATCGTTTGGAAGGTAAAACTTGTGCAGGTAAGAAGTTACCCGCAGCATCACTGGTGAAATGTTCTTGTTGAATGGGGCTAGTGACGCTTTGCAGTTGACCATTTTCTGCATAGCCATAGTCTGTTTTACCTCTGGCTTTATCAAGCAGGGTTGTGAGTTCGCCAGCGGGGTCATAGTGATACTGCCTAAAGAGGACATTATCACGGCTTTTGAGTTGTCTATCTATGGGCAGTTGCTGTGTGTTGGTTAGAGTGGTCAGCTCTTCTAGTGGTTTTTGGGAGGCATATTGCCAGTGTTTACGACCTTGTGCATCGTAGCCAAAACGACTGGTTAAATGACCTTGGGTTCTTAATATTTCACGGTGCAGGTCATCGCGCTCAAAATCGCTGATAATAAGTTGATCTAAGCTAATTTGATGCAGATGACCACTGCCATAGTATTGATGAATAAACTGCTTGCCATCAGGTAAGGTCAAAGAGGTGAGGTTATCTAGCGCATCATATAGATACGCTAAGTGACCTTGTAGGTTTTCTTCTTGAAGTAAACGTCCTTTTAGATCATAACTAAAGTTGACTTTGTCTTCAATGATACCGAGTGTTTTACCTTTAGCTGTGGGCTTACGGTCAATCTGTGTTAACTGTTCAGCTTGGGTATATTGGTAGTGATAAACAGCATCTTCGGTGGTTTTTGTTAATAAAAGACCCGCTTTATTTCTTTCAAGAAAGGTTATTCGCTCAGTAGTTTTAAGATGTTGATCAATGCCCATTTCTGTAATAGCGGTTAGGTAGCCATCAGGGTTATAGCTGTATCTTTTGCTAATCCCATCAATACTCACTTCTTCAGTTAGTCTATCACTATCATCATAGCTAAAACGATAGGCTTCGTTGTTTTCATTAAAGAGTGAGGTCAGACGCTGGACTACGTCATATTGGTAAATAATGGTTTGGTCTTTAGGGTCAAAGCGTTTGGTGAGCAACCCTCTAGGATTTCTCGATAGATAAACCGTTTGACCTTTACCATCGGTATGGCTTAGTAGTTGGCCCATAGCATTGTAGGTGAAGCTTTCCTGTATACCATCGGCATGAATAATATGGGTAACTTCACCTTGTGGTTTGCGTAACAGCCGAATTTTTTCACCTATCGCATTGGTTCTACTGGTCAGGTGGAGATTTTCGTCATATTGATATTCGGTGACTTTATTGGAGCAGTCGGTATAACGTTGTACTTGTCCCAATTCATTCCATAGAATAGTGTTACGGTTCTCTAGGGCATCGACAATAGCGTAAGGTACACCATCCTCTGTTGGGTAATAGTAGGTTGTATTGCCTAGCTGATCTGTTTGGCTAATGATGCAACCTTTATCATCATATTCAGCTTGCCAGCAGCTATTATCTGGAAAGGTAATTTGTGTTTGTAAATCGGTCGCTTGATGGTAGGCGTAGCTTACTTTTCTACCTAGTGGGTCTGTCTCTTCAATAAGACGTGAGAGTTCATCATATTTAAGGCTGATTTTATTGTCATTGGGTAGGATATAGGTGATAAGGTTGCCATTATCATCATACTCGAGTTGATACGCTTCCCCTCCAAAATCTCGACAATAGGTCATCTGGTAGCGTTCATCATAACGGATCTCTGATTGGCGTTTTAACGCATCTGTAATCCGTGTTGAACGATTTTTTAAATCGTAGTCAAAATGATAATGTTCGCCATCACTTGTCCAGTGCTCGATAACTCTGGGCTGGTTATCTAAGGTTTGCCAACGGTAGTTACAGCTAAAGCCTAAACCGTTTTGATGTTGCACCATAAGACCATCTTGATAGTCAAATAAACGTGTGGTATCACCATTACGATTAATAACAGCAATCAGTTGCCCATCATGGTTATAGCGATATTGCACCATTGTTTCAACAGCTTGGTTATCAATAATACGCACTATTTCAGTAACTTTACCTTTGGGATGTCGGTAATGTAGGTGTAGCCTAATACCACCTGTTGCTGTTATATCGGTCAGTTGGTCATTGTCATAGTTAAAGTGGATATAGTGACCAAACTTATCTTCTATGCGTTGTAGGTAAGCTTTTTCACCATTATCGAACACCTCTCCAAAATAATAGAATTGGTCATTTAAGGTCTGGATGGCATAATGACCACCTTCGGTACGAATCAAAAAAATTTGTTCATCAGCAAGATAGATTTTTTGGCCTTCTTCGATAATTTCAAAAGGTAGCGTTCTTCCCTGATTATCAACGTGGTAAAGGATGTTGTTTTCTTGGTAAAGGTGCTGCTCATAAGGTAGTATCCAACCTTTACCTAGCATACTTTCATAGTGCAGATCACTGGCATAAAAACGTGACCACACGATAGGCATATAACCAGGCAGAATAAAATCTACTTCATCTTCTGGTTTTAAGACGGTTTATCCCTATGTGTATAGGGAACACCACAACAAAAATTTGTGTTGGATTGAGATATACGGTTTATCCCTATGTGTATAGGGAACACATAGAAAATAGCAAGGAATCATAAATGGCAGGCGGTTTATCCCTATGTGTATAGGGAACACGGCTCAGTGATTTCTTCATTCTCGCCCTTTCCCGGTTTATCCCTATGTGTATAGGGAACACAGGTGTTCCCGACCAATATTCACGACTAAAAACCGGTTTATCCCTATGTGTATAGGGAACACTCTAATTATAACCGTTTGTTTTATAATTAAAATACGCATTCTACAATTTCTACCAATTTTTTTGCTGTATTTGGATGGATATTTACACAGGTGTTTTAAGTCTTGATAATCACTCTACCGCGAGTAATATCGCTAATATTTTTTTTAAGTATGACTACATTATCTTGTGTTATAGCAATAATGACAGTTACACCTTCAGCATCAAAATTTTGTTGTTCAATGACTGCATCTAGTTCTTTTAAGCGGTTTTCAATAATTGGCCATTCATTGTAATAGCAATGAAATTGTAATGATGTTCTAGCAATAAGTTCGATTAATTCTGCTTGTTGTAAGCAGTGACTAGCCGAACCACCGTAAGCCCGAATGAGTCCGCCTGTGCCTAATTTGATGCCACCAAAGTAGCGGGTGACCACCACTACCACCTGATCACAATCTTGACCTTCAATGGCCGATAGAATAGGGCGGCCGGCGGTGCTGGTTGGTTCACCATCATCATTAAAGCGATACTGTTGACCAATTTTCCATGCCCAACAGTTATGTGTTGCATTTGGATCACTGATGTTGTCGATAAACTCGGTTGCTTGCTGAGCATTAGTAATTGGAGCTGCATTGACAATAAAGCGGCTTTTTTTTATCTCTTCGGTTAATTGGCTAGGATTTGTTAATGTATAAGGCATACTAATTCTGGTAAAATCGTTTTATTGTAACTCATAATACTGAGCAAAATTGAAATGTCTATCAATTTAGCACAATTAAAACTTTCACAACAACAATTAGCCGAGCAGGTAAGCTTGGTGGATAATTTTAATCCAACAATAAAACTAATTGGTGGTACTGATGTTGGGTTTGAGCAAGATGGCTCGGTAACGCGTGCAGCGATAGTGACATTGACTTTTCCCGATTTTGATGTAGTTGAGTATCATATTGCTCGATTGGATACGAGCTTTCCCTATATTCCGGGTTATTTGTCTTTTCGTGAGTATCCTGCTTTGCTCAATGCATGGCAACAGTTAAAGCAAAAGCCCGATTTGTTATTAGTTGATGGGCAGGGAGTTGCTCATCCAAGACGATTAGGTATCGCTAGCCATCTTGGTTTATTGTTAGATATGCCAACTATTGGCGTTGCAAAAAGCAAATTATGTGGGCAATATCAAGAGCAAACAAAACAAGCGGGTAACGTAACCCCTTTGCTTGATAAACATGAACAAATTGGTTGGGTTTTGCAGAGTAAAAATAACTGTAATCCGTTATTTATTTCCGCAGGGCACAAAATTAGCCAAACTAGCGCATTACATTGGGTAAAACAGTGTTTACGAGGTTATCGATTGCCTGAACCAACTCGCTGGGCTGATGCAATTGCATCGAATAAACCATTATTTAGAAAATTTAAGCATGGCAAATAATCAATTACCATTAAAACAAGGTGGTTTTACCTTTAAACGTTTTTTTGTTGCTCACGACAAAAGTCCAATGAAGGTGACAACGGATAGTTGTTTATTAGGCGCATGGGTACCAATTAAATCCGATGTACAACATGTCTTAGATATTGGTACCGGATGTGGTGTAATTGCTTTAATGTTGGCTCAACGTTTAGAACATCAAACATGTCAAATTGATGCGATTGATATTGATATGCAAGCGGTATTGCAATGTCGAGAGAATAGCTTAAATGCAGGCTTTAAAAATATTAAGCCATTAAATATCGATGTAAATCAATTTAAAACCACTGAACGAGGGTATTATGATTTAATTGTCACTAATCCTCCTTATTTTCAGTCAGCTGTAGAGTGTAGAAGTTCAGAGAGGCAGTTAGCCCGTTATACTGAAAGTCTCAACTATCAACAACTTATTGATGTAGTAAAACGATTATTAAATCCGCAAGGGTTGTTTTGTTTGGTTTTACCTTATCATCTTGCCGAGCAATTTAAGCAATTGACTACGTCAAATCAATTATATTTGTGTCATGAACTGCAAGTTAAATATACAGCCAATAAAGACTATTCATTAGTATTGATGGCATTTTCATTTAATCAGCATGCTAATATTGAATGCCAATCACTGTGTATGCGAGATGAAGAAGGGCGTTATTCCCAACAATTTAGACAATTGTTGGCCGATTTTTATCTATTTCGAAAATAACGCCTAGTTCGTTGATTAATTAGGAATGATATAAAAGTAAATAATGGCAATAATGGCTAGTACCACTATAGCTATGGCATAGATTTTATCATGTAAATAGCTAAATGCTGACAATTGTCTTTGCTTTCTAGCATAAAGATAAAACAGCAGCCCAAAACTATATAAGATCATTGATAGTAGCAAATATGATATGCCGCCAGCATAGATTAACCAAAGTCCATATAGCGAACCAAATGCGCCGATGAAAATTAGGTATTTTCTAGGTTGATGTATTGCTAATTTAAACATAAACAGTGCTGAAAGTAGATATGGGATAAGCACCATAGATGTTGATAATTGAATCAGCGTGTTATAACCTGATTCATAAAAATGAGCAAGTATAATCAACAAGCTAATTAAGCTGGTCGTTAACCACAAAGCATTGGCTGGTGTACTGTTTTTATTAAGTTTACCAAAACAGCTAGGGACAGTATGTTGTTTACCTTGACCGGCTAAAAATAGCATTTCTGCAGCTAACATTAACCAAGACAATAATCCTCCACTTACAGAAACTATCAAACCAATATTAATAAATGTGGCCCCCCAACTACCAACGACATGTTCAATTACTAGTGCCATTGACGGATTTTTCATTTGTGCGAGTTCATGTTGTGGCACAATGCCTAATGAAAGAACAGAAACACAAACTAATAAAAGACTTGTAATGGCAAAACCAAAAAAGGTGGCTCGACTTATACTGATTATATTTTTCGCTCGTGCAGCATAGACAGTAGCACTTTCAATCCCCAAATAAACCCATACTGTATATAGCATAGTATATTTTACCTGATCAATGATTGAACCTAATTGTGGTGTTCCCCAAAAATCAGTGTTAAAAGTTGAAACTTTAAAGGCTAAAACAACACAAACGATAAATAAACCGATAGGTACAATTTTAGCTAGCGTTACTAGGCAATTAAGTAAAAATGCTTGGTAAATTCCGTTAATGACAAAAAAGTGCATAATCCATAAAAGGATAAGTCCGGCAATAACGGCAGGAATTGTCGTACCATTACCAAAAAATGCAAAACAATCAAAAGAGCCTAATGCACTAAATAAGATAACTAAATAGCTAGTACAAGACATCCAAGCTGATATCCAATAACCCCACGCGGCATTAAAACCGATATAATCCCCAAATCCTTCACGAACATAACCATATAAACCTTCATTAATTTTATAAAACCGAATAGAAAGATATTGAAATATTCGTGTCAGCATAAACATGCCGAATAATGTTACGGCCCAGGCGATAAGTATCGCACCAGCACCGGCGCCTTCAGCCATATTTTGTGGTAGGCTAAAAATACCACTACCGACAATACTTCCCACCACCAGTAATGTGAGAGGAAGTATGCCAAGCTTTTTTCTTACTGGTGTATTCATATTGTTTTCTTATTTAGTTGGTTTAATTTTTGTGGTTTTTTAAATTAAAATCGCAATGACATACAGCTTACTCCACCATCAATTTTGCGATATTCTGAAGTATCAACTTCAATGACCTGATAACCGAGTGCTTCAATTTTGGCTTTAGTAATAGGATAACCAGCCGGCATTATCACTCGTTCATTGACCCATATACAGTTAGCGGCATAACTTTCTTGTTCAGGGATTTCAATGATATTGAGATGTTGAAATTCTGGCTTAGTAATAAATTCACCTGCAGCTAATAAGTTATTGTGTTCCAAATAGGCAAGTCCCGTTTTTAAGTGTAATACTTTTTCTAAAGTGACGACCGAACCAGTTAAACCGTATTTTTGCAATATTGCAATCATTTGGTTTGCACCTTCTTGATTGGTTCGAGCGGAAAGACCAATGTAAAAGTGATTTTCAACCATCATGATGTCACCCGCTTCTACGGTGCCTGGTGCCTTAATATATTCAACTTTATTTGGATAAAAACGACTAACAGCCTCAGTAATTAGTTCTGTTTCAGCTCGACGAGATTCGGCTCCTGGTCTAGTAATGATTACGCAATGAGGTGTACAAAGGGCAACATCTTCAACAAAAACTGAATCAGGAAATTCTTCACTGGCTGGCAGAATGGTGATATCGACATCACATTGTTGTAATGCTCGAATGTAGCTGTTATGTTGATCGAGCGCTTTTTGATAGTCAGGTTTGCCTAGATTAGCTGACGTTAAGCCATTAATTAATGATTTCGCCGGTGTTCTAGCAATGATATGACTAAATTTTTTCATCTTATAAATTCCTTGTAATAATTATGCAGTAATTTTGAATAATAATTCATTAAAAAAACAAAATCAAGCTTTTTGATTAGCTTATAGATTTGTAATATGCATTTTTATGCTATTTTCTTGATCAGAAATATTGAGAGGAATTTATAAATGGTGAGCAACAACAATTAATTGTTTATATTTAAAATAAGCATCGCTAATATGAGATTAGAAGTAGGGCGAATTATCGCCCGATAATATAAAGATTATTCACCAGCAAAATCGACTAACGTATAGCAGTTGATTCCCATAGCGGTTAATTTGGTTTTACCCTGTAAATCAGGTAAATTGATGACAAAAGCGGCATCTTCAGCGATCCCTCCCGCTTTTTGAATTAATTTAGCGGTTGCTGCAACGGTCCCTCCTGTTGCTAGTAGATCGTCAATAATCAATACTCGCTCATTAGGTTTTATGGCATCACAATGCATTTCTAAAGTATCGGTACCATATTCGAGTTGATATTCTTCTCTATAAACGTGACGCGGTAACTTATTCGGTTTTCTAACAGGCACAAAACCAACACCTAAGGCTAAAGCAAGAGGGGCGGCAAAAATAAAACCACGCGCTTCGGTACCAACAACTTTATCGATTTTTTTATCTTTATAATGCTCAATTAAAAGATCGATTGATGTTCTGAAGGCGATTGGGTCTTCTAATAAACTGGTAATATCCCGAAATAAAATCCCTTGTTTAGGATAATTAGGTATAGTAATAATACTATTTCTGATAAGTTCAAGTTTTGATTGAGTCATATTAAATGTTCTCTAACTATTCTCTTTAAGAGCAAATAATATTTTATTATATACCTATGCGGTTTTGACTGGCAATAAACAAACAGTTAACACACCGTAAAATCTAGAGATTGGTTAGTTTAAGTACGAATAGACATATTTTTAAACGATAATTTTATCTCGGTTATGATTTTACTTTTTACAAATTTCTACAATTAAATACATTAATTAGACAGTTTATTTGGCAATTGGTGAATAATTGAATAAACTTTATACAGGAAGGGAAACACTATGAAATTTATTAAAATATTTGCCATGTTGGGGCTTTCTATTTGTAGCTTATTAAGCTATGCAGAACAAAACAGTGGGGTGAAACAAATTCAAGTTCGTTCAGAATTGTCTTCACCAGTTATAATGGAAGGCCATCCAGAAAAAAATTACTTAAAAGTCTCATTATCAGGCCAAAAAATTGATACCAATAAACGCGTTCCTATTAATTTAGCGATTGTTATTGATAAATCAGGTTCAATGGGTGGAGAGCGCATCGAAAGAGCGAGAGAAGCAGCTATTTTTGCGGTTAATTTATTGAATGAAGAAGATACGCTATCTATTGTTGCTTATGATAATGAAGCAAAAGTGATTGTGCCTGCAACCAAAGTGAAAAATAAACAAAAAATTATACAATTAATTAATAAAAATGTTTTTGCCGGTGGAGGAACAGCTTTATTTGCTGGCTTAAGTAAAGGTATTAAGCAAGTTGAAAACCAACTGACAAAAGATAAAGTTAATCGTATTATTTTGCTATCTGATGGTCAAGCTAATGTTGGTCCAAGCTCAGTAAATGAGCTATCTGAATTGGCTATTATTGCCGCGAAAAAGAATATTGCTATTACCACTATGGGGATTGGTTCTGATTATAATGAATTATTAATGTCATCGATCGCAAGTTATAGTGATGGAAATCATGTATTTGTAAATAATTCTGCCGATCTCGAAAATGTGTTTGTTCACGAATTTACTGATGTAATGTCAACTATTGCTCAAGACGTTGTGATTACTATTCAATTGAAAGATGGTGTTAAACCTGTGCGTTTACTCGGTCGAGATGGCGTGATCAAAGAGAATCAAATCACGGTTAAAATGAATCAATTGTTTTCAAACCAAGAAAAGTATGTATTGTTAGAAGTGATACCTGATGAAGGTAAAGTGGGTCAAAATAAAACTTTAGCTCAAGTTGATTTGAAGTATGATAATTTATTGGTAAATAAGATTGAACATCAAACTCAATCGGTTAACATTGCGTATACCAATAATCAAAAATTGGTCGAGGATTCAATAATCCAAGATGTCTTAGCAGAGTCAGAAATTCAAAAAGTGACAATTGCCAATGAAAAAGCATTAGAGCTCTATGATCAAGGTATGCAAGAGCAAGCAGAAATGATGCTTATAGAAAATAGCAGTAGACTTGCATCATTTTCAGACATAATCGTATCACCTTCGTCAAAAGCGAGATTAAATGGCCAAATTGAGAAAAATAATATTATGGCCGATGCCGTTAAAAATCAGAATAGAAATGTTTCTCGTAAAATAATAACTCAACAACAGTTTGACTCAAAAAGTAATGTAATTAAAAAATAGTTATGAAGAAATTAACAACGATTTTATCTTTATTGATATTAATGACATTTATAAGTTATTTAGGTTGGCGAAGCGTTGAACATGAGGTTTTATTACGAGAAAATAATGAAACCTTACTCGCTAAAAGTCATATGAATAATATCAAATTATCGATTGAATCGTTGTTAAATCAGCGAGTTTCTTATCTTAGTCGTTTGGCATTACAAATTGATAACAACTATGCTAAAGCTGAATATTTATTAGGTACAGAAGCTGATATTAAAAATATTTTTATCATCAACAAAAATAGGATTTTATTTTTAAGTGATTTTGATGATTCTCAATGGCATAAATTAGTTGAATCAATTGCTTTAGATAATTCTGTTTTGCTCCATCAACAAGATCATACTGAACAGTTTCAACCAAGCTCTGGTTGGTATCAAATGTATAACCACTTAATTTATTGGACAATCCAATCGGATAATATTATTGGTTTTGAACTTTCCAATATAAAATTTTCATTTGACACTATCAATTTATTAGATAAACAAGTTTTTGCTGATAATTTTAGATTATCTGATGGCGATAAACAAATTTATAGCAATGGTGAAAAATTTGATAATGAAATTTCGATTGTCTTTGATTATCCCTTGCAAAATTGGCATTTAACTTATTATTATCCCTCTCCAAATTTAGTTAATTTATATCTGCTAGGTGCAGGTGTTATTGGCTTATTCCTTATTGTTCTGCTTGGACTTATTTGCTATGCCTATCGAGAATATAGCCGAACTTTGCGTTTAGCAAAACAGCAGGTGAGTTTTGTTGGTCAAGTATCACATGAATTTAAAACCCCTTTGACCAATATTACACTATATTCTGAAATGTTATCCGAATATTTAGAAGATGAGCCGACACCTGTTCCTGAATATTTGCACATAATTCGTGCTGAAAGTAAACGATTAACTCGATTGGTGCAAAATGTTTTAACTTTTAATAAGCCAAGTCGTTTAAATATAAAACAAGTAAATTTAACCATACTAATTAAACAGATATATCAAACTTTTAAACCTATTTTAGAGGCTAAATCATTACAACTGAACATCACTACTCTTGAAAATGATTGTATAGTTGATACTGATGAAGATAGTGTCATGCAAATTCTCAATAACTTTTTGAGCAATGCCGAGAAATATGCTTTTAATGGTAAACGAATTGATTTATCTTTGACCAGAAAAGGAAAACTGGTAACAATTACTGTTCGTGATTATGGAGATGGTATTGCCAGCCATCTATTAAAACAGATTTTTGAACCATTTTATCGAGTCAATTCATCGATAACTGAAGGAGTTTCGGGTACAGGAATCGGTTTGACGATTGCCAAGCAGTTAGCTAGTCAGATCCACGGAGAGATTAAAGTTATGAATCATAATCCTGGAATGGCATTTTCACTGATATTAATGGAGTAGTAGAATGAAAATTTTAATTGCTGAAGATGATAAGCACATCCTTAATGGCATGTCAGATTTGTTAGAAAAAGAGGGTTACATTATTATTAAAGCTGTTAATGGTAAAGTTGCGCTGGAACTATTCAATCAATACCAACCCGATTTTATTATTTTAGATATTATGATGCCCGAGCTTGATGGCTATTCTGTTTGCCGTGCAATCCGTAAATTAAATGAAGATGTGCCAATTTTATTTTTATCCGCTAAAGATGAAGAAATCGATCGGGTTATTGGTTTAGAACTAGGTGCTGACGATTATATGAATAAACCTTTTGGTATTCATGAGCTTAGAGCAAGAATTAAGGCTATTGCTAAACGTTATTTAAAATCTAAACATCGAAATCTTTCTAAAGAAGATTATTTTCAATTTGGCGATTTAAATGTATATCCTACCGAATTATACGCTAAAAGAAATGATCAGATTATTGAATTAACTTTACGAGAAATTAAGATTTTAGAATGTTTATATCAATATAAAAATCAAGTTGTTACTCGAGATATGCTTTTTGATTATGTATGGGGATATGATTTTTTACCTAATAGTCGAACTCTTGATCAACATATTTCAAAATTGAGAAAACAAATAGAAATTAACCCAAGCATACCAACTTTAATAAAAACGGTACATGGAATTGGTTATAGACATTAAATTTGCTATACACTCTATTGAGCTGATTTTTCAGTATTTTAAGTAATCATCTCAAAAAGAGATGACGTTGTATAAAGCAATTTTCTTCTATAGTTTTTACAATATCATCTAACTGAGCATATTGATTGACTCATAATTATTTTTTGAATAATTATCAGTTTTTACGATTTTTATTTTCATGTTCAATTAACCATTTTTTTCGTTCCAACCCACCGCCGTAACCAATTAGCTCTCCATTCGATCCTATTACTCGATGACAAGGAACAATAATTGCAACTCGATTACAACCATTAGCATTGGCTACAGCTCGAATTGCCTGTGGATTATTAATTCTTTGGGCTTGCTGTTTATAAGTGGTCAATTCTCCATAGGGAATGTGTTTCAAGCAATCCCAAACGGTTTGTTGAAATAGGGTACCTGGTGTATGTAAGGCAATGGTAAAGCTTGTTCTTGTTCCTGCAAAATATTCGGCAATTTCAACCTTAGCTTGTTTGATATGTTTATTTTCGCCAAAAATAATTTTCATTTTAAGTAGGCGTTGTAGTTGTTCAAATTCGGTTTCGAGCATTCTTCGATCTACAAACTCTAATAGACAAATTCCTTGGTTTGTTGCACAGATAAACATTGGACCTAAAGGCGTTGTTAATCTGTCGATTAAGATCACGTCTTGCTTATCGTCTGATGAAGGTGATTTTTTCATGATTTTTTTATAGGTATACCCAAATCCGCTTAAAGAATTGTAACCAGTATCAAACGCAGTGTTAATAACATTTTTTCCTGATTTTAATTCTTGAAAAGCATTGTTAATTCGATACATTCGTTGATAAGCATGGAAAGTAATTCCGTAATGTTTTTTAAACCAACGGCGAATAATTTCAGGACTTAGTTTGTTTTGTCTTAGCTGATAATCAGTAATCTTTTGTTTGGGATTATTATTAATCAATGCTAGGGCTTTAATTATCTCTTCGGGCGCTTGATTAGCGTTTTCGGTTGGTTTGCATATTTTGCAAGGTCGATAACCGGCATTAAGCGCTGATTTGAATGAATCAAAAAATTCGACATTGGCAAATTTTGGTTTTCTTGCTCGGCAAGTTGCAATACAAAATACCGAAGTGGTTTTGACTCCGACATAAAAGATCCCAATATAGCTATGATCTCTTTCAAGTAAAGCTTGGTAATAAGTCTCTTTTTGATTAGGGTTAGTTATTAGCATTTAATTCTGTCTTGTCTAGTAATTTCGAAAATTTATGACCTAAGCTTATTAAAAATGCTATACGTTGTGCAACCGAAAAATTGACAACTATTTTATTCACTTTCTTAGCAAATTTTTTAGCTGTTTAATAAAAATAAATTGCTAAAATGATTATTATCAATCTAATATTGATACATCACTTGTTATCACTAACGGTTTTTATTATTAAATAGTCATTCCTTAGTTCATTACAATTAATATATCTTGTGAAGAATTAACATTTAAATCTGTTTTTATCATCAACTTTAGTACTAATTGTTTCTATTACCTTAGGTATTTAACATTTTGGAGAGTACTATGCTTAGTTATCTTGATTTCCTTATTATTGCTTTGAAGTTGTTGGTTGTATTTATCTGTATTGTGTTATTTTTAAAAATAACCGGCAAAACTTCATTGTCACAAATGTCGAGCATTGATTTTATTGGAAATATGATTTTAGGTGGCATTGCTGGCGGGATTATCTATAACCCCAAATTAACCATATATGATTTTATTATCGTTTTGTTGATGTGGACGGCAATTATGTATAGCTCTAATTATTTAAAAAAACGCAGTCAAAATGCTAAGGCATTTATTGTCGGTAACCCAATTATATTGATGGATCAGGGTAAATTAAAATTGGACGCTTTCACCGCAATTAATTTAGATCTAGCCAGTTTTGCTGTATTACTAAGAATGAAAAATGTTTTTACTATTCATGATGTTGAAAAAGCTATTTTGGAACCGAATGGACAATTATCTATTGTAAAAAAAGGCGACAAAGATATATCAGTTATTGTATTAGAAAATGAACAACCAGTAGATGATGTTTTAAAACAAATTGGTAAAGATGAAAAATGGTTAAAATCAAACTTAGCAAAACAAGGTTATAAGAGTTTTGAAGGTCTTTATTGTGTAGAATATTATGATCATCGACTTTTTGTAATACCTAATGATGCAGTAAAATGAGTTTATGTTTTTATAGCTAATCACAGACCATATAAATTTAAATCACTTATATGGTCAATGATTATTGCTTTAAGAAAATTATTTAATTAGTGTACAGTGGTGATGAGTTTAATGATTTAGCAATAAAGCTTTTTACGGAGCAGGATTTAAGTTCGTTCTGTATTGACAACGCATGTTGCTTTGACTCACAACGTGTAAAAACACAAGCACCGGTGCCAGTTAATCTGGTTGGAGCATATCGCGATAACTGCTGAATAAGGTTATCAATTTCTGGGAAACGCTGACGTACTACCGCTTCACAATCATTACTAAAATCATCAATAGAAATTGACATCAGTTGTTCAATGCTACGCTTAGGTGTATTTCGTGGCAAATTTGGATCATTAAACACCGTGACCGTTGAAATTTCTATATTAGGGGAGCTGACTAAATACCAATATTGGGGAATATCAACTTGTTGCAACTGATCACCAATACCTTCTGCAAAAGCAGAATGCCCATAAATAAAAATAGGTACATCGGCACCAATTGTGCTACCTATTTCCATCAAGGTAGTTTGCGACAGATTTAAATTCCATAATTGATTTAATGCGACCAGTACTGTTGCTGCATTTGACGAAGCGCCACCAAGTCCTCCCCCCATGGGGATCATTTTATCTATGGCAATATCTGCACCAAGCTTATTATTGTTTACATAAGATTTTAAACGCTTAGCGGCTATAATAATTAGATTTTTATCTGCAGGAATATTATCAAATTGGGTTAATAGATTAATTTGCCCATCATCACGAGTCGTAATGGTCAATTTGTCGCAAATATCAATAAATTGAAACAAAGTTTGTAAATCATGATAATTGTCTGGGCGTCGCCCAGTTATATATAAAAATAGATTTAATTTAGCTGGTGATAACCATTGATTCATCATTATTATCCGTTATCGTAAGATCCAATTGCTAATTTTCAAACGAATTAATTCATCATCATGAGAAAGTTCAATGATAGCAGGTAAATCAATTTTTTTATTTTTATAGTTATAAGTAGAGTAGCTGCTAATCTTTAGTGACCATTTATTGTTATTTTGCATAAATGAGGTGGAAGATAATCTGCCTGAGCTATCAATTTTATCAGCTTGGCTATCATCAGAAAAACCTTTCAACCAATTATGTAAAGAATTAAGTGGGATATTAACATTGGATATTTTCTTCATTAATAGCTCCACATTAATATCCTGGTAGCGAGCGCCATTGTTATCAATTAATTCGGCGTAATTAGGTTCGGCTTTTAAGGTTAAAATATTTGTGCCAACTGGCGTAGTTAATTTTACGTCATAATAATTTTCAGATTGCTGTGTAATAAGAAAACGACCATAACTTTTAGTTTTCGTTCCTATATGAGCAATACTACCATTAACTTGAAATGAATTAATTTGTGCAAGAACTTGTTTATGGTTTTGCCATTGCTGTTCTACAGATACATTTGTTTGATATTTAGTTGTTTGGCACGCACTAAGAATAAACGGCAGAATGAATACGAACAAATATTTAATTTTAGACATAAATTAACTCTTTAGTTGTGTATGGTCAAAAGTAAGGCGTATTATAGCTGATAATTGGTTGAATAAGAAAAGGTAACTGAAATTAACCTTTATTATTTTTTTTAGGTATAATGAGTTCTTAATAAAAACTTTACAAACTATTATAAAAGAATCAATGCAATGTCTATTACTGTATTAGGTGTCAATCACAAAACAGCTCCCGTTTCTTTAAGAGAAAAACTGGCTTTTTCTACTGAGGTTATTGATAAAGCATTATATAGTTTATATCAGCACCCTTTAATTGCTGGTTGTGCCATCCTATCAACCTGTAATCGAACCGAAATTTACTTAAGTTATGATCATGAAAGTGATTTTCTGCGGGTAAGGCAATCGGTTGAAAATTGGTTAGCACAATATCATAGTATTGATTTGGCTTTATTTAAATCATCACTTTACTGTTATGATGGTCGGCAAGCAGTTGAACATCTGATGTCGGTAGCTTGTGGCATTGATTCATTAATTATTGGTGAACCGCAAATTTTAGGTCAAGTTAAACAAGCATATAGTTTTTCACAACAAAACAATTGTTTATCAACGGAATTGGAAAAACTTTTTCAATCCATTTTTCATGTAGCTAAAATTGTTCGTACTGAAACGAATATTGGCGCCAATACTGCATCGGTTGCTTATGCTGCCTGCCTAGTGGCGCGTGATGTTTTTACTGATACGTCTGCATTAAGTGTGATGTTAGTTGGAGCTGGTGAAACAATTGAACTAATTTCACGTTATCTCAAACCTCATGGCTTTAAACATGTCATTGTTGCCAATCGAACTCGAGACAAAGCATTAAAATTAGCTTCATCTATTGAGGCTGAAATCATTTCATTACCGGATATAGCTAATCGGCTGAAAGATGTTGATATTGTTATTAGCTCAACTGCTAGCCCATTACCTATCATTGGTAAGGGGATGGTAGAGCGCACTATGCATGAGCGAAATAATAAAAAGATGTTATTTATTGATTTAGCTGTACCTCGAGATGTTGAATCAGAAATTAGCCAATTGGAAGATGTGCATCTATTTACTGTCGATGATCTACAACAAACGGTACAAAATAATCTTGAGCAACGTGTAATCGCAGCCAATGAAGCCAAGTACATAATTCAAGAACAATCAGAGCAATATATTGATTGGTTAAAAACACGCCATGCGGTAGAGTATGTTAAACAGTACCGTAATAACGCTCAAACTATCAAACGTCAATTAGAATTAAAAGCATTAAATGCGATCAAACAAGGCGCCAATATTGACGATGTTATTTTTGAATTTTCGCATAAATTAACCAATAAATTAATCCACGCACCGACTCAAACACTGCTTGATGCTGCAACGCATGATTGTGATGATTGTTTTAAAGTCTTAAGTAAAGGATTAGGCTTAGAAGATAATTAATCTTTGATTGAATCTACAAAGGATGATGTAGTTATTGGACCAAATTGAATTTTTTGACATACCAAATCCTTGCCAAAGAGTATGTCAAATGGATAGGCAAGGGTATTGTATAAAATGCTATCGTTCTCGAGACGAAAGATTTAATTGGCTAAATTATTCTAATCATCAAAAACAAGAAGTTTTGCGGTTATGTAAACAAAGGGCCATAAGACGTTATTATCAATTTTTACAACAGCAACGACAACAAAATAACCAAATTACCTCTTCACAAATCGATTTTAATTTTTGATATTTAAACATCTATTTTTTTCATAACTTGTAATTCAGCTCAACTCGGAGTAGCATTTTTAAGTATATTATTCTGGTTTTGTATTAATTACCTTAGCTAATTAATGGGGATAGAAAATATGAAAATGTGTATTGCATGTGGTATGCCCATGACGGCTATTGCTGATTATCCTCTGCATGATATGTCAAAAAACTACTGTAAACATTGTGCTCATAACGATGGAACAATGAAATCATTTGACGAAAAATGGCACGAGGTAACACTTAAGTATGCCAATAATCATAATATTGATTATTCTGTTGCCAAAGAGACCGCTTATACAATTTTAAAAAAATTACCAGCCTGGAAACGCAGATGGTAGTAGAATTTTTAGGCAACCAACTGCATTTAGAATAATATCTGTTGCAGATATTGCAAAGCTTAGTATAATTGCCAACGTTTACTTTTTTACACTTCTAATGCCAGTGTGGCGAAATTGGTAGACGCAGCGGATTCAAAATCCGCCGCCCTTAAAAGCGTGTCGGTTCGAGTCCGACCACTGGCACCAACAAAATCAATTAGTTAATTCTCATTCTTTTGTAAGTCAAATATCAAAAAAATTTTGAATGACGGTAAAATGGTTAGTGATTTTTCTTTTGAAAATTTTTAACCAACCTTAAATTCATCAATCATATTTAATTTCTCATATCAATATTCATTTAATAAATCTATCAATAGCTAGCAGATAAAGATCACTATAATTGAAGATGCTAACCGGTTAGTCAATGTTCTCAGTAAAAAGGGGGGATTGATTGGAAAGGTGGCTATTTGGGTGAGGGTGCTTTCGAAATAATAAATCAAACAGGTTTATGAAGTGCAATGATATGGGATCAAGGTAATAAGGTTGGTCACTAGGAGAGTTGTTAAAGGAACAGATAAAGTTAGTAATGTTTTAATTCATTATCCTTGAAAAGGCACTAGTTATAAAACGACTTAATATGAATTTAAGAAGGTATATAATGAGATCGCAGTTTCTATTTTAATCCATGTTAATGATAGTTTTATTCCAACAGGGATAGATCTATATCGGTTTAATAAATGGCATCCTAAATACTAGAAAAATAGAGCGAATGAATTTAAAAAATAGGTATATTATGAGTACATAACTCGCAAAAGATTTCGGTATTTTTTTAAAGAAACAATTTTAGAGGCAAAAGAAAATTGGTAATTGTTTTTGATCTTATTATGGGCGCTCTAACGCCGACTCTGCTGAAGTAAAATTGGTTAACAATGATGGAGTATAAGAATGGACCTGATGTAAGCATTCTAACCAAACTAAATAATAAAACTCTATCAATTTGATGAATTAATAAATTCTATTGTCCCAAGAGATGGTAAAGATGGTAATAAATAGTGAATTTAGTAAACAGTTATTATTAGAAAGGGAAAGATTTGAAAATCCTCCAGATCATACTGTTAAAGCTACAGGGGTTGGTATAGCTAGGTTTATTATACGTTGTAATAATAATGCTGATGAAGTGTTAAACTTAGCTAAACGAGTGTTAGTAATAGTAAACTATAATTCAGAGTTAGTTTGGCCTTCTTTTGAATTATGGAAAAAAATATTACCTGATATATTTATTAATCATTGTGCTAAAGAATTAACTGAAGAAGAAGTTAAAAATCAACAAATATATTGGGATAGCTTAAGTTATGAGCAAAAAATAGAAGAAGCTAAAAAAGATAAAGCATGGACTTTATCTAATTGGTTAGCATGGCTAGAGCCCGATTGTAGAGAGTGGTTTTGGTGGAATGCTCATAAATTTGATGGTGAAATTGAAAATACACATTTTTTAATCGAGGTTACAGCATTAGATGATCCTTTTTCATCAGGTGCATTGAAATGGTTATTTAGAGCTTGTGGTGCAATTGATGTCGTATGTACAGATGATCTTTAGTTTATGCATCTGTCATCAAGTTCTGCGAGACTAGTCGCAGAACTGAACTAACTATTTATCCACTCAGTGATCTAGTTCACAAATTGAACAATTAACTCGTCTTTTTAAGTGGTAATGGTGAATGGTCTGTGTTGGATCAGAATTTAGCCAACTAGAGGGTTTTAAAGATAATCAGTGAAGAGTAACATCCTTTGTCATAGTTAACTCTTTTACGCATAATTCACCCAAATTATTAACACTTCATTTATATTCTAATATCAATAAGACGGTATAGACTCCTCAATTATTTTTACAAATAAACCTCAATAAACTAAATCAAAATAGCCATTACCTAAAAAATATAATCATCAATTAGAACTGTTACTAGTAATGACAGTTTTTTCACCGACCAGTAGGAAACTTACCGTTTATGACCATAACAATGAAGCAAGAGTATTAAATAGAAATTTATAACAAAACAGGTGAAACTTTTTATACAAATCAATTATTATCTTGTAATGTATAGGCAACAACAAATACTTTTCTTATTGATACTAGGGAGGTATCAATAAGAAAATAGTTATGTAAACTCATACCTAACGAACAGAAAGATAAACTAAATTGGAATGGTTCAGCATAAGTACAATATATTTAATAGAATATTGAATTTTTTTAAATGATAAGGTAAATAAATTATGTCACTAAAAAACGGTTTTATAGGTGGAGGTTCAATATTTAATTTAGGTACAGATAGTGATATGCGGCTATTTTTTGACTGTATTTCATATTATGTTCTACCTAAATATCCTGACCAAAATTGGTCACTAATTACTGACCGCTTATATCGTCGTTATTTAAAATTAGAAGAGTTAGATGACGCCGTAGCATTAATGAAATTGGTAGAAAAAGAGTTTAAACAGTTGGATAGAGAAGCATTTGATTGGAGTAAAATATTATCAGGTCAAGTTAAAAGTGATTTAGATAGAGCTAAATCAACTTTATTTGAAATTTTTGGTAAATATTTTGAAACATTTTATGAGTGTATTGAATGTGCTATAGTAAGTTATGAAGCGTTTAAATCGCGTCCTGATTATAACTACGAACCTGTAATGGTAGCAATTACTACCATTCCTTATTGTGTAAGCTATAGTATGATCCCTTTATCTGTTTTCGATAATTTACAACCTGACGAGAAACCAATTTGGTGGACTGGCAAAATTCCTAAAACCACAACTTAGTTACTTTTATCTTATCTCTAATTGCTGAAGCTGAAGATATTATTGATTATGCCATTGCATTAGTTGGATTAATACCTAGTGTAGGTGATGTAGCTGGTAAGCTCTTAAAAGAAGCAAAAGCGGCATTAAAAGTAGGCGATATACAAATAAAAAGCTAGTCAGTTGGTTCAAGAAGCTCAGAATAAAGTAAAAGCTCTTAATGTCGGCTCTTATAGGGAACTTAAAGCAAAGGCAAAAGTTGGTCATGGGATAGAGCAGGATCACATTCCATCATTTGATACATTAAAAAGCTGAAGAAGCCAAGCTTCGACGACCTTTAACTCCAACTGAAATGAAAAAACTATATGCAGAGTCAACAGCTGTTGAAGTTGCAAAAGATGTCCATCAAGCAAGACCAGCATATGGAGGTAAAACACTGCAAAACAAATCATGAAAGATGCAGAAAATCTTTATGATGTGGTTAAAAGAGATACTGACGCATTACGAAAAATATGATAGAAAAAGGGTATGATTCGAAGTTAGTAGAAGATGCCAGAAATAAAAACACGCAACAAAGAAAACGGGATCTAGTGATCATGATTAAATGGCAGCAATTAGTTGATGTATTAGGTAAATCTGAAAATTCTTCAGAGTTTTATACGCTAAAAGATGAAATTGGTGAAAATCCTGAAATATCAGAAGATCTTATTGAATATAATGATCCTGATCGAACTAAATATTATGAGTTCTTTCAAACAGGTATACTTATCGGTTTTCGAAAAAAATATCTGAATCATATTCAATTCTTTTGTAAGGAAAAGGATAATTATTCTATATATTATGGAAAATTATTGAATGGGATCGATTTTCAATATACTGAAAAAATGGTCATTGAGTTATTAGGGAAACCATTAAAAGTAGGTGGAAATGAACAAAGCCCTTTTTTGGGATATGTGAATCGTTGGATATTATATCATATGACACATTATTCATTACATTTTGAGTTTAATAAAAATGGGACTCTTTGTTTGATAACATTGGCTGTATTAATAAGATAAAAACACATAGCAAAGAAAAGGGAATTTATTAATTACCTTAGAATGGAAAGAATTTATTGTACCTTTCAGTACATTCGAAACATCCGATAAATTTGTTGTTTTGATGAATTCTATAGGAGAAAAACCTGTGATATCAGAAGATCCTATAGAATATAGGCCCTGAAAAATTCAAATATTATAATTTTTTACGCATGGAATTGAACTTATATTAATTAACAATAATTTAAAACGAATACATTTGCATTTAACTAATAATCAACCTAATTATTCTCCTTATATTAGTGAATTACCTTCAGGAATCGATTTATCGTATCATAAAAATAAAATAATTAGCTTACTAGGGAACCCAATTAAATAAAGAAACCATCAGTCAACAAAAGTTGAAATAATAAAACCAAATGAATAAAAGGCAATCAATAATATGTCAATAGAAGATATAAATAAACTTGATATGATTGGAATACCTAAAAACAACAGCAATTATGTTGAGTTAGGTTTAACTGACCACTTATCATGGGATTTTCCTTATGAATCTCACTTATATAAATTACAACAAAAATTAAATAGTTATATAAACATAATCGAGACAGGGAATATTTATAAGTATTTCCCCGCAGCTAAAGGTAAAGAAAAATTTTTGATAAAAATATACTTTAAGTACCAAATACCAGATGAATGTATCAATTTTTTACAATCAGTCAATAAGATTGTTTTAACAATTAATACAGTAGTTGAATATGAAATTGGTTGATATTTATATTAGTTCAGCTCTACGATCTTTATCGAAGAACTAAACTAATTAATTACCAATAATGAGATCTAATTCGCAAGTTGGACAATTAATTTTCATTTTTTAGTGATAATGGTGACGGATTGACCTGTGGTGAAACCGAGTTGATTCAGGCAATTGTCTTTGATGAATACTTGGTGTTGTAGTCGCAAAGCTCCAAGGCAACTCAGCGCTATCGAGCGGAGCCGGTGCAGTGGTCGGTGAAGTTGCAGCAGATATCCTCCCGCAAACAACTGTATGGCAAAGTCATAGATTTAACCGAAGAAGAAAAACAAACCATCAGCGAACGATTTCAACTGGCATCAGGCCTTGCCGTTGCTGCCTGCTGTGGTGATTTTGATGATGTCTGTGCAGCTATTAAAAGTAGTAAAAATGCTGTTGAGAATAATGCTTTGGGTAAGGCGCTTGGTAAAGAAAAAAAGCAATTAAAAGCTAGTTTGCCATCAAAAAAGGAGATGAAAAACAAGCAGCACTAGACCGAATCGCTGAAATCAACCAAATAGATAAAAATGATGATGTAGTGACACCTCATTCAGAGTCGATATCATGTTAAAAGATGAACAAAGAAATATAATATATATTGAATGCAAAAGTTCACAAACTGCTCTATTAACTAAGAATCAGAAAGTAGGTTTTCCTGAATTAGAAAAAAGTGGCGGGGTAATTGTTGGAGAAGGTAAACTAGGGTTTGAAGGTAGAACAATAATTCCACCTTCAAAAGTTGAAATAATAAGACCAAATGAATAAAAGGCAATCAATAATATGTCAATAGAAGATATAAATAAACTTGATATGATTGGAATACTCAAGAACAATGAATCAGTAATTAGTTTGGGTATAACAGATCATTTATCATGGAATGATGAAATAAATAATCATTTATTTTTATTACAAGAAAAGATAAATAGTTATTTAAGATTCATTGAAAGTGGTGAAATATATGAAAGCTTCCCAGCAGCTAAAGGAAAAATTGATTTTCTGATAGAAATTTTTTTTCAGTATGAAATACCACAAGAATGTATCAATTTTCTGGACAAAGTAAATGAACTTTTATCATCTACTAATATCAGATTAAAATATGAAGAAAGAAATAATTGCTAGTATTAATATTGTCCCAGCCAAAAACAGGGATTTTTTATGTCTACAATTTACTTCGTAAGTTTACTCGTGGCCTAGCCGGCGCCACTGCAACATGGCTAGCTGAGCAGATAAAACTGCACACCGGGCATATGGGTAAAGATGGTATGACTTCATCAGATGAATTATCAGAATTATTAATGTCATTAATGCCTTATGAACCTGCAATATATATTTCGCACAAGAATATTCTCCTAAAGAGATATTAAAGTGCCTAATAAATAATGGCAGGAATATTTATTATCAAAATACGGTTACTTATCTATCGTCAAATGATATCGATGATTATAACTGGTTAAATATCGATATGAATTTGTTCAATTTAGACGAGTTTATAAACTCTCATAATATTATGGATAAAGTCGGTATAGTGATGGTTTATGATAATAAATCAGGCGGTAATTTATTAATTTACCCTAATTATTTATCTATGTCATTGTCAATAAATCGTCAGTATTTATTTGGGGAAGATATTCCAGATTTTAATTGGTATTTAAAAAAAATGGGTGTTTTTTTAAGAAAAATAAAACTATCAAGCATACAGTGTGAAACCATCTACTAATGAATAAATCCCTCCTCTTAGCTCAGCCCCCTTTAATCCTGATAATCAAAAGTTCTGTTGTACATCGTTGATGACTGGCTTACCGATGGTAAAGCCGAAGGCTTCCAGCCAGCGACCTTTAATGGTCAGTTGTGGTATGGGGTTAGGTCTGCCCAGATTAGGTGTTGTAACTCATGGTGTAAAACCGCTCAGTAATGGGTTGTGTGGGTTCTTTGTATATGGTTGATTTTAACTTAGTATGTGCCTTTACCATAGATAACTCTTATCCGCATTATTTCCGCACATTATGACCGATTTATTCATATTCTAATATCAATAAGATGGTATAGACTCCTCAATATTTTTTACAAATTAGAATGATTCAATATTCAATTATAAGACTTTGTGAAAATTGTCAGATAACTAGCTCGAAGTATAAATAGATATGAGTATTTTAAATATAAATTGGAAACACGTATTTGGAACAATATTTACTTGATTACATATATTGTGTTAATTGCATAAATTAAAGTGCTTAAATTTTATATCATGAAAATAATATGTGATATTTATCACATTAATTAATATTAAAATTTGTTGGCACTAATTTTAATATTGTATTATTTAAAAAAAGGATTTTTTTTCTAAATGTGTTGAATCGATTCACCTAACTGATAAATGAAATTCAAGGAGGAAAATTGGGAATAATATTAAATAAGTAACGCACTGTTTTAAGACAGAAAAATAAAAAATAACTATTTAGGAATATTAAAATTACAATTAAGGAAATAATATGAATAATAAAAGAAATTCATTAAAAATAGCTGGAATCGCTATTGCAGTATGCTCATTATTTATGTCTTCAACAACAATGGCCTTTCAACCAGGTTCTACAGAAGATTTTTTAGGTCATGAAGTTGGACCTACTTATCATACAGCAGCTGAGGCAGTAAGTAGTAATGATTATCTTCCAGGACCTCCTAAAAATGATTCAGCAGTATTTGAAGCGGACAAAGCTGCATATCAAGAAGGTTATAAATTTAAAGATACAGCTCGCTGGAAGCAAGCAACCATGGATGCAGATTTACATACTACTAATATGGCAAAAATATTTTCTGAACCAATGGGAATTACTATTTCACAAGAAACAACACCGACGCTTTATAAAATGTTAGGTGATCTTCTTGTTGATTCAGCAGATAATGCTACCAAAACAGCAAAAGAAGCGTATATGAGAGAACGTCCATTTGTATTCTTTGGTAATCACACATGTCAACCAGTTAATGAAGAAGATCGGTTGCGTAAGAATGGATCATATCCTTCTGGGCATACTTCTTATGGATGGACTGTGGCATTAGTACTTGCTCAAATGGCACCTTCTCATGCAGAAGCCATTATAAAACGTGGTTATGAATTTGGTCAAAGCCGAATGATCTGTGGTGCTCACTGGCAAAGTGATGTTGATGCTGGACGAATTGTTGGTGCTGTTGAATATTCTCGCTTACAAACTCTTCCTAAATTCCAAGAAGATCTTCGTAAAGCTACAGAAGAAGTTAAACGTCAATATAAGTCATCAAAATAATTAATTGATTTTTACCCTCTTAAGATATTTTTAAAATACTTAAGGGGGTAAATTATATATTAATAATATTCAAATTTATTAAATTAATTATTCTTAGAGGATGACAATTTATTGAACAATATTAGCCAATCTAAGATACATACTTTTCAACTCAAATAGGCTATCATATTTTATCTTATCTCATAGTGCTTATTTTTCTATAAAATGAAAAAAATAAATTTATTATTATCTGTACTTGGTTTTTTATTGCCATTGACTGTTATGGCAGTAGAAGTCAATGATGTAACTGGAATGACACCGATTCAAGTTGCAGCAGTTGTGCAACCAGAATCTACTCAACAAGTTGTTGATATAGTTAAAAAGGCTACTGGACCAATTAGTATCGCTGGTGGTAAATATAGTATGGGAGGACAAACAGCAATCCAAGGGGCGGTGCAAATTGATACTCGTAAATTAAATCATGTTATTGACTTTAAACCTGAACAAAAACTGTTGACTATTGAGACGGGGGCAACTTGGCTTCAAGTTCAGGAGCTTATAGATCCCTATGATTTATCTGTAAAAATAATGCAAAGCTATGCTAATTTTAGTATTGGTGGATCATTAAGTGTTAATGTTCATGGCCGATATATAGGTGAAGGACCTATAATTCTTTCGGTAAAACAATTTAAAATTGTGTTAGCTGATGGCAAAGTAGTAATAGCTAGTCCTGAGCAAAATCAAGATATATTCTATGGTGCTATTGGTGGATATGGTGGTCTAGGTATAATCACTGAGGTGACATTGCAACTTGCTGATAATGTAAAAGTAAAACGCGTTAGTGAGGCTATGCCAATTACAAACTATTATCAATATTTTACCCAATATATTCGTTCTGATAAAAAATCAATATTCCATAATGCGATAATTTATCCACCAGACTATAAAAGAGTGAGATCTGTTACTTATAAACAGACTGAAGAACCATTAACGATTTTGCAACGATTAAGATCTGATGATAAAAAATCGCATAATCTGGAAAAGCCAATCAAAATTGTATCTTCCTCGTCTACTGGTAAAAATTTACGTAAATTATTTGATGATTTTTATTATATAAAAAAACCAGTCATGTGGCGTAATTATGAGGCTAGTTATGATGTTTCGTATTTGCAGCCGATATCGACTAAAAATAAAAGCTTTGTTTTACAGGAATATTTTATACCTGTTGAACAATTTGATCACTTTTATCCCAAATTAGTCACTATTTTGAAAAAAAATAAAGTTAATGTTATTAATATTTCTATTCGTCACGCCAACCAAGATAGTGGTTCATTACTGGCTTGGGCAAAATCGGAAGTATTTGCGTTTGTGGTCTATTATCAACAAGATACTGATGAATTAAGCAAACAACATGTTGGTAATTGGACAAGGGAATTGATAGATGCTGTTTTGGAAAATCAAGGAAGTTATTATCTACCTTATCAATTACATGCGACAACAGAACAATTTCAAAGAGCATATCCACAAGCTGAGCAATTTTTTAAACTTAAAGCTCGTCTAGATCCGCACAATAAATTCAGTAATATGTTATTAAAACGCTACCATATCGAAACCGTTCAATAACATAGCGCCAGCAAGATAATTAGTTATTTTTTGTTAAATAACTAATTATTTAAGCTGATATTATCTAATATCGATAAAGTTCAATACATTATTTAACATAAGAAAAAAATTTATTTTTAAACTTATCTAAGCTTCATTTTAATGTACTATACAACGAATATTAAACATAAAATTATTTGTAGATTTTAATATTAATTTTTCATGTCATTTTTTATCAACCATATTGAAACTAAACTAGTTTTTTAATGCTTCTAATACTAGTCTAAATACATTTGAATGCCCCTTGCGACTTGGATAATAAATATAAAAAGGTTCATATGTAATTGAATATTCAGGTAGTAATTCTATAAGTTGTCCTGATGCTAATTCATTTTTTACATCCGGATAACCAATCCAACTAATACCTAAACCATCAAGAGTAGCTTGTTTTCTTAAATGATTATTGATTGTGAAGTGAGAAATAGGGTGATATTGAATAATATTACCTTTATCGGCAAACTCCCATATCGATTCCATTCCATATTGGGTTGAAACTTTTTTGCCAATTAATAAATGTTGATCTAAATCATTTATCTGTTTTGGTCTTATTCTCTGATGCAAATAATCAGGACTAGCCACTAAAGCCATTCGCAATGGATCTGATATTTTTACTGCTATCATCTCTTTTGCCAAATCATTACCGATTCGGCAGCCCATATCGAAACCTTGTTTGACAATATCAACTAAGTTATTGTCACATTGAATTTCAATTTTAATTTGTGGATAGCGTAGTGAAAATTGGCTTAATTTAGGGTATATAAAATTTTCAATAGCAATATTCGATGCATTAATTCTAATGGTACCCGATGGAGTATCAAGGTAATCACCAAGAGCGGCAACTTCTTCATTGATTTGTCGATATAAAGGGGATATTTGTTTATAAAGTTGTTCTCCTGCCTCTGTTAATGAAAGGCTTCTAGTCGTACGATTAAATAGCCGTAAACTCAAACGTGTTTCTAAGTTTCGCATGCTATGACTTAGTGCAGATGACGAAACACCTAAAGATTTGGCTGCACCAACAAAGCTTTTTGCTTTAGCTATAGTAATAAAATAACTTAGTTCATTATAGTTATACATAGGATATAAATAGACAATTAATGAATTTAATTCATGATACTATAAATGAACAACACGTTTATCTCAATAAAAGTTAACGATAAAATACTCATAACTAAGATTGAATTTTTAACAATTTATTAAGTTAATCAATCTATTATTAGCTAGTTAGGAGAGAAAGTATGGATTATATAAAATTAGGTAATTCTGATATTGAAGTCTCACGATTTTGTTTAGGGTGTATGAGTTTTGGCGATCCTGCCAGTAAAATGCATGATTGGACACTTAATCCAGAACAAAGTGAAACAATCATTAAACATGCCTTAGATCTAGGAATTAACTTTATTGATACAGCAAATACATACTCTAGTGGTACTAGTGAAGAATATGTAGGAAGAGCGATTAAACGAAATATAGCTCGAGACAAAGTAATACTGGCTACTAAAGTCTATTTTAATGAAGGGCATTTATCTAAAACAGCAATTGAGCGAGAAATTGAAGGATCCCTGAGACGATTAGGTACCGATTATGTTGATTTATATATTATCCATCGTTTCGATTACAGTACACCGATTGAGGAAACCATGGCTGCGTTACACCATTTAGTTCAGAGTGGTAAAGTACGAGCATTAGGTGCTTCTGCGATGTATGGTTATCAATTTTATAATATGCAATTAGTCGCTAAACAAAATGGTTGGACGCCGTTTGTTTCGATGCAGAATCACTATAATTTATTATATCGTGAAGATGAAAGAGAATTGATTCCTGTCTGTAAGCAATTCAATGTTTCATTAACTCCTTATAGCCCTTTAGCTGCAGGTAGACTTTCCCGATTAGAATGGCAGACCAATACTCTACGTAGTAAGACTGATAAAACTGCAGTTGCTAAATACGATAGTACGCAACAAATCGACATGAATATAGTGAAAAGGGTTAATGAAATTGCGCAAAAATATGCAGTAACCATGACGCAAGTTGCTCTGGCATGGCAATTTGCCAAAGGCGTAGCTTCGCCGATCATTGGGGCAACCAAAACTCTGTATTTGGATGATGCGGTAGGCGCATTAAAGCTTTCATTAACTAAGGATGATATTGCTTATCTTGAAGAACTTTACTTGCCTCATCGTATTGTCGGAGCACTTTAATTAGTCACAATGTATAAAATTAAATTTACTGACAAATATCATTGAGATATTTGTCAGTAACAGTCACTAAATTTTTCCTGAATTTAAATATTTTTGCATCTCTTCTTTCGGTACCATTCCACCGCCAGTTGCCCATACTAAATGAGTTGCATTTTGTAATTGTTGAGGAGTGAATTGCATACGTTCTAAATATTCCGAGTTGTTAGTTACAACTACCGGACCTTGCATACCGGCAAGGGCAGACGGTTCAAGTTGAATGTGTTCAGTTTTATCCAGTAGTACTAGCAAATCATACATTTCCTGATCCGACAAGGTATAATATCCATCTAACAGACGTTCCATGGCTCGTCCAACAAATCCAGATGCACGACCAACAGCCAATCCATCTGCGGCGGTAATATTATCAATTCCGATGTCTTGTACCGAAATTTTGTCGTGTAGACCAGTATAAACCCCTAGTAACATACACGGTGAATGTGTTGGTTCAGCAAAAATACAGTGTACATTATCACCGAATGCCATTTTTAAACCAAAAGCAACACCGCCAGGTCCACCGCCTACACCACATGGTAAATAGACAAAAAGTGGATGATCTTTATCAACTTTAATTCCTTGTTCATTGAATTGTTGCTTTAAGCGTTCACCGGCGACTGAATATCCTAAAAATAGGGTAGTAGAATTTTCATCATCGATAAAGAAACATTTTGGATCAGACTCTGCCGCTTTACGGCCTTGTTGAACCGCAACACCATAATCTTGCTCATACTCAACAACATTAACACCATGATCACGTAATTTCTGTTTTTTCCATTCTCGAGCATCAGCAGACATATGTACGCTAACTTTAAATCCGAGTTTAGCACTCATTATGCCAATTGATAAACCAAGGTTACCTGTTGAACCTACAGCAATACTATACTGACTAAAAAACTGTTTAAATTTATCAGAATATAATTTGCTGTAATCATCTTGTTCTGATAATAGTCCATTTTCAATGGCTAGTTTTTCAGCGTGAGTTAAGACTTCATAAATACCACCTCGAGCTTTAATTGAGCCAGAAATTGGTAAATGACTATCTTTTTTCAAATAAAGCTTACCTGCGATATCAACATTATATCTGGCTTCAAGGGCTTTTTTCATATTAGTAATTTCAACTAACTGTGATTCAATAAAACCCTTGGTTATAGCTGTTTCAGGGAAAGCTAATGATAAATATGGTGCGAAACGTTTTAATCGTTCACTCGCTTTTTTTATATCCGTTTGATCTAGTCCAACGTAAGGAAGACCGATTGCTAAAGTAGTGGTATTAGGATTAAACCAACAGCTTGGTTGAAGTTTAATTAAATTTTCTACTAACGGTTTATCGGCAATAAGTGTTTTTATCTCTATTTGATTCATATTCGCTCCTTGAAAGATATCTAAATAAAATTAGATAATAAAAAAGTACCCATTAATGCAACTACTGAAGCAATGAATGTTGCGGTGGTATAGTATTTTAAAATTTCACTCATTGTCGCTCCACAATATTGCTTAACAAGCCAAAATAATGAATCGGTAACTATTGTACAACCAATAGCACCCGAACCTATAGCCAATGTAATGATTTCAGGACTGATATTAGGATAAAGAGCTAGCATCGGTGATACGATTGCTGTGGCGCCCATCATTGCAACTGTCGCTGAACCTACTGCAGCATGCAAAATTATTGCTACTAACCACGCCAATAAAATTGGATGCATATCTAAATGGGATAAAATACTTGCTAAACTATCGCTCAAGCCACTCGCTTTTAAAATACCATTAAATGCACCGCCAGCACCGATAATTAATAAAATATTGGCAATTGATGAAAAGCAATCTTCAGTTTTATTGAGTAGGTCAGACATTTTCATGTCACGTCTTAGACCTAGCATATAATAGGCAACAAATGCTGCTATAAACATAGCGGTAATAGGATTACCGATAAATTCTAAAACAGTATAAATCGAAGTGTTTTTATCCATGTTCAACTCAGCAGTTGTTTTTATCAGCATGAGAAAAATGGGTAATAATACTGTAAACAATGTTGCACCTAATGAAGGCAGTTCTTCTTCAGTTCTTACTTTTAGATCTGAAAATTGTTCCGGTACAGCTTTAAATGGAATTCTATTTTTGATCATTCTTAAAAAAATAGGACCTCCAGATAATGATGCGATTATTCCAATAATTAATCCATATAAAATAACGCTACCAATATCAGCACCTAAAGCATTAGTGACATATAATGCAGCTGGATGAGGAGGAACAATACAATGAACGGCCATTAGTGCAGTACATAATGGAATCGCTAACATTAATAATGAAGTTTTGGTTTTTTTAGCAATTGAAAATGCTAATGGTATTAAAAGTACAACGCCGACCTCAACAAATAACGTTATACCACAAATCATACCAATCAATACCATAATAACATCTGGTGATAAAAAGCGGCATTTTTGTAAGGTAATACCGATGCGTTCAGCTGCACCTGATATTTCCATCATTTTTCCTAGAATGGTACCTAAACCAATTACTGCCGCTAAAAAGCCAAGTGTACCACCAATACCATCTTCGATTGAAGAAATCATTGCCAATGGCTTCATTCCCATTAATGCACCTACGTAAAAACTGGATAATAATAAGGCTAAAAACGGATGAAGTTTAAATTTGATAATACTTATTACAATTAATAAAATACTCGTTATTAAAACACCTAAAACCCAAATTTGTGAATCCATAATGTTTTCCTATTATAATTAAAGTAAAAATTACCGTGTATTAGATTTTATGGAGAGATAACTGACAAATGATTATAAATCATGTTCACATGAATAAGATTCGGTTGAATAAGTGTCAGGCTGTAAGAAAGTAACAATCATTAATTTAATTAATTGTATTTGATTTAACATTTTTAGTTAAATGTTAAGAAAATAGGTAAGGAAGGATGTACAATGTTTGATGATGATCGTTTTATTACCACTAACCGATTGATATCAGGATATCAATTAGCTAAATTCCACACTTTTGAAGCAGTTGCACGATATAATTCCTTTATGCGCGCAGCGGAAGAATTATGTATTACTCCGAGTGCCGTTAGCCATCAAATTAATAAGCTTGAAGAAGAATTAAATTTTAAGCTATTTAACCGGTTTCATCGCCGTATTGAGTTGACCCCTGATGGTGAAAATTTATTTAATATTTTAAAAAAGTCCTTGTCGATACTAAATAAAGAAATCTTTGAAATAAAGAGTCAGGAATTAATCGGGCCGTTGACCATTTATTCGCGTCCTTCCTTTGCGCAAGGCTGGCTTGTTCCAAGAATATCAGAATTTAACAAGAAACATCCTTATATTATCTTGAATATATTAACAGGTAATGAAATAATCAATTTTGATCGTCATCGTATTGATTTAGCTATTTATTTTGATGATTTAGAGTATAACGACTTGGATGTTTATCATTTAATGAATGAAACGATTGTACCAGTGTGTAGCCCTCAATATGCGGAATATCATCAACTTACTGAAAATATTGAAAATCTAAAAAATTGCTTAATAATACATGATAATCAAGCTTGGGGGTATGATACCAACTTCGACGAATGGCAATCTTGGGTGAAGCACTTTAATATTGATCTAGATTTTGAAGATTTACCTACAATGTTATTTGATCGATCCGATTTAGCTATCGTCGCGGCGATTAATCATTCAGGTATTGCTATGGGAAGAAAACATATTATCAATAAATATGTTGAATCAAAGGAGTTAGTTACTCCCTTTCCAAATATGACGTTAACATGCAAACAACGTTACTATGTTGTTTCTGCTTCCAAGGGAAGAAATCCCAAAGTTAAAGCTTTTGTAAGATGGTTAAAAGAAAATTTGGCTGAGCAGTCGGTTGAAAATGCTATCTCAAACTTAGCTAAAACTAAAGAATAATTGCATATATCTAATATGAATATAGATATAATTTTTTCGTATTATCCTAATAGTTAATCACTATCTATAATGTTATTTCTAAATAATAGAATCAGTTGTTCAATTAGATTATTTTACTGATTGAAATAGGGAGTGATAATGAAAAAATATATTTGCATAATTATGCTGTTGGGTTTGACTTTAATTGGTTGTGACAATAAATCAGAATCAGCCCAAAAAAGTCAACAAGATAAAAAAGAGATCGTAGTTGGTATGCCACCAAGTATGCACAATATAATGATGGAAAAAGTTGTTAAGCCCGCTTTAGAACAAAAAGGTTATAAAGTTAAATTGGTAAATTTCAGCTCTCTTAGAGATTCAAATACCGCTTTAGTTGAAGGAAGTATTGATCTTAGTGCAGCACAGCATCAAGCTTATCTTGATGTATATAATAAAGAAACTAATAGTGATCTTGTTTCTTTAGTCCATATTCCTTCTATTTCAGCTGCGCTTTTTTCTCAATTGCATCATTCTATTGATGAAATAGCTAATGATCAAACAATTGTCATTCCCAATGATCCATCAAATAAGGCAAGATCATTATTATTCTTACAAAGCTTAAATTGGATTACTTTAAAATCTGATAGTAAATCGGGAACATTAGATTTAAATGACATAGCAGAAAATAGATATAATTTAAAATTTAAATCGATATTATCGGAATTAATTCCTAGAACTCTAGGTGAAGTTGATTATGCGATAATGCCAGGTGGTGTTGCATGGTTAAGTAAAGTTCCAGCTGATAATGTTTTAGTACAAGAAAAGTTAACACCTAATTTAGAATTAATGGTTGTAGTAAAAAAAGAAAATTTGAACAGTAAATGGGCTCAAGAGGTTAAACAACTTTACCAATCAGATGCACTTAAAAAATTCATTAGTGAAGATCCTGATGCGAAAGGTCGTTTTATCTGGCCCCAACAATAAGCAAATAATTATTTATAAACTATTCTAGTAATAAATTAGAATAGTTTATATTGTTATACATCATATTGATTATTTATAAATAATTAAAATAAATTTATGATGCTAGTTGTTATAAAATCAATGACTCTATTTGATTTTATTATTTTTTAATAAAAAGTTTTAGATTTTGATGATTTACTCTAAAATTCGTTGTGTTAATATTTAGACCCTTTGATATAAATATTATTTAAAAAAGTAGTTAAATGTGATGAAAAAAATAAAATACTCTCTTATATTAGCTTGCAGCATAACACTTTGTAGCTGTTTTAATGGTCCTACCTCACAAGTTCGTTTAATTGATAATCCTACTGCCAATGAAATTAAGTTAGTAATTGATGGTAAAGATGTTGTCATTCCTGCTAACTCAAAAATTAAGTATACTTTCGAATATGGTAAACATAATTTAGCTTATAATAATGAGTCGTTTGACATTGTGGTAAAACCTGTAAAATTTGATGGTACAGGCATTATTAATCCAACCCAAAGCAACTATATGTTACATACTTTTATTTATGCAACTGACAACACTAGTGATGAAACCTTTGACAAATTATATGAGAAAACGCTTAATAAAGTTGATGTTATCATAGATGGTGAGCAAGTACAGATTGAACTTCCTGTAAAAGTGGTTAATGATTTCTTTATTGAAGATGAAGATAATAGATGGGATTACTCTATTGATGAAAAAATTCCAGACGAAATTTCTGAAAAACTTAATAAAAATCAATCTTATCAGGCTCGTAAAATTAAAATGTATCGTGAAAGTGAATATTTGAAGTTTTTAAAAGAAGATTGGTTAGAAGAGGAAGATGAAGTTAGTTTTCCTAATAAACCTAAAAAATTGTCTGAAATTAATCAGTATGTATTCCCGAAACTTGATTTAGAAAGTATTACATGTAATGAAGGTAAAAAATATTTGCAGGATACATTAGATAAATGGCAACAACTTTTTACTTTAACAGGAAGTGATTTTGACAGTAAGTATGAAGGATTAGGGGGATATGATGGCATGCTTGCCTTACGTGATTCTAAAAAACTTTGTCCTACAGATAAAGATCCTGAACAAACTTATTCAAAAGCTATTAGCCCTTTAGATGAAGCTTTAACTAAAGGACGTGATATATACTTTTTTATTGTCAAATAAAATTTGAAAATTGTTCTTTGTTAAAAGATTTAATTATTACAATAAAAGGCACTAAATCTTTCAATTAGGTTTAGTGCCTTTTAATTTTTCTGTTAACATCATCGTTTTTTTTATGTTAAGATTCGCATCCTTGAAATATAAATTAAATAAATGAATGTTATGGAAAAATTGAAATATTCTTTGCTTTTGGTATGTAGCCTTTCTTTGGTTGGTTGTTTCGAATCAAGCACTCATGAAGATACTATAAGTCGTCAAATAGATAATCCAACCGACAAGGAAATAAAAGTATCAATTGATGGTAATGAGTTAGTTATTCCGGCCAAATCAAGCGTTAATCATACCTTTGAATATGGTAAACATCAGTTAACTTATAATGGTCAATCATTAAACTTCATAGTTAAACCTACGAAATCATATAATGATGGGTTTATCAATCCGACCCAATCTAACTATTATATATATCAAGCCTATTATTCTACTAAGGGTCAAACAAGAAAAAACGAAATGATCAAAAACGTAAAGACTTTCCAAGTGACTATCAATGGCGAGCCGTGGGATATAGAACTTCCAGTTAAAATTATTAATGATGTATTTATTGAAAGATATTATGGTAAATATGGTGTAGCATGGAGTTATGGTATAAATGATAAATTGCCAGAGCAAATAAGCGTTGAAAAAAGTACTTCTTCAGATCCAATAAGGTATAAATTATTTCGTGAAGCTGATTTTATTGATTATCTAGCTAAAACTGACGAAGAACTCAAAACATTACAGTTTCCAAATCAACCCAAAAAATATGCTGATTTAACTAAACATATTGTTCCCAATATCAATATAGCTGATATTAAATGTGATGAGGGACGAGAATTTGTAAAACAACATCTAGCTGATTGGAACAACCTTTTTACCTTAAAGGGAGAAGAGTTTACTAAATTACATAATCAAATAATCTCCACGGATACTTACAAAAAAAGAAATAATAGTGATAACAAATGCACTGAAGAAAACGACCCAAATCATACTTATAGGTTAGCGATTAGAGAAGTTGACTTAGCATTTAGAGATGTCGAACAAGTAAATCTGTTTATTAATGAATAATATGGCCATATATTGATTGATAAATAATATATTATATGAGGCACCTAATTGAATAACTAGGT
>NZ_NASD01000020.1 GCF_002142155.1 Gilliamella apis | reverse complement strand
CCTTAAAATATTTTAAAGATGCTGATTAAATGTATAAATATTAGTTTATTAATAATAATATTTAATCGCTTTTTCAATGATGTCATTACTATAACATAATAGTTCGATATTTATACATTTTTTAGTTAATGATGTAAGCATAACTTACATCAAGATTATTATTTTAGAACCATTGTCCAAAGCGTTTGATGTAAATCTTTTTCATTATTTGGGCAACAACACAGTAACTCAATAATGTTGCAACCAACCATGGGAAATAGGACCATGGTAATGGTTGTAGACCAATTAAGCTGCCAATTGGTGAGAATGGAATATAAATTCCTACCGCCATTATTAGCATTGTCATGACAATCACTGGGAATGCTGCTGTGCTTTGAATAAATGGAATTTTTTGTGTTCTTAGCATATGTACCACTAAGGTTTGGGATAACAATCCTTCGATAAACCAACCTGAATGGAACAGCGATTCAGCTGCTACACTATTAGCACCAAAGACAAACCACATTAATGCATAAGTTGTTATGTCAAAAATGGAAGAGGTTGGGCCGATCCAGATCATAAAGCGTCCAATATTTGGTGCATCCCATTTACGTGGTTTTTGTAAAAACTCTTCATCCATTTTATCCCAAGGTAATGATAGTTGTGAAATATCATATAATAAATTTTGGATAAGCAGATGAATCGCAAGCATTGGTAAAAACGGTAAAAACGCGCTTGCCACTAATACAGAGAAGATATTACCGAAATTAGAACTTGCCGTCATATTAAGGTATTTCATGATATTACCAAAGGTTTCACGACCACATATTACCCCCTCTTCTAATACCATTAAGCTTTTTTCCAGCAAAATAATATCGGCTGATTCTTTAGCAATATCCGTTGCGGTATCCACCGAAATACCAACATCGGCATCGCGTAACGCTGGAGCATCATTAATACCATCGCCTAAAAAACCAACTGTATGACCGTTATCTTGTAATAATCGAATTATGCGAGATTTTTGTAACGGAGTTAACTTAGCAAAAATAGTACGTTGTTCAATTTCTACTTTTAGCTCTGCATCATCCATTGTTTCAATTTCAGTACCTAATAAAGGAATACCAGGCTCTAAGCCAACTTCACGACACACTTTAATAGTGATAATTTCGTTGTCACCAGTTAAAACTTTAACCGCAACACCATGTTCACTTAATGCTGAAATAGCCTCATAAGCACTCTCTTTTGGTGGATCTAAGAAGGTTAAGAAACCACGAATAGCCAATGCTTTCTCATCTTGGACATTGTATTGCGTTTTAGTTTGTTCTGCTGAAATCTCTTTGACACCAACAGCTAATACTCTAAAACCGTCTTTATTATAATTATGAGCCAGTTCAATTAATGCTTGTTTGCGATTTTCATCCAACGGTAAATATTCACCATTTTCATAAACGAAATCCGAAATAGATAGCATTTCTTCAACGGCACCTTTACAGATCATTAAGTGATTATCATCATTGCCTTGCACAACTACAGATAAACGACGACGAACAAAATCAAACGGTAATTCATCTATCTTACGATAAAGACCAACGCCGACTTTTTTAACACTGGTTTTTTCTTCAGCAAAACGGATGATTGCTTTATCCATCAAGTTTTTCATTCCGCTTTGATAGTAACTATTGAGCCACGCTAGTTGTAACACAGCTGGATCAACTTGGCCGTTAATGTCTAAGTGATGTTCTAAAATAATTTTATCTTGGGTTAAGGTACCGGTTTTATCAGTACATAAAATATCCATCGCACCAAAATTTTGTATTGCGTTTAACCTTTTAACCACCACTTTGCGTTTTGCCATTCCTACCGCACCTTTGGCTAGGTTGGCGCTAACAATCATCGGTAACATTTCAGGCGTTAAACCAACCGCCACTGCTAAGGCAAATAATACAGCTTCTCCCCAATCACCTTTAGTAAAACCATTTATCAATAATACAATTGGAACCATTACTAACATGAAGCGAATCAATAACCAACTCACGCTATTTACGCCCCGATCGAAGGAAGTTTCAGCTCTGGAACCTACAATAGATTTTGCTAACGAGCCAAAATGTGTATCTGCACCGGTAGCAACAACAATCGCTTTTGCAGTGCCACTAACTACATTGGTACCCATAAAACAGATATTATTGACATCAAGAACATTATCTTTATCAATATCGGCCGGATTGATCTCTTCAGTTGTTTTTTGCGATACCGCACCTAAAGTATCGTATTTCTCAACTGGAATTGATTCACCAGTTAATACTGCTTGGCTGACAAATAGATCTCTTGATTCGATTAAACGAATATCCGCTGGAATCATATCGCCGGCAGATAACAATACAATATCACCGGGGACAATATCACTTAGAGGCACTTCGATATGTTCAGCTGGCATATTTTTATTTGGCCGACGTAGAACTGTAGCTGTGGTTCGAATCATCGATTTGAGTGCCTCAGCAGCTCTATTTGAGCGAAACTCCTGCCAAAAACGGAGTAAGCCACTTAATGTTACCATGGTTAAAATGATAATAATGCCTGTTAGATCAGTCTCTTCACCACTTTGTAGTGGTAACCAATAGTCAGTCACAAAACTAACTATAGCTAATGTCAACAAGACAAAAATAAATGGATTTTTGAATGCTAGTAACAACTGAACAAAAGCCGAAGGAACTTTTTCCCGAGCTACTTCATTTTTACCATATTGTTCCAATCTTGATTTGGCATTTTCTTGGGTTAAACCAGAAAGGCTTGATTGAAATTTAGATAAAATGTTATCTAGACTGTTTTGAGCTTCCTCAAGTGCTTTTATAGTTAAAGTATTTTCTGTCTTTACTTTAAATTTGTTTTTAATCATAGTTGGTACCTATCTATATTTTTTAGACAAAAGAAACCTATTCCTTAGTTAAACATAACAAGGCATTAATAAGTTTTAATTGACCAAAATTTAAATGCAAAGCAATAAGTAGCCAATAAAGCTAATGCTTGGCACGAAATAAAATTATTGAAAAATAAATTTAATTAAGAATTAGATACAACTAGGTGGCTCTAAATGTTTATCAGTAAGATACAATACTCGTAAAAGTACTTTATGAGCACAATGATGTTTTGAGTTTGTGTGATAGCGTGTAGAAAATTGCATATCGTTCACCGTTACCGTTTTTATCAATTTCGGCTCGTGAACTGAAAAAATTACTATTTAGACAGGTTCATTAACCGATAATGATGTGTTTTAATTTATCTCCCCACATGTTGGGGTGACCCGATTGAGTGTCCATATTTCTCCTGTAAATTGAACTCATCACTTTGTATTTCAACTTTTCTTAACCATCATTTTTAACCACCTTATAATTAAAAAAGTAAGAAAAGCTCAAAGGCGAGCACTTTATACGCTTTTAAATTTGAGAAGTCAACATAATATGTAAAATTAGACTTATAACTGCCTAAAAACAGCACTAATAATGCCGTTATTAGAAAATATTGTATAGAATTAATACCTGTTTTATATAATATCAGTTACAATTGCCCAATTGTCATCAACATTGGTTAATCTGAATGGATCTTACACAACTATTACAAGATAATTGGTTTAATTTATTTCTTATTTTTACACTCTCTTTTGTTGGCTTTATTTATAAAAAAAACACGCCAAAAAACTACTTTGACAACATTATTAAATATGCAGATATTTTAGAAAAAACACCACAACCAAATTATCAAAAAGATTATTTAAATAACATTAAGAAGAAACTAATTTGGGAAAAAGTCTGCTTCTATAAATCAGGTAATATTAATAAAGAGAGAATTGCTATCTCATTGGTTAATGCAGATAAACATAACATTATTGAACTATTACAATTAAATCAATTCACTCAATATTTTGCTATCAAACAAAATCGAATTACGCTACTAAAACCTTTTTTAATTAAAGAGGTAATTTTAAGTGCCGCTGTTTGTCTGTTTACATTTATTATGTTAATAACCAATTTGCATACTATCTTTAAATCAGCTTGGATTATTAATGTGATTATTTCTCTATTAACAATTTTTATTATGATTTTTATAGTTAGTCAATTTGCTAAAGGACCATTAAAAAGATTAAATACTTATCGATTAATTTTGAAGGATAGTGACTTTTTAAACAGAGCAAATCAAGAATTTACGAATATACTTGCTGAAAATCAGGAACTAAATGAGTCTATCGTTTCACAAGAAGTTGTAAATGAAGAATCAACAGAGTAACTAAAATTGTTTAGATTTATCAATTAAAAGGATAATCAATAATTGCGATATTATCGATTATCCTTTTTTCATATTTGGGGATGCAGATTGAATTTTCAATCGTGAATGTTTTAGTTGTTCAACTAGACTCAGCAAAGATGAATTTAATTGATACATAAACTGCTGATAGCTAAACTCCTTCTTACTAATTTCTTCTAGTTGTAACTCCCAATGCGCTGTCATATCTGGCATTGAAACACTTTCGGGTAATGATAGAATTAAATTCTGACCAATTGGTGTTGAACGTATTGATTTACCTTGTCTGGTCAAAAATTGCCGTTTGAATAAAAGTTCAATTATTCCTGCTCGTGTCGCTTCAGTGCCCAACCCATCAGTTTCGCGTAAGATTTTTTTTATCTCAGGGTCTTTAACAAATCTTGCTATACCCGTCATTGCTGAAAGTAAAGTTGCATCGGTAAAAGGTCGTGGCGGTTGTGTTTCTTTACTGAGTAACTCTGTATCAATACATTGTACTAATTCGCCTTTTTTAACTAATTTGGTTAATAAACCATTGTTCTCATCACTATCTTTATCACTCTCGGCTTGATAATTTTTACTTCTAAATAGAACTTTCCAACCTTCATCTAACATTTGATTGGCTTTAGAAGTGAACTTACCACCACCAATATCAACATCTATTTGTAATTCGGCATATTTATAAACAGGATAAAATTGTGCCAAATATTGTGTTGCTATCACTTGATATACTGCTTGCTCGTTAGTCGATAAATTATCCATTTTGGTTTTACGTAAAGTTGGAATAATGGCATGGTGAGCTTCAACTTTTTTATCATTCCACGCTTTAGAACGTAAAGTGAAATCAGCATCATTAATCGCAGTTTGCAGTTCTGAACAATTGTTTTCGATGGCAGCTTTTACACCATTAATCTGTTTTAAATGTTCTTCTGGTAAAAAACGACAATCGGAACGAGGATAAGTAATTAATTTATGTTTTTCATATAAAGATTGGCAGATATCAAGCACTTCTTGCGCACTTAAACCATTCCTTTTTGCCATTTCAATTTGTAGAGCTGATAAATTAAACGGCATTGGTGGTGCTAATTCTTTCTTTTTGTTGCTGACTTTATCAATGATGCCCGACTGATTTTTTATTCGTTGGCAAACATTTTCAGCCAACCGTTTAACCAAGACACGACCTTCTTCATCCTGATAAGGTGCACAAGCTTCACTTGGTTGCCATTTGGCTTTAAATATTTCGTTATGTTTGGTTTGTAATATTGCAAATACTTCATAGAATGGTTTAGGAACAAATTGAGTTATCTCTAAATCACGTCTAACGACTAAGCCTAAAATAGGAGTTTGAACTCGGCCAATAGATAAAACGCCTCGATAACCATTACGTTGACCAACCAGAGTACAGACTCGGCTCATATTCATGCCATACAGCCAATCAGCCCTCGCTCGAGCTAATGCCGAAGTAGACAAAGGAATAAAGTCTTGGTTACTACGTAACTGTTCAAGTGACTTTTCAACAGCACTGGCATTTAAATCACTAATCAAGCAACGCTGAATAGTTTTACGTTTTTCTGGTGTTAGCTGACAATAGTTTAGCACTTCGTCCACCAATAACTGCCCTTCGCGATCTGGGTCACCAGCATGAACAATCTGATCTGCAGATTTAATCAAATCCACTAAAATATTGAATTGCTTTTCAGTACTACTTTTAGGCATCAATATCCATTTATCAGGTACTATAGGCAAATCATCAATTGCCCATTTTTTATATCGTTCATCATATACTTCAGGCGTGGCTTGTTCTAATAAATGGCCAATACACCAACTAACAACATCACCATTACTGGCTTTTATAAACCCATTCCCTTTTTGATGAGGTTTTGGCAAAACATCAGCAATAGCCCTAGCTAAGCTGGGTTTTTCGGCAATAAATAAGCGAAAAGATTGATTAGACTGCATAATAATTATTATTAATCATAAATTTTAATTAGAACAATGTTAGTATCATCCTTAGAATATCTTTGTGAAATATAACTAATCTGTTCAGATTTCGGTTTAACAACTAAAAAAAACAAGCAACCAATATTGATTGCTATCGAATTAGCTTGTAATGCGTTATCTGTATAAGCATTGCGTGGATCGCTTTGCCTATCGGCGATTAAAAGTGATTGTGGTACGCTTGCAAATAACGATTTGATATTCTGTTTACTCCTAATCTCATGAATATTTATCATATTTTATTTATATTTATTTTAAAAGTTAATGCCTTTACCACCATTTTTTTAGCTTAAGCCATAAAACAGATACTATGCTAATCACAATTAATAGTACGATTAAGCCAATGAAAGACCACTCTTTTTCATTAAAAGGAATACCGGCTAAATTAACCCCAAGTAAACTTGTTATAAATGTAATTGGCGTAAAAATAATGGTAAATAGTGACATTAAATAGATACGCTTATTAGTCGATTCAGCTAGAATACTATTTATTTGTTCCATAACTGAACCAATCCTGATTAGGCAACTATCAATTTCAGAAACATAATGATTTTGTTGATTAGAGATATCATGAAGCCGTTGACGATCGTTGTCATCAATCCAAGATATTCTTTCGGTCGAAATTTTGACAAAAATATCACGCTGTGGTGAAAGTAGACGACGCAGTATGAAAAGTTGTTTGCGCACTCTGCCGATCTCTTTATGGGAAAAAATCCGCTGATTTAGTAATAAATCTTCTAATTTTATTATCTTATTGTGAACACCATCAAAAGATAAATTCACTTGATCACATATTAATTCTGAAAGCTGTATCAGCCAATCGGCAACATCAACAGGGCCAATACCTTTTTCTAAATTTTCTTTTAATTTAACGATTGCATCTATTTTTTGATGTCTGGTTGAAATGATCAAATTATCGGTAATATAAAAACGAAAAGTAACAATAGGATCAGGTAGTTCATTTGGAGTAAAGTTTACCCCTTTCAAGACCACTAAAATACCTGAATCACAACGGATCTCCTTTGGAAATTGATTAGCTTTAATCAACTCATTTTTAACAAGATCAGGTATTAAATTTGTTTGATTAATCCAATTAATAGTTTCACTTTTAGCAAAATCCAGATGTATCCAATATGGTTGCTTAATAGAAGCTTTAGATCCATCATTCAAAGGATTTGCTTTTCCTTTACCATCCAATTGGCAACTAAAAACAGGTTGTGCTGCAAGTAGATCTGAAACCAGAATAGAGTTATCGCTATTTTCGTTAGTCATCATCAGCCCCATTTATTAAGTTTGCTTAATTATATACTGATTTTGCGCTAAAATGCAGCGAATGATTAATAATCGATATTTTTTACTATTGATATTTTTTACTATTAAGGATTTAAATAAATTTGCGGTATTGATGATTCGCTAGGATGAGCAAAAATACCCAAATCAACCCCATACCAGCGTTGAATATTTTCTACCGTCAATACTTGTGAAGGGGTGCCTTGTTCAACAATTTTACCTTTATTAAGCAAAATTATTTTATCCGCATATAAGGCTGCTAGATTGAGATCATGTAAAACACAACAAACTGCCAATTTTTGTTTGACTGCTAATTGCTTTAATAATCGTAAGGTATGTTGTTGATGATAGAGATCGAGAGCTGATGTTGGCTCATCTAAAAATAATAATTTTTCACTAGGTTGCGGTTGCCATAATTGCGCTAAAACTCTTGCTAATTGCACCCTTTGTTGTTCTCCGCCAGATAATCCTCGATAATCGCGTTCAGCAAATTGTAAACAATCTGTTTGTAACATGACTTCATCAATTGCTTTATTAAAATGGACTTTACCATAAGGAGCTCGCCCCATAGCAATAACTTCTTTTACCTTGAATGGAAAAGTAAGTTGGCTTTGTTGTAACATCACGGTTCTAGTTTTAGCCAATTGTTTTTGTGGCCATTGGGACAAAGGACGGTCGAGTAAATAACATTCTCCAGAAGATGGTTTTTGATAACCTGTTAATAGGCGTAACAAGGTTGATTTACCAGCACCATTAGGACCAATAATAATAACAATTTCACCAGATTTTATCGATAAAGAAACATCGTTAATTATCATTCGACTGCTATAAGCAAATGTCAGATTTTTAGCAATTAACACTATAAAGTTCCACCAATTATTTATGTCTTAAAATAAGCCAAAGAAAATATGGACCACCAATTAGGCTAGTTAAGAGACCAACAGGAATTTCTGTCGGGGCAACTAATGTTCTAGCTAAGGTATCTGCTAACAGAAGTAAACATGCACCTCCTAACGCAGAACCAGGAATTAACCATTTATGATTTGCTCCAATTTGCAAACGAATCATATGAGGAACAACTAAACCAACAAAAGCAATAATGCCACTCACCGCCACTGATGCACCAATTAACACAGCACAAAGCAATAACAGATAGCGTTTCGTACGTTCAACATTAATGCCTAAATAATGGGCATCTTCATCACCTAATTGTAATATGTTAAGCTGATGAGCCAATTTGATTAAGCACAATAATGCTGGAAAAATTAACGATAGCGACACAATCACCAGATCCCATGAACCTTTACCTAAATGGCCCATTGACCATAAAGAAATTTGTCTTAGTTGTGATTCATCACTGATATAACTCAAGCCGCCCATTACTGCCCCAATGATGGCATTAATAGCAACGCCAAGTAAAATCATTTTAGCTAGATTACATTGTTCATTAAGACTATAAAGGTAAATAAGTGCACAAATAAATAAGCTACCAGCAAATGCGGCAACCATTTTGCCGTAAAGCATCATAATTGGCGGGAAAACAGCAGGAAATAAAATTGTTATACCGACCATTAGACTCGCCCCACTACTAATACCTAGCAAGCCAGGATCAGCTAAAGGATTTCTGAATAATCCTTGCATCACAGCACCTGCACTTGCTAATGCCATACCAACAATTATCGCTAAAATAATTCTTGGTAAACGAATATTGCACCAGATATTCCATAAAGGATCATCAAATGACATATTCATTAGTTGTGTAAATGATAATTTTAATGCCCCTGAATTTGCAGAATAGATCATTAAAATTAATAGCAAAATAAATAATCCCAATAATAATATTGGTTGGCTAGATTTGCGCACCAATTAACCTCATATATTTAATACTAATAATTTACTGTTAGATTTGGGTCGACAACACTATATGCACGATTATCAAATTGTTGATTTGCAATTTTATCCATGATTATTTTGGCTAATTCTTTACGATATACGAAACCGTGAACTTCTTGAGCAAAATAGCATTGACCATTATTGGTTAATTCACCATCGCGTAAACCGCCGGGTCTTAAGATCACATAATTCAAGGTACTCGTTTGTAACCAAACTTCAGCCAAGGATTTTTCGCGCACCGCATTACCAAATGCTTGTTTAGCTCGTAAGGATAAGGTTGACCATGAATCACCACAACCAAGTGAGGTCACCAATACCATTTGTTTGATTCCTACTTGTTCTGCACAATCAATGATATTACGTTGCGCAATATAATTGCCGGTTTCGCCACCCAAAGTTGAAATAATGGTTGCATCACAACCAGCTTGCTTACCGATTTCCTTGACTAATTCAACGTCGGTTGCATCACCTACATAGGTTTCAATATTTTGTTGAGCTAATTGTTTTGCAAAGTCAGCATTGCGGACTAAAGCAATACAACGCCACTCTGGGTGGCATTGTTTGATTAATTGCGATACTTGATAACCAGTTCCTAACTTGGCGCTAACACCAAAAATAATTACTGTTTTCATGTTATTATTCTTCAAATTAATTGATTTTTTCGGCTAATGCTCGGAATTTTTCAAGCTGATCGGCTTTTAATTGATGTTTTTCATCACGACCAACAAAAATTTTAAACATTGATTGGCCTAAATGATTAAGGAAAATTATCGATGCAGTCGACATTTTCATAAATTTTCGTTCGATAAATGCAATATGTAGACAATGTTCCGCTTTAATATGACCACTCAAACCTTTTTGATGACGTAAATTAAAGTATTTTTGGCTATGCGTTCCTGGAGGAAGTTCTCCTGAAATCTCGGCAATAATATCTCCGGTATGAATTAAAAATAATACGTCACCCCAAGTTGTTACCTCCTCCCAAATCATATCAAAATTGCTACCATCAACAACTTTAACATCTGGTATTGCTTGGATTACTTGTGTAAGTGTCACTTTATAATCTTGCGCTATTTTTTCTAATAATTCTTCTGGGTTTGATTGCATATAAGTTGCAAGATTATTTAAAACAGTTGGTTTATCTACCATAGTAATTTTCCTTAATTATTTATTTTTTAAATGGATGTTTTGCATATGTGGATGAGCTTTAGGCATACCATTACCTTGTTGCATGGCTTGTCTGGCTTGAGCCATCTTCTGTTGTAATTCGATATGTTCTGGATTATTAAGTTGCAATAACAATTGCTGCAATGCTTGAACTATATTACTCGACCAAAAACGTCCTGATAAAGTTAATCGTAAACAACGATCTTCATTTTGCAGCAAACCGACTTCATGCCATTGCTTGATAAGTGGATCAAAGAGCTCAGCTTGATTGGTTAGTTGCGTTAAATCTACGCGCCCTTTTTCTATACCAGCTTGTAATTTGTGCAACCAGTCCCCAACTAAAGGTTTACCGGTTAACATCATCAACGGTTTTTTACCTTGATCTAATAATGCATAATACTGATTTAAATCACGATGGATCATATAGGATTGACCATTTAATTTACCACCAGCACAAGAACCAAATCCAAAAAAATGCGAGCCTTGCTTTATGAGAAAATTATATAAATTCCGTTCACGACTGGTTTTAGCCCAATGCGCATTAGTTAGATGTGTCCAACCTTGTTTAGCTAAATACTCAGCACCTTGATGGTAAAAACCACATTTATCAATAACCGATGGTAATTCAATTCTTCTATTTTCAACTCCTTTCGCTAAAGGAGTCGTTGGTAAAAGATTTAAAGAGTAAAGATCAACGCCATCAAGCGGAAGTTGATCAGCAATTTCTAAATCTCTTTGCCAAGTAGCGGTTGTTTGGTTAGGTAAGCCAAACATCAAGTCACAAACTAATGCAACACTATCACGCGCAGCAATGCGTTCAAAACCTTGAATAATCTCTTTTTCTGATGATTGGCGTCCTAATCGTTGTCTAATTGTGGTATTGAAGGTTTGAATACCTATTGAAAAACGATTTGCGCCAGCTTCAATATAACTATCAATTTTTTCATCATCAAAATCAGAAATTCGCCCTTCTATGGTAATCTCACAATCAGGCGCTAAAGGAGCATGTTGTTTAAAATAACTAATTACTCGTGCTAACTGTCCAGAGGCCAATGCAGAAGGTGTTCCACCACCAAAATAGATAGCATGAATTGGGGCCGACTGCATTGCTTTACTATTGATTTCTAAAGATATTTCTTGTAGCAAATAGTCTATATAAGTTTTGGTATCAAACTTACGTAATGGATTTTGATAAAAACCACAAAACTGACAATGAATGTCGCAAAAAGGAATATGTAAATAAATTAGCCTTTTTTTGCCAGCTAAATTTGAATTTTGTAGGTTATTCCATTGTTGCTCTAATTCTTGAGGCGGAACAGGTAAACTTGCTTGTAATGGCATCACAGCCCAACGATCTTTAAAAGGTAAAACCGAATTTAAAGCGTAATAGGTACTTACATCAAATGATTTCATAACTTCCATTCATAAAAATAATCTTGCTGAATTAAATAATAATTATTCTCATTTATCAATGTTTTTTTCATTATTAATTTATTTGTTATGCAATATAAATTTATTATTTATTTGAATAATAAAACCATTTTAACTGTATTTACTATTTTTTATAAAACTTCGAGTAAATTAATATAAATATTAATTTGATAATGATTATCATTTTCAATATATTGTTTGTTCTATTTTTAAACTTTTAAATGAGAAAATACAAAATGAAAAAGAAATTTATGGCAAATATTGTACTATTCATATTCATTTTTAGTATTAATAGCTTTATTAATTTCAGTTATGCAAATGAGAGAATTGTTATAGCCGGAGGAGCACTGACTGAAATTGTGTTTACTCTGGGGGCAGGTGATCAGGTTGTTGGTGTTGATAGCACTAGTCAATATCCTAAAACAGTAAGACAACTCCCTCAAATTGGTTATTTAAAATTACTAAATATTGAGTCAATACTATCTCTTAATCCTTCACTAGTTATTAGTTTCAATGATACTGAAACCGATAATATTCTTAAGCAAATAACACAAGCAAAAGTTAATGTTCTAGCGTTGAAACGTGTGCCAGCAACAATTGATTTACTTTATGAAAATATTAATAAGATTGCCATAAAATTGGATAAACAAGAAAAAGGTCAAGAACTAATCAATCGAATCAAAAATAATCTTTCTAACATCGAAAATCAAATAGCGACTAAACCACATAAAACAAAAGTGTTGTGCATCATGAATATGGGAGGAAGCATTTTAATTACAGGAAAAAATACGACTACAGACGCACTAATCACTATTGCTGGTGGTGAAAATCTTGCTACCCATAACAGTGTTAAAACTTATACAACTGAATCATTAATTGCTATGAATCCAGAAGCTATTATTTTAACCACACATTCAATCAATGAATTAGGTGGTTTAGATAAAATTAATACCATTCCGGGTATCTCAGAGACAGCGGCATTTAAAAATAACCGAATTATCATTATTGATGATAGCTATTTATTTGGTATTGGACCGAGAGTAGATGAAGCTGTGAAAATACTCTTTCAAGGTTTTTACCCTCAATAAATTTTTAGAATAACTATTTTTATAATTTTTAATAATATTTTTATCATTTGAAGCAATAAATGAGCACGATTGTTATTTATTACATTATCTATGAAAGGACTAACATGTTGAAGTTTAAATATTTAAAAAATACCAGCTCATTAGCATTAGGTTTAACATTGGCGTTACCTGCTATTGCTGCTGATAAACATAATGATCAAAACGATATTGATACTATTACCGTTACCGCTCATGAAGCAACAAAAAAACCCGGAACAAATACCGAAATTTCGGAGCAAGATATTCGCCGTGATGGAGGAACTAACTTTGGTACTATTATGCGTTATCAACCGCTGATATCTGCTTCTGGTAGCATTTCTGGCTCAGGTAGTGGTAAAAGCAGTTGGGACCGTGGTGGATTTACTGGTTATAACATTCGTGGCTTAAATGCTAACCGAGTTTCAATCGATATTGATGGTATGCCATTACCCATCGCCCAGGGTCGGGTTAATGGTGTTGGTCGGGCCGGATTTGGTTCTTATGGTATTGGCCGAGATTATATTGATACTTATATGTACAATAAAGTTGATATTCAATCTGGCGCAACCTCGGTTAGTAACGCTAACAATGCTTTAGGTGGTTCAGTATCATTTAAAACTAAAACCGCAAGTTATTACCTCTATCCGGGTAAAACCAGCTATTTCGGTTTCCAAAACAATTATGACAGTGCCGACCGAAGTTATCACCAAGGTTTAACTATGGCGGGTGGTGATGAGTATCTAAATGGTATTTTGGTATTAAGTCGACGCGATGGTCAACAAACTCGTAATTATGGTGATTCAATCAATAGTTATCCAGAAAATTGGCACTCTAATTCAATCTTAGCTGGTTTTGGTTGGCAAATGACGGATGAACATTTAATCAACACTACTGTTGATTACAATAATAAAACTAAAAACTCTCATTATGATACTTGGGATAAATATGGTAAAAAGGTTGAATCATTTGATAAACAAAGAAGCAAAAATAATCGTTTCAATCTTGCAATTAAAGATCAATGGAAACCGACAAATATCAGTTGGATTGATAGTTTAACCACACAATTGAATTATCAACGTACTAATGTTTATGACAATACCGACATCCGTAATAAAACTAAAGGTAATTTTAATACCCAAACGAACTACAATACCAAAGCTTATAACTTTATTACAACTTTAATCAAAAGTTACGATAACCAACGCATTAGTGCTGGTTTAAATGGTAAATGGAGTGAAGATGAATCACCATTCTTCTCATCAGCTAAATCACCAAATACTAGAGTATTCCCTGATGGCGATTACAGTAAACCACAAGCCGATAGCCGTAGTTATCAACTTGGTGGCTTCTTCGAAGATCGGATAAGCTTTAATGTTAATGACAGTAATAATTTTTATTTAGTTCCTGGTGTCAGAGCTGTTTACCAAAATACTAAACCGCGTAACCTTGAAAATATGTCATTATCAAAAATAAGTAGTAGTCAATTAGGTAAACAATACAATGGTAATAGTGATTTTAAAGTATTACCTTCGATGGCATTTATGTATGACATTACCCCTGATTTCACTGCCTATTTGCAATATAAGCGTGCAGCACAAATGCCAAATCAGAACCAACTTTATGGCTCTTATTTAGCCCATAGTAGTATAGCTTTATTAGTGGGTGATTCAAATCTTAAAACTGAAACCAGTGACAACTTTGAATTAGGTTTAAAAGGACAACCTGTATCGGGGGTGACACTTTCATCATCAGCTTTTTATAATAAATATAATAATTTCATTGCTTATACTCGCTATAAAAAAGATTTTTTAGGCATTGGTAACCGTATTGTTTATCAAGCAGAGAACCGTGATAAGGCTTATATTTATGGTGCTGAACTAAGCAGTGAATTCAATATCGGAAAATGGATTGAACCGGTTAATGGTTTGAGCGCCAGATTCGCAATTGGTTATAACCAAGGCAAATCAAAATCGAGTTATTTAGGTGATAAATATATTGAGATGGATTCCATTGCACCAATGAAAAGCACTATCGGCTTAGCATGGGACGATCCAAACAAGTTTTACGGTGTAGCGATTACTGCAACCTTCCAAAAAGGCAAAAAGGCTGAAGCAACATCTCGTGAAACTTATGGTAATGATGGTAAACCAATTGATAAATCTAAAGATGATTACTTTAGAATCGCTGGTCATGGTATTGTTGATTTAACTGGTTATATCAATATCACCAAAAATGTGAAGCTTAATGGTGGAATCTACAATCTTACTGATCAAAAATATTGGGATTATCTAAGTAATAATAAATTATATAGTACATCAGATCATAAATATCTAGATATGTTTACTGCTCCAGGCCGTACTTTCCAAATAGGTTTAGATATTGATTTCTAAAATTAAATAATCACAGAATAAAAAATAACCCGCTTTTGCGGGTTATTTGTTTAGCATAACTGATATAACTATTGATTAATTTTATTTTTTGAATAATAGGAGAATATAGCAAAATCACTTTAATCTTTTTAACTATGCTTTAATTTTAATCAACAATAAACCATTTAATTATTATAATCTTGGTTATGTTATGCTCTTTTTATCCAACTGAAAATCTAGGTGCAAAAATTAAGAAGAGAAACATGAAGAGATAACAACATATAGGAACAATTATAAAAAATATCCCAGTAATTCTTAAAAATTTATGAGATGAGAATAAAAGAAATATACCAACAACTAAAACAGCTAAATAAACCCACCAATAAATAATCAAAGTAAGTAAAAACACTCCCCATCCATTTAACGCCATATTTAATTCCTTTTTAAATTGTTTTATCTCTGTATGTCATAGATTCTATCATTGTTAGGAAAATTTAAAAGCATATTCAAAATGGATATTGCAAATAAATCACTATATAAAACAGATCGAAAATTATAATTGTCTTACTAATATCCAAACAGCATTATTAATATCAAAACAGAGGACTTGCCAAAAGGAATTAAATAACAACAAACGTTAGAGATGATAAAAAGTGTCTTAAAATACACAACACTTAAACTAATTTTCAAATGTTGTCACAATTTGCATTATAGAATTAAAGCAAGGGTAATCAGCAGTTAGGTACAAAATATTTAGAGCTTTTTATTTAAGATATAAAACAGCGCGAATGTTAAAAAAAATCACTTTTATAATTTTATCATCGAATTAACTAATGAATAACTAAAACGTGGAGAATTGATGAACAGTAATGAAATAAATGAAATATTGAAAAAGCATAAAATTTTGCTTACCTCTAATGGCATGAATGGATGTCAAATAGAACTTGATGCTGACCTGAGTTATAGCAAAATAGTAGGTGCCGACCTGAGTCACGCAGATCTGAAGCGTGCTCTTGTAATTCGCAAACCTGAGGTGCAGACCTAAGATATGCAAACTTGAGAGGTGTCAATCTGAGAGATGTAGATCTTAGCTGGCCAAACCTTAATCGTACTATATTACCTGAATCAACATTTATTATATCAGGTGAAAAATATATTATTTCAATATATGGTGATTATGTCAGAGCTAGTAGTTGGACTAATACAGATTATCAGAATCATTTAGCTAGTGAATAGCGTCAATTTAGCAAACAAGACATTCTTGATATGGACGGTGAGGACTCGCTTAAATTTTACCCTCGCCTATTAGATATTATTGATTTTTATTGTGGTAAAGGTGAGCGACAAGAATGGTTAAAGGGCGAAACAATGATTAGTAATGACAGTGAATTAATACTACAGAATGCAGAACAAGAGCATTTGGTGCAAATGCTGAATTACTTTACACACAACAAGGTACAGCAATTGGTGAATTTAATTTACCAGTTAAGCAAGGCTATGGAGAGAATCAAAAAACATCGTGTATTAAATGCGTACTATGGGGAAAAGTAGCAGAAGCATATGCTCCAAACATCAAAAAAGGCGATTTACTAGTTGTTAGTGGTGAGTTTTATGTCGAAGAATGGGTAAGCGATAGTGGCAAGCGATTACAGCCCACAATTATAGTTAATCAAATTCAATTGGCCAAAAAGTCAGGAGATAAGCAAGGTCAAGCAGCACCAACTCAGCCCAAAGCGACTGAACCGCCAGTTGATTTTGATAATGACCTAAATATTCCGTTTTAGGAGGTAATTATGGATTTAATAGATAAATGCTTAAGAATAGCCCTCATCGCGCATCAAGGACAAAAAGATAAATTAGGAAATACTTATATTCTTCACCCGTTATCGGTGGTTATGCAAAATGTAATATGCCATGGTTATTCCGCTATGTGTGTGGCTTTGCTTCACGATGTCATTTAGGATACGGAGATAGATAGTGTCGCTCTTAAATATTCTGATGTTCCCGTTCATATTATAAAAAGTGTAGAGATTTTAACTAAGTTAAAAAATGAGCGGTATGTTGACTATATTATTAGAATCATATTATCTAATGATAAAGACGCGCTACTAGTTAAACGAGCTGATTTATTGCATAACTTATCACTATCCCGTGATAGTGGCATACCTAAGGGTAAAAAGAGTATATACGAAAACGCATTAAATAATATAAATTATGCTTTGAAAAAATTAAACCCTTAGCGCTATTACCCCCCAAATCTCTGAATAAATCTGTTAATACCCCCCCTATCCCACTAATTTAAATAACCTATAACACTGGTGAAAATATGATTAACTTAATTAGGTTTGCAGTCTACTTTATCAACATGTATCTGTAAAACTTGCTTACCTTCAACATAATAATTTTAATTGAAGCCTTTAGGAAAAAAGCCTTTAAGCATTGCATCGTTTGGATCATATTTACAATATTTTACTATTGACAAATCATGTAATATTTTTTCACGCTGAGGATCATTGAATTTTTCTGCAGAAATACCTTTTATTTCATGTATAAAGTCCAGCATCCCATTTTTTATAGATACATCCACTAGGGTTGTATATTCATCAAATTTCAAAGGTAACCTTGATTTGATGTTTCGAACTAAAAGTTGTTGTGCTGGGTCATTACTGCTTTGCTCACCAGCAAAAACATTAGCCACGTAATTAATAAAAAAACATACACAAATAAAGCAGAAACACTTCTTCATTGCTCATTCCATATGGGAATCATTTATACATAATTTTTACTAATTATATAACTAATCTATAAACAAACAACCTTATAACACTGTTCATTCGGTGTGCATTGCTATTATCTAAAGGAAATGAATATGACTATACATGAACTAAAAATACTACCTGAATATTTTGAACCAATCGAAAGCGGCAAAAAGAAATTTGAGGTCAGAATCAATGTTCGAGATTATCAAGTTGGAGACACATTAATTTTAAGATGTTATCACCCTGTGATAGAGGTCTATTCATCTGAATTAGAGTGCAAAGTGATCTATATTTTGAATGATGAACGATACACCAAGTCAAATTACGTAATTATGTTGATAGAGGTGGTTAAGTGAAAGAGATAAGAAGGTATAAATTAAACGCATTTAATAATGGAACTTTAACGCTTCGTTAGGTGAAGACGCTTAACGCGAAAACTGAATTTGTTGAACACTCAGACGTCGAACAACTCCAAGCCAAAAGCAAAGAGCCTTTAGCTCCAGCGACGATTAATAAGTATAGAAAAACAATTCTTAGAGCATTAAGCTTGGCTTACAAAAACAACTGGATCAACTCAATACCTTACGTTGGAAAGTTAAAAGAACCAAAAATCAGGATTAGATGTGCTACAAACAAGAAGCGCAAGAGTTATTAAATAACATATCTATTGCTTGGTTGCGTGATGTCTGTTTGTTTGCTTTATTAACAGGAGCGAGAAGAACGGAAATTCTATCCATGACGAGGGATAAAATAGACTTTCAAAATAAAATAGCAATAGTTAGTAATGATATAGCTAAAAATGAGAAAGCAAGATCATTGTTGTTAAATGATGAGGCTATCGAATTATTAAAAAGCAGACGATTAATTAATAAAACATATGTTTTTGTTAATTCAAATGGCAACTCAATGAAAGATATCGATCGCCGTGTATTTAACCAAGCTACTGAATCGTGCGCCATTAATGATTTTACGTTTCATGATTTGCGCCACACATGGGCGAGCTGGCACGTTCAAAGAGGAACTCCATTATTCACTTTAAAGGAATTGGGAGGTTGGGAAACTTTAGAAATGGTACAAAAATATGCTCATTTGAACGCAGGACATTTAAGTCAATTTTCAAATGCGGTCACAATTTGGTCACAAGATGAAAACAAGGATAATCAACGGTTAAGCTTGGCGGCGGTAAATAATTGATTATCATAGGTTTTTATGGCGTCCCCTACAGGATTCGAACCTGTGACCTACGGCTTAGAAGGCCGTTGCTCTATCCAGCTGAGCTAAGGAGACATGGAGTAGCAGAATTGATATAACGCAGAGTATTATATAAAGCTATTTTGATCCGTCAATGCTTTTTAATGGATTATTAGATTATATAGTCAAAATATCATCAATTTAATGACATAATTGATATGTTCAAAATTTTTCTAATTAAAAATCGGGTATTTTGTTAAAAATAAATAAAAATTTATTTATTATTAAGCCTAAAAAACCCCTTTCCTCAACTTTTTTATATTATTGCTGATTGGTCGGATTTAATAATAAACTATGATAGCAGTTCGATGGCTGTCTTCTTATCTCAATTGAAATATTGGTCTTTTATTTAGCATTGGCTATTTGTGCTTTTAACAAAGCTAAACGACTTTGCCCTTGTTGCATCTTTTTCTCAGGTGATAATTCATGACGCTGATCTTGCCATGCTAAATCGTCTTGAGGAAGTTCAAGTAAAAAACGGCTAGGTTCTACATAAACTGTTTCACCAAATTGTTTTCTCTGTCGACTAAATGAAAAAGTTAATTCCCGTTGTGCTCGAGTGATTCCTACATACGCAAGCCGTCGTTCTTCTTCAATATTGTCTTCATCTATACTGGTTTGATGTGGCAATAACCCTTCTGACATGCCGATTAAATATACATAAGGAAACTCAAGCCCCTTAGAGGCATGTAACGTCATTAATTGTACTTGATCCAGTTCTTCTTCTGTTTCATTACGCTCTAACATATCACGCAAGGTAAATCTAGCTACAGCCTGCTCTAAAGTTAATCCCTCATCGATATCATCACCCTGTAACATATCATTTAACCAGCTCACCAACTGTTCTACATTACGCATGCGCATTTGCCCAGCAGTTGGCGAAGATGAAGTTTCGTAGATCCAACTTTCATAATGAATACCATGTAAGAGTTCATGAATGGCAGCCATCGGCTCTAGATGTGATTTTTCAATCAATGAATCAAACCAGTGAATAAAGGTATGCAATGTTTCCATTCGTTTACCTGATAGTAATTCCGTTAATCCCATATCATGACTCGCTTGATATAAGCTAACGCCGCGATGATTTGCCCACTCTCCCAATTTTTGGATAGTTACTGGTCCAATTTCACGTTTTGGGGTATTAATAATCCGAATAAATGCATTATCATCGTCAGGATTAGTTAATAAACGGAGATAGGCCATTAAATCTTTGATTTCAATTCGAGCAAAGAATGATGTACCACCTGAAATTCGATAAGGAATTCGATATTGCATTAGCATTTTTTCAATTAAGCGAGATTGATGATTACCTCGATACAAAATGGCATATTGACCATATTGGCTATTATTAGCAAATCGATGTCCGATTAAGTCGTTAACCACTTTTTCCGCTTCATGTTCTTCATTATCGGCTGAAATGACTTTTAGATGCTCTCCATAACCGAGTTCGGAAAATAATTTCTTTTCAAAGATATGAGGATTATTTTCAATTAAAATATTAGCAACTTTTAATATTCTTCCTGATGATCGGTAATTTTGTTCTAATTTAATCACTTCTAGTTGAGGAAAGTCTTGCTTGAGTAAAACTAAATTTTTCGGACGAGCACCACGCCAGGAGTAAATTGACTGATCATCATCACCAACCACCGTAAATTTAGCTCGGCTACCTACCAATAATTTAATAAATTCATATTGACTGGTATTGGTATCTTGATATTCATCGATTAATAGATAACGAATACGGTTTTGCCATTTTTCTCTAACTTCATCATTAGTTTTTAACAGCAATGTCGGTAATAAAATAAGATCGTCAAAATCTAATATACTACATGCTTTAAGTTGTTTTTCGTAAAGTTGATAACAGTGAGCAAATAGCTTTTCTTTATTCGTCTGCGCTCTCGCCATTGCAATGGTTGAATCAACAATATCATTCTTCCAATTCGAAATAGTTGAACGTAACTGATTAATAAGATCTTTATCACCATCTAACCATTGCTGGGTAAGCTCTTTGAGCAAAGCGAATTGATCATGATCATCAAATAGTGAAAAATTAGCTTTAATACCAAGATGTTTATATTCTCGGCGTACAATATCTAATCCTAAGGTATGGAAGGTTGAAATTTTTAGCCCTCTTGCCTCTGGTTTACTCAAGGATTGGGCTATGCGTTCTTTCATTTCCCTAGCAGCTTTATTAGTAAAAGTCACAGCAACAATATGTCGAGGCAAATATTCTTTTACCCGAATTAAATAAGCGATTTTATTAATAATTACTCGAGTTTTACCTGAACCTGCACCAGCTAGTACCAGACAAGGCCCTGAAACATATTCGACAGCTTGTTGTTGACTTGAATTTAAACGCACAAAAGAGAACCCTAAGTAAAATTGTTCGCTAGTATATACTGAACTATCAAGCATGCGCAATCCAGCCATACTTCGAAACATTTCATAACATTTGTTGCTATTGAATAAAAGTTAATGCCTGTTCAACAACTTCTATTCCTACCCCTTTTTTATGGGCGTTTTCACTCAAATAGCGTCGCCACTGTTTAGCCCCTTTTCTACCGTTAAAGATACCTAAGGTATGACGCATAATATGGTTGAGTTGAGCGCCTTGAGTTAACTGGGTTTCAATATAAGGATAAAGTGCTTGTATTGCCGCAATTGGGTCAGGACTTGGAACATCAGAACCAAAGATTTGTTGATCAATTTGCGTCAGTAAAATAGGATTTTGATAAGCTTCACGACCAACCATAACACCATCGACAAAAGTTAAATGTTGTTTGATTTCATCAATGGTTTTAATTCCGCCATTTATGGCGATAGTTAGATGAGGATAATCACGTTTTAATTGATAAACTCGCTCATAATCAAGTGGTGGCACTTCGCGATTTTCTTTTGGACTGAGTCCGGAAAGCCAAGCTTTACGAGCATGTACAATAAATGTTTCCGTATGAGGCATGACTTTTTCAATAAATTCACCTAAAAAGCCATAACTATCTTGATTATCAATACCAATACGTGTTTTTACCGTTATAGGAATATTGACAGCATTTTGCATGGCATCAATACAATTTGCGACTAAATCAGCTTTTGCCATTAAACAGGCACCAAACATGCCATTTTGTACACGATCAGAAGGACAACCGACATTAAGATTAATCTCATCATATCCTCGTTCTTCAGCTAATTTTGCACATTCAGCCAATGCAATAGGATCACTTCCACCCAGTTGTAAACTTAAAGGATGTTCTTGGCTATTAAAAGCTAAATAATCGCCTTTACCAAATAAAATTGCTCCAGTAGTGACCATTTCGCTATAAAGTAACGTTTGTTTGGTCAAAATACGATGAAAATAACGACAATGTTTATCTGTCCAATCCAACATAGGAGCTATAGAAAAACGATTTAATAGAGATTTTTTTTGCAAATTAGCCTCGACATAAAAAAATAAAATGTTATTCTATCTGCCATTTTTTAATAGTACAACAATATATAATATAGGGAATAAATATGGATTTTAACCAACCGAAAAGTATTACCATTACTTCAACTGAATTATTAAAAAAACAGATGAGATTTATAGCAATAATGCAACAAATCTATGGAGTTATAATGATAATTATCGGCGCCTTATCTTGTTTAGGGATCATATCTGCTATCGTCGGTATTCCGGTAATTTTAGCTGGCGTAAAACTATTCAAATCAGGCAGCACATTTAGTATGGCTGCAAATTTTGATAATGAACGAAATCTTATTGAAGCTATTGAAAATTTACATGGCTATTGGAAGTTTTCTTTAATTGCTTTTATTTGTTCAATTGTATTTTTCATTATTTATATGATTCTTATAGTAGCTCTTATTTCTTCTATTGGTGGTCACTACTAATAGACCGATTTAATCGAATTTAATATTGATTAAACATAGATATAAAAAACCTCGTTATTATAACGAGGTTTTTTTTGAATTTTATTCTGATTCACCTTCTGATGAAACTTCAGACGATTGTTGAGTAGGTAAATGATCATTATCGTCTTCTGATTTTATTTCAATAGGATCTGAAATTTCTTGTTGGTTCATTTCTTCTAATGATAAAGAGCCTTCTAATGTAGAGGTTTTAATATCTTTCACTATGCCCATCTCATCAAAATAAACGGCATAAGTAATCTGACTTACATTACCATGTTGTGGCTGTTGGCGGAAAACATAATACCAAACATTACCCCCAAAAGAAGAGGTTAACATTGGTGATCCCATAATAAATACCACCTGCTCTTTGCTTTGACCAACTTGTAATAATTCTATTGCATCTTTTGTTACATAATTACCTTGATTGATATCAGGTCGATAAACCCAACGATCAACAAGAGAACAACCAGTTAGTAACATACCGGCCACAATAGCAAGCGAAATAGATTTACGAAACGGCATTTAAAATCATCCATTCAAAAATACAATAGAATATATTATCGCTGATATTTTAACTAAGCGCTAGAAAAAATAATAAATTCTTCTATAAATTTATACTTAAAAGCATTGTTATCTTGATGATAATTAACAAGAGCTGATATTTTTCTTATTATCTTTAATCGTAATGCACTATAATAAGCAACTTTATATCAACAAATGACGGGTAAAAAATGAAATTAGATACCATTGAGCAAAAAGCAAGTTACGCAATTGGATTACAAATTGGCCAACAACTAAAAGAGTCAGGATTAAGCAATTTAGAACTTAATGCATTAAAATTAGCTATGGAAGATGTATTAAGTGGTAACCAACCAGCTTTACCTTTACAAGAATTGCATGATGCTCTTCGCCACGTTCATGAACAAGCCTCTAAAGAAAAAGCAAAGCAAGCAGAAAAAATTGCCCAAGCAGGAAAAGACTTTTTAACTGAAAATCTTAAAAAAGATAACATAAAATCAACTGAATCAGGTTTACAATACGAAGTACTTAAACAAGGTACTGGTGCATATCCAAAAGCAACTGACCGAGTGCAAGTTCATTATACTGGACAGCTAATTGATGGTACTGTATTTGATAGCTCTGTTGAACGAGGTCAACCAGCTGAATTCCCTGTTAATGGTGTTATTCGAGGCTGGGTTGAAGCGTTACAATTAATGCCAGAAGGCTCAAAATGGCGATTATATATTCCTCAAGAATTAGCTTATGGATCTCAAGGTGCTGGCGCGTCAATCCCCCCATATAGTACTTTAATTTTCGATGTTGAATTATTAAAAGTTCTATAAAAAAATATGGACGCCCTTGCGTCCATTATTGTCAGAATTAACTATTGTAAATTTTAGGTAATAAGCAGGTACATAGCGCAGCTAACAACAATAGAGCGCTAGCTATGCCAAAGGCAATAAAGTGGTTATGCCATGTGTCATATGCCCACCCTCCTAACCACGAACCAATCATCGCACCAATTTGGTGACCAAGGTAAGTTAAACCAGAAAGTAAACCAACAATTTTTACACCATAAATATCAGCAGATATGGCACTTGATAAAGATAAAGCGCCAGCCCAGACTAACCCACCTAATAAGGCTATGGTATAGAGTTGCCATTGCGTTGCTGCAATAACTAATGCTATAAATCCTATCCCTCGAACAAAATAGATCATAGCTAAAACAAACTTTCGTGGCACAATATCTGAAATATAGCCAAGCAGTAATGTGCTAAATATTGCCACCAGACCAATTAAGCCTAGTCCAGAAGAACTGGTTATTGAATCAAACCCATGATCCATTAACATAGGAACACCGTGAGTCCCAAGTAAATTCATGCTAAATCCACAAGTAAACAAACCAAAACTAAGTAGCCAAAAAGGTCGCGTTTTTAAGACTTGACCTAACGTCATTTCAGGTTTTAAATCATGATTATTCTCAGTTGTATCAGTATCACTTTTTTTATCTTTCATAATAAAGAGCGCTATCGGTAAAGCTAACAGCATAAAAAATAGTGAAAATGCTATCAATGTAGTTTGCCATCCATAAAGTGGAATAAAATAAGCAAATACAGGTAGCATAACCGCAATGCCAGCCATACTACCACTTGATAAGATAAATAAAGCCAAGCCACGATGTTTGCTAAACCAACGAACAACAATCGGCGTAAAACTTACCGAACCAACAAACGAGGTACCAAAAGATAACGCTATACCAAAGGATAATAAAAAATTCCAATAATCAGTTATATTAGCGGCCCAAACAGACGAAATAATAATAATTAGTGAACCTAATAATAATACAAAGCGTGTTCCATATTTGCTAACTAAATAACCGGCTATTGGCATCGCGATTCCAGAAAATAGCATACCAATAGCAATAATACTTGATAAAGTACTACGACTAAACTGTAGGTCGTTGGCGATAGGTAAAAAGAATACCCCCATACTCATCCGTAATCCGCTAGATAGCAGCGTTAACAACGCTGCTGCAATCACAATGTTCCATCCAAAATACCATTTACAACGCATAAGGTATCCTATATTTATTATAAAAAATCACCAGCAAAGTATAACATTTTGCTTTTTAGTCGGTATATAACTTAATAGTTTTCCGCTATAATATTTGTTTATGTGTATTAGGTAATAATGTAAGGAAAGTTATATGTCAACAAATATGATTCGCATCGCTATTGCTGGCGCTGGAGGTAAAATGGGTCGTCAACTCATTCAAGCGGTATCTCAAATTGAAGGAGTGACTTTAGGCGCTGCATTCGAAAGAGAAGGATCATCATTGATAGGTAGTGATGCTGGTGAGCTTGCCGGAATTGGTCTTTGTGGTGTAAAAGTCACCGATAATCTACTAAAAGCAAAAGATCAGTTTGATGTATTAATTGATTTTACTCGTCCAGAAGGAACCCTAGCACATTTAACTTTTTGTGTCGAAAATAAGAAAATGATGATAATCGGCACAACAGGCTTTGATGAAGCTGGTAAACAGGCAATTGCTAATGCTGCACAACAAATTGCAATTGTATTTGCCGCAAACTTTAGCGTTGGTGTTAACTTAGTACTTAAATTACTTGAAAAAGCCACCCAAATTATGGGGGATTATACTGACATCGAAATTATCGAAGCTCATCATCGTCATAAAGTTGATGCCCCATCAGGTACCGCACTTGCGATGGGTGAAGCTATTGCCGATGCACTTGGTTGTGACTTAAACGAGCGTGCAGTTTATTGCCGAGAAGGCCATACCGGAGAAAGACCAAAAGGGGCAATTGGTTTTGCCACTATTCGAGCTGGTGATATTGTCGGTGAACATACCGCAATTTTTGCTGATGTCGGAGAACGAGTTGAAATTAGCCATAAAGCTTCAAGCCGAATGACATTTGCTAATGGAGCAGTACGTGCAGCATTATGGCTTGCTAAGCAACCAGTTGGACTTTATGATATGCGTGATGTACTTAATCTAAATAATTTATAATGTTAAAGCATGACAGATGAAATTTGGATGCGTCATGCATTAGAATTAGCTAAGTGCGCTGAATCTATAGGAGAAATTCCAGTCGGCGCAGTAATTGTTGATGAAAACGGACAACTTATTGGTGAAGGTTTTAATCAATCAATTATTAAACATAACCCAACTGCTCATGCAGAAATCATGGCAATTGAACAAGCAGGTCAATTTTTACACAACTACCGTTTAGTCAATACAACATTGTATGTTACTCTTGAACCTTGTATTATGTGTGCTGGTGCTATTATACATAGTCGAATCAAGCGTGTAGTGTATGGTGCTAGTGATTATAAAACCGGTGCAGCTGGTTCTTATATCAATATTCTTTCCAGAACGGGCATTAATCATTTTGCCCAAATAACTAGTGGTGTTTTAGCTAGTGAATGTAGCTCAATGTTAAGCAACTTTTTCAAAAAACGGCGTTTAGAAATAAAACAAAATAAACACTCTTGTCATAGTACAGTTAACGATTGACTTAATATTTAAAAATGTATTCTATAAATCATTTTTTAATTTTTGATAAAAAATTTGCTTAGTTATTCTTTTTACCTGTGAAAATTGCTAAAATCTGTTCTGATTTTTTAAGATATATACTGAGCATTATTAATGAAAAAACATACATTAGAAACCATGATATCTGCCAAAGATATCCAAAAACGGGTAAATGAAATAGGTCAACAGATAAATAAAGATTATGCAAGCAGTCAAAATGAGCTTATTTTAGTTGGTTTGTTAAGAGGTTCTTTTATCTTTATGGCTGATCTAAGCCGAGCAATTAGTGTTGGTCACGAAGTCGACTTTATGACGGCCTCAAGTTATGGCAATGCCGTGGTAAGTAATAGAGATGTCAAAATTTTAAAAGATTTAGACGAAGATATTCGTGACAAAGATGTGCTGATTGTTGAAGATATTATTGATACCGGTAATACTCTTAGCAAGGTAATGGCTATTTTAAAACTACGTCATCCTCGTAGTATCGAGATTTGTACATTATTAGATAAACCTTCACGTCGTGAAGTTGCAGTACCAGTGAAATATATCGGTTTTTCAATTCCTGACGAGTTTGTAGTGGGTTATGGTATAGATTATGCTCAGCATTATCGACATTTACCATATATTGGACATGTAAAATTACTTGAATCCTAAACTTTATCGAGGTGTATGTGTCACGATTTTCTCGCTCATTATGCGTACTTTTAATGGTAACGACTGCATCAAGTTATGCTGATATGAAGTTATCAATTAAAGGATTATCGGGAGAACTTGCGGAAAATGTCGATGCACGCATTTCGTTAATCACATCAGATAAAATTAATAATTCGCCTAATTTTAAGCGATATTTTGAAAGTGAAGCACAAAAAGCACTTCGAGCATTAGGTTATTATTCTCCTAGTTTTAATTATGACGAAAGTGATCCTAAAGTCCTCGTTGTTAAAATATCGCCTGGTGAACCGGTTAGAATTAAACAATTAAATATCAATATCAATGGCGAAGGTAAACAAGATAAAGATTTTCAAGAGTTACTAGCTAAACAACTACCTAAAATTGGTGAAATTTTAAATCACGGCACTTATGAAGCATTTAAAAAAGGCTTAGAAAGCTTGTCATTAAAAAAAGGCTATTTTGATGCAGTAATGCCAACCCATCAATTAGCCGTATCTAAATACGACCATCAAGCATTTTGGAATATCGATTTTGATACTGGTAAACGCTATAAGTTTAGTATGGTTAAATTTCCTGAGGCTAAAATTCGTCAAGATTATCTTGCCAATATCGTACCTTTTAAAGAAGGTGATGAATATTCGGCTGAACAGTTGTCATTATTAAATCGACGACTAAGTTCGACAAACTGGTTTAACTCTGTAGTTGTTACACCAGATTTTCCACATCTAACTGCAGATAAAGCTCTACCAATTGATGTTGTTACCACTCCTCGTAAAAAAAATGCTATGGATCTGGGTTTAGGTTTTTCAACAGATAATGGCGTGCATGGCAAAATTGGCTGGAATAAACCTTGGATCAATAGTAAAGGACATAGTTTTCAAAGTAGTTTATCGCTCTCATCACCAGAGCAAATTATTACAATGAGCTACAAAATACCTTTAAAAAAATCGCCTATTGAACAGTATTATACCATTCAAGGTGGTTATAAAAAAATTGATAATAACGATACTTATTCACGTTCGTATACTTTAGGTGCTTTGCGTAATTGGGATAATTTTGACGGTTGGCAAACTGCTCTTGGTTTTAATATGTTGCGTGATGACTTTACTCAAGGGGATGCAAAGTTTAAGACCTTTTTATACTATCCATCACTAAGTATTTCACGTATTCGTAATGACGGTAAGCTATTATCGATGTGGGGTGATTCTCAACGTTATTCAGTTGAAGGGGCAGCGGAATCGTTAGGCTCTGATATTAATTTAGTCCGTTTTCAAGCTCAACAAACTTGGATTCGTTCAATAAAACAATCACATCGTTTTATAGCCAGAGGTAATTTTGGCATTATCCAAGCTAGTAACTTTGATCGAGTGCCACCTTCTTTTAGATTTTTTGCTGGTGGCGATCGCAGTATTCGAGGATACAGTTATCAATCTATTTCACCTAAAGATAAAAAAGGTAAGCTTAAAGGTGCTTCAAAAATGATCACAGGCTCAGCCGAATATCAATATAACTTAACTGGCTCTTGGTGGGGTGCTGCTTTTGTTGATACTGGTGAAGCAATAGATAAAGTCGATACAGCTAAATTTTATACTGGTACCGGCTTGGGTATTCGATGGGCTTCGCCTGTCGGTCCAATTAAGTTTGATTTAGCAACACCACTAAATAGAAAAGATAAAGGCTCAATACATCTATATATTGGTTTAGGAAGCGAATTATAAAATGGCAAAAAATCCAATAAGAGCAAAAAAGGTTGAAAAAATAAAACGAATACGTAAATGGAAAAAACGCAGCATTGTAGTGCTTTCCATTTTTGTTTTCCTTATCACTTTTACAATCTTAATGATTTACACATCTTTAGGTGTAAAGCTAACTACCTATGTTCTTAATAAATTTTTACCTGAATTAAAAATAGCTCAAGTTGAAGGTACCTTCCATGATTTACATATTAAAGGGTTGTCACTTGAACTACCTGGTGTCAATGTACAGGTAAAAGATGCAACATTCAAATTGTCTGGTTTATGTTTAATACAAACAAAAATTTGTGTTAAACAATTTGATGCTGATGGAGTTAATGTTGTAATCAATACTAATGAATTGCAACTTTCACCTGATGAACCAACATCAGAAAAACGACGAATAATTAAAACGCCATTACCTATTGAGTTAAAACAAACCCATATTTCCGATGTCAATGTAAAAGTTAATGATATGCAATTTGGTATGTCAAACTTTACAGGAAAAGCTAACTGGGTCAACGAAAAAATCTATGTATTCCCGGCTATTGCTATGGACTTACAGGCAATATTTGCAGATCACCCTGCAAAAAACTCTAACAACAAATTAGAAGATAATTTAGCACTTGACCAAAAAATTAAGCAACTATTTAATCAACCTTTGATAAATTCACTACCACAGGTTAGTATTCCACTTGATATTAATGTCACAAGTTTAACGGGTAACAATTGGTTATTACACATAGCTGGGCAAGATTATCATTTTAACCAAGTGAATATAAAAACCGAGATGATTAATAATCATATTATGGTCAAACATGTCGACACTAATGCAACAACGCCTTATGTCAATGGACATGCCTATTTATCTGGTGAAATTACACTTGGCGATAATTGGCCTATTTTAGCTTCAGTTAAGGTCGATACAGAAAAAAATCATCTTAATGGACAGTTTTCAGGAAACTTATTAGGTAAATTATTTACTTATACTAATATTGCTGGTCTGAATCAAATTACCATTGAGGGACAAATCAATTTTATTGAGAAATATTTGCCTTTAATAACAAAATTAGACGGTAAACATATTCAATGGCCAATTGAAGGAGATCCACAATATCAGTTAGATAATTTTGCTATAAGCTTAAATGGTAATGCGCAAAAATATAATATGCTAGCTAAAGGTTTGATTAAGGGAGATGGCTTACCTGATACGTCTGTTGATATTGTTGGTGCTGGGACCAACCAATCTGCCTCTTTCGACCATGCCAATATCAAGTTTCCGCAAGGCGATATTAATCTTACTGGCCAACTAGATTGGCAAACAGCACTTAAATGGGATGCGAGTATTAACCTTAATAATGTCGATATTATTAAAGAGTTACCAACCTTCCCTATTCGCTTAGCCGGCCAACTAAAAACTTCGGGTATGCTCGAAGGTGATTTATGGCAATTAAATATTCCTGAGATACAGTTGAAAGGTAACATTAAGCAAGCTAATTTTTCAGCTAATGGTGACCTATTTGTTGATTCTAATCGTACGCTATCAGCAAAAAATTTATCTCTACTTTGGGGTAAAAATCAATTAAATATTAATGGATCAACGGATAAAGGAAATTTAAATAGCCAACTTAATTTAACGACTTTATCATTATTGGTTGATAATCTAAGTGGCACAATTATTGGTAATGTCAAGATGACAGGTAGTAAAACTTCACCAGTTATCGAAAGTAATATCAATATCGGCAACTTAACTTATGAAAATATTTCAATCGCGAAAGCCAATCTATCAGGCAAAATCCAATACACAGATCAACTTAGTGGACAATTGAAGCTAATTGGTCAAAATATCGATATCGCTAACCAAAGTATTAAAAAAGCTAATATTGAACTATCAGGCAATGAAGCTCGTCACTCTTTAAATATAAATTTTGAAGGTAGTCCATTATCGATGGCTACATCATTAAATGGACAATTAGATAAACAACATAATAATTGGACCGCAAGTATACCGCATAGTTTACTTACATTAGCTAATAATAATCGTTGGCAATTAGCTAAACCTATTTCTCTATCATATGATTTAACTAACCAGGTTCCAACTATAGGGGCACATTGTTGGCGTAGCAATAATTCTAGTATCTGTTTAGATAAATCATTATCAATAGCTAACAATAACCAGACATCTATTACATTAAAAGATATTGATCTTGCCAAATTACCTATTCCCAATGATGGTGAAACTAAAATTGATGGTTTTATTAATGGCAAAGCAGATATTAAATTCGACGATGCTAGCAAAATTCCGAGTATTAAAGCCAATATAACTAGCAATAAAGTTTTTGTTAAACAGATGATCACCAATCAAGCTTTACCAATTCCATTTGACCTGTTTAATATCAATGCTGAATTTAATGAACAACAGGCTAAATTAAATTGGCGTTTTGGTTTAAATAAATTAGGCAAAATAAATGGCGATCTATCCATAAATGATCCAACTGGAAAAAAAGATTTAAGTGGTCAACTCAATATTGATAATTTAGCCCTAGCAATTATTAATCCGCTATTGAGTAAAGATGAATATGCTAATGGCGCCATCAATGGAATGGTTAAATTTTCTGGTTCATTAATGGATCCTAGCTTAACCGGCGGTATCAATTTAAAACATAGCGACATAAAATCTAACCAATTACCAATCGATATCAAATCGGCTATGGTTGATATTAAATTCAATGGTAAAACTTCGACAATGAAAGGAATTTTGGCCACTAAATCAGGAAACATTAATATTAATGGTCAAGCTAGCTGGAATAATTTTGAAAAATGGCAAGCAACATTAAATGTTAATGGTGCTGCCATGGATGTCTCTGTACCGCCAATGATTGTCATGTCAGTCATTCCAGATATTAAAATAGAAGCAACCCAAGATGAACTGACAATTCTTGGTAAAGTTTCAATACCTAAAGGCAAAATCACCGTTGATTCACTTCCGCCATCAAGTATTGACGTGTCACCTGATGAAGTCATGTTGGATCAAAACCACAAACAGATTCAAGCTCAAAAATTTGGCATGAAAATAAATAGTCATATTGAAATCAATATTGGTGATAAAGTAACGGTAGATGCCTTTGGTTTGCAAGCCTCATTAAAAGGTAAACTTATTGCGACACAGACAAATAAAGGACTAGATTTACATGGTGAAATATTAATTCCTAACGGACGATTTCATGCTTATGGGCAAGACCTAATCATTAACAAAGGGATTATCACTTTTTCTGGTCCAACAGATCAAGCTATGTTAGATATAGAAGCCATTCGTAATCCTGATTCCATGGATAACAGTAATATTACAGCAGGTATTCGAGTTAAGGGGTCATCAACAGATCCTAAAATTGAGATTTTCTCTGATCCAGCTATGTCACAACAAGAAGCGCTTTCTTACCTAATTCGAGGCCAAGGTCTTGATAGTTCTGATCAAAGCGATAATGATATGATGACCGCCTTTTTAGTTGGTGTTGGAACCGCCAAAACAGGACAATTCATCGGTGATATTGGTAATGCATTTGGCATCAAGAATCTTTCTTTAGACACTCAAGGGGCAGGTAATAATTCAAAAGTGGTTGTAAGTGGTTATATATTACCTCATTTACAATTAAAATATGGTGTAGGTATATTCGACTCACTAGCAACATTTACCTTGCGCTATCGTTTATTGCCAAATTTATATGTCGAAGCAGCCTCTGGTATTGCGCAAACATTAGATCTAATCTACCAATTCGAGTTTAATTAATATTAGTTAATTCTTATTAGTTCGCCAAAAGTTAAATTGGCGAACTAATTTAGATTTTTTGGCCGATTAACATTTCACGTTTTAGACCAAATCCTTTACGTTTTTCGACATTAAATCCAGCATTGATTAAATTACGTCGGACAAAACCTGCTGCAGTAAATGTTGCAAAGGTTCCTTTTTCTCTTGTTAATTGATAACAATGTTTAAATAGGGATTCATTCCACATATCTGGATTTTTGGCTGGCGAAAAACCATCAAAAAACCATGCATCAATAAAACTATTTTGTTGAACCAAGAAATCGGCAAAGCAGCTTATATCGTCATAGCATATCAACAAATTCGCTTCTTCTAAGCTATCAACATCAGATCTTTTTAAAGAGTCTTGTAATTGCTTAGCTAGAGGCCATAATGCATCATTGTGATTAATGACTTTATTATGAATTTTTGACATCTCGCTGGCAGATAGAGGATATTTTTCAACACTAAAAAAATTTAATTTTTTCAAATTACTATTTGGATTTTTTTGTCTAAATTGTTTAAACGTTTGCCAAGTAATTAAAAAACTTAAACCTGAACCAAAACCAGTTTCACCAATAGTAAACGTCTCTTGCTGATGTTGTAAAAATCTGTCATATAAACAATTCCCTTCAATAAAAACATAACGAGTTTCATCTACTGCACCGTCAGTATTAAAATAAACATCATCAAAGTAACGGGAAATTGGAATTTGATTATCATTCCAAATGATAGTTGATTCGTGCATAAACATCCTTTAAAGCGATATTTAACAAACTGTATATTCATATAGATTACGTATATAATACGCTAAGTTAACTTGTGAGGTAAATTATGGTTTTTCTTTTTCGTTTAATCTTTGTGTTATTTATTGGCATTATAACTTGTGTACTAGGGGTTATATTTTGCTTATTCAATCCTCGCAATCCCAAAAATGTGGCTAGATTTGCTCATCTTTTTAGTTTTTTCTTTAAACCATTATTAGGGGTAAAAGTTGATACTCGTAAATATCCTGAAATTGAAAAACTAGGTAGTTGTGTATTTATCGCCAATCACCAAAATAATTATGATATGGTGGTAGCCGCTGATATTGTACAACCAAAAACCGTTACGGTGGGTAAAAAAAGCCTTGCTTTTATTCCCTTTTTTGGACAACTTTATTACCTCACTGGCAATATTTTGATTGATCGTAATAATAAATCAAAAGCTCGAGATACCATTAACCTAGTTGTTAACGAAATAAAAAAACGTGGGATATCAATATGGATGTTCCCCGAAGGTACCCGAAGTCGTGGGCGAGGATTATTACCATTTAAAACTGGTGCTTTTAAAGCTGCTATTGCCGCTGGCGTTCCTATTGTGCCGATTTGCGTATCAGATACCAATAATATAAAACTTAACCGCCTTAATAATGGCCATATGATCGTTGAAATGCTTCCGCCAATTGAAACTAAGAATCTACGTAAAGAAGATGCTAGAATATTAATGGAAGAGTGCTATCAACTGATGTCAGAAAAAATTGCCCAAATTAATTTAGAAGCGACTAAATTAAATAAAAAATTATTAAAATAATAATTATCTACTATGACTAAAATCGATCGTAATTTTGATGATATCAGCCATAAATTCGCTAAAAATATTTATGGCACAAACAAAGGCAAGATTCGAGAAGCTATCGTTTGGCAAGAGCTAGAAAATATATTAGCTAGGTATCCAACAAATAAACCATTGACTATTTTAGATGCAGGCGGTGGACAAGGTCAGATTGCTTGTCGATTAGCAAGATTAGGCCATAATATTACTGTTTGTGATATTTCTGAGCAAATGCTCGAATTAGCAAAAAAGCAAGCCGATCAAGAAAATCTAAGCTTAAATTTTATTCATTGCCCTATTCAAGATCTGAATCAATTTATTGAAACACAATTTGATATTGTGATTTGTCATGCCGTTTTAGAATGGGTAGCTGATCCAATCCAAATAATACAGTCGCTAAGACAATACCTTAAGCAAGATGGTTATTTGTCATTAATGTTCTATAATTATCACGGCCTATTATTTAAAACAGTGACTTTAGGTAATTTTGGATATACTCAAGCCGGTCTTAATAAACGTAAAAAGAAAACCTTATCTCCCGATTATCCTCGTGATCCAAATCAAGTATATCAATGGTTGAACCAACAAAATTTTGAGATCACCAATAAAACAGGAATTCGGATATTCCATGATTATTTAACCAATAAGTCAAAAGCCGAAACGCATTTTGAACAATTATTAGAAATTGAAAAACAGTTTTGCCAAACTGAACCCTATCTCAGTTTGGCAAGGTATATTTTAGTTACCGCAAAAATTAATAATAACTAATTTAGAGAAAAGATTAGGGGAAGCATATTCCTTTACACTCCCCTATTTTCTTAGAAGAAAATGGCATTAACAATTAATAATGTCACTGTTCCTGCAGCCCAAAGTACGGTAGTTGTCATACTCCAAACTTTAATTTGTTCTTTAACCTCAGTAACACCTAGTGAGCGATTAACCACCCAAAAATAAGCATCATTGAAATGAGAAAACATAAATGAACCAATCGAGCAGCCTAATCCTGCCATAATCGGATTTACACCCAATGTTCCAATCATTGGTGCAGTAATACTGGCTGCGGTAATCATGGCAACTACACCAGAACCTTGAATTAAGCGAATCAAAGTTGAAATCGTCAATGGTAACAAAATACCAGGCAAACCAATAACCGTTTTACCTGTGATTGATAATAAAAAACAATTTATTGGCATGATTCATATCACAGATATATATCACTAAATCAAATTTTATGATCATCAAGTAACAACAAACAAAATTAAGATAACTAAAAGAGCACTCGAAAATTTGCCAATAAATCGTTATTATAGTGCCATTAATTTTATTAGTTAAAGGTGTCATTATGATAGTTGTTACTGGCGGTGCAGGTTTTATTGGAAGTAATATTGTAAAAGGTTTGAATGAGTTAGGCCGAAAAGATATTTTAGTAGTAGACGATTTAACCGATGGTACTAAATTTGCCAACTTAGCAGATTTAGATATTGCTGATTATATGGATAAAGATGAGTTTATTTCAGCAATAGTCTCCGGTGAAAATCTGGATATTGAAGTTATTTTTCATCAAGGAGCTTGTTCATCTACTACTGAATGGGATGGCAAATTTATGATGGAAAATAATTACAACTATTCAAAAGATTTGCTGCATTATTGTTTAGATTTTGATATTCCTTTTTTATACGCTTCTTCCGCCGCAACTTATGGAGGACGTAGTGACAATTTTATTGAAGATAGAGTTTATGAAAAACCTTTGAATGTATATGGTTATTCAAAGTTTTTATTCGACCAGTACGTACGAGAAATTTTACCTAATGCAAGTTCACAAATTTGTGGTTTTCGTTATTTCAATGTCTATGGACCTCGTGAAAACCATAAAGGTAGCATGGCTAGCGTTGCTTACCACTTGAATGAACAAATAATTAAAGGAGAAAAGCCTAAATTATTTGCTGGCAGTGATAATTTTAAACGTGATTTCATTTACGTTGGTGATGTGGTTGAAGTTAATTTATGGTTCTGGAAAAACAAAGTTTCTGGCATTTTTAATTGTGGAACTGGTCGTGCTGAATCATTCCAATCGGTCGCTGATGCAGTATTAGACTATCATCACAAAGGCGAAATCGATTATATTCCATTCCCTGAACACTTAAAAGGACGCTATCAAAGCTTTACTCAAGCTGATCTAACTAAATTCAGGAAAACAGGTTGTCCTATTGAGTTCAAAACAGTGTCTCAAGGAACAACTGAATATATGCAATGGTTAAACCAACAATAAAGGAACCGCAATGAAAACGTTGATTATTGGTCCTTCATGGGTTGGTGACATGATGATGTCACAAAGCTTATATCGCACATTAAAACAATTAGATCCATCTATTGAAATTGATGTGATGGCACCAACTTGGTGCCGAGCTTTGTTAGATAAAATGCCTGAAGTAAATCAATCAATTGCTATGCCTATTAGCCATGGTGAGTTTGCTTTAAGCAAACGTTATCAGTTAGGAAAGGAATTACGCAATAATCAATACGACCAAGCAATCATCTTACCTAATTCATTTAAATCGGCACTTATTCCTTTTTTTGCTAAAATTGCTAAACGTACAGGTTGGAAAGGTGAGATGCGTTATGGCTTATTAAATGATTTAAGAGTGCTGGATAAACAAGCCTTTCCATTAATGGTAGAACGCTATGTCGCTCTCGCCTACCCTAAACAAGATATTCATTCAGCTAAAGATCTGCCTCAACCAATTTTGTGGCCAAAGCTTAGTGTTGAAAAAGATGAAGTAGATCAAGCATTAGCAACGTTTAATATTCCTAGTGACGTGCCTTTAATCGGTTTCTGTCCTGGTGCTGAATTTGGTCCAGCCAAACGTTGGCCTGATTATCACTATGCCGCGTTAGCTGATTTAATCGTAAAACAGCATGCTAAAATTATTATTTTCGGTTCAGCAAAAGATAAAATAGTCGGCGAACAAATCATTACTAAAATGAATCATGGACAACAATGTATTAACCTTGCTGGACAAACTGAATTAGGACAAGCAATAAATCTGATTGCAGCATGTAAAGCTGTCGTCACCAATGACTCAGGGCTTATGCATGTAGCTGCAGCTCTAGATAAACCTTTAGTGGCACTTTATGGGCCAAGTAGTCCTGATTTTACCCCGCCACTATCCGATAAAGCTGAAGTGATCCGTTTAATCACTGGCTATCATCGCGTTCGTAAAGGTGATGCAGAACAAGGATATCATCAAAGCCTTATTGATATAAAACCAGATTTAGTATTTGAAACATTAATGAAACTTATTGTTCGCTGCGAAAAGAGCCGTTAATTATGCGCGTGTTAATTGTTAAAACTTCATCTATGGGTGATGTATTGCATACTTTACCTGCTTTAACTGATGCAGCTAACTGCATACCTGATATAACATTTGATTGGGTTGTTGAAGAAAACTTTTGTCAAATTCCCAGTTGGCATTTTGCAGTAAATGACGTCATTCCGGTTGCAATTAGACGTTGGCGAAAAAACTGGTTCGCTAAGAATATCCGTCAAGAACGCCATCAATTTATAGAACACTTACAGCGTCAACAGTATGATTGCATTATTGATGCTCAAGGGCTAATTAAAAGTGCATTTTTAATCACTCGTAAAGCGAAAGGTATCAAACATGGTTTGGATCGCCAAAGCATAAAAGAACCAATTGCAAGTTGGTTTTATGACGTAAAACATCATGTTCCTAAACAGATGCATGCCATTGAACGTGTCCGTATGTTATTTGCTAAAAGTCTTAGCTACTCACAACCAGATTCGATTGGTGACTATGCTATTGCTGATCATTTTTTAACATCATTACCACCTGATAACCAAAAATATTTGATTTTCCTACATGCAACTACCCGTGATGAAAAACATTGGACTGAATCGGCATGGCGTAATTTAATTGAGCTGATTGAACCTACTGGTCTAAAAGTTAAACTTCCATGGGGAGCTCCACATGAACAAGAACGTGCATTACGTTTAGCTCAAGGGTTCAAACATGTTGAAGTATTACCTAAATTATCTCTTAATGAAATTGCAACGGTTATTGCCGGTGCCAAAGCTGTAGTATCCGTCGATACTGGATTAAGCCATTTAACAGCAGCATTAGATAGACCTAATATTACTTTATTTGGTAATACCGACCCGAAACTTATTGGCGGATATGGCAAAAACCAGCATAGCATCATTTCCACAGATAAAACGATGCAATCCATAACTGCTGACGAAGTTTATCAACAGTTAATAACATTTATTTAAATCATATTTAAATTTTTTGAATCGATAGGATATTAAAATGAACAAATATAGTGAGCTAATTCGGGAAAAATATGCACAAATTGGTAGTAATGATTTAGGTTATATTGATGATGCTTTAGGTGCGGTAATGACAGTTCTCAATGAGATAGTTGATAATCAACAAGTACCTGCTGAATTACGAGAAAAAGCTGCCTATGCGGCAGCTAATCTACTAATAAGTGATTTTGACGTTAAATAACGGTAGGAAGTTTGATAATAAATCGAGTTGATAAATCATCAGATTCGACATGAATATGACCTTTATGCGTGTCGATAATAGATTTAACGATTGCTAAACCAATCCCTGTTCCTGAGCTATCTTTACCATTACGATGCCGAGATTCATCGACTCGATAGAAACGATCAAAAAGATGTGGTAAATGGCGACTTTCAATCTTTTTACCTGGGTTTGCAATAATAATTTGAATTCGTTTTTGATTCACTTGACTCAAGCTAATTTTGATTGTCTTATTTGTAGGGGTATAACGAATGGCATTGGATAAGATATTACTTATCGCTCGTCCTAACATCATTTTATCGCCTTCAATATGAGAACAACTACCTTCGATATCAAAAGTAATATTTTTTTCATCCGCTAGAGGTTCAAAATATTCACACATCAAACTGATCATCGAGTGCAAATCAATATCGATGAGGTTAGGAACCAATTGATGATTATCTGCTTGAGCCAAAAACAACATATCAGAAATCATCTGAGACATTTTTTCATACTCTTCTAAATTAGAATATAAAATTTCTCGGTATTCATCGGTTGACCTCGCATTATTCAATACTATTTGCGTTTGTGTGGTTAAATTAGTAATTGGCGTGCGCATTTCATGAGCGATATCAGCAGTAAAATTGCGTTGCCGATCAAAAACATCTTCCATTCGATGAAGCATATTATTAAAAGCTTTAACCAAACTAACATATTTCACCGGTACTGATTTGGTTGAAATACGATAATTTAAACTTTTCATATTAATGCCTTCAATCTTTTTAATTAAACGATTGATCGGTTTTTGCGTAAAATATATTGAAATTAATGACCCTATTAAAGCCAAAACACAAGAAATAACAATAAGTAAACCTAAACCATTTCTCAATCGCTTAATAAATTCAAGTTGTAAATCACGCGCTACTGCAACTATAGTCGTATATTGGCGACCTTCCTCCAACAGTACTCTAGAGGCTCCGATACGATAAGACGATTTATCAATATTCCAAATTGCAGTACTATTTTCAGTAATTAAACGATCAAAATCTTCTTGAGATAAAGCAATAGATAGATTTGGCCCTCGGGTACGATAGACAATTTTTCCTGAATCATCAATAATATAAACAAATAAGTGATGATGACCGGTTAAAATAAGTAAAAGATTTTGAAAAAATTCATCACGGTTTTCATCGGGCGAATAATAGGTAAGCTCACGCTCGATTGAGGTGATGACAGAATTCAGTTCTGTGACATTTTGTTGAATCGAAATTTTTTCAAAGGTATGTTCAATAAGATAGCTAAAACAATAAAGTAGCCCACATGTCAGTAGGCATACAATAAGTGGTATACGAAATGATATGATGTTAGTTTTCTTCATCCAATACATCTAATTTATATCCCATTCCTCGGACCGTATGAATCAATTTTGGTTCAAAATCAGCATCGATCTTGTTACGCAAACGCCTAATTGCTACATCAATAACATTGGTATCACTGTCAAAATTCATATCCCATACTTGGGAAGCGATGAGTGATCTAGGGAGCACTTCACCAGGATAACGTAAAAAATATTCCAGTAATAAAAACTCTTTATTGGTTAAATCAATTCTTTTATCACCTCTGGTTACGGTTCGTTTAGGTAAGTCCATAACAAGATCTGCGATACTTAATTGATAATTATTAACTTGTGGTACATTTCGTCTTAATAATGACTTAACTCTTGCTAATAGTTCGGCAAAAGAAAATGGTTTAACTAAATAATCATCAGCGCCTAAATTGAGCCCTTTAACTTTATCTTCAACACTTCCCATTGCAGTTAAAAGAATAATTTGCGTGTCTTTACCTGCTTCACGTAAAGACTGAACTATTTTCCAACCAACAATATCAGGGAGCATTACATCTAGAATAATTAAATCATAATCTTCAGTCATTGCGCGATGATAGCCATCTAAGCCATTATCTGTGAGATCAACAATAAATCCTGACTCAACTAATCCTTGGCGTAGATATTCACCTGTTTTTTGTTCATCTTCAACAACTAACAATTTCATATTGAATATTCCTTAATGTTCTATCAGGTTATCGAAATTGCATAATGCAGTAATAGGATATATGAAAAAGGGAAATGACATCATGACAATTTAATGACTATTTTGTAACCTCAACGTCATTAATCAGTCGGTTTTGATTTGTTATAGTATCGCCACAATGATTCATGAGGCTAGACAGTATTGTTTCATTGTTTTATTTCCTTTCATCCATTCCTTGCAATTTAATGCAGCCCTAGTTGATCTAGGGTTTTTTTTTGCCTTTAATACTTACTGACGTAAATTTATTTATGGATTACGGCTAATTCACTATAAAACTAATTTTATTTTAGCAAATTTAACCGTAATTGAATATGTTTGATATTAGTTTTTACGAAGAACAATACCAGTTTCAATATGATCGGTATAAGGAAATTGATCGAACATGGCAAAATGTTCAATATGATGCGTTTTGGTAAGTTGTTCTAAATTATTTTTTAACGTATTCGGATTACAAGAAATATAGATAATCCTTTGATAACTTTGGATAATCTCAAGCGTATTATCATCTAATCCTGCTCTTGGTGGATCGACTAATACGGTTTGACATTGATAATCATCTAAATTAATGCCCTGCAATCGATTAAATTGTCGTTCTTTTTTAATTGCACTGGTAAATTCTTCGGCCGATAATCTGGCAATAATTAAGTTATCAATATTATTGATTTTGATATTATGTTGCGCTGAATAGACCGATGCTTTGGCAATCTCGGTCGCTAACACCTTACGAAAATTTTGTGCCAAGGCAATCGAAAAATTACCGTTACCACAATAAAATTCTAGAAGATCACCTTTAGAATCTTTAGTAACCGATATTGCCCACTCCAACATTTTAATGTTGATAGCAGCATTAGGTTGAGTAAAACTATTTTCTACTTGTCGATAACTAAAGTTCTTATCAAATATGGGTAAAACCTCATCGACATAATCAACATTTACAGCAATTTTTTGATTACTAGCTCGACCTACCAAATTGGCAATAATACCCTGCTCAGCTAATTGTTGTTTTAAACGCTCAGCTTCTATTATCCATTGGTCATCTAATTTTTTATGATATAAAAGTGTTATTAATAACTGGCCGCTCAACGTGGAAAAATAATCAATCTGAAAAAGTTGAAGGCGCAACTTATCATTATATTGAAGTAACGGTAAAATTGTTTGCATGGCACGATTAATTAATTGTGATGCAATTGGGAAACTGTCAATTCTTACTCTTTTTTTAGTTTTTTTATCATACATAATATGATAAAGCTCCTCACCGTTGTGCCAAATTCTAAATTCAGCTCGGATACGATAGTGACTAATTGGTGAAGAGAAAACCTGTAAATCGGGTAATGAAAAATCAGATAATAATATTTTTAAATTGGTTATTTTATTTTGTAACTGCTGGTTATATTTGTCGTTAGAAAAAGATTCTGTCATATTTATAATTCGATCATCAATTTAGATAAAGTGTGAATAGTACTCGCTATCTTATAAAGTGTTTAATTCTATCATAATCCCTAACCTATGATAAGGTTATAGGCGAGTAACGACTTTATTATCTACCGCATTTGTCGTCAAAACCAGTTTTATGCTTGTTTAAAGCTAAATCAGTTGCGTGTCGATAAAGATTGTAGTTATAGCGATTGCCGTTATAATGTGGGACAAAATGATAGATAAAAGAGCATTATGACTACACAAACTTTTTCCGATTTACAGTTAGACGATATCCTAATTGACAATCTACAAGCACAAAATATTAATACACCAACGGTGATCCAAGCACAAACTATACCAGTAGCATTAGATGGTAAGGATGTTTTAGGATCGGCGCCAACCGGAACTGGTAAAACCTTAGCTTTTTTGATTCCAGCGGTACAACATTTACTTGATTTTCCTCGTCGAAAACCAGGACCACCACGAGTTTTGATACTAACCCCTACTCGAGAACTCGCAATCCAAATAGCTGAGCAAGCAAAATTACTTACGCAGTCAACTCACTTAAGTATCGCTACGATTACTGGTGGAGTTGCTTATATGAACCATGCTGAAGTATTTAGTAAAAATCAAGATATTGTCATAGCCACTACTGGTCGATTATTACAGTATATTAAAGAAGAAAACTTCGATTGTCGTGCAGTTGAAATGTTAATATTGGACGAAGCAGACCGTATGTTAGATATGGGATTTGCTCAGGATGTAGAAACTATCTCTGCTGAAACCCGTTGGCGCAAACAGACGTTATTATTTTCAGCTACGCTTGAAGGTGACGGATTACATAGCTTTGCTAATCGTATTCTTAAAGAACCAGTCGAAATCAATGCCGACCCTTCGCGAAAAGAACGAAAAAAAATTCTGCAATTTTATTATCGCGCTGATGATTTTGCCCATAAAGTTGCATTATTAACGTATTTATTGAAACAAGATGAAGTGAAAAAAACGATTGTATTTGTTCGTAAACGGGAAAGAGTGCATGAATTAGTAACATTACTTCATCAAGCAGGTATTCAAAGTTGTTATCTAGAAGGCGAAATGGTTCAAGCCAAAAGAAATGAAGCAATCAAAAGAATTAGTAATGACACAGTTAATGTGTTGGTTGCAACAGATGTTGCCGCTAGAGGAATAGATATTGACGATATAAGTCATGTCATCAATTTCGATGCACCTAAAACCGCCGATGTTTACTTACATCGCATTGGCCGTACTGCTCGTGCTGGAAAAAAAGGTACCGCAATAATGTTAGTTGAAGCTCACGATAATGAGTTATTACTAAAAATTGAACGTTATATACGTGAACCGATTAAATTAAGAACCATTGATGAATTACGACCAAAAACCAAAGCACCAAAACCAGTGACTAAAAAGAAACCATCACAGAAAGCTAAACAAAAAAGTGTAGCTAAAAAACAAGAAGATACGAAAAAGAAAAAAGTAAAACAGCGTCATCGAGATACTAAAAACAAGGGTAAACCAAAGAAAACGATAATTAAAACCGAATAATAATTTGTTTATCATAGTTTAAACTTATGAAATCAATCGTTGATAACAACTTGGCGTATTGATACATACTGCTATAATTCAACGCAAACAAATTACAAATTCAGTTACACAAGGAGATATCTTATGACATTAGTAACTCGTAAGGCACCAGACTTTACTTCATCTGCAGTGCTTGGTTCTGGTGAAATAGTAAATAATTTTAATTTAGCCGAACATATCAAAGGTAAATATGCAGTAGTATTCTTTTGGCCTATGGATTTTACTTTTGTATGTCCATCAGAAATCATTGCTTTTGATCACCGTCTTGAAGAATTCAAAAAACGTGGTGTAGAAGTTATTGGTGTTTCAATGGATTCCGAATATGTCCATAATGCATGGCGCAATACTCCACAAGATAAAGGTGGTATTGGCGAAGTAAAATTCCCGATCGTTGCTGATATCAAACATAGCATTATGCAAGCTTACGGTGTTGAACATCCTGAAGCAGGCGTTGCACTTCGTGCTTCATTCTTTATTGATAAATCAGGCGTTGTTCGTCATGAAACTATCAATGATCTTCCAATTGGACGTAACGTAGATGAAATGCTACGTATTGTTGATGCTTTCCAATTCCATGAAGAACATGGTGAAGTTTGTCCTGCTCAATGGACTAAAGGTAAGCAAGGTATGCAAGCAAATCCAAATGGTGTTGCTAGCTACTTAAAACAACACGCAAGTGAAATCTAATTTTATTCAAAGTTGATATTTTTACATACCTTTCTTCTAACTTTTACCGGAGTTTTACTCCGGTTTTTTTATTTTAATAAAAACTCCAAATTTTATAATAGATTTTATCATTAGACTTTAAATCAATCTCAATGCCCTGAAATATTTGAAAAAAGATTAATAATTACCACTCCAAAAATAATAAATCCCATACCAATCAACGCAGCAAGATCCAATGATTGTTTTAAAAAAATCCAAGCGATTAAACTAATAATGATAATCCCTATTCCCGACCAAATCGCATAAGCAATACCGACAGGTATCGTTTTTAAAGCTAAAGATAAAATATAGAAAGAAGCACTATAACCAACTATGGTAATTATTGAAAAAGTAAGATTAGTAAATCCATTAGATAATTTGAGTGAAGATGTTGCAATCACTTCACAGATAATTGCAGCGAAAAGTAGCAGATATGCGTTCATAGTTTTACTCTCAAATTGGTTAAAATTTTTATAAATAGAATATAGACTTGTAATGATATATTTTGTGAACAATTGAGATAATTAAGCGAGTTAAATCGTTAATAATTTATGAAATATTACATGTGTTAAATGGTGGCTTTACGATAACTATTAATAATCAATTAATATGAATAGCAATTTGCCACTATTTACAAAAATAAATACAAAAAGTCAGTTATTTCTATATGACTAAGTTATTATACCTAAAATTTAGTGGTTTAGTAGTGCCTTTTTAGATTGTACAAACATAAAGTTTTTACTCTAATAATAAGGCTAATAACCTTTTTTCGATTTGATTTATTGTTTTCAAGCTATCTGTTATTAAAAATGCTTTAATTTATACGATAACAAGATTGAATCCGTAAAATAGATCTACCAAATTATTTTATGATTAATCTCTCCATAATTGTATGGATTTAATAATCCGCCTCGACTCTCAAACATTAAATAGATAAAAAAACATAAGAAAACAAAATACTTACTATTGAAATTATGTTTTTTATTTTTTCATTCTGACGTATTCCATATTAGAAAAATAAAAAGATTTCAACGATCAGTTACATAA
>NZ_NASD01000002.1 GCF_002142155.1 Gilliamella apis | reverse complement strand
ATAATATCCTTTTTTATACAAATAGAGTGGAGCATCAATTAACCCAATACTATTTATTGGAACAAGATGTATTTCTTGATTGATATCTAAAAATTTTATAAATTTACTTGATGTAAATTCAATGTCTATAAGGGAGTTAATTAATGCTTCAGCACTTTCTATTGTAATTGTTTCAATTGTATTATCATGAAAATAAATATAAATGTCATTGGTGAATTCATAAACGTTATTTTCATTAATTTTTTTTCATGAATTAACTCACTAACTCTTGTTTGTAATTTTTCAGAAGTATTTTGACAGAAATGTTCATAATCAGAAAAATATTCTTCTATAAGATTATAATATTCTTCTGATCCCAAACCTTGATATCCATCCCATGGTAATTCCCAATCTCTTGGGGCATCTGAAGCATCGGAAAGAAGAGAAATTTTTTTGATGATATTTTTATTTATGGTAAGTGATCTATTATTAAGTGTGTCGAGTGATAATATATTATTTTGTTCATTAAACTCACTATTTTCTAACGCCGATTCTATTCTCTCAGCAGTTGATTCAGTAATGGGAAACCATTTGAGAAAATTAGAGTTGTATAAAAGAATACCTATATGTCCCAAAAAAGGATCAATTGTTTTATCTGTATTCCATGGAGTATATCTTGATATTGTTATTGGTTCATCATTTGAAAGATCATAAATACTTGTACCAAAAAATATCGCAAGATCATGTAACACTTTTAGTTTAGGTACAGATTTTGTTGACTCCCATTCTTCTATAATTTGAGTTGTTACCCCTAACATATCAGATATATCTTTTTGTGTATAATTATACAACTTTCTTAGATTTTTAAGTTTATGCATATATTGTAGTGATTTTAATTCAATTATGTAAACCAAATAATATCTGAGCTGAAATAATAAATCATTAAAATTTAGGGAAATAAAGTAGTTAATATGGGAGAATGCAAAAGTTAATTTCACCCTTATCACAATAAATTCAAAAAACAGCCCATTATAAATGCTTACTTACAAATTTTAAGCGGTTGGGCGCTGAATGTTTTATTATCATTTGCTCACGGTTATACAATGAATGTATACCCTAAATAAAACACCTGCTTTTAACCTATTTTGTGTTATTTTCTTATTACTAATAACTGATAACTAGATGATTAAAAATTAGTTTATAAGTATCGTTATTCTAAGTTTTTTTATCATTTCTATCAAAATGATATAGCTATCATAATTCAATGTTTTTTAGCTGTATAAGCTTGTACTTCAATTTTTATGACGCTAATTGGTCTAACATCGCTTTCGGTAAAAGAGAATATTTTATTAGGAGCAAATTTATTCATCATTATTTGTAACGCTGCTATTTTTGCGGTGGGTTCTTCAATAAAGGTTGCATATCCATTGCCGATAACACTGGCATAATCGAAGGAATATTTGCAGGCTTTTTCATTAGTAATTAACTGGTGCCCTGTATCAAGCTCAAAGCTAAGTAAAGGATTTTGTCTAAGTAGTTCAACTTTAGTACCAACTTTTGCGCCATGAATATAAAAAATAAGTTGATTATTTGTTGTTAGTTCATAACAAAAATTGACTGGAACAATATAGGGATAATCACCATTATTCATGGCTAAACGAATAACATCAGTATGCTCTAAAATATCGATCACTTCATCAAGATTAGTTATTTCTCTATCTTTGCGTCTCATAAATATCCTTTTTTATATTATAGATAACTTAGATTTAAGTAATAATAGATTGATATGTTTTTATTATTAATACCAAACTGATATTAAACCTAAATTGGAATTTCTGCAAAATTTGCAACAGCCTTAAAACTTAAGTTAGATGGAAAGTAATATTATAGATGCAATTTATTTTGTACTTGGAAATATATATTTTCAAATACAGACTAGTGTTATTTTTGGTTTGATATGTTTTAAAGGATTTAAAAGGAAGTTATTAAATAGTAAATTATTAGTTTAAAATTCTACGTTTTAGTTCGAATGAAAATAACGGATGTATAATTTATGTGCATTTCTGGGTGCTAATATAGTTCGTGTGTAGTCAATTTATATATAGAAACTGCGCATTAACTTTTAATTATTTGATTTTATTTGTTTTATTTATTAGGTCTGACAGGGGTTGAACCAGCTTCCTAAATTTAATTTTTACGATCCATATTCCAACTTTTTACTTCACAACTTCACATCACCAAAAATTAATCTAATCTAGTTTTACTCAAAAAAAATTAATTAATCACATGATAGCAATTAAATATTATAAAACAATACACATACTAGTTGATCCAAACAATGATTCAGTTGATAACTGCGAGCGCTACTCATTTTTAATGTATCCATTTCTCGATAAATTTAATGACTGGTGGTGTTTCTATAAAAATGATGAATTGGAGCAAATAGGTATTTTTAATTCATATCAAGAAACAGTAAAGTATGTGGAGCAGATATTGTGAATATTATATGTAAGTTTAAATGATTATCTGATCTACCGATGTAAAATATATATTGAAAAAAAATTTTATGTTATTATTTTATAAATGCATAAAAATATCATGGATTCAGTTATGAAAATCGCTATTTGTGCAATAGCTAAAGAAGAAGGTTTGTATTTAACAGAATGGATTGCTTATCATAAATTATTAGGGTTCGATATAATAATTGCTGACAATGGTGGGGATGATAATACTTCATCTTTATTACAGAAATTTCATGCTAATAAAATAATTTATAGAATAAATTTTATTGATTACCCGACCTCACCCCAAATCCCAGCATATAGGGCCCTCGCTAGAGTAGCCAAAAAATTAAAATATGACATTATTATTTTTTTGGATATAGATGAATTCTTTTCATGCTCTTTTCCTCCAAAAGAACTTATACCTGAAAACGGTGTTGATTATGTTTCTAATTTATTCAATAAGCATAAACTTTCTCAACTAAGCCTACATTGGATATGTTATGGAAGCAAGACTGATACAGATGATACTACTAAGCCTGTTTTAAGTCGTTTTATGCATCATTCAAATGAGGAAGAATTTTGGAATGTAAACACAAAATCATTTGTTAAAATAAATGAATATTTTACTTTTTTAAATTGGTTTTACAAAGGACCACCTATTTTTGGAGTTCACTTCCAACCAACAGCAAATAAAAAATGGTTAATAGATAACACGTTATATAAAAAAATGGATTTTACAAAGAAAAACTCTTATAACAATGGATGTATTTTGCATTTTCAACTTAAAAGCTGGGCTGAATATCAAAGAAAAATAAAAAGAGGTGATGCTGCCTTTACTAACAATAAGAATAATAAAGATTATTTTAAAGTTCATGATTATAATTATGAAAAAACGGAGCTTTCTGAAGTTTTACTAAATCAGTTAACCACACAGATTCATAGATACAATGAATTAAATATAATCTATAAAAAATCAGATAATATAGATGGAATTCACTTGTCTAAAGGGTTATCTAATGTTGGAGATCAGTTTAAAATAAAATATAAATTATTAATGTTTATAAAAAATTTATTCGGTTTGTAATAATTATTTAGGTTTAATAGACCACGCAATATCTACTGAATTTGTATCAATTCGACTTAATAAAATTCGGTATTTTTTCCGAGCTTTAAGTCTTTCTTGATCTCCGACCTCTGTCACATTGTAATAAACAGCATCCTCTAAGATTTATATTTGTTGACTTGCTTCATGTATTAACTTTTTTATCGCTTCGTCATACTTAATCATGATACACCAACGACATTGCATTATGTTGATCTTCCCCCACTTGCATTCAACTCAAAAAATGCGTGATTAGGCATATTCGTTTGAAATGACGGAACAGACCATATCAATTTATTAAACGCCATAAATAACCTAAAAGGGCAGGTAGTTATATCAGGTTATGACAGTGAACTTTACAACCATTTATTAAAAGATTTGGTCAAAACATACCAAGCAAGCCCAAGTATCTGCAGGTCGAGGTATCGGATTGCGGACCAAATGTTTATGGATGAATTACTAAAGGATTGAGTATGAAATTATCAGAGATAAAATTATTTAACTACTTTAAACATAATAGAAAAATATTTTAACTTATTGACCATGATTATTTAGATCAATGGGGCGTTGGATATGACAACCAAACTGAAGAAACAATCAATATGAATATTTATACTGATGTTGAGCTAGTTAAAGTAAATGTAGTAGAAATTAATAATTGTTAAGTGCATATAACAATCATTTCAAAATTTTGTGGAGTATTTGGAGTAAAAATTATGATACGTTATTTACTTTTAAGCAAATATTGCAATGATTTTGGTGATACCGTTAATGCTGTTAATTTATAATTAAAGCGTGGAATATGGGCGTATGGAGTTCATGTATTTAAAATCGATGGCATCAAAGAACGAAAAATGGATCTTTTGGCGGTAGATGAATAGAAAGGTAATGAAAAGCAAAAATGCTGCGTGATGTAACTGTTTGTGAACATGCATTAAGTAAAACTATAACGATCATCGTTACTTATAAAGGTGTTCTTTGCCGTGAGCCATAAAAAATACTACCAGTTACTACTTCCAATATAAAATACGCTGAACGATTACGGTGTGAGATAATCAATAATATAGAGAGAAATATATTTAACTATGCTGATTATTTCCCTGCATCATCCAAATTGAAAATATTCGGTTATTCTAGCAAAGGCCTAACAGTACTTAACCCGTTAAATAATTACATTGATTTATGTTGCGAAAGACAGATGTCACCATTAACAATTAATGGGCATAAAAAATGTGTTAATGAGCTTAGTTATTTGCTTGATAATTTTGTCACTGAGTTAACTGCAGGGATTATTAAAAACTGGGTACAGGAACAAACATCATCATTGAAGACTAGGCGCAATATTTTATCTTTTTTAAATCATCGTTGGATGATGTTGTTATTGATGGCTTAATACCAGTAAATCCTGTTTCCTCTGTACCTGTGTCTCGTTATTACAACGCAGAAAACGACAAAAACAAGGATGATTATGTAGTTGCCCCGTTCTCACCGAGTGAAACCGAATTGATCTTAAACTCTTGCAATGATGAATTACATTATAATTTATTTAAATTTGCATTTGCGACAGGCTTAAGATCTTGTGAACTATGCGGGGTAAAATGGAAAGATGTCAATTTAACCAATAAAACAATTAATATAAATTCAGCTCAAGTAGTTGGTGTAGAAAAAACAAAGCCGGTACCAGAACGATAGAATTAAATGCACCGACCATGTCAGCATTATATAATCAAAAACAATATAGACTATTAGGTAATGAATATATATTTTTAGATCCTAAAACAAAATCTGGTTGGACAAGTGCTGATGCTATCCGAAAAAAGCATAGGTACCAACATTAAAAAGCTCAGTTGCTCGATACCTAAAACCATATCAAATGCGTCATACTTTTGCGACAAGTTACATTAGTCAAGGTGTAAATCTTTTTTGGTTATCTAAACAAATGGGGCATAAAAGACCCGAAAGACTATTCTGTCATTATGGTAGCTATTTGAAAGAATATAATGAGAATACTTCGATTAATAAATTTACTGGTTAATTTCATGTGCATTACACTTGCACTTTTAAGATCCCATGTAGACAATTTACAGACTTATTACAGTACTTTTAATTAGTTGGTTTTATTAGTAAATTATTGATATTACTATAGATTTTTTAAGTGGTGGAGCTGGCGGGAGTTGAACCCGCGTCCGAAATCTCTACATCCTTGGTACTACATGCGTAGTTTGTCTTTGAATTTCGCTTACCCGCTGCGGACAAACACGCCACTGATAAACTAGCTTGATTAAATTTAATGCTTCCGCCCCAAGCAAGGCTTCCACACGATCTCGTTTAGGTTTGACTCCTCTTGATCCCCGTCCTACGAGCGGAGGCTAGGGAGAGAAGGCTCTATACAGGTTATTAAGCTGCTAGTGCGTAGTTTTCGTCGTTTGCGACTATTTTTTTGCGGTTTATTTACGAGGCCTACCGCACCTCGGCATGCACCTTGGGTTTCGCAAATCCCGTCGAATCCAGAATCAGCCCCAATTGTGGTTGGTATTTATAGAAAATGTTGGGGGCATTATAGGTGAATTCAAGTAGTAATACAAGTTACCCGACTTCTGGATTAACCCAATTTTCAGTTGGTTGTTCCGGTTTTAATGCGGCAATAATATTATCAACAGCACATTTGGCCATGGCATATCGAGTTTCAGTGGTTGCTGAACCTACATGTGGTGATAATAAAACATTATCAAGTTTTAATAATGGCGAATCTTTGGCTAATGGTTCAACTTCAAAAACGTCTAAGCCAGCAGCCTTAATGGTTTTATTTTTTAATGCTTCATAGAGCGCTTGTTCATCAATTATTGCACCTCGAGCGCCATTGATAAGGATTGCTGATGATTTCATTAACGCTAATTTTTGTTTAGTAATAAGTCGTTTTGTTTGATCGGTTAGCGGTAAAATGATAACAACAAAGTCAGCTTGTTTAAGGACATCATCTAGTTCAAGACGTTTAGCATGATAGGCTTGTTCAACATAGGTATTGGCTGAACGATTATAATATATGATGTTCATATCAAAACCACAATGTGCTCGTTTAGCTATGGCTTGACCAATGCGACCCATGCCTAAAATACCAATGGTTTTACCATAAATATCTGTACCAAAGTATTCAGGTGTGATGCTTTTATTCCAGCCACCATGATGAATAAGATTAGATAATTCAACGGTTCGACGAGCGGTAGCCATGAGTAGGGTAAAAATGAGATCAGCGGTACTTTCAGTGAGAACTTTCGGAGTATTCATTAATCGGACGCCATGTTTTTTCAAAGCAAGCAAATCATAATTGTCAAAACCGACTGAAATTGTCGCCGCCGCTTTTAATTTAGGGGTTTGTTGTAAAAAATTATCATCAATCCGAGTTGGAATATTAGATCCAATCATACCGTCAGCATTGGCTAATGTTTGGATAAATTCACTAATATCGGTTTTGGGATCACCTTGAAATAGTGTTAGATTGAAAGCTTGCGCTAGTCTTTCTTGTTGATCAGCTGGAATTTTACTAAATAAAACAACATTCTTTTTCATAAATACTCCTATATCGCTATATAGACTATTTTTACCGCAGTATAGCGTTAGCTTATTTAAATTTGCAATGAAATTAAGTTTAAAGCAAATTAGTTTTTATGTACTGAAGAATGAGAAATATTTATATTTTTTTAAATATTTTTAAAAATAATTATTAATATAAATCAATTCAATAGAATATTTTTTAGAAAAATATTAAATTTTTTTCAAATTAGTTGGAACTTTTTGTGATTTAGCCTGTCTATATATTCAGATTACGTTAATTCATTTTTTTTGCCCTCCACTCATTTTTGAGTGGATTTTTTTTGCCTACAATTTTTATTAGTGCTAACTAGTCCTGCTATAGAATTATATAATCTACATAAATAATCGATATATGAAAATATATTGAACAATTATTAACAGCAAGTTAATATCTAGCGATTTTCATTATTTTAATAAATAGTGTTATTTTTATTTTTATCAAGCCTTTTATCTATTCTCAATTTATTTGGTATATTTAGTCTGGTAACTAAATAATAAGGTAATGGATGGTACTTAAATACTAATAAGTGAGCAGAGAGAATTTTTATGTTATTTTCATCAAGGACAAAAGGCCACCTAATCGCACTGATGACAGTGTTTATTTGGGGAATCACTTATATTGCCACCAAAGTTTTACTGACAGATTTTAAACCGATTGAAATTCTCTTTTTTCGATTTACATTAGGTTATGTCACGCTTTGGTTGTTAGCTCCTCGCTTTTTCGCCTGGCAAGGGATTAAACAAGAGTTGATGTTCCTGGGTGCTGGATTTTGCGGTGTCACTTGTTATTTTCTCTGTGAAAATATAGCTTTAACCTATACTACAGCATCAAATGTTGGTGTGATCACCACACTAGCTCCAGTCTTTACTGCTATATTGGCTATCTTCTTTCTTAAGGCCGAAAAACCAGCGAAAGTGTTTTATATTGGCTGTCTATTCGGCATGATAGGTATAGCCTTAATTAGCTTCAATGGGCAGTTTGTATTATCGGTTAATCCGCTTGGTGATTTATTGGCGGTGTTTGCTTGCCTATTTTGGGCGTGTTATTCAATTTTAACTAAAAAAAGTAGTAACTATGGTTACAATATTATTTTGTTGACGCGAAGATTCTTTTTTTACGGTCTAATGTTTATGTTACCTGCACTGTATTTGTTTGATTTTGAATGGAATTTGTCAAGATTTAATCAACCCGTCAATTTAATCAATATTTTATTCTTAGGTGTCGGTGCATCAGCTATCTGCTTTGCCTCTTGGAACTATGCGGTAAAATTAGTGGGTGCGGTCAAAATTAGCATCTATATCTATTTAGTACCAATTTTGACAATTATTAATGCAGTATTAATTTTAGATGAACCTTTTACCTGGATTGCGGCAATAGGTACCTTATTTACGCTTGGTGGCGTATTCTTATCAGAAGGGAAAATCAAGCTTAAAAAGCATTAATATTTTTATAATTTTTTATTAATGCTTTTATTTAAAAAATAATACCTAAAGTGCCACATTTATTGCATACGTTTGTCGATAGCTTGCATAATAATTTGCCCTAAGTGCTGATAATTTTCATCAAAATGATGGCCACCCGGTAGTTGAAATGCTTCGCCTTTCATCTCCGGTTGTAGGCAACCGCTATCGTCTTTCTCTTCTGCGCCATAGATACAGAATAATTTCTTTTCCGGAATCTGCGCAACTTCAGGTGCTGTTTTCATTTCATCGCCAGATTGCCCCAGCCAACCACTGACTTCTATTTCAAAATTAGCATCTTTGGAAAAAGCAATCATGATCAATGCTTGAACGCTTTGTTGATCTTCTTTGGATAAGCGATTATATAGCGCTGGTAAGATGTCACCGCCAAAAGAATACCCTGCTAGTACAAATTTATTCACACCCCATTTATCACGGTATTCTTGCATTAAATAAGTCAGATCTTTAGCACTACGTTCAACCGAGCGATGTTGCCAAAAAAGTTTTAACGCATCGACCCCAACCACCGAATAACCATGTGAAGCCATATATTCTGCTGAAACTTTATCTAAATCTCGCCAGCCACCATCACCAGAATAATAAAAGGTAACACTATTCGGATGTTGGGGATTAGCTTTAGCTGGTAATTCAATGACAGGTAATGGTTCATGTTCACCAAATAAAATCGAGGATAAATGTAAACTTAACAACTCAGTTGGTGATGCCTGATACTCACCAATTTTGGTGGTAACTTTGATCTGTTTTTGTTGGCGAGGAAAAATGGCAACTTGTTCATCAGGTGGATTATTCCAAATAACCTGCCATGTTCCATGGCTGGCTTGTGCAGGTAAAGGTGCGTCGCAATCTTTATGATCTAAAGTAAACTCAATGGATAAAGCTTTAGCATCATCATCATCTTGTTGTTTGCTTAACCAACGATAAGCGAAAGCTGCGCCTTCTTGCATGCCGGCAACAATAAATTTATCCTCATTTAAGATCTTCTTCGCTTGTTCAAAGCGTGTTTGTTGTTCGGCACAACTTCCTTGTGGTTGTAATTCAAATTGCACCAATTTAGCACCCATTGATTCAGATAAGGTTAATAATTGATTAGCGGTAAAGTGATTATCTCGTGTCGCAACAATTATTGCCGAAGCTTCGGCTGACTGTTTGGGGCTAGCAGATAAGATAGTAAAGTTTTGATTAATTGTAACAGTATTAACTGAAGCAGTTCGTTGGTTTTTATAACTGTACCAACCTATAACAATACAAAATGTAATGAATACTAAAATAATGAATAATAAAACATAAAGTATGATTTTTTTCATTTGATTAGTTCTTCTGGTTAGTTAATGTTGTTTTGCCACCTGAAATTAACATGGTGGTGTCAATTAAGGCGACCAAAGGATCAAGTCCTGCCGGAACTGCCATATAACGTGGTTGCCAATGGGTGGCAAATTTTTCTTTAAAGCGACGCAAACCTTGGAAGTTATAAAATCGGCCACCTCGGCGAAAAACTAACGCGCCTAAGCGTTGGATCATCGGGGCACCACGTCGCCTTTGCATGCCGGCAAGTGGCACCATGCCTAAGCTAAAGTATTGATACCCTTTTTCCTGATAATGTAAAATTAAACCAACCATTAAAAACTCCATGGTCGATTTTGGAATATCTTGTAAAACTCGCATTAGATCAATACTAGCACTATAGTTTTGCTTGGTTTCTAATAAATTCACAAAAGCAATAATGCGACCTTGGTACTCAACCGCGGCAATCGTGAAATTATCTAAATAGGATTTAGAAAAAGCCCCTAATGAGAATTTTTTCTCTTTGGTATGTTTGTTTTTTAACCATGCATCAGAAACTGCTTTCAATTCATCAATTGGTGCAGTACCCGGTGGATAAAATCTTAAACTAAGCCCATCTCGTTGCCCTCGGTTCCAAGTATATCGAAGATCTTTATATCCCTTAGAATTTAAATCAAACTCTTTTAAATTAACTAAGGCTTCTTCGCCAAGTTTGACAATACGAAGACCGATATCCATATAGAATGGTAAATTGTTTGCTTTAACTTGGTAAAAAACCGGACGTAAATGGTGTTGATCACAAAGATCTCTAAATGCCCAGATTAAATCAGCCCGAGCAGCGCTATCATTGCCAATAGGATCATATAGCGCAACCATGCTTCTACCTCGTCTTGCATACATAATGAAAGCACTATGTGATTGATTGAAGAGCAGTGACTTATCACCACTCATCGCTAATCCGCCTTCAGGTTGTTTTGAGTTGAGCATGATTTGATAGGCTTCACTTAACTCCTCTTCAGTCGGAATCGTTAAGATAGGTAATGCCGGTTTAAATGACCAAAATAACATTACGCCACTCAATAAGATAAAACTACCTAATGCTGCCCGTAATGCTCGGGGAACTCGGCTATCTAATTCAAATTGCCACCATAAATCATGGCTATAAGGAATATCTTGATAAATAAATAAGATTAGCCAAACAAATAAGGCAATTAAACCAAAACTGACAACAAAGGATTTTAGTGAAAAAGGTAAAATACTTAATCGGCTTTTACGATAAAAAGCATGTCTAAAATTGATTAATAGTATGGCTATTACTAATAATGTCGCTGCTTCGATCCAGTGTAAACCTCTTAGCAATGAGCAGATACTACCTACTATCAATAATATAACCGATATTCCCCATGCAGAGTAAAGTCTGCGGCGTAATCCTACTGCCATTAGTAGACATAAAACCCCGATTAAACTTGCGGTTAAATGAGCAAAATTGACAATTTTTTTCGGAAAAAAAGTGCTGACAAAATCATGATTAAAACCAGGAGTAACACTCGAAAACATCATGACTACTCCGGCAAAAAATACCGCGGCGGCCATAATCGTTGCTGCAATACCAGTGTCGGTTTCCTTAACTTGTGGTGCGGTTAACAAGTGTTTTCCTTCGTTAATTAGCAGTAAAATTCCGGCAGGAATCAATGGTAATATGATATAAATTAAACGGTAAATGACTAATGCAACCGTTAATGATGCGGTATTAATTTGTGATGAAAATGCCGCTAATATAACCGCCTCAAATATGCCAACTCCACCTGGGACATGACTAAGTACTCCAGCAACTAATGCCAAGATATAAATCATGATAAAGGTAATAAAGTTTGGTTGATTCGGGAGTAAAAAATAGAGAATAGCACCGGCTAAAATGGCATCGATTAAGGTAATTAAAAATTGTCCACTGGCTAATTGCCAGTTAGGTAAACGGATTTTCCAATGGAAAATTTGATATAGCCAAATATCTTTATTGGGTTTTTCTGCTAATCGGTGCGCATGTAAAAATAACAATACACCCGCATAAATGATCAATACTACACTAGCGATTAATTCGATAGTGATTGCCGAGATATGTAGCGCTAGCATGGTATTTTGTATATGTATTAATGCAGCAATTGTGGCGATTAAGGGTAATGTAAGGCCTAACGAAAGACTAACAAAAATCGACATGCGAGCAACATCTATGGTGGTTAATCCATATTTAAAATAGAGCCGACAACGAATTGCACCGCCGGATAGGGCGGATAACCCGACTGCATTACCAATGGCGGAGGCACAAATTGCACCAGTAGCTATTGTCGATGGTTTTAAATCAACACCTGCATAACGTGCAGCCGACCATTCATAACCCATCAACATAATATAACTCGCTATCGCCGATAAACATGCTAGTAAAATTGCATGGTAAGGCAGTTTATGCAGAGCTGATTGTAAATCGCTAAGATTAATTGATTGTAATAAATGCCAACACACAACCAGTGCGATACAAAAAATAGTGAGGCCAAATAGTAGAGCGATAAATTGACGATATCGAGTGAAACATTCTATAAGTTGCCAAGGCAAAACTTTGCGTGCTGATATTTTCACTTAATCAACTCCAGTTATTTGCATGGATAATAAATTGTAATTAGAGCATTCTACCTTTCGCAATTAGTGAAAACAATCGAAAGAAATTAAAAAAAATATAAAAAAAACATTAAATGCAAGGAATTTTTTGATAAATAAGTCTAAACAATCATCAATAATGATATTAAATATGATTTTTAACTCGTTTTAAATTGATTTTGGTGGTTTTATGCAAGAATAACTGTCTGATTGATAAAGTATTAACTAAAACCATCAATAGCGATTAGATTTTAACTGCGGTAATATACATAATATCTCGATAAAATATAATCTATCATTACCATTTTTAATTAAGCCTAATAAAATGACCAACCGAATAACTGCTCAACAACAACTAATTCTTAATTCGATTAAACTATTTGTTCAACAAAAGCTTTCGCATGATTTTTCCGGTCATGATATAGCGCATATTGAACGAGTTGTAAAATTAGCCGAAAAAATCCTTAATGATCAGCCACAAGCAGATGCATTTATTGTATTGATAAGCGCTTACTTACATGATGTCATTGATGAGAAAGTGGTTGAGAATGTTGATAAAGCAATAATTGAATTGCGTGATTATCTGCAATTATTAAAGGTAACCACTAACGAGATTAATTCTATTTTTGCTATTATCGAAAATATGTCTTATCGGAAAAATCTTTCACAAAAAAACGAGTTATCGTTGGAAGGACAAATAGTTCAAGATGCTGACCGTCTTGATGCTATTGGCGCAATAGGTATTGGCCGTACTTTTTATTATGGTGGTAATAAACATAATATTATGCACGATCCAAACATTCCACCGCGAACGAAACTTAATGAAGACAATTACAAACAGCCCAATACAGTAATCAATCACTTTTATGAAAAGTTATTTTTACTCAAAGAGATGATGAATACTGACATAGCTAAACAGATCGCCGAACAACGGCATAAAATTTTAGTTGAATTTGTTAATCAATTTGAGCAAGAGTGGCTGAGTAACGATTAAATCTTATCAAAACTAAATCCTGACGATTAATCAGGATTTAGCTAGCTGATTTTCAAACTCTTTGATGCATCGCTTCTATTTAAAAAGGAATTGGTGCACCAACTAAAGAGAGTACGATTGGTAATGTAATTAAACTCAATAAAGTACTGACTAAAGTAGCACTTGATACCAGTGCTGGGTTAGTATCAAATTGAACTGACATTAGTGTGGTATTGGCAGCACTTGGCATTGCCGCTAGAACAATAAGGATTTGTTTTGCCATTGGGGTAATAGGCATAAAATAGACCATCGCAAAAGCGACCAGCGGTGATATAACCATCCTCGTTACTAAAGCAAAACAAAGTTTTGGATAATCAAGTTGTTTAATTTTGATTTTGGCCAATTGCATGCCCAAAATAATCATAATTATCACAATGGAAGAATCACCGATCATACTAATCGAAGTCATAATCGATTTTGATAATGGTATTTGACACAGTTGGAAAAGAATACCAGCAAAGGCACCATAGGCAACCGGCATTCTAATTACTTTGTTAATAACATCTTTTTGACTGACAATATCACTATGAGTGCTGCCTTTGGCTGCATAATAGATGCCAACAGTGCTCATAACAAATTGTTGTAACACCATCATTATGACACCTAGATCAAAACCGATCGTGCCAAAAAAAACCAGTAATACAGGTGTACCATAATTACCATTGTTCATAAAACACGAACTTAAAATCATTGCACAGCGTTGTTTGACCGAATACTTCATTATCATTGACCAGATGCTGACAATTAGTACTAAGGAAAAACAGAGACCAATGAGATAAGCAATATAGATTAAATAATCGCTGGTTAAGGTATGCGTATAAAATGTTTTAAATGCCAAAAAGGGCGATAACACATATAGCGACATTTTTGAAAGATTAGCAATATCAAAATTAAGAATCTTTTGACCAATAAATCCAACAATAAAAATACAAAAAATAGGAAACAAAATAAGGAAAAATTGCATAATTTTAACTTTAACTTTTTGGTTAATTAATTTATTGAATCAATAGTTTCAACTATCGATTCGGTTAGTTTTTGACAGGTGTTATCATCAAGGGCTTTATTGTGTTTATCGGTTAGAATAAACAGATCTTCAATATGTTCGCCAATTGTGGCTATTTTAGCACTGCTTAGCGATAAGTCTAATTTTGCAAACACTTCACCAACACAAGCAAGTAAACCCGGTTTATCAAGCGCAATGAGTTCCATATAAGTTTGGTTTTCGTTAAATGAAGAAATAAAGTTGACTTGTGTTGGTACAGAAAACGAACGTAGTCGCTGTTTAGCGGGTTTTATTGTCACACCTTTGTAGACCGATTGATGTAGTACTTTATGCAGCGCTTGGATAATATCTTGATGTCGATTTTCTGGCACAATTTGCCCATTAGGTTCAAGCACAATAAAGGTATCTAATGCAAATCCATTTTTATTAGTAATAATCAATGCATCATGAATACTCAAATTTAACATACTTAACGCATTACATGCTGCGGCAAATAAAAAAGGTCTATCAGATGAGTAAATGATGATTTCGCTGCCACCATGATATGGATTGGGATTAATCGAAACTAATGTTTGACTCAAATCATGATTTAATAATAGTTGAGCGTGCCAAACGATCTGTTCAGCACTATAGCGCAAAAAGTAATCGACGCGATAATCTTGCCAAAGGTTTTTTATCATTTGCTCGTCGTAATTTTGTGCCAGCAATTCAGTTAGTGCTTGTTGTTTATGTTGACGAGCAACACTTCGTTGTTCTGGTATTTGATGAATGCCCGAATCAAATGATCGTTTAGCGGTTAAGTAGAGCTCACGCATTAAGCTCTGCTTCCAACTATTCCATAAGGTTTCATTAGTGGCACAAACATCGGCAACCGTTAAACAGAGTAAATATTGTAAACGGCGTTTGCTTTTTACTAATTGAATAAATTCGCGAATAACATCGGGATCTTGGAGATCTCGACTTTGCGCAGTTACCGACATCAATAAATGATAACGAACTAACCAAACAATCAAATCGGTATCTTTCGCATCGAGTTCATGTAATTGACAGAAAGATTCGACTAATTTAGCGCCTATTTCCGAATGATCACCATGTCGACCTTTGCCGATATCATGGAATAATCCGGTAATAATTAGCAATTCTGGTTTGGATAACTTGGCAAATACCGTTGAACTATTAGGATGTTTTTCTTTACCCACTTCGGTTTTTAAACGGTCGAGTTCTAGCAATAAGCGGATAGTATGTTCGTCGACCGTATAAGCATGAAACAGATCAAATTGCATCATGCCTGAGATTTGTTGCCAACCAGGGATATACACTGCCAAAATACCATATTGATGCATTGGTAAAATAGCTTTTTTAATTGCATCCGGATGTTTGATGATTTTCATAAACAATGTTCTTGCTTCTGGCGTTTCACTAAGTAAATAAGTGAGCTTTCGCCGCGCAGAACGAAGTTGCCTAATCGTATTTGAATATAATCCTGTAACTTGCGGGTTAAGCAAAATTGTATAAAACAGATTGAGGATCATAAGCGGGTTATCAGTAAACACGCTGTTATGTTTAACATCAATTAGGTTGCCTCTGACTTGAAAATGTTGATCAATATCATAGGTCTTTTGTGATGAGTAACGTTTTAATAATGTCTCATCAAATAGTTGTAAAAGCATTTGGTTGAGTTCGGTAATATTATGCGCAACACGATAATAATCATGCATCATATTTTCAACCGGTGTATTGCCTTCACCACTATAGCCCAACATTTTAGCGATACTTAGTTGACGATCGAATAATAAACGATTGTCATAGCGGTTGATCACGCAGTGAAGCGCAAAGCGCATGCGCCATAAAAATTTGCGACAAGTCTTAAATTCGGCCACTTCTTCTGGCGTTAAATAGTCAAACTGAGCAATTTTTTTTAAAAACTCTCCGCCAAAATGTCGAATTGCAACCCATTGAATGATTTGCATATCACGTAAACCACCCGGACTATTTTTTAGATCTGGCTCTAAATTATAGGTAGTGCTGTGATATTGTTGGTGCCTTTCTTGTTGCTCCTGCATTTTGGCTTGATAAAAAGCAGGAGAAGGCCAGATTTTATCGCTAAAAATTTCACTGCGGAGCTTATTAAGTAATGACTCACTTCCGGCAATTAATCTTGATTCAATTAAGTTCGTCATGATAGTGATATCATTTTTAGCTTCTTGCAAGCAGGTTTTTAACGTTCTAACGCTGTGGCCAATATCAAAATGCAGATCCCAAAGTAGACGGACTAAATCACCAATTTGTTTTTCCAGTTCTTTGGTTAGTGAGTTATCACTTAGTATCAAAATATCAATATCGGATAATGGATGAAGTTCGGTTCGACCATAACCACCAACTGCAATTAGTGCAATGCGATTTTGTTTAAACAGCGATGAAACTTGTTCAGGAATTTGATAATAATGCCATAATCGTTGAAGTAGCTGATCAATAAACTGACTGCGCAGATGAACTAAGTCATCAATATCGGCGTTATTTTTAAACTGAGTCACTGACCATTGTTGAAACGCATTTAGTTGCTGTTTTAGATAGGGAACAGTTATTTGCTCATCACTAAAATCAAGCGGAGAGATAGAATAAAACAAATGCGCATCAGTCATAGTTATCATATCAAATTAGCAAAATCGAATTGTTATATCGTCCACCGATTTTAAAGCAGTGTCAAGTTGGAATGCCAACAGTTTTCATACAATAACATTAAGCAATAACGTTTTATTCAATCCATTAGTAATTTTAAAATTGATGAGTGAATATTTTTTGTAAAAATAATTGAGGAGTCTATACCATCAAATATGATTTATTGAGGGTAAATAAGAGTATTAAATCGGTTAAGTTTGATTTTTTATTCAATTAACTCACTGAGTGGTTTAGTTAGTAGATAAAGGTCGATTATTTGGCGTTTAAATAACATTTTCAGTTCTGGCAATAATAACATCCAAGTATTGTGTGATAGGGCCGTAAAGAACATTCCATAATCAGTAGTACGAAAAAAACACGATATAGACATTATATTGTTGTATATCAATTATAAACGATTAAAATGGCTAAAAAAACAAAGGATAAATGATAAACATTTTTAGTAATTTCCAATTGAAAAGAGACATTAGGAATGAGAATACAATGAGGTAAGTTAAGTGGATAAAAAAATACTATTTCTAATCATGTTGTTTATCAGTCACTTTGCACAAAGTGCTGAAGTCACTTGGGATCTAAATTTTGATGACAAATATAATTTACCTTTAATCATGATGGATTTTCAAGGTGAAAAAATTGCCATGACATTGGATACGGGTTCGAAAATAGCTTTACATCTACCCATGGATTTAATTAATAAGATTCCTAATAAAACGGAAAACTCTGAAAAAATCAGATCGATTGATCTTTCTGGGGGTGTCACAGAACTTAAATCATTTATTGTCAACAAGTTAGAATTAAATTCTTTTACCTTTAACAAGGTGCAAGTGGTTGAATATAAGGATTGGGGATTAGTTATTTCAAGCGATCCGACTATTGATGATAGTCAGGATACAGATGAAGATAAACCTGTTATTGGGCTTGGGTTGTTTGATGGTTACGTATTAACTATCAATTATCCGGAAAGTAATATAACGATATCAGATGATACTTCAACCGACTTAAATCCAAATTGGGTTGCTATCCCCTTTGATTTAAATGGTGAAGGTTTGGTCGTTAATCTGTCCGATGGTATAAAGAATTATAAAATGATTTTAGATACAGGGGCGACGGTATCACTCATCAAAGAACAATCACTTTCACCAGAATCAATTAAAATAAGCGATCCTGAAGATAATTTTAAATCTATATCACTTGATGTGAATAATGTCGCGAATGATAGCGTTCTACCAATAATAATTGATTCATTTCCTAATGAATTTCAATCTGACGGATTATTAGGCGCTGACTTTTTAAGTAAAAACAGAGTTAAAATTGATTTTAAAAATAAGCAAATGTGGATCCAACCGGTTGCGAAAAAATGATTTTAACTTATTACTTAGTAGAACTAATAAAATCATTACAAAAAAGACCTACATTAGTAGGTCTTTTTTTTAGGAGGTTTTATGAGTTATTTTTTGATTAAATTTGGGGAAAATGCAGAACAAAGATCACAATAACTAATGCAAAGCCTTTCATCAAACAGAATTTCTTGCTTAGCCGATTGACTTTCTAGGTTTTCACACCAAAAACAGCCTAAAGAACAACCTTTCAAGAATACAACTGTTCGAATTCCTGGTCCATCATGAATGGAATATCGTTTGTAAATTAAAAATCATATACTGCTCGCTTATCTTTGTTACATAATAATGACTTTCGAACGAAAGTGTCTGTGATCTAGATAGCAAATTTAATATGAAAATTAATGTGAATTGTTATAAATAATTGTGAGGAGATAGGGTTTTTAGGGAAAATCTATTTTGATCTTAATGTGTGAAATTACTGTTTAATACAAGAAATAGTCGTCTCAACTTTTATAAATTTTCAAAATAGAGATTAGCTTTATTGCTAATTAAATTTCAAACCCAAAGGAACCCATTCAGGTTCCTTTTGATAAATAATTGATGAGGGTAGTGTGAATATTTTCTATTATTCTTGATTCGGTGTATTAAAATTACGAAGAACTTTATATTTTATATATTGATTTGTAGCCTCAATGACTTGAATGACTGCCCCCTTATATCTAATTGTTTTTGAACTAGATAAATCATATTCAGCATTATTTGAGAATGCAGGCCTAGCCATATCATTATTAAATTCTCGATAACTAATATTAATTTTGTTTCCAACTTTGCCATTATAAATTAATATTTGTTGGAAAGTGTCTTGACTAGTTAAACTAACTTTTTTAAAACTATAATTTTTATTGTTATTACAAAAATCAGTTCCAGTTATAAAAGAAATACATACCTCATTATTAGCATTATCTTTTCTTACTCGAATACCAATAGGTGCAGCCGGTGTAGTATATGTTTTAACAATTGCATTACCATTGGCACTTTTCGCTGCGAAGAATAAGTGAGTTTTATCTTCCCCTAATTTAGGATAATCACCGGCATCAATAATGTAAGAATGGTTAAGTCTTGTTACTTCTGTGGTATTGGCAAAAGAAATTGCATCCATTATTTTAACTTTATCCTGACGAACTAAATCATCACCAATATAGGTTGTTGTTACAACATTGAGTTCAGGATAGCTTTTTTCAACCACCTCGGCTGTGTAGTTATATTTGATATCACTAACACAACCAAACAAGATAAAAGGAATAGTAGTCACAATTATCTTTTTCATTTTATTTCCTTTCAATTTTGAATTCTTATGAATAGTAAATTAGAGTTTAAATATATCAAGAAAAATCTAATTTGTATCCTTATAAATGAATTGATAATTTTCTGACTTTAGCGAATTTTAAACTTAAAGGAACCGATAAGGTTCCTTTAATAAAAAAAATTTGAGGAAAGGGGTTTTTGCGATTAATAATTACAAGGTAAAATCGCTTAAATCATCTTCACTAATTTCTGAATCGATTTGCCCAACTAAATATGAGCTCATTTCTGCTTCTTGTGGCGCAACCTGTACGTTATCAGAAACAAGCCAGTTATTGATCCATGGAATTGGGTTCGATTTTACTTCAAATGGTAATTTGAGGCCGACTGCTTGCATACGAATATTGGTAATATACTCAACGTATTGGCATAGAATATCTTTGTTTAAACCAATCATTGAACCACCTTCAAATAGATATTCAGCCCATTCTTTTTCTTGATTAGCGGCTTGTAAGAAGAGGTCATAACAATCTTGTTCACACTCTTTAGCGATTTCGGCCATTTCTGGATCATCTTCACCGCTTCTTAGGGTATTAATCATGAACTGTGTGCCGGTTAGATGTAATGCTTCATCACGCGCAATCAGTTTGATTATTTTGGCATTACCTTCCATTAATTCACGTTCTGCAAAGGCAAATGAGCAAGCAAAACTCACATAAAAACGAATCGCTTCAAGCGCATTAACGCTCATTAGGCATAAGTAAAGTCGTCTTTTTAACTCTCGTAGATCAATAGTGATAGTTCGATTATTGACAGTGTGTTTACCTTCACCCAACAAGTTATAATAACTAGCATAACTAATTAATTCATCGTAGTAGCCAGCAATATCACCAGCCCGTTTTTGAATTTCTTTATTAGTCACAATATCGTCAAATACAACTGAAGGATCATTAACGATATTACGAATAATGTGGGTGTATGAACGTGAATGAATCGTTTCTGAAAATGACCAAGTTTCTACCCATGTTTCGAGTTCGGGAATAGAAATTAATGGTAATAACGCCACATTTGGACTTCGACCTTGAATAGAATCGAGCAGAGTTTGATATTTTAAGTTACTAATAAATATATGTTTTTCATGTTCGGGGAGCGCTGCATAGTCAATGCGATCTTGTGATACGTCGACCTCTTCAGGACGCCAAAAGAAAGAAAGTTGTTTTTCAATTAACTTTTCAAACATTTCATATTTTTGTTGATCGTAACGAGCAACATTTACCGGTTGACCAAGAAACATTGGCTCTTTAAGTTGATCATTATGGATGTGTGAGAAGGTGCTGTAATTCATGCTCATAATCGAACTCCTAACAGAAATTTGTTAAGCTTTTTACTGTGCAGATAAGTAAAAAGTTGGAATAGTAGGGACAACTGGCTTGTTATCCACTACTTTTATTTTTAGGGCTAAGCAGAACAATTAAATTTTGCATGCTCCGCCTTCACAACCATCATCACTTGATGAGACTTCAATATCACCTTGAATATCTTCGGCACCATCTCGTGTATTATGATAATAAAGGGTTTTTACACCATATTTATAAGCTGTTAATAAATCAGCTAATAGCTGCTTCATTGGTACTTTATCATTAGGGAATTTAGTTGGGTCATAATTAGTATTGGCTGAAATTGATTGATCAATAAACTTCTGCATAATACCGACTAAATGCAAATAACCTGTATTATTGGGTATTTGCCAAAGTAACTCATATAAATCTTTTAATTTTTTATATTCAGGTACCACTTGTTTTAAAATACCATCTTTTGACGCCTTAACACTGACATATCCGCGTGGTGGCTCAATACCATTAGTGGCATTTGATATTTGTGAGGAAGTTTCAGATGGCATCAATGCTGATAAAGTAGAATTACGTAAACCATAAGTTTTGACTGATTGACGTAAAGATTCCCAATCATAATGTAATGGTTCTTTAGTAAGTGTATCGATATCTTGTTTATAAGTATCAATAGGTAAGATACCTTGAGCATAGGTTGTTTCACTAAATAGTGGGCAGGCACCTTTTTCTTTAGCTAAATTATTTGATGCTTTTAATAAATAATATTGCATTGCTTCAAATGTGCGATGGGTTAAGTTATTGGCACTACCATCAGAATATTTAACTCCATGTTTAGCTAAATAATAGGCATAATTAATTACACCAATACCTAATGTGCGGCGGTTTATTGATGACGTTTTAGCTGCCGGAATCGGATAATCTTGATAATCAAGCAATGCGTCTAGGGCACGAACGGTTAAATCAGCTAGCTCTTCAAAATCGTCAAGAGATTCAATTTTACCTAAATTAAAAGCAGATAAAGTACAAAGTGCAATTTCACCTTTATCATCATTAACGTTATTAAGTGGTTTAGTTGGTAGGGCAATTTCCATACATAAATTGGATTGATGTACTGGCGCTAGTTGAGCATTAAATGGACTATGAGTATTACAATGATCAACATTTTGAATATAAATTCGGCCAGTTGATGCTCGTTCTTGCATTAATAATGAAAATAATTCAACTGCTTTAACTACGCGTTTACGAATATTAACATCTTGTTCATATTGATGATAAAGAGCTTCAAATTTGTCTTGGTCGGCAAAGAAAGCATCGTAAAGACCCGGTACATCAGATGGACTGAATAAAGAGATGTTTTCATTTTTAATTAGACGTTGGTACATTAATTTATTGATTTGTACACCATAATCTAAATGTCGTACTCGGTTTTCTTCAACACCACGGTTATTACGTAGGACTAATAAACTTTCAACTTCTAAATGCCAGAGTGGATAAAATACTGTAGCTGCGCCACCACGAACACCACCTTGTGAACATGATTTAACTGCAGTTTGGAAATATTTATAAAATGGGATACAACCAGTATGGAAGGCTTCACCACCACGAATTGAGCTACCTAATGCTCGTATACGACCCGCATTCACGCCAATTCCAGCTCGTTGTGAAACATATTTTACAATCGCACCAGCTGTGGCATTGATAGAATCTAAGCTGTCATCACATTCAATTAATACACACGAGCTAAACTGGCGAGTCGGTGTACGAACCCCAGCCATTATTGGTGTCGGCAATGAAATTTTAAAGGTCGAAACGGCATCATAGAAACGTTTGATATAATCTAAACGACTCTCTTTTGGATAGTTAGCAAATAAACACGCTGCAACTAAGATATATAAGAATTGAGCACTTTCATAAATTTCGCCGGTTACGCGATTTTGAACCAAATATTTGCCTTCAAGTTGTTTGACGGCTGCATAGGAAAAATTCATATCACGCCAGTGGTCGATTATTTTATCCATTTGCTCAAATTCTTCTTGAGTATAATCTTCAAGAAGGTGTTTGTCATAGCGTTTGCTAGCAACAAGTTTTTTTACATGTTCATAAAGTGATGGTGGTGTAAATTGATTATAGGCTTTTTTGCGTAAATGAAAGATAGCTAAACGGGCAGCTAAATATTGATAATCAGGTGCATCTTGAGAGATAAGATCAGCCGCTGCACGGATAATAGTTTCATGAATGTCCGAAGTACGGATACCATCATAAAATTGAATATGTGAACGTAATTCAACCTGAGAAACAGATACATTATCTAATCCTTCTGCTGCCCAAGTGATTACTTTGTGGATTTTATCAAGATCGATAGGTTCTTTTTTCCCATCACGTTTAGTTACTAGCATTGATTTGTTCATTATTCATTTATCATCCATTTTTATGTTTTAATGAAACGTATGATAATTGATATTTGTCAAAATATACAATATATAGTGCCTATTAATCATTTTATTACTATATGTAGTATGCATAATAAACAGTGATCGGGAATTTATTAACGAAAATCAATAACTACGGATAATATTTTTTGAATTTGTTTTTGATAGTAAAAACGATAATGATAGGTGGTATAAAAGAAAAACAAAAATTGCCAATGATAAGCTCTACCTATGAATCGATAGAGCTCTAAATATAGAATAATAAATTTAATTAGTATCGACCGCTATACATAAGCCATTTTTATCTTGGCTCTCTTTTTTGCAGTGATATTTACCATCATATGGATGTAAATCACAATATTTGTTCATTGTCGGATCATAGACCCAAATTCTTTTTCGTTTATTATTTTCTTTTAATGCCGGGGCCCATGAGTCTGGGTATGATTCTTGTGTTGGATAACCCCATTCACTCATTAATGAACCTATTTCACGAGTAAATATTGCATCTTTTCCTGCATTAAAATTTGCGTTACTCAGTTCATCTGCATTAGTAATACGATAATTACCTGGTAACTGCTCACATGCTTCGGCAATTTGTGATGCCTTTCCTATTGAGCTAATACCTGTTCCTATAGTAGCTAGATTCCATCCAGAATACCATTTTGTTATAGTGAATCCATAACGAATTTTGTAACCATTAGTTATATGGGTGCCTTCTAAAATGACTTCATAACCGGTATTGTTACCCATGACATAATTCCAAGCTATCAAGGTATTTTTTGCATTATCAGTACCAAATCTTAGCGTTACAAAGTCGTTATTTGCACTGATTATTGGTTTACTAACAAGTTCTTTACCTTTTATCAATTGCCAATCATATTGGTCGGCTATGCCTTTTTGGGCAAGAGTTAGGTCAAATTGTGCACCATAAAAAGCAGTAGTCGGAAAATTGCTTAATTCTGTATTAGATTGAATTAAGAAACCATAATTTTTATTCCATTGGTTTTTTTGACCACTTTGGGCTTCACTTGGTTGTAATGAAGGGCGTGCATAACAAAATCCATTATCTTCCAATAAGGTATACATTTTCGCTGGACTATCAATAATGTCTTCGTTAGGGTATTGATTTGAATTAGGTAATCCATATTGGGTATATAATAGTATGCCATTTGCTTCTAATTTAATTTTATAAGGCGCATACCACCCTTTTTCAGATAATGAGCAAAATGTATCGCTATCTTCTGGTTCAAATTCAATAAGTTGATGTTTAGCATTGGTATAATACCATTTCATGGTAATTGCACTACTGGTATCGATTGCAGACAGTTGATCGCCATCATCATCAACAAATTGGCTATTATCAGGAAGTTTTATAGGCGCAACTTTTATGCGTTCTTTAAATGGATAACTTGTTGAATATGGCATATTTTTAACTTCATCACCATAATAGTTTTTACCATCGGTATTTAGACCAAAAAGATCAAAGTCTTTTATATTATTTTCTAATTGTGCTGATAATAATGGTTTATTACCATGAATTGCTTGAACAGTTTTTGAATCGAGTGAACAATAGCTAGAAGGGGATACAAGTAATAAAGGTAGTATTGAAGATATTTTCTTTACAGACTTATTGATGATTTGATTCACTGTTAAATTCCTTTTTATTCATCCTTTATCATTTTAATTTAGTAATTTATAAATATTTGATAAAATTATATTTTTATTTATTTTTGTTTTTTTGTGGCGCCGATTATAAAGCAAACAATCGCTTTAGTCGATCTTAAAGATGATTAATCATTATTGTATTTGTAATAATGTATTAATATTTTTTTAAACTATTTGATAAATATCATTATTCTATACCTCTATCATTCAATTAATGTAATATGATATACATAAACCATTTTTATATTGCGATTCACTTTGGAAACCCTATTGATATTTATGGTAGTCAAAGCGATCAGCGATTTATATTTGTTGATGTAAGGATAGGAAAGTTAAATTAGCTATCTGAATTAGATATCCTTTAATGTTTCACTGTCCGTAAAAATTACTAGTTATTTTCATCTACTGCTGTGCATAAGCCATTTTTTAAACCATTTTCAGCGACACAGTGATAAACGGCTTGATAAGTATGCAAATCACAATATTTTTGTTTATCCGGATCATATAGCCAAATTCTTTTATATCTAGCATCTTGTTTATCATTAGCTGCCCAAGAATTTGGGTATGCTTTTTGACTAGGGTCTCCCCATTCACTAAAAAGGGTGCCTATCTCTCGAGTATATTTAGCTTTAGCTGCCTGTAAGCTGGAATTAACCACTTCATTAGTATAACTTATACGATACTTTCCACCGCCAGCTAGGGCGTTACAGCTTTCATCCACTTTGGGCCCCGTTGTAATAGAAGCTCCGGGTTCACCAATTTTATTTTCATCCCAACCGGTAAACCATTTAACGAGAGTAAATGAATATTGAATAGTGGTATTTCTTTGAGGGTTTTTTCCTTCAACAATAACCGTATATCCATCACCAGATCCCATTATATATTGCCAAGCTTTTGCTGGATCTTTAGCATCAGGCATATCAAATGATACCGTAACAGCTTGAGTATTATCGTCTTTGTTAACTTGTACTAACTCACCACCTTGTTTAATTGACCATTCATAATCTTTGGCAATTTGTTCATTAGTCAAAATTAATTGAAATTGCGCACCATAAAAACCAGTAGAAGGAAAATTTTTGCTAGGATCATTTGTCGATTGTGGTAAAAAGCCATTATCACGATCCCATTGTGATTCTGTGTTAGCACCCGATTCTTTTGGTTTTAATTCTGGTTTGGCATAACAAATTCCAACATCATCCATGATGGTATAAGTTTTTGAAGGTGATGTTATTATTTCCTCATTAGGATAGAGATAATAGTCAGGTTCACCATATTTTGATACTAGTAATAAAGCATCAGTAGTCAATTTTACTTTAAATGGTGCAGTTATATTTTTTTTAGCTAAAGAACAAAATGTATCAACAGCTGTTGGAACAAACGAAACTAATTTATTTTTTGAATTGGTATAAAACCATTCCATTTGAATGTTGCCATTATGTTCAAACCCAACTAACTCATCACCATCAACATCAACGTATTCATTTTCGTTTGGATATTTCATTGGTGCAATTGCGACTTTATCTTTAAATGGATAGTTACTGGTGAGTGGTAAATGATCAATCTCCTTTCCATAATAATTTTGATTATAAACTTTTAAACCAAATAAGTTTAAATCGTCTATATTCATCTCTAATGGTAGTGATAAATGAGGTGGTGATCCTGTTATTGAGTTAACCGTTATTTGTGAGAGGCTGGCTTCAGTTGACTGGATTGATTGGAATAATAATACTAAATAAAACCATAGTGCTAAATATCTACTGCTCGTTAGGTAACTCACGGTATATTCCCTATATTTCATTTTTCTTTAATTATTTATTAGAAAGGTTTTTTGCGTATAAGATTTCACATCTGATTATATTTTATATGATAGTTTATAGCTAACAAATAATTGTAAACGATTGTTAATTCATTAAATTGATATTAGTTTCTTTAATTAAGTTTTTGTAAAATATAGGTTTTTTGTTTTTGATTTATATCAACGCTTTTTAAGATTAGTTTATTTTTTATGTGGATAAGAACGCTGGGATTATCGATAACTTATAGTTTGCCGAGTAATAAATGAAATGTAATTTCAATTGATAAAAAATATTAAAATTACATTACTAATTTTATTTCGATTTATAGCGTTGAATACTACTCGCTTTATTTTGATCTTCTAGCCAAGCTAATTTTTCTGCGTAATTTTTTTCAGCTCCTCGTTGGTTGGGATAATAGTATTTAGTTGCCGCCATTTCTGGAGGAAAATAGTTTTCACCAGCAGCAAAGGCATTAGGTTCATCATGGGCATAACGATATTGAGCTCCATAACCTAAATTCTTCATTAATTGGGTTGGTGCATTGCGTAGATGTTCTGGTACATCATAATCTGGCTGAGATGCGGCATCTTTCATTGCTTGGTTAAATGCAAGATAAACAGCATTACTTTTTGGTGCACAAGCAAGATAAACGATTGCTTGGGCGATAGCTCGTTCGCCTTCAGCTGGCCCCACTCGAGTAAAACAGTCCCAAGCAGCTAGTGCTACTTGCATTGCTCTTGGATCGGCATTTCCAACATCTTCTGAAGCTATTGCTAATAATCGACGGGCAACATAAAGTGGATCACCACCAGCCGAAATGATTCTGGCATACCAATAAAGTGCGGCATCAGGTGCAGAGCCTCTAATTGATTTATGCACAGCTGAGATCAGATCATAAAAACGATCGCCTTGATTATCAAATCTTGCACTACGCTCGCCAATGACTTCTTTTAGTAATTCTGGTGTAAGGGCTTGACCATCAGACATATCAACCAATAATTCAAGTGTATTTAATGCCCTCCTGGCATCACCACCAACAAACTCGGCAATCTGTTGTTTAGTTTGTTCAGGTAATGTGATATTTAAGTTACCATAACCCCGATCAGTATCATTCATAGCTTGTTGTAAAATTTGCTCAATATCATTATTGGTCAGTGATTTTAGTAAATATACTCTCGCGCGAGACAAAAGTGCTGAATTTAATTCGAATGATGGGTTTTCAGTTGTTGCTCCGATAAAGGTTACCGTACCATTTTCGACATAAGGTAGAAATGCATCTTGTTGACTTTTATTAAAACGATGGACTTCATCAACAAACAAGATGGTTCTAACACCAGATTGCTGGTTTATTTTTGCCCTTTCTATTGCCTCTCGAATATCTTTTATACCAGAAGTAACTGCTGAAATACGTTCAACTTTAGCGTTGGCATGATGGGCAATAATTTCTGCTAAGGTGGTTTTACCTGTACCAGGCGGTCCCCACAGGATCATTGAATGCAGATGACCCGCCTCAATGGCTTTAGGTAGAGGTTTATCTTTACCCAGTAGCTGGCTCTGACCAATGTATTCTGATAAATTGCGTGGGCGCATCCTTGCAGCTAAAGGTTTAAATTCATCTGTACCAAATTCAAAAGAGAGACTAGGCATGGTGTACTATATACCCGTAATTACAAAATATGGTTATTATATACCGCTTCACTAATAATAGTGAAAAAGAAAAGAAAATATCTTCCACAGCTAACAGAAAAACGGTAATATTTTGAACTAAATTAGTTATTAAAATAGATGATTGTTGAATATATTTTATTACACAAAATACATAAGGATTGGTAATGAAGAAGTTTTTAATGTTAATTGGGTTACTTACAAGTCTTTCTGCATGGGCAGGCGATAAAGAGGTGTTACAAGAACGATTAGCTAAAATTGATGGATTTTATGCCCGTTTTTCACAAGATGTGAAAACTGCTGATAAGCAACCAGTTCAACAAGGAAAAGGTGATTTATGGGTGACAAGACCCTATTATTTTAATTGGACAATGACTGAACCTGATGAAACTTCGATTATTTCTGATGGAACTAATATGTGGGTCTACACTCCAGCCGTTGAACAAGTGAGTGTAATGAGTTTGAAAAAAGCGGTTGATAATCGTTTAATGTTGCTAATTACTGATAATCATAATCCAATTTGGAATGCCTATCATGTTACACGTAAACAAGATTCTTTTACCTTAAAACCGACTGATGGCTCTAATCAAGATTTTGTTATTTCAGTTTTACCAACCGGCATGATTTCTAATTTCACGATTATTGAAGAAGATGGTCAGCGCAGCTTTTATGATTTATCTCGCCAAACTTTAGGCAAAGTTACGATGGATAAGTTCAAGTTTACACCACCTGCTGGGGTAACAATTGACGATCAACGCTAATAATTTTAGTAATATCTAATTTTTTCTGATTCACGAAATTAAAACATTTTGCCTACTAATGCAAAGTGTTTTAATTTGCTTATTAGTTGTTTTTAAGCTGTGCTGCTAAATTGGCTATTTACTAACTCTCTCAATGCTCCGTTTCATTAATACTAATAACTGGATTATCAGAAAAGAGATAGTGGTCGCGTTTGGTTTCGAAATCTTCGCTAGCTGCATCAAATAACATTTTTTTGGTATTTTCTAAATGTTGCCACATAGCTAATTTAGCCGCTTTAGGATCTCGATTAATTAGTGCTTCTAAAATTTTATCATGTTCATCCCACCAACTTTCAATATCTTGTTGTTGTACATGTTCATGAAGTTTTTTCCATAAAGGATTTAATGTCCGTTGCTGCCATGCTTCTTGAACAATTGTGATCAAAGCAGTATTTCGGGTAATCATTGCAATTTGAGTATGAAATTTTAAATCCCAATCAGAATCTCGATAATGATCTTCTTTTTTGGCGTTATGCTGAATTTCTAAAAGTTTAACAATATCATCTTTAGTAATTTGAGTGGCGGCAAATTCGGCGATATTACTTTCAATAAGTTGCCGAGCTTGTAGTAACTCAAAGGGGCCTGTAGTCGAAAAATTTAAACCTTGTGAGGCGGTAATAATATTATTTTGCAAACTATTAGCAATTACATGGATGCCAGACCCTTTACGTGCATCAACATAACCTTCAACTTCAAGCATGATAATGGCTTCTCTGACTACTGCTCGGCTAACTTTTAACTCTTCACAAATTAATCTTTCGGAAGGTAATTTACTGCCAACTGGATAAATACCATTAATAATTCGATTCTTAAGTTCAGTTGCGATTACTTGATAAAGTCGTTGATATTCGTTCTGTTCTTGGGTCATGGTGAAGTTGGCATAATTCCTTTAAGTTTTCTCAGACTTTTAAAATAACATCTAATTGCGCTAAGTTAAATAATATTACTGTAATTTTTTCAAATAAACATACTTGTCAGCTAACTTTCAATAAAAAAATATCCCTTTATATATTATGGGTATGGGTTAATTATGTGATGTATGTCAACTTTTTAAGTTGTCTTATATGTTAATATAAGACAAAATATTGACATCTAAACTTACTAGTTAATCACTGCTTTTTGGAGAATAAAATGAGTTTTTTAACTGAAAACTTTTTGCTTGATACTGAATTTTCTCGTCAACTTTATCATGACTATGCGGCTGAACAGCCAATTTTTGATTATCACTGCCATTTACCACCAGAACAAATTGCCAACGATTATCAATTTAAAAATTTGTATGACATATGGCTAAAAGGTGATCATTATAAATGGCGCGCAATGCGTACCAATGGTGTTGCTGAAAAATTCTGTACTGGTACTGATGTGAGTGATTTAGACAAATTCAAGGCTTGGGCGGAAACAGTTCCTCACACCATTGGTAATCCTTTATATCATTGGACTCATTTAGAACTGCGTCGTCCTTTTGGAATTGATAATGTTTTATTATCACCAACTACAGCAGAGCAAATTTGGAATAGTTGTAATGAAATGCTTGCCACTCCAGAGTTTTCAGCTCGTAGCATTATGAAAAAAATGAATGTTAAAATGGCCGGTACCACCGATGATCCTATTGATGATTTAGCTCATCATAAAACTATTGCCGAAGATAGCTCATTTGAGGTTAAAGTTTTACCAAGCTGGCGTCCAGATAAAGCATTTAATATTGATTCTGAATTTTTTGCCCAATATATGGAAAAACTTTCTGCGGTAGCTGACGTGGAAATTTCTAACTTCCAAGCGCTTTGTCAGGCATTATCCAAACGTATGGACCATTTTGCTGCTCATGGTTGTAAGATTTCTGACCATGCATTAGATACCGTTGTTTATGAAGAAGCCTCTGAAAAAGAGTTGGATACCATTTTAACTAAACGTTTATCTGGCGAGGTTTTAACCGCTAAAGAAGTTGCTCAATTTAAAACGGCAGTACTTATTTTTTTAGGTGTTGAATACCACAAACGTCAATGGATTCAACAATATCATATTGGCGCATTGCGTAATAATAATTCCAGAATGTTTAATTTAATGGGGCCAGATGTTGGATTCGATTCTATTAATGATTCACCGATTGCCCAGCCTCTTTCTCGATTATTAGATGCCCAAGCTAAACAAGATGCGTTACCTAAAACAATTTTATACTGTTTAAATCCTTCTGATAATGAAATTCTAGGCACAATGATTGGTAACTTCCAAGGTGCAGGTATTCAAGGAAAAATGCAATTTGGTTCAGGTTGGTGGTTTAATGATCAAAAAGACGGCATGATTCGTCAAATGACACAGCTTGCCCAACTTGGTTTATTAAGTCGTTTTGTTGGTATGTTAACTGATAGCCGTAGCTTCTTATCTTATACTCGTCATGAATATTTTAGACGTATTTTATGTCGCATGATTGGACGTTGGGTTGAAGATGGTGAAGCTCCTCGTGATATCCAATTATTAGGACAAATGGTTAAAAATATTAGTTTTGATAATGCTAAAAACTATTTTGGTATTGAATTGAGTTAAGAGTATTAAGTCGTTGTAATTAGAGTAATTAAATAAGAGTTAGAGTAATGAAAACATTAAATAGAAATGATTTTCCGGGAGCAAAATATACGACGCGTGTTGTTCAGTTTGGCGAAGGTAATTTTTTACGGGCATTTTTAGATTGGCAGTTAGATATTCTTAATGAGAAAACTGATCTTGATGCGGGTGTTGTGGTGGTTCGACCGTTAAATACCGATTTTCCGCCATCATTAAGTATTCAAGATGGTTTGTATACCACACTGGTTCGTGGTTTAAATGAACAGAATCAAGCCGTGAAGGAGTTTAGATTGATTCGTTCAGTGAATAATGAAATCAATGTGTATACTCAATATGATGAATATCTTGAGTTAGCTAAAGATCCGAATATTCAGTTTATATTTTCAAATACTACCGAAGCAGGCATTAGTTATGTTGAAAGTGACCAATTAACCGATAAACCTGCAACTAGCTATCCAGCTAAATTAACCGCATTTTTATATGAAAGATTTGTTCACTTTGCGGGTAGTAAAGAAAGTGGTTTGATTATTATCCCTTGTGAATTAATTGATTATAACGGCGATGCACTTAAAAAATTAGTACTGAAATATGCCAACCAATGGAACTTGTCAGACAAATTCATAAACTGGCTTGAAAATGATAATTTATTCTGTTCGACTTTAGTTGATAGAATCGTACCAGGTTATCCGAAAGCGCAAATTGCTGAACTTGAAGCTGAATTGGGCTATAAAGATAATTTTATTGATTCAGCGGAATATTTTTATCTGTTCGTTATTCAAGGACCTCAATGGTTGGCAGACAAGTTATGCTTAGATAAATGCGATATAAATATCAAAATTGTTGATGATATTAAACCATATAAAGAGCGTAAAGTGGCGATTTTAAATGGAGCACATACCGCTTTAGTGCCAGTTGCTTATTTAGCGGGTATTGATACTGTTGGCGAATCAATGAATGATGCACAGATCTTATCTTATATTAAAGAGACTATTTTTGAGGAAATTATTCCTGTTTTAGATTTACCTCATCAAGAATTGGTTGATTTTGCTGACTCAGTGATTAGTCGTTTTAAAAATCCATTTATTGAACATCAATTGATGTCAATTGCCTTAAACAGTATGACTAAGTTTAAAACCCGTATTCTTCCTCAATTGATCAATTATCAGCAAGAGAAAGGGACATTACCTAAACACTTAGTCTTCTCTTTTGCTGCATTAATTGCATTTTATCGTGGTGTGCGTAATGGGCAAAACTATCCATTACAAGATGATGCAATTTGGTTACAACGTTTTAATAGTAGTTGGACAGCGATTGCTGAGGGTAAAAGTTCATTAGAAGATTTAGTTCAAGTTGTATTAGGTGATACAGCTCATTGGCAGCACGATCTACTAAGTATCCCGCAATTAGCGCAAACATTAACACAATATTTAACGATCATAATTGAAGGTGGTATGCGTCAAGCAATTGAAAAATGTATTGCTGGCAGCAAAATAGTATGAGTAATTCAATGATTAAATTTATAAAAATTAATAATAAAGATAATGTTGGGGTAGCATTATCTGATTTAGAAGCACATGAAAAAAATATTGTTGTTGATGGCCAGGTTATTGACCTGCAAGAGCCGATTAAACAAGGGCATAAGTTTGCCCTTAACGATATTGAGCAAAACGAGAATATTATTAAATATGGTTTACCAATAGGCCATGCTACCCGCTTAATTAAAGCGGGTGAGCATATTCATTCGCATAATTTGAAAACTAATTTAAGTGATATTAATGATTACCAATATCAACCTACTTTATCAAAAAATGAGTTGTTGCATGAGATAGCTGATAAAGAAGTACAGATCTATCGACGTAACAATGGTGAAGTTGGTATTCGTAATGAACTCTGGATCATACCAACGGTAACTTGTATTAACGGGATTGCAGAACAAATTGTTAAACAGTTTCGTGATGAGTTAAATAATCAATTAGCAATTGATGGTATTACGGTACTTGAACATCCTTATGGATGTTCTCAATTAGGACAAGATCATCAAAATACCAAAACTATTTTACAAAATTTAGTTAAACATCCTAATGCTGGTGCAGTTTTGGTGATAGGACTTGGTTGTGAAAATAATCAGGTTTCAGAATTTAAGGCTGATTTAGGAGAGTACGACGAATCTCGAGTTAGATTTTTAATCGCTCAGCAAGAAACCGATGAAGTGGAAGCAGCATTGGTTCACTTAAGAGAGCTTTATGCGATTATGAAACAAGATAAACGCCAATTAGGGCGCTTAAGTGAATTGAAATTTGGTTTGGAGTGCGGTGGTTCAGATGGTTTTTCTGGCATTACAGCCAATCCAATGCTCGGCCTTTTTTCTGACTATGTTGTTGCTCATGGTGGTACAAGTGTACTTACTGAAGTGCCAGAAATGTTTGGTGCTGAAAATATTTTAATGTCACATTGTGTTGATGAGTTTACTTTCGATAAAACCGTCGATATGATAAATGACTTCAAACAGTATTTTATTGCAAATAATCAACCTATCTATGAAAATCCTTCTCCTGGTAACAAGGCTGGTGGGATTACAACCTTAGAAGAAAAGTCTCTCGGTTGTACCCAAAAAGCGGGCGGCAGTGAAGTTATTGATGTCCTTAAATATGGTCAAATGTTAACTAAACATGGCTTGAATTTACTAAGTGCACCAGGTAATGACGCTGTAGCTACTGGGGCTTTATCGGCTGCTGGATGTCACATGGTTCTTTTCACTACGGGAAGAGGTACGCCTTATGGTGGAATTGTGCCAACAGTGAAAATTGCAACTAATACCCAATTGGCCGACAAGAAAGCCAATTGGATCGATTTTAATGCCGGTAAGCTTATACAAGGTGTGTCGATGCAATCTTTGTTGCTAGAGTTTATTGAGCATATTGCTCTGATCGCTAGTGGCGAAAAAACTCGAAATGAAATCAATAATTTCAGGAATTTAGCCATCTTAAAAAGCGGCGTAACTCTCTAGGCATAAATTCAATAGTTAATACCTATGACATTAAGTCCTTCGGGACTTAATGCGGGGACCCTTTTTTTTTAAATAATATAGGTATCTTTTATGAACGAAAAAAAAGAGAATAAAATTACATGGTTAGTAAGATTCTCATATGGTAGTGGTAATTTAATAGGTAGTGGAGCATTAGCGATTAGCGGTGCTTGGTTGCTCTATTTTTATACCACTTTTTGTGGATTAAGTGTGGTACAAGCTGCACTAATTTTTTCAATTGCCACTTATCTTGATGTCATTCTCAATCCATTGATGGGCTTTATTACTGATAATTTTTATCAAACTAAAATAGGTCAACGATTTGGACGACGTCGATTCTTTATTTTGATTGGCATCCCTCTAATGGTTATTTACCCTATGCTATGGATCGATGGTATGGGATTTTGGTATTACCTCATAACGTATATTTTATTTGAGATTATTTATACCAGCATTATGATTCCATTTAATACATTACCGGTAGAAATGACCTCTAACTTTTCGGAGCGCACTTATTTAACTGGTTCAAAAGCGATGTTTGGTAAAGTAGCGAACTTCTTAGGGGCGGCAATTCCCGGTGTATTTTTTTATTTTTATAGTAAAGAATCAGCAACCCCATTTTTATTAACCGGAATTACCTATGCAACTATTATGATGTTAGCGTTAATTTTGCTGTATTGTAATAGCTGGGAAAAACCTAAAGATGAGGTAAAAGACGAGTCAGTTCATAGCTTTTTTGAGGCTATCAAAAAGCTGTTTATTGATATTCTATCCACCTTCCGTATTAAAACATTTAGAACACATTTAGGCATGTATTTATTTGGTTTTGGTGCTGAATGGTTATTTACAGCGGTATTTACCTATTTCATTGTTTTTAGTCTCGGTGAACCACGTTCATTTGTTGCTTCAATGAATTCATTAAGTAGTATTTGCCAGTTAGTTTCCACTGCTTTTTTTATGATGTATTGTGCCAAAAAAGGCTTTAAAAAACCTTTTATTATCGCTCTATTAATTGTTGTCTCATCAATGATAGGTTATGTCGGTATCTATTACTTTAATCTACCGCATATTACTTGGCTTGTAGTGGGTATTACCATTTGGTTTGGTTTAGGAACTGGCGGTGTTTACTATATTCCTTGGAGTGTATATGTGTTCCTTGCGGATGTAGATGAAGTGGTAACCAATCGTCGTCGTGAAGGAGTATATGCAGGTGCAATGACGATGGCCGGTAAATTAGTTCGAGCTTCAATTGTTTTTGTACTTGGTGTGATATTAAGTGCTTATGGATTTGAATCGAAATCACATATTCAACCACAAAGTGCGATTGATGCAATTAATGGCATTATTTTATATGGTGTTATTGGCATGGCTTTAATTGGTGCATTCTTTGCATGGCGAATGAAACTTGATCATGCTACTCATTCTATCATTATTAATGAAGTTGCCCGTATCCGACAAGGAGGCAAAATGGAAGATGTTAGCCCTGAAACTCGCAAAGTGGTTGAGGAATTATCTGGCATCAATTATGAAAAATGTTTTGGTAATAATAATATTGGCTTCAAACAAAAAACGACTAAAACGAAATAAATTCTTAATCAGGATCAGCTGTACTGATCCTAAAGTTTAAAGTAACAAAGCAAATATTTAAGCCACATTAAAAGGGTTATATTTGCCAAAATATATAGGATAAACTTATGACGACTATATCTGTAAAAGATTTTGGCGCTATTGGTGATGGCAAATCAATAAATACTCAATCTTTTGCCAAAGCAATTGGGCATATTGAACAATTAGGTGGTGGAACGCTAATTGTTCCTGTTGGTACCTATTTTACTGGAGCAATTAAGCTGTGTAGTAACCTAACATTGGTTATTGAACAAGGAGCAACTTTACTCTTCTCTGATGATGCTAAGGATTATCCAGTGGTTAATTCTCGTTGGGAAGGGGTTAAGCAAGATGTGTATATGCCTTGTATTTACGGACATAATATCAAAAATGTGGTTATCACCGGAAATGGTAAGATCGATGGTAATGGACAAAAATGGTGGCATACATTCCGTCATGAACGAAGCAATCTTAAATACCCACGACCTTATTTAATTGGTTTTGATTTCTGTGAACGAGTGACTATTGAAAAAGTCTTTCTAACCCAATCACCGAGTTGGACCGTTCATCCAATGGAATCGAATAATATTGTTGTCGATAATATTTCGATTCTCAACCCAGCTGATTCACCCAATACCGATGGTATTAACCCTGAATCTTGTCGTAATGTAAGAATTTCCAATTGTTATATTGATGTTGGCGATGATTGTATTGCGATAAAGGCTGGCACTGAAGAAACAGCAGAAAAAAGTCCATGTGAAAACATTTTGATTACTAATTGTAATATGATTCATGGTCATGGTGCGGTGGTTCTTGGCAGTGAAATGAGTGGCTGTATTCGTAATGTTACGATTACTAATTGTGTATTCCAAAAAACCGATCGCGGAGTCAGGTTTAAAACTCGACGAGGTCGAGGTGGAACAATTTCTGATATCACATTTAGTAATATCGTCATGGACGAAGTTCTCTCTGCGTTTGTGATGAACTATTACTATTATTGTGGTCCAAAAGGGAATGAGCCTATTGTTTGGAATAAAGAGCCGATGCCAATAAATGAAGCAACTCCAGCTTGCCATAACATCAGTTTTTCAAACATTATTGCTAAAAATGTACGTGCTTATGCCGGTTTTTTATATGGCATCCCTGAATCGCCAATTTCGAATATCTCTTTTGATAATATTCGGGTTTCAATGCAATTAAATGCACAAGCTGGTGAAGTCGATATGTTTAAAGATGTAAAACCAGAAGCAGGTAAAGGATTCTTTATTGAGAATGCGCAAAGTGTTTTGTTTAATAACGTTATTATTGATAATGTAGTCAGTGAGCCACTATGTGTTAAAAATAGTCAAGATGTTTATGTTAATCAATCTTTTGTTAAGCAAGATGGTAAATTAATTAGCTTAAAGGCTTAACCATGATATTTGAAATAACCGCTAGTTTATTATTAGCGGTTATTTTTTTATTTATTGGCTAATTGCATTTTTAGCTATTTTTTAAAGTCTTAAATCGACACATTTGACTCTTTTAATTAAATTGTAATTTTTATTCATCTCTTAATAATGTTAAATAACATACTGTTTATTAAAGCTATTTTTATTTGTTGCCAATTAACCCGTTTACTAAAAATAAAATTACTTTGAAGTTGATCACATTTATCTAATAAAGCCGTTAAAGCTAAATTTTTAGCTATTCATACTCAAATTAGTGCTTAACTCTTTATAGGATAAATTATGACAAGTGCATTTTATAAAAAACCAACTTATTGGTTTGCTTCATTTTATAGCATTATGTATTACGCAGCTGGTAGTTTTGTTTTTTCTTTTTATGCAATATGGCTTAGTAAAGAGATTGGTTTAACTGCAAAGCAAACCGGTATCATCTATTCATTTAACTATTTAATTTCATTGATCATCATGATCATTTATGGTGTTTATCAAGACAAACTTGTGCTTAAAAAACACCTTATTTGGTTTCAAAGTATCATTATAACTTGTGCTGCACCGGCGTTAATTTATGTTTATGAACCACTGTTGCGACATAATTTTTATGCTGGTGTTATTTTTGGTAGTTTCTTTCTTGGCTTTGGTTGGATTGCTGGTATGGGGTTAATCGACTCATACTGTGAAAAAATAAGCCGAGCATTTGATTTTGAATTTGGCCAATGTCGTACATGGGGATGTATTGCTTACGCAGCTGGTACGTTTGTCGCTGGTATTTTAATTAGTATTAATCCTCATCTTAATTTTTGGGCTGCCTCAGTTGTAGGTATCTGTTTTATGATACTCAATCTTAATTTCAAGCCTGATTTAAGCAAATCATCCTCGGTAGTATTTCAAAAGAAAGAAAAGTTAAGTTTTAACGAAATTGTTTCAGTATTTGCATTGAAAAAGTTCTGGATATTTGTTGTTTATGTTCTCGGAACTTATAGCTTGTACAACATTTATGACCAACAATTATTCCCGGTTTATTTCACTCAGCAATTTGAAGATGTGAATGATGGTTATCGCTTATACGGTATTTTAAATTCATTTCAGGTCTTTTTAGAAGCTGCAGTTATGTTTTGTGTGCCATTTGTGGTTAACAAAGTAGGGGCAAAAAATGCGTTAATCTTTGCTGCTTTTATTTCCGCTACGCGAATCTTCTTAACTGGGCATGTCGAAAGCATTGCTATTATTTCAGTAATAAAATTGATGCACTGCTTAGAAATCTCAACCATTTTAGTGTCAGTGTTTAAATATATTGATAATAATTTTAACGCTCGTCTCTCTGCTACCGTATTTTTAATTGGTTATCAAGTTGCTGGTTCTGTCGGTGTGATCTTGTTCTCTACCTTCGTTGGTAATTTCTATGATACTCATGGTTCAGCAACCACTTTTAATAACTTAGGTTTAGTGGTTTTAGCCTTTATGATTTTTGCAGTGTTCTTCTTAAGCCGTGATAAAAAATCAGATAGTCCTAAGCTTGAAGACAACATTAAATCATAAAACAGATTTTAGTAATTTAATAAATAGTATTTGATAAAAAATATTGAGGATACAAAATGAATATATTTAATTCAGTAACACAGTTTAACTTTGAACAAACCAGAACAATTTCTCCAGAAAATATGACTGGCGAAAAAGGTAAATCGTGCATGAAAGCGAGTGCTTTAGGACCAAGTCGAAAAGGACAAGGCTATATTTCAATTGCAGCGGGTGAAAGAGTGACTATCGCTGAAATTACTGGTCCTGCTGAGATCCGTCATATGTGGTTTACTTTAACTGATAGAACGCATCGAGGTAGTTTTGTATTGCGTGATGTGGTTATTCGTATCTATTGGGATGATGAAACAGTTCCTTCAGTAGAAAGTCCAATTGGTGACTTTTTCTGTAATGGTTTTGGTGCTAGATGTGATATAAATTCAATGCCAATTGTGGTTAATCCAACCGGTGGTTTTAATAGTTATTTTAGAATGCCATTTAATAAAAAAGCGCGAATTGAGATTCATAATGAACATGAAGCTGATTTACAGCATTTCTTTTTTACCATTAATTATGCGTTAATGCCAAAACCGTTTGAAAATCCACTTTATTTCCATGCACAATGGCGTCGTCAACGTGTAACTAATTATGCACAAGATTATGTTATATTAGATAATGTTCAAGGTTACGGTTATTATGTCGGTACCTACTTAGCCCTTACGGCATTAGAGCGTTATTGGTGGGGTGAAGGTGAATTTAAATTCTATCTTGATGATGATAGTGAATATCCAACCCAACATTCAACTGGTTCAGAAGATTACTTTGGTGGTGCATGGGCATTTCATAATCGAGATAGCCAAGGACGTCCAAAAGCAAAATGTTTCCAAACGATGTTTATGGGTTACCCTTATCAAACAAACCGTGATGCGACGCGTGACTTTTTCCAAACGGGTGATTCCAATCCTGTACATGGCTTTGGTGACGATGGTTTACCAATGCATGGTTTATACCGTTGGCATCTACCAGATCCAATAGCATTCCACAAAAATATCAAACTGGCGTTTCAACAAATTGGTAATGATGATATCAGATTGTATGAACGTTGTGATGATATTGCCAGTGTTGCTTATTGGTATCAAAGTCCATCGGTGAATAACAATCCGGTATTCCCAAATAAACAACAACGCACCCCACGTTAATATTAAGGTGATTAGTATATGGCGAGTAATAAACTGAAAATTAATGATATTGCTCGTTTGGCTGGCGTGTCGGCAACGACCGTCAGTCATATATTTAATAAACGAGATAAAAAATATCGCATTTCTCCGCAAACTAGACAAAGAGTTTTATCTATTGCAGAAAAATACCGCGATCAATCACATATTCATCAATATTTAGTTAAAGCTAACAGTACCAATACTATTGGTGTTATTGTCCCTGATATGTCAAATTCTTTTTTTTCAATGTTTTTGCATCATTTAGAAGCTTGCTTTCGGCAAAAGAATATTCAATTATTGATCACTTGTAGTCATTATAATAAAGAAGTTGAACTTAAAGTTGCGCAAAATTTGGTTGAACGTAAAGTTGATGCAATGATAGTGGTAACTTCATTAGATAGTGACCAATTTTATGTCGATATTAATCAAAATACACCAGTATTACTTTTTGACCGTTATCTAAAAGATACGACATTACCTTTTATTACTAGTGAAGCATTGCAATCTGTAGCTGATTTAATCAAACCTTATGCCGAAAAGTTAGATGAATTTTATTTTATTGGCTGTGATATTCAGTTAACGTCAATTCAAGCTAGACTTAAGGGATTTAAGCAAGGTTTAGAAAGTGTTGGATTAAAAGTTGATAGAGATTGGCTGGTGAGTGATGATTATTGTCCAAATAAAGGTTACCAATTGTTGAAAAATGTTCATCAAAAATTGGGTAGGGTACCAAAAGCTATTTTTACGCCATCAGGTAATTTACTGCAAGAGGTATTGAGTTATTTGGTCGAAGCTAAAATTGATCCAAAGCAGATCTATTTATGTTCTTATGATTACAATAGTTATCTTGATTATTGTTACTATCCAATAGATGCAATTGAGCAGGATTTTGAGAAGATGGCGCTGACTTGTGTGAATGTCATTGATGATTTATTAAATTTTAAAGAATTAAAACATCAGGCATTTTTTATTCAGCCAAAAATTATACGCCATCGTTAATTTAAGATTTGCTGCTGTTGTAAGTAAGATTAGCGATTGGCATTTTTCATTATGCGAGCTTTGTCAACTTGCCACTGTCTTTCTTTTATATCGGTGCGTTTATCGTACTCTTTTTTACCTTTTGCGACACCAATTTTTACCTTTGCCCAAGCATTTTTCCAATATAAGGATAATGCCACAACGGTATAACCTTGGCGGTTAATTTGGCCAAATAGCGAGTTTAATTCACGTTCATTAAGTAATAATTTTCGAGTACGCATAGGTTCACATACGACATGTGTAGACGCAACATTTAATGGTGTTATTGTTGCACCAAATAACCATGCTTCACCATTTTTTAGTAACACATAACTGTCACTAATATTTGCTTTACCTGCTCGCAGGGACTTTACTTCCCAACCTTGTAGGGATAAACCTGCTTCAATTTCCTCTTCAATAAAGTACTCATGGCGTGCACGTTTATTTAATGCAATAGTTGCCGAACCCGGCTTATGTGATTTTTTCTTAGTCATAATGTGCGTTATTATAGAGTTACATGATACTATATGCCACTAATTTTAACTTTTAATTTTATTATTATGGCACATGTTTTTCATGAGGTGATCGAGCCTTATTCAACCGAACAAATGTTTGCATTGGTTAACGATATAGCTAAATACCCCGAATTTGTCCCTGATTGTATCGCAACTGGGATTATTAGCAAACAAGATAACATTCTAACTGCTTTTATTGAAGTTGAAAAATTAGGCTTTAAAAAATCATTTACTACCATAAATAAGATTAATGAACCTAATTCAATTGATATGGCATTGTTAGATGGTCCATTTAAACATTTAAAAGGACGATGGCAATTTACTCAACTGGATAACCAAAACAGTAAAATTAGCTTTAGTTTAGATTTTGAATTTAATAATAAATTAATGGGCGCTGTTTTTTCTCCTATTTTTAAAGAAGTGATGACCAATATGGTTAAAGCATTTTCGCAAAGAGCAAGGCAGATATATTAAAATGATAAATATTCAAGTTGTATATGCGCTACCTAATCAGCCGACTATTATTGATTGTTCAGTTGATGAACAAACGAATGTCTTGCAAGCAATTGCAAAATCCAATATCTTATCATTATGCAATATCCAATTAGATGGTCATTTTGTCGGTATTTATGGCAAACGCTGTGAGCTTACTGAACAAGTAAAAGATGGTGATCGTATTGAAATATATCGAGCTTTAATCAATGATCCGAAAGAGATTCGACGAAAGAAAGCGGCATTGAAAAAGAAATAAATAGAATGAAGGGAACTGAATGCATAACTTGCTGATTGAAAAAGTTGAAACTTTATGCAAAAAACGAGGTATTAAGCTGACCACTCAGCGTAAAACCGTTTTAAATATTATGCTTAAAGCCAATAGAGCAATGAGCGCATATGATCTTTTAGATCTTTTAAAAGTCAGTGAACCACAAGCTAAACCACCAACAATTTATCGTGCTCTGGAATTTTTACTTGAACAAGGTTTTATTCATAAGGTGGAGTCAACTAACTGTTATATTATTTGTCCGCATTTTCATGACCCGCAACATATATCCATTTTATTTATTTGTGATAATTGTCATCAGATTATCGAAAAGCACTCTGAAAATATTGAAAGTCAATTGAAGTTATTAGCAACACAAAGTGAATTTTTAATAAAACATAGTGTGCTTGAAATTCATGGAATTTGTCATTCATGTCAACCTTAATTATTTTATTATGGTTAGTTAATATTGTTTGTGACACAGTAGGGCAAGTTGCTTTTAAATATGCCGCAGTGACCTCTAATGATAAAGATGGCCGTTATTGGCAGAAATTATTCGGTAATATATGGCTGTGGTTAGGATTTGGTTCTTATTTCATTGGTTTTGTGTTTTGGTTAGCATTTTTAAGTGAGGTTCCACTATCACAAGGGATCTTATTAGGCTCTTTTAATATGATCACCGTGATGCTTGCTGGGCGCATCTTATTTAAAGAACATCTAACCCCCTTTCGATTACTAGGGATATTTTTTATAACTACCGGCGTGATATTAGTAGGATTAACTTAATGAAAAAGTTTTATATCATCGGTTTTGTCTTGTTGCTCTTTTTTGATACTTTTGGGCAAACTTTTTTTAAACTTACGGCTATTTCAGCCTTGCCTTTTGAAGCAAATATGAGTTGGTTGTTAAGAATTTTTAGTCATGGGTGGGCATATTTAGTTATGGTTGGATATGCTGGAGCATTTATCACTTGGATGGTATTGTTAAAAAAAGCGCCAGTTGGCCCAGCTTTTGCTGCATCGCATTTGCAACTTGTTACTGTGATGTTTGTATCGGTTGTTGCATTTAATGAACAAATTACGCTTACGCGCCTACTAGGGGCATTGTCTATTATTGTTGGGATTGTTTTTCTTGCTTTGGCTGAGCAGAGGTTACATCGTAAATCAGTAGAATAAATAGTATTAAGATAATCACTTTTTTAATAGGAATCAATATAGTTAATTTGCATTGATTCCTAATAGTAATATAGAAAAGGTTTTATTCTATTTTATTAGCTACGATCTCGTTCCATTACAACTAAGTAAGCTTCTCGTCGCCAGAATAAAAACAAACGGCGCATATCTTTTTGCATTGTTATAACACGCCAACCTTGTTGTGCATTATCATTTAAAAAAGCACCAAATTTTTCAGGATTTGCATTAGCTGCACCTAAGAGCATTGAAGACAAAGCGCCTTCTTGATAAATTACTACTTTATATTCTTTCATTGTTTTTATACCTTCTTAAAATAAACAAGATAATCTCTAATAATTGTCAAAATTAAGAGAAAATCGCGTTAATAATACGCATATTGGGGATATTAATCCAGTGGCAGGGAAATGAATGATTGAATTTTAATCAATTTTGGTCGAAGTATAGCAAATTAAATCACAATGAAATTTTTGGTGAGACCTTAGCTAAGAATAGCTGACAAGCCAAATTCTTAACTAATATTAGTGATAAATTAAATTTGCTTATCTAAATTTTTAAGCATTTCAATAATTAGTCTATTAGCATCAGGAAATTCATCTGCATTCAGATCTTCTTGATCAATCCAACGGCTTGGTTGCCCTTCTTTCGCAAAAGGGACGCCATCCCATTCTTCTACTAAGTAGGCATGAATTGTGATATCGCGATCATCATAACTGTGTTCAAAGGTTTTTAAAAATTGAGCCTGATGAATGTGGATATCGACTTCTTCGGCTATTTCGCGTTCTAATGTTTGATAAGGTGTTTCACCAGTTTCGATTTTTCCGCCAGGGAACTCCCAAAAACCAGCAAGATGAGAATCTTCACCGCGTTGGGTGATAAAAATTTGACAATCTTGTGAACGAATTATACCTACAGCAATTTCAGTATGTTTTTTCATGGTCCTGTCTGTTTATGATTAAAGTTAGGGAAAGACTATGCTTTCCCTTTTGATTTTTAAGTAACAAAATTCGTTGATTTAAACATCAATATTGTTTAATCATACTAAATTTTTGGCTTAATTAACAGCTCCATGACAATGTTTATATTTTTTTCCAGATCCACATGGACAAGGATCATTACGTCCTACTTTAGCTTGCGTGCGGACAATCGGTTGTGATGAATTTGATGCTTGCCCATCATTCTCACCATCAATACCGGTCACTGATTCATGGTTAGCCTGTTGTTTCGCCATTAATCTTTCAATTTCAGCTTGACGTTGACGTTCAGCTTCATCAACTTCTTCTTGTGAACGAATTTGTACGCGGCTTAAAATACCAATTACATCATATTTCAAAGATTCTAACATATTGGCAAACATATTGAATGATTCACGTTTGTATTCCTGTTTAGGATCTTTTTGTGCATATCCTCGTAAATGAATGCCTTGACGTAAATAATCCATAGCAGATAAATGCTCTTTCCATAACGTATCAAGTGTTTGTAACATAACGCTTTTTTCGAATTGTCTGAAGGCGTCAGCGCCAGCTGCAGTTTCTTTTTCAAGATATTTATCTTGTGCAAGTTGTAAGATGCGTTCACGTAAATTTTCTTCATGAAGATTTTGCTCTTCATCAAGCCATTTAGCGATAGGTAAATCTAAATCGAAATCATTTTTTAAGGCTGCTTCTAATCCAGCAACATCCCACATTTCTTCAATCGATTGTGGTGGAATATATTGATCAATAACCGTCGAAAATACATCCCCACGTATTGAATCAATTGTCTCTTTGATATCTACGTTATCTAATAAATCATTGCGTTGGCTATAAATAGCTTTACGTTGATCATTGGCAACATCATCATATTCAAGTAATTGTTTACGAATATCAAAGTTGCGACTTTCAACTTTTTTCTGAGCATTAGCGATAGCTTTAGTAATCCATGGATGTTCAATTGCTTCACCTTCTTTCATACCAAATTTACGCATCATATTACCGACACGATCTGATGCGAAGATACGCATTAGTGGGTCTTCTAATGATAGATAAAAGCGAGAAGCGCCTGGATCCCCTTGACGACCAGCACGACCACGTAATTGATTATCAATTCGGCGTGATTCATGACGTTCTGTACCAAGAATATATAATCCACCTAGTTCAATAACTTCTTCATGTTTCGCTTGCCATGCTTGTTTCGCTTTTTCGATATCTGCTTCAGTAGGATTTTCTAATTTTGCAACTTCACTTTGCCAGTTACCACCAAGCATAATATCTGTACCACGACCAGCCATATTCGTTGCGATTGTTACGGCCCCTTTACTACCTGCGTCAGCAATAATTTCGGCTTCTTGCGCATGGAATTTGGCGTTAAGAACATTATGTTTGATGCCTGCTTTTTTAAAGGCATGTGAGACAAGCTCTGATTTCTCGATAGATGCAGTACCGACTAATACCGGTTGTCCTCGTTTAACACAAGCTTGTACATCAGCCACGATAGCATCGATCTTTTCTTTTTCGGTCATATAGACAAGATCAGGCTGATCTTTTCTTACCATAGGTCGGTTGGTAGGAATTACAATAGTATCCAAACCATAAATTTGGTTAAATTCGAAAGCTTCAGTATCAGCAGTACCTGTCATACCAGCTAATTTTTCATAGAGACGGAAATAATTTTGGAAAGTGATAGAGGCTAATGTTTGATTCTCATTTTGAATTTTAACATGCTCTTTAGCTTCAACCGCTTGGTGTAAACCGTCAGACCAACGACGACCATCCATTGTACGGCCTGTATGTTCATCAACAATAACGATTTCATTGTCTCTAACAATATAATCAACATCACGATGGAATAAGTGATGGGCACGAAGCGCTGCATTAACATGGTGCATTAGTACAATATTACTAGGTGCGTAAAGTGATTCATCACCTTTCATAATGCCTTGTTTTATTAGTAATTCTTCAACCTTAATTAAACCTCGTTCGGTTAAGTTAACCTGACGAGATTTTTCATCAATTGAGAAGTCTCCATCACCTTGGAACTGATCCGAATCTTCTTTTTCTTGACGGATTAAATGTGGAATGATTTTATCGATACTAACATATCTATCTGAGCTGTCTTCTGCTTGACCAGAAATAATTAGTGGTGTTCTTGCTTCATCAATTAAAATTGAATCGACCTCATCCACTAAAGCATAATGAAGTGGGCGTTGTACTCGGGCCTCTTTACTAAAGACCATATTGTCACGCAAATAGTCAAACCCATATTCGTTGTTAGTACCATAAGTGATGTCGGCATTGTAAGCTTCACGTTTTATATGTGGTGGCATATTAGGTAAATTGATTCCCACCGTTAATCCTAAAAATTCGAATAAAGGGCGATTATTTTCAGCATCACGCTGTGCTAAATAATCATTAACTGTGACAACATGTACGCCTTTACCGGTTAACGCATTTAAATAAGCAGGCAACGTTGCGGTTAATGTTTTACCTTCACCGGTACGCATTTCAGCTATACAACGTTCATTTAGAACCATACCACCAATTAATTGCACATCAAAATGACGCATACCAAATACACGCTTACTTGCTTCACGGACTACGGCAAAAGCTTCTTCTAATATATCGTCTAATTTTGTACCGTCGGCAATTTTTTGTTTAAATTCGTTAGTTTTTGCCTTAAGTTCATCATCGCTTAATGCTTCCATTGCTGGTTCAAGGGCATTGATGGTTTCAACACGCTTACGCATAGATTTTAATACGCGTTCATTACGGCTACCGAATACTTTAGTTAATAATTTTAATAACATAACTTTTCTCTTATTGTTTTTTATAATGGGAGATATAAGGATTAAACCTTATTGAATAAATTAATTAATTTGATTATGTAAAATCTATTAAGCGGTAGCGTTTGGACCGGCTCTTATTCCATTATAGGGAGATAATCGAATAACAGTATTTGGACTAACTTCGTCATAATTTCGTACGATAATTTGCTTATCGTAATGCTGTTTTGGTGACAAAGATAAGATTTGCGAGGCTTTTTTAGTTGGAATTTGCTGATCTTGAACTATTTCGGTAATCGCAATAATACCAACTTGAGTAGTAACTGATTGAACTGGTAAAGCATTTTGTTGGTAAAAACCGAACCCAGTAGCAATTACACCTAATAATAAGTGCGATAATGCGGTTTTAATAATAAGGCGTTTACTTATATGTTGCCAGTAATTAATCATAGTCATAACCGCAGTATCTTAGCATTTTTTGCCAAAATGAAAAACTATTATTGATTAATAAACTGTCTGAATATTCGAATTTTTATGGTAATAGTAATTAAAAATACCCACCATGTTTTATAGTGGGTATATAGTTAACTAATCCTTAACCATTAATTGTCCCATCATACCGAGTGTTTCATGTTCAACAATATGGCAATGATACATGCGTAATCCTGGCATATTTTGTTGAATTTTTATGGTGATTTTTTCGTGAGGACGTAAATTGATGGTATCTTTTAATGCAATATATTCTGGTGGATATTTTTTACCATCAAATTCATGCGATACAACCGTGAATTGTGTACCATGAATATGGAAATTATGATCCATATGTGAATTATTAAATATTGTCCATTCCTCAACATCATGGATTTTGCTTTCTAGATCAATTCGTTTCATATCATGGCGTTTGCCATTAATTAAAAACAGCATGCCACCTCTTGGTTCGTTCTTGTCCATGACCTCTGTATATTCAAGCGTTTTATACGCTTTTGCTTCACCAATTTTAGGTAGAGTTCGTAATGGCGAAGGTAAAACAATCGAATTTGCTTGTTGTAACTCTAATTCAGCAAGTATTATATCTTGTTCTGGTGGTACATTTCCCATCTTACCGCGATCATAACCAATTGATTGTAAGTAAACCGTACCGGTTTGTTTGGGTAAAATTACCAATTCTGCGCGTTCGGCAGGTGATAATAATAGTGGCTTTTCAAGGGAAATTGGTTCAGGCATTAATCCACCATCACTACCCACTAAAAAGACATCACAACCTGGAATTGAAAGGTTAAGATAACGTCCAGAACAGGCATTCCAAACACGAACACGTGTTGCAGTATTAACTTTCATTTTTGGACGATAACCACCATTAATTAATACAAATTGTCCTTCTCGACCATTCATCCAATCAGTCATTGAGTTATCGGCAATTTCTCCTTTGTCTGTCAGTTTCAGATCTGAGAAAAACCAATTTAGTTCCGGTAAAGATTCTAAAGGGTCTTTTTTACTACGAACTATAAATACTCCCGCTAATCCTCTAGCGACTTGTTCAGCAACGGTGTTATGACCATGAGGATGATACCAATAGGTACCTGCACTGCCTTCGGGAATGGCAAATTCGTAAATACGTTCACTGCCTGCAGGTATTTCATCTTGTGGATTACCATCTTGATTTGATGGCACAAGTAAACCATGCCAGTGCACCGTTGTTGATTGTGACAGTCTATTTTTTACTGTCAATTTGACTTTATCACCTTCATAAACTTCAATAAGTGGCCCAGGTATTGAATCATTGTAAGCCCAAAATTCTGTAGTGATATCAGGCGTTAATACAATTTTTACAGGTTTGGCTTCAATAGTAGCTTCAAATATACCTGATTGATGACTACTATTTTTTAACAGCTGGAATTTGGGTAAATCATGACCTTTTGGTAGTGCTGAAGTAGATAATAGTTTTTGTGGTTGTTTGTTGTTCATATTCATATTCATATGATCGTGCATGTTGTCCCCCTTATCACAATTATCAGATTTAACATCACAAACCATGTCAGACATTGATGAATGATCCAATTTGGCAATGGCTTTAGTCGCAATTAAACCACCAACGGCAGCGGTAATATTCATTATAAAATTTCGGCGTTTCATAGTATTCCTATAATCATTTATTTAGTTAAATAATAACTAGTAGTTAGCTCTCCCAACTCGTCTAGTCGTTCAGCAAGCTAACGTGTTATTGATTTCCAGTATTTATTACTAATATTTAACAGAGCGTAAATTAGCTAATTTTTGGTGGTTTTAACTCAGGAATAAATTCTTTATATTCAGGAATAAAATTTGTTGGTAGATATTGTTCACGGTAAATCGGATAATCAATATTAACGCTATAATTAGCAATAGCCATGCCACAAGCAAAACAATGATTAACTGATTCACTAATAAAAGGTTTTGTTGATTTAGAAGTCGGCAAATCAATTACTGGAGAGTGATGATTTGCGTTCACCCTTAAAGATTGTAAGCTAGGTGAATGATGAACAGTACAAGGTTTGGACATAATGAGTGGAACATGCCAAATAGAATAAAAAAACAAAAAGATTGTCGATATAATTAAAATATTCACTTTCTTTTTGTTTATGGCTAATGACATTGTTTATCACGCAATTAATCTAGCAAACCTTGTATTTATTTTACTAGAGAAAACACTAAATTTATACTATTTTGACAAGTGGAAGTTTTATTCAACTTCAATTGCTAATAATCGCCAATCATTCAATCTGTAACATCAACAATAATTGATATATTAATGGTTATTTAGTACAAGATAATCATAAAAATATATAAGCTAAATATAATTGGTTCTGGTATCATATTCGCATAAAAAACATTATGAATAATAGCGATATGAAAATTCTTTTTGGAGTACAAGGAACAGGAAATGGCCATATCAGTCGTTGTCGAACATTAGCCAAAGCTTTAAAAAAGGCTGGAGCGGATGTTGACTATATTTTAAGTGGTCGTGATCCTAAAGATTATTTTGATATGCAAGCTTTTGGCAACTACCGAACATTTGCTGGTCTTTCATTTGCTACGCTTAATGGCAAAATCAATTTTCGTAAAACTATCCAAAGAATTCGGGCTTTTAGATTAATTAAAGATGTTCGTGATTTAGATTTATCTGCATATGACTGTATTATTAGTGATTTTGAACCAGTTAGTGCTTGGGCTGCACATCATCAAAATCGAGAATGTTTAGGTATCAGTAATCAGTCTGTTTGCCAATATCTCAAGCCTAAAGAATATGGCACGATAGCAAATGTGATTATGAAATACTATGCTCCAGTTACACAACCTATTGGTTTACATTGGTTCCATTTTGGTCATAAATTGGTTCCGCCAATGATTGATTCATTTGCTACACCACCAACTGAAGATGGTAAAATTGTCGTTTATTTGCCTTTTGAAGATTTAACTGAAATTACTGGATTATTAAGTCAATTTTCGCAATATCAATTTAGTTGTTTTCACCCTGAGATAAAACAATCTTCTGCGCATGGTAATATTTTATTGCAACCGCTAAGTCGAGATAATTTTACTCAAGCTCTATTAAGTTGTTCTGGTATTATTTCAAATACTGGATTTGCTCTAATTTCAGAAGCATTATCTTTGGGTAAAAAGATTTTAACTAAACCAGTAGCAGGTCAATTTGAGCAAGTTTACAATGCCCAATGTTTGCAGTCTTTAGACATGGCAACCGTTATGGAACATTTAAATAATATGAAGTTGAAATACTGGCTTGGTCTACCGTCACCTAAAGCTATTATTTATCCTGATGTGGCGACTGAATTAGCGAATTGGATTGTTTCAGGTCAAAAAGAGACATTACTTTCTTTAAGCCAAAGACTGTGGTCGCAGACTAAATTTCCGAGTAATGTAAGTGAATGCATCAAATCTTTAGGTTATGTATAAAGGAACTACAATGATATTAAGTATAATTGTTGCAATGGCGGATAATCGTGTAATTGGTATGAACAATCAAATGCCATGGCACATGCCTGCAGATTTAGCGTGGTTTAAAAAAAATACATTAAATAAACCGGTGATTATGGGGCGTAAAACGTTTGAATCTATTGGTCGACCATTGCCTAATCGCCACAATATTGTCATCAGTCGACAGGCTGAGAGTAATACGTCAATTAATCCAAATGTTAGTTGGGTTAAATCGATTGATGAGACAATATCAATTATTAATCAACAACAAGTAGAAGAAGCCTTTATTATAGGCGGTGGTAATATTTACCAACAGGTATTACCTTTAGTTAATCGACTTTATTTAACTCATATTGATGCCAAATTGACGGGCGATACTTATTTTCCTGATTATTCACAAACATCATGGCAACAAATTTATTCAGAAAATCATAAAGCGGATGATAAAAATTGTTATGATTACCAATTTGAGATTTTACAGCGAAGTTAATCAATAGATAAGGTTGCCACTCACATACTAGCGGCAACCGAATTATTATGCTTGTAAGCGTTTTGCTTCCAGCACGTCAGAAAGTTGTTTAATTTTATTCATAACTCTTTCAAGAGAGTCCTGATCAAAAATTTGCATATCCATATCAATCGTTGCAATTTGTTGTTTCATATCTATGCGACTCGAAACACCTAAGACATTTACTTTTTCATTAGCTAAAATTGTTGTTATGTCTCGCAATAAACCACTTCTATCACTAGCTATGATGCGAATGACCATCGTATAACTTGCGTTATGATTACCACTCCATACCGCACTGGTGATTCGTTCTGGAGCATGATTTTTTAGCTCTTGCAACTGTTCACAGTCTGAACGATGGATTGAAATACCTCGTCCTTGGGTAACAAAACCGACAATTGGATCACCGGGGATAGGGCGACAACAATTAGCAATGGTGTAGAGTAAATTATCTACACCTTCAATAATAATTTCACCACCTTTTATCGATGATATTTTATTGGTATTTTTGGCTTGAGAGGTTGATTTTTGGGTGATCTGTTTAAGAACAGCTTCATCTTCCTCTTCAGCTGTTGGCTTATTAAATTGGGCATTAATAAAATTAACCAGTTGGTTAATTCTAACATCTCCACTACCTATCCCAGCTAATACTTCGTCAAACGAATGGGCGTTATATTTACTAATCAGAATCTTTTCGACACTTTTTAGGCTAATATTTAACGGTTCTAATTCATTTTCTAAAATTTGTTGACCAGCAGCTATATTTTTATCTCGATCTTGTTTTTTAAACCAAGCTTGTATTTTTGCTCGTGCACGGCTGCTATTTACAAATCCAGTATTTGGATTTAGCCAATCGCGGCTTGGATTAGGTTGTTTTTGGGTGATAATTTCAACTTGATCGCCCGTTTTTAATATATAGGTAAACGGTACTATGCGACCCGCAACTTTAGCGCCGATACAACGGTGACCAACATCACTATGAATGTGATAAGCAAAATCTAACGGTGTTGAACCGGCAGGCAAGTCAACAACATCACCTTTTGGTGTAAATACATAAACGCGATCATCAAAAATTTGACTACGCACAGTTTCCTGAATTTCACCACTTTCTGACATCTCTTGTTGCCAAGTTAATAATTTACGTAGCCAAGAAATGCGCTGATCGTAGGCAGTCATTTTATCTGTACTACCTTCTTTGTATTTCCAATGCGCTGCTACACCTAATTCAGCATCATTGTGCATTTGTTCGGTACGTATTTGAATTTCAATAGTTTTATCATTTGGACCATAAACCACGGTATGAATTGATTGATATCCATTGGGTTTTGGATTGGCAACATAGTCATCAAATTCTTTTGCAATATGTTTATAATGGCTATGTACGATGCCTAAGGCATTATAGCAGTCTTCGATTCGATCACAGATGATGCGTACCGCTCGAATATCATATAAATCTTCAAATTGTAGATGTTTACGTTCCATTTTTCGCCATATGCTATAGATATGTTTAGGGCGACCGTAAACTTCGGCACGAATATGATCTTTATTCATCATATCCTGTAAATTTTTAACAAATTGATTGATATATGATTCGCGATCTAGACGTTTTTCATGTAATTTATGGGCAATAAAACGATATTGGTCAGGATGTAAATAACGGAAACAGAAATCTTCAAGCTCCCATTTTAATTGACCAATACCGAGTCGATTCGCTAAGGGGGCATAGATATTAAAACACTCTTTAGCAGCTAGTACTTGATCTTCTTTGGGTGCATGCATCAAATTTCGTAAATAAGTAATACGCTCAGCTAGTTTAATGACTACACTACGGAAATCATTAACCATCGCAAGTAACATACGGCGAATACTATCAATTTGTTCGTTTGTTGCATGACCATTACGGATAGCACGGAGTTGCCTAATGTCTTTCATTTTGACAACACTAGAGAGAATATGAATAATTTCACGGTCAAAATTTTCAGGTAGATCTTCACGGCAGATAATTTTAGTATCAAAGAAAGGTAGTAAAAGGGCGGTTGCTAAACTATTAATATCCATATTTAAGGTTGATAAAATTTCAACCATTTCAATTGCATTTTGGAAGCAATTGACTTGCTCTGGTGCACCAGCGCTATGCTCAAAACAAAAATCCCAAATATCTTTAAACTTTTGATAAGATTCAATATTGGTTAATAACAGTTCTTGTTTTGCCCATTGTTCAACATCAAACTGTGCGAGAGTATAATGCTCGTCATTTTGTTGATGGGCGCCTCTAATTGATACCATAATTATTATCCTGATTTAGTTAACATCAACATTGATTCAATGTGCTTAGTTTGTGGAAACATATCCAAAATAGCAACTTTTGCAATGTTGTATCCTTCCTCAATAAATAGCTTGCAGTCCCTAGCTAATGTAGCAGGATTGCATGAAATATAAACTATTTTTGTAGGCGATATCTTAACAATTTCTGCTGTAGCATTATAAGCACCGGCTCTAGCAGGATCTAATAATACTTTATCAAATTTTGACTGATTCCATATTGAAAATTGCTGTTTATCTTCTAAATTACAGGTGAAAAACTGGGTTTTAGCTACAATTTTATCTTTATTTAGTTTAGCATTGATCTTGGCTTTTTCCACCAGAGCATCAACACCTTCAATACCTGTTACTGATTGGCTGTTTATTGCCATAGGTAACGAGAAATTACCCATACCACAAAATAGGTCGAGTATTTTATCATCTGAAGTTATATCTAACCACTCTAAAGCCTTATCAATCATCTTTTGATTAATTTGACTATTAACTTGTATAAAATCAAGTGGACTGAAAGTTAATTTTAGATGATTAATCAGATAATAATGTTCAGTGGTGCCACTGATATGGATCAGTTCATGACCATGAAAATAGAGTGAAATATTGTGAGCTTCAGCGAATTGTTTTAATAAAATGCTATCTTGCTCTGTGAGTGGCATGGTGTGTCTTAACACAAGGATAATGCCACTATCGACGGCAATTAATTCAATATGTCCAAGCGATTTTTTTTGTTTAATTTGTCTTAAACAAGATTGTAATGGCATTAATAATTTATCTAATTGTTCAACTAATACCGGACAGTGTTCTATATTTATAATTTGGTTTGATTCTGCCTGCCTAAAGCCGATAAATAATTCACCTTTAACAAAATTAATTGATAATCTAGCTCTCCTACGATAATGATATGGTTGGTCGGCAATGATATTAGGTGAATTGTCTTTATAGTTCAACTCCGCCCCAGCTTCTTTCTGCAATAGTTTGATTAAGGCTTCATATTTAGTTTGTTGCTGTAAATTTGATGAAATATGTTGTAATTCACAGCCACCGCATTTTGTATAGTACTTACATTGTGGTTTAACTCGCTGTTGGCTGTGATTGTGGTATTTTATAACTTTTGCTTTGGCATAATTTTTTTTATCATCAGTTAATTGGATATCAACTGTTTCATCGGGTAAAGCTGATTTTACAAAAATTGTTTTACCTTTATGATTTGCCACGCCTTGACCGAACGCATCTAAATTAGTGACAGTAACTGTCAATTTTTGTGGAGTAAACTTCTTTTTTGTGGGGGTGTAAAAATTAACCATATTAATAAATTGAAATTATGTTAGCCGTTTTAGTAACTCTGTTTTGACATGTAAAGGTACTAAATTAGAGATGTCTCCACCATGGAAAGTAACATCTTTAACAATAGTCGATGAAATAAATCCCATTGCAATAGATGGCATTAAAAAGATAGTATCTAAATCAGGTTTTAATGCTCGATTCATTTCAGCTAATTGTCTTTCGTATTCAAAATCGTGAGTTGTTCTCACTCCTCTGACTATCACTGTCGCTGCATGTTTTTGGGCGAAGTCAGCCATAAGATTATCAAAGCCAATCACTTCCACATTCAATAAGTGTTCAACCGATGTTGAGGCTAAGTTTACTCGTTCTTCTAAAGTAAACAGCGTTTTTTTATTTGGATTTTGCGCTATAGCTACAATTAAACGGGGAAACAATTGCGATGCACGGGTAATTAGGTCGATATGACCATTAGTAATTGGATCAAATGTTCCCGGAAAAATCGCTGTGAGCGCTTTGCTTTTCATCTATCTTATTATCCATTAGTGAATAGGGGAATATCATACCTAATTTTAACCTAGATTGTTAGGTTAACTATGTAAAATCTTCGATTTTATAGCGATGATGAGGATGATAAATGGAATTAAAAATATCCATTTATGTCTCTTATTGGTTATTTTCCTATTATTTGCCAAACATTAATTAATCAGGATAGCCTTGAGGATTGCTAGATTGCCAATTCCATGAATCTTTGACCATATCATCAAGGGTTAATTTAGTTTTCCAGCCCAATTGTTGTTCTGCTTTCTTTGTATCTGCCCAAAATGCAGCTAAATCACCAGCACGTCTTGGTGCAAAATGCCAATTAAGTGGTTTTCCAGAAGCTTTTTCAAAGGCTTTTATCACTTGTAGGACACTGAAACCAACTCCTGAACCTAAATTATATATATGTACTCCAGCTTTATTTTGATCGGCTTTGAGTGCTGCAATATGACCATCAGCTAAATCGACGACATGGATAAAGTCACGAACACATGTTCCATCAGCTGTTGGATAATCATCACCAAACACAGATAGTGAATCTCGTTTGCCAATCGCAACTTGAGTAATATATGGCATTAAATTATTAGGGATACCAAGTGGATCTTCCCCCATTAAACTACTAGGGTGAGCACCAACTGGATTAAAATAACGCAATAAGGTAAGAGACCAATCAGGTTCAGCAACAGCTAAATCCATTATACATTGTTCAACCATCAGCTTACTTTTACCATATGGACTAGTCGGTAATCCTTGTGATAAGGTTTCGACATAAGGAACGGGAGCTAATTCACCATAAACAGTAGCTGATGAGCTAAACACTAATTGTTTAACTCCAGCCTCACGCATTGCTTTCATTAAAATAATAGTACCATAGACATTATTTTCATAGTATTCGAGAGGTTTATATACTGATTCACCTACGGCTTTTAAGCCAGCGAAATGAATAACAGCTTTGATGTCATGTTCGTTAAAGATTTTTGCTAGTAACTTAGCATCACAAACATCGCCATGATAGAAATCAACTGATTGTCCAGTAATAGTTTGTATTCTTTCTAAAACCGAAGCTTTACTATTGAATAAATTATCAATCACGACCGGAGTATAACCAGAAAGAATTAATTGGACACAAGTATGACTTCCAATGTATCCACAACCACCAGTTACTAATATTTTCATCTTAATATCTTAATTTATGCTAATTACGTTTATTGGGTTTAGATTAATTATCTGATTTATTAATTATATTTGTTTTAAATAAAGTTTTAAACTCTTGACCTGATAATGTCAACGAAGCATTCTGCGCAAAGCACAACCTAATTTAGCCTAGCCTAGCACTAAATAAGTCCGTTCAAAACTAATATTAACAAAATACTCATCTATAGTTAGTTGAATTAAACATGATAGACAGTTGTTTTGCAATAAAAATTTTTAACAGATATAAAGTTGTCGATAATTGTACACGAAAATGAATTATGATGAATTTTACTATAGGATTTCTTTGGATAACATGACAAAGTAGGGGCAGTTATTCTCATTGAGGCAATAGCTTTAGTAAGTAATAATGTACATTTATTATTTATTAGCATAAAACTAACTGAAGAAAAAACTAATAGTGATACTAAAAGTAATATTTAATTTTAGTAATATGCTAATAGAAAAATAAAAATTTACTTAAATACAATGGTAATCATTCAAACTAGATACTTTTTTCAATCATAATTTATAATAGATATTGATCTAAATAACTGTTTGTCTAATTGAAACAAAATAAAAATATATTCCAATTTACTTTATGAAATTAGTTTAAATGTATTAGTAATATAAAAGAGATGTTTAGATTGTCTAATTGTTTAAATTTAAACTTTTATAGACAATCTAATTTATTTATTTTTTAAATTCTTTTAGGCGGGTTTCAAACTCTTGCCACTGATAAAAACCATCACTATTTGCTACTGCATTTTTTAGTTGAAGTTGGTAATGCTGTGGTGGATTATTAATATCAAGTGGTTGGGCGGTGTAAAGTTGTTCAAAACTTTGATAAACGTATTCAGCTTTAAACAAGTATTCTTCCGATGCCTTATTACGATAGCGTTGTAATATAACCATGCCACCAATTGGTGTATTTTCACATTGGTTAGGAAGTTGATATTCGGCAAAATCCAAAGCACCAAGTAGCGCAGCAATGGTACTATCATGGCCGACGAGTAAATTTACCTTGTTGTTCTTTCGGTGTAACAGATCATCTATCATATTAATTAATAACGCACTATTTTTTCGAGCTATAGATCTGGAATGAAAAACTAAATTAATATAGTGGTTACGAATTTGTATAAGTTGTTGCCATTGTTCGTGGCTGGTTATTTTTCCCCATGCAATTTGTTCTTTAGGAAAAGCTGAATAGTACTGTAATAAGAAAGCATCAACCGCACAAATGCCAATTGCTAGAGGCCCTAATAATTCTGGTTCTTCATCTTTTACAAAGTGAAGATCATAAGGAATATCAGCAAAATCACATTGATATTCAGCATATAATTGTGAACTTTTATAGTCCAAAATATCCGATAGCATCGCATAAGCTGGCGCTAAATTTTTGAAAATTGATTCAGCTTTATCTGCATCATCAATATCTTTTAATAATGCTTGTTTAGATTCTGGTGAATCATCTTGTACACTTGGATCAAATATAGGGTCCATTTTTTCAATGGTATATTTGTGGTTAACCGGGATATCATAACCCGCAAAAGCCCCTGTAACTAAGAATTGCGCGGTGGCAACTGTTCTTTGAAGACTATTAGCATAAACATATATATCAGGATTTTCCGGTGTAAGGCTAATGTTTTGTTGTTCAAGCCATTGCGATAGATAATGTCCAAAATAAGATTCTAAAACACCTCCTCTGGTAGTTAAATAACCATAAGCATGATCCCAACTTGGCCATTTTAATGGGCTAGCTTTTTCTAAAAACTCTATGGTGTTTGCTAATGGAGTGCGTATTCCATGACGACTTAGTATTACAACTTTATCTAATTGGTATTGATCTTTTTTCATTTAGTTATCCATCCTTGTTTATGCAAATAATTTAAAACGAAATCTCGTTGCCCTTTGCTAATTGTTTCTGCAATTTTATCACTCCAACCATTGGTTTTTTGATTAGTCAGTCGATGCTCATAGTATTGACGCATCTGAGTATCATATTGAGCTAATAATTGGTGATTGATTGGTTGATAGTGATTTTCAAAAAAAACTAATTCTTTCGGTAATCTTGGTTTTAGATCTGGATTTTGGTCAGGATAACCGATACAAAGTCCAAATAAAGGAAGAACATATTTAGGTAGCGCAAGTAATTCGGTCACTTTAGCAATATTATTGCGTAAACCGCCAATGTACACCGTACCTAAACCTAATGATTGTGCTGCAATAACCGCGTTTTGAGCCATAAGTGTGGTATCAATACAACCCACTAGAAGTTGCTCGGCTTTTTCAAGTGGAATAGTAGCATCAATTTGAAAATGGCGGTTAAAATCGGCACAAAATACCCAAAACTCTGGCGCTTGAACGATATAACTCTGATCGCCTGAATAATGAGCTAATTCTGATCTTTTCTCACTATCAGTGATTCTAATGATGGTTGCGCATTGTAAAAAGTTTGAACTTGGAGCCGATTGTGCTGCTTGAATAATTTCATTAATCTGTTCACTTGTTAATGGTGTTGATTTATAAGTTCGAATTGAACGACGCTGGCAAATTAAATCAATTGTCTTATTTGGCATAACAGCTCCTTAATATCACTGTTTTTTTATAAATTGCAAATCCCAAACACCATGCCCCAGATTTTGACCGCGTTTTTCGAATTTGGTAATAGGGCGATCTTCAGGTCTTGGAATATAGTCATTAGTGGCAGATAAATTTTTAAATCCCTCCGCTTGATTTAATACTTCAAGCATATGCTCTGCATAGTGTTGCCAATCGGTAGCTAAATGTAAAATACCATCAGTCTTTAATTTTCTATGAATTAAAGCAACAAAATTAGGTTGAATGATTCGACGTTTATTGTGTCTTGCTTTATGCCATGGATCGGGGAAGAAAATTTGCACCTTATCTAATGAGTTATCAGGTATCATGTTTTCTAACACTTCAACGGCATCATGGCACATAACTTTTAAATTAGATAATTGATTTTCCTCAATTGCCATTAAACAAGCTCCAATGCCCGGTTTATGGACTTCAATACCTAAAAAGTTCTTGGATGGGGCATTTTTTGCCATTTCAATTAATGAAGCGCCCATTCCAAAACCGATTTCAAACACCACTGGTTTATTATCTTCAAAAACAATTGGCAAGGTAGCATTGTACTCAATACCATAGATAGGCCATAAATGCGTTAAAGCTTGTTGTTGTCCTTTAGTTAAACGGCCTTGTCTTAATACAAAACTTCGTATTGTTCGTTTAGATTCTGTTACTTGGTTATTTGTGTTTAATTGTTCACTCATTGCGTATCTGCTGTTAGGTTAAATAGATTATTAAGATAATTGAACTCTTAGCTATATAGTAGTTTACCTGATTTTTAATTCACTTCAAAAAAACATCTTATTAACTTAGTTTTTTATAGATTAATGTGATGAATGTAAAATATTTTTAATAAATTTTTATAATGTGGTTGAGCATAATCTGCAAATGATTATATAATTGTGATCCCGATTTAACCGATTACGTTTTATGTAATCATGATTACATGCTTGAGGATTTCTCGTGCCTGATATGAAGCTTTTTGCTGGTAACGCCACACCCGAACTAGCAAAACGTATAGCTAATCGTCTTTATACTTCTCTTGGTGATATTATTGTTAGCCGTTTTAGTGACGGTGAAGTAAATGTCCAAATTAATGAAAATGTCCGTGGTGAAGATGTTTTTATTATCCAATCAACTTGTGCGCCTACCAATGACAATTTAATGGAATTATTAGTGATGATTGATGCGATGCGTCGAGCATCTGCTGGTCGTATTACTGCTGTTATTCCTTATTTTGGTTATGCAAGACAAGATCGTCGCGTACGTTCAGCCCGTGTGCCTATTACAGCCAAAGTTGTTGCTGACTTTTTATCGACTGTAGGTGTTGATAGGGTTTTAACCGTTGATCTTCATGCTGAACAGATTCAAGGCTTCTTTGATGTACCCGTTGATAATGTGTTTGGTAGCCCTGTTATTTTAGAAGATATGTTACAACGTGATTTTGAACGCCCAATCGTGGTATCTCCGGATATTGGTGGTGTGGTTCGTGCACGTGCGATAGCTAAACTTTTAAATGACACTGATATGGCTATTATCGATAAACGTCGTCAACGTGCTAACGAAGCAGAAGTGATGAATATTATCGGTGATGTTGCTGATAGAGATTGTATTTTAGTTGATGACATGATCGATACGGCAGGAACACTTTGTAAAGCGGCTGATGCATTAAAAGCTCGTGGCGCAAAACGTGTCTTTGCTTATGCGACCCACCCAATTTTCTCAGGAAAAGCTGTAAGTAACATTAAAGACTCTGCTATTGATGAAATTGTAGTTTGTGACACAATTCCATTAACTGCGGAAGTTAAAGCATTGAAAAATGTGCGTCAACTTACATTATCAGGTATGCTTGCTGAAGCAATTCGACGTATTAGTAACGAAGAATCGATTTCAGCAATGTTCCATCAATAATCTTTTCTTCTGAATTAGATAAATGCCCCTATTAGGGGCTTTTTTGTAATAACAGGATAATTAACGATTAAACTATTATGTCAACAATCAAACTAATTGTAGGGTTAGCCAATCCGGGTAATGAATATGCCGCAACTCGCCATAATGCGGGAGCTTGGTATGTTGATTTACTTGCTGAACGTTATAATCAACCATTAAAAAATGATCCTAAATTTTTTGGATATAGTTCTCGAATTAACATCAATGGGCATGATGTTCGTTTGTTAGTACCAACTACCTTTATGAATTTAAGTGGTAAAGCAGTGCAAGCAATGGCTTCTTTTTATCAAATTAAGCCTGATGAGATATTAATTGCTCATGATGAGTTAGATCTTAATCCAGGGATTGCCAAATTAAAATTTGGCGGTAGTCATGGTGGCCATAATGGCTTAAAAGATATTGCCAGTAAACTTGGTAATAATCTGAATTTTTATCGGTTGAGAATTGGAATTGGCCATCCAGGAGATAAAAATAAAGTAGTTGGTTATGTCTTAAATAAACCCTCTAAACCAGAACAAGAATTAATTGATAAAGCTATTGATGAATCAGTCTATTGTACTAATATTTTATTAACAAATGGAATAGAAAGTGCGATGAATCGTTTGCATGCATTTAAAGCTTAAAGTTGTTAACAATAGCGTGTTTTAATTAATTGACTATAAAAAAATCCACCTGATAAACAGGTGGATAACAAATCACGTATCAATTCTGATTAAGAAAATAAATGAGAAACATTACCACCTTTTTCAGCTATTTTCTTCATTACTTCTTTTATTAACCATGTATTCATCGATGCGGTATCGTCAGTACTGCCGGTATAATTAAGTTCGGTGGCGAGTTTTTTACGTGCATCTAAACTACTATCGATACCTAATAATTTCAATAAATCAACAATAGATGTTTTCCAATTAAGTTTTTCTGGGAATTTTTTAGCCAAATTATCCAAAATTGACATGACATCGATCTCAGATATCGGCGCTTTGTTGTCCGATGTGTTTTGTTGATTTTGATCGGAATTACTATTATTTGTGTTATTACTTGAAGTATTATCTGAAGTTTTGTCTTTTACTGTGTCAGTGATTTTATCAACTTGCTCTTTCACTGCATCTTTAGCATGACCTACAGCGGCTTGTGCGTTTGGAAATATTTTTGAAAAAATATTATTTAAGATACCCATATTACACCCCTTATGTTTAAACTGCTTATTAAAAAACTGCTTAACGATATAGATGTAGAAAATATCCCCTTAAGTATAGCGGTTAAGTATAAATTATGTCAAAACCACAATCATTTAATAGCATTTTTTGTAATATCGATTACAAAAACAAAAATATTTACTGCTTTTATTAGGTATTCTTGTTTAGTCTATTTAACTATTAATTTAAACAGGTTGATCTTTTTGTTATGTAAATTTATTATACCAATTATACAAATTGGTGTGACAAATATCACATTTTTGGTAAATAATTATAATATGTTGTTTAAAATTAGTGGTATATTTGGTTTGCCAATTGTAGTATAGACTTTATTAATCAACCTTAAATAATAGAAAATACCTATAAACTAAGAAATTAGGTTGCAAATTTTATTCTTTAATTTGATTTAAAAGTGTTTTAAGTAGTAGATATCAATAATAATTCTTTTTAAGAATTATTTATAGTAAAAACATCCTAACTATATAAGGAAAATAGCGTGTATATCACGCTATTTTTATATGTAAATTTAGAAAATAAAAAAGCCCATAATCATGGGCTTTCAATACAGAACAGATAAATTATTTTTTATTCGAAAAATGCGCGTCTAATTGCGTATTCAACACCACGGATTTCAGCTAAGCCTCTTAAGCGTCCTATTGCAGAATAACCTGGATTAGTTTTCTTTTTAAGGTCATCAAGCATCTGGTGGCCATGATCTGGACGAACGGGTATTAAACGGTTTATACCAGCTTTTTTGCGACGTTCTTCTTCCGCAATAAGTACCTTTATTACGCCATACATATCAACGTCCCCAGCTAGGTGATCACCTTCGTGGAAAGATAATGGATTATCTTCACGTACTGTTGCGCGTAGGTGAATAAAATAAACTCGATCGGCAAATTTTTCAGCCATAGTAACTAAATCATTATCACTACGAACACCATAAGAGCCAGTACAAAAGCAAAAACCATTATGGATACTATCAACAGTCTCTTTTATCCATTGCATATCTTCAATCGTTGAAACAATGCGAGGTAAACCTAAAATCGGTCTAGGAGGATCATCTGGATGAACAGTTAATACAACTCCAACTTCTTCTGCAACAGGTACAATAGCTTTTAAAAAATAAGCATAGTTTTCGCGTAATTTAGCTTTATCAATACCATCATAAGTTGCAAGATGAGCTCGAAACTGATCAAGTGAATAACCTTCTTCAGCGCCAGGTAAACCAGCAATAATGTTTGCTACCAATTTATCTTTATCGGCTTGTGTCATTTGTTCAAAGTAGTTTTTTGCTGAATGGACATCTTCTTGACTATAATCTTTTTCGGCATTAGGTCGTTGTAAAATATGAATATCAAATGCTGCAAAGGCAATTTGATCAAAGCGCAGGGCTCTTGAACCATCCGGTAATTGATAACCAAGATCGGTACGAGTCCAGTCTAATACCGGCATAAAATTATAGCAAACCGTATCAATACCACAAGCGGCTAAATTACGAATAGATTGTTGATAATTAGCAATATGTTGTTCAACATTACCTGAATGGGTTTTTATCTCTTCATGAACCGGAATACTTTCGACAACAGACCAAACGAGGCCCTTATCTTCGATTATTTTTTTTCGTTTTTGAATTTCATCAATAGTCCATATTTCACCGTTAGGTATATGGTGTAATGCTGTAACAATTCCGGTAGCTCCGGATTGTCTGATATCATCCAATGATACTGGGTCGCTAGGTCCATACCAACGCATTGTTTGTTCCATCAAAAATCTCCTTAATGATTCTTTATTTAATAAGTCATTCCTAAAGGAAGATCCATTAACAATGCATATTTGCCGCTATTGGTTAACAATAGTGACCGGAATAGAGTCAAATAAATAACCATCAAAATTTGGATCTTCACTGTCAGAAACTGTCATTAATGTTTGTTTAACATTTTCTAAGTGTTGCCACATAGCATGGCGTGCAGCCATAGCATCTTTTAACTGTAATGCTTGTAGAATTTTTTCGTGATCATATAGCCACTTTTTACGATAACTATGATCGGTGATTCTACTTTGTAGCTGATCCCACATTTTACTTGTGGATCGTTTAGCCCATAGATCTGCCAATAAACGTTCAAGTACTGAATTTTTGGTAGCTCTAGCTATTGTTATATGAAACATCTCGTCAGCGGTGTAATCATATAGTTTATTTTGTTCAAATGTGCGCCGTTCTTGTTCCAATATTGCTCTTAATTCAACAATATCTGCTTTGACTATCTGTGAGGCTGCAAAAGCGGCAATATTGCTTTCAATTAATTGTCTAGCTTGTAATAATTCAAATGGACCTAAATCTTCTTCTTCAATTTTCCTATCTTTTTCAGATAAGACTTCATCTGGTAAACCAATTACATAAACACCAGAGCCTTTTTTTACTGCAACTAAATTTTCAAGCTCTAACATAATTAATGCTTCACGAACTACTGTCCTACTAACATTAAAAGTTTCAGCAATGTCTCTTTCTGGTGGAAGCCGATCACCAATTTTAAAGGTTCCACTTTTTAATAATGATTTCAATTCATTACCAATTTCTTGATAAAGTCGATTGACCATTGGCATAATCTATAGTCCTTAGAATACTTTTAAGTTTAATGTAGATAATTATACGCTAATTATTACAACTCCTCTAAGCCTATAATAACAGAAAGTCGTTTCAGTTTTTATATTGGTTTACCAATATTATTGGAATTATAATGTTTTTTGTAAAAACCCTCATAATATAAGCCAAAAAACGTGATATAGGTCACAAAAATCAAAAAATAAAGGTGAAAATTTTATCAACAAATGAAAACATGTCTAACCAATAAATACTGTTAACTCGTTAATTATGGTGTGTTACATGTTAAATTTATCAAATACTCCCCAATCAATCGAACACCAGCCTCTATATAACCGAGAAAAAATGGTAGCGCGGATTGTTCATATCGGTTTCGGCGCCTTTCATAGAGCGCATCAGGCATTATTTACTGATCGCCTATTAAATAAAGGCAATAGTGATTGGGCTATTTGTGAAGTGAATATTGTTGGAGGTGAGGAGTTAATCAATGATATTCGCAAACAAGATCATCTCTATACAGTGCTAGAAAAAGGGGCAATATCTAAACAAGCCTATATTATAGGTAGTGTTAAAGAGTCATTGTTAGCTCCAACTGATGGTATAGAAACAATTTTAGAAAAAATGGCTGATCCGGTAGTCGAGATTGTTTCATTGACGGTAACAGAAAAAGGTTATTGTATGTTACCAGGAGGTACTGGCTTGGATTTAAATAATCAATTCATTAAATCTGATCTGATCTCGCCAACTAAACCTATGTCAGCTCCTGGCGTGATTGTTGAGGCCTTATATAGAAGGATGCAACGAGGTTTAAAATCATTTACTGCTTTATCATGTGATAATATGCCTGAAAATGGTTTGGTATTAAAAAAAGCGATTTTAGACTTAGCAAATGCACGTGATCCAGAGTTAGCTCAATGGATTGAAACCAACACCACTTTCCCTTGTACCATGGTCGATCGTATTGTACCTGCTGCGACAGCCGAAACATTAAATGAAATTCAAGATGTACTAGGCGGTATGTTTGATCCTTGTGGTATAGCTTGTGAACCATTTATTCAATGGGTTATTGAAGATAATTTTGTTACTGATCGTCCTAATTGGAATGAAGTTGGTGCTGAATTTGTTGATAATGTTGTGCCATATGAAGAGATGAAACTTCGAATGTTAAATGGTAGCCATTCTTTCTTAGCTTATTTAGGTTATTTAGCTGGTTATGAGCATATTAATGATTGTATGAAAGATGAGAGTTTTAAACAGGCAACTTTATCATTAATGCTACAACAACAAGCTCCAACTTTAAATGTTCCACCGCAGGTTAATTTACAACAATATGCAGAAAAACTCATTGAAAGATTTAGTAATCCATCACTAAAACATCGAACATGGCAAATAGCCATGGATGGAACGCAAAAATTACCACAACGCATGCTTGATTCTATTCGTTGGCATATCAAACATAATTCTGATTTTTCATTACTTGCTTTAGGAGTAGCCGGATGGATGCGTTATGTAGGTGGAATTGATGATAATAATCAGATAATTGATATTAGAGATCCCATGTCAGAACAATTACGAAAAGTAGTGAATACAACTATTGATGGTGCTGAGCGAGTTGACCAACTATTAAAGTTAAAAACAGTATTTGGTACAGATTTACCTAAAAATGAAAAATTAAAAACGCTATTAAAAAATTATTATTTGGCATTAATGAAAAATGGTGTCAAGTCAACGCTAGATAGTTATGTTACATCGAATTAACCTTTAACCAACAATTAAATTTAAAATAGGAGTTATATTCATGGAATTTCTAAATATTCTTTGGGTTATTCTTGGAATTGGATTAATGTTACTTTTAAATATTCGTTTTAAAATAAATTCAATGATTGCCCTGCTAGCTGCTGCAATATTTGTTGGTTTGATGGCTAAGATGGATTTATTAACCATACTTAAGACTATAAAAACTGGATTTGGTGGAACTCTTGGTGAATTAGCAATAATTGTTGTATTTGGAGCAGTTATTGGCAAATTAATGGTAGATTCTGGTGCTGCCCATCAAATTGCTCAGACATTATTAAGAAGACTAGGAATTAAATATGTAAAATTAGCGATCATAATTATGGGTCTTATATTTGGACTTGCTATGTTTTATGAAGCAGCATTTATTATTTTGGCTCCATTAGTGATTGCTCTAGCACATGAAGCTAAAATACCTTTTTTAAAATTAGCAATACCAGGCGTCGCAGCGGCAACTACAGCTCATTCACTATTTCCACCACAACCAGGACCTGTTGCATTAGTTAACGCGTATGGCGCTGATATGGGAATGGTATATATTTATGGACTAATTGTGGCTATTCCATCTGTAATTTTTGCTGGCTTAATTCTTCCTAAATTCTTAGGTAATCTTGAGAGACCAATACCACAATTTTTACAATCGGAAGACCCTATAGATGAAAATAATCTTCCTTCTTTTTTTACATCAATCACTATTCCTTTAATTCCAGCTTATATTATGATCGCGACAACAGTTGCAAATATTTGGTTGGAAAAAGGCACAACTTTATATTCAATATTTAATTTTCTTGGTTCTTCTCAAATAGCAATGTTTATTGCTATGATTACTGCATTTATATTTTTTGGAAAAAAGCTTAACCATTCTATGGAATGGGTTATGCACTCATTTGATAATGCTGTAAAAGGTATTGCTATGGTGGTATTAATTATTGGTGCAGGTGGAGCTTTAAAACAAATTATAATTGATACAGGGATTGGGGATAACATAGGCCAATTAATGTCAACTGGAGGTGTATCACCTTACATTATGGCGTGGTTAATTACTGTGTTAATTCGTTTAGCCACAGGGCAAGGTGTTGTCTCTGCTATGACTGCGGCAGGTATAATTGGTGCAGCAGTTATTGATCCATCCACAGGAGTTATGCACGATGTTAACCCTGCATTACTTGTTCTTGCTACTGCAGCTGGCTCCAATACTTTGACGCATATTAATGATGCTTCTTTTTGGTTATTTAAAGGTTATTTTGACTTATCGATCAAAGATACTTTAAAAACCTGGGGGTTATTAGAATTAGTTAACTCAATTGTTGGATTAATAGTTGTGCTTATTATTAGTTTAATTGCATAATAATAACTGTTTGAAAATAGATTAATAGTAATTTAGCTATTAATCTATTTTTATATCTTTTAAATCGACTTATTAAAGATAAAATCTTCCTGTTGCTATTTAAATTAATTATATTATCTGTATAAAATCATTTTTTAATCAAATGCAATTTTTTCAGTAAGACATTTCACACTAATTGCGGTAACATTATATAAAATTGAATATCACTTTTTTAGATTGAGTTAGTTGCTATTAATTTTAGCAGGAAGAAAGGATAAGCCTGAATTATGCGTGATAATGAACCCAAAGTGTTGACCTCTTTGTTGTCACAAGGGGCCTTATTATCAAAAATAAAAGATAGAACCATTGCTTTAAGTCAATTGACCAAAATTATTGATGAATTACTTCCACCACCATTAATTCAGCAATATCGAGTTGCTAATTATCGTCAAGGTGTGCTTATTCTTGAGGTTAGTTCGGCCAGCTGGTTAACAAGATTAAAATATGAACAAGGTAACTTATTATCAGGGATACGCCAAAAAATTTTACCATCTTTATCTTCCATTCAATATAAAATTAATCCAACTATAGCAACTAATTATTCGCAATCAGTTATTTTGTCTGATAAGAATGTTAAAATTAGTAATGTTATTAGTAAGCAAACAGCAATATATTTAAATGCAATTGCAGAGCAAGCACCAGATAAATTAAAAAAACAATTGATTAAACTTGCGAACCATGCAAAATAAACTAAACAATATGTTCAAGTTATATAATTAAGAGCTATAAGGAGTGAAATATGGATAATAATATGATGACTTATATCGTCATTGGCCTAGTAATTGGATTTATTTTAGGCATGATTTTCATGAATTTTATTTCGCCAAAAGGGCGCAAATATATCAAAGCACAACGTGAATTAGAACAAACTCAAGAAGAGTTAGCTTCACAAAAACAAATGATGGTTAAGCATTTTTCACATAGTGCTGAAATTTTAGATAATATGGCCAAAGAATTCCGTCGTTTATACCAACACATCGCTGAAAGTTCAGGACAATTTGTAAATAATGAAAATATGCCTACTGTTGATCTAGAGTCAAATAATGACATCAGTATTAAACAAGAGTTAACGCTTGAAAAACAGCCTAAAGATTATTCAGATAACCCATCTGGATTATTCAAAAGTGAAGATATTAAACCATAATCAATTTTTAAATATTTTTGATAAGATAATATTAATCAGATTTATATTGTCAATATTAAATCATTCAAACAAGAGAGTTTTATAATGAGTCATTCTTTACGTAAACCAAAAAATTTATTAAGCATAATTGCCTTAAGTTTAGGTTTAAGTTTAGCTACATTACCGAATGCTTATGCTGCTTTTCCGTTTATTCCAACGGATAATAATTTACAACAGCAACAACCTTCATTGGCACCAATGTTAGAAAAAGTACTCCCTTCAGTTGTAAGTATTAACGTTGAAGGCACTGCAAAAATGCAAAGTAATATGCCAGAAGAGTTTAGACGATTTTTTGGTTATCCTGATAGTCAGTCTAGATCATTTTCTGGATTAGGTTCTGGTGTAATTATTGATGCTGAAAAAGGATATATTGTTACTAATAATCATGTTATTGATAATGCAGATAAAATTACTGTTTCGTTAAATGATGGTCATGAATATCAAGCGAAATTAATTGGTAAGGATCCTCAAAGTGATATTGCTTTGTTAAAAGTTGATGATGCTAACAAATTAACTGCTATTAAAATTGCTGATTCAGATAAAACAAGAGTTGGTGATTATGTTGTTGCGATTGGTAATCCATTCGGGATTGGTCAAACGGTAACATCAGGTATTATTTCCGCCTTAGCTCGTAGTGGGCTAAATATGAATGGATTTGAAAACTTTATTCAAACTGACGCATCTATTAACCAAGGTAATTCTGGTGGTGCGTTAGTTAATTTAAATGGTGAACTAGTTGGCATTAACACCGCTATTATTGCGCCAAGTGGTGGTAATGTCGGTATTGGTTTTGCTATACCAAGCAATATGGTTAAAAGTTTAACTTCTCAGCTTATCGAATATGGTGAAGTTAAACGAGGTGTTTTAGGTATAAAAGGTAATGAATTAACTTCAGATATCGCTAAAGCCTTTGATCTTGAAGTACAGAAAGGTGCCTTTGTTAGTGAAGTTATTGCTGATTCAGCAGCCCAAGAGGCGGGCATAAAATCCGGCGATGTCATTGTTTCTATGGATGGTAAACCTGTTGATAGCTTTGCTGAATTACGAGCTAAAATTGCCACAACAGGAGCTGGTCGTACCGTTAAATTAGGTTTAATTCGTGATGGTAAAGAGATTTCTGTTGAAGTTAAATTGAAGAACAGTGACCAATTAAGTACCGAGGCTAAATCTCTTCATCCAGCGCTTGATGGAGCAACATTGACTAATGGTGATGTAAAAGGTCAAAAAGGTGTATTGATTGAAAGTATTGCTAAAAATTCACCAGCTTCTCGTTTAAGCTTACAAGAAGGCGATCTTATTACAGGAGTTAATAAGACCAGAGTCGAAAGTATTTCTGATCTACGTAAAATTATTGACAGTAATCCTTCTGCTATTGCCTTAAACATTGTTAGAGGTGATAGTCGTCTTTATCTAATTTTACGTTAATTATTTAGCCAAATATCGTCGGTGCTTCGCATCGACGAAAACGCCTTTTTAACCCTCAGTTATATATGATAGAATCTTATCAATCATTCTCATCCTGCTTGTGACAATTATGCTTAAAAAAATTCTATGGCCGATATTAATCGGTGCTGTTTTAGCGATAGTGTTACTCATTATTTTTCCTTCTTTGAGAAATGGATCTCAATCTGATTTTTCAAGATCCATTTTTAATGATGAACCTATGAGTTATTCTAGTGCAGTAAAGATAGCTGCGCCTGCTGTGGTTAATATTTATAGCCGCTCAATTAATTCAGTACCTGAACAATCACAAGATAGTCCAATAACACCATTAGGCTCTGGTGTCATTATGAGTGAGCTTGGTTATATCGTTACCAATTATCACGTTGTTGATGGTGCAGAACAAATTATCGTTGCTTTGCAAGATGGCAGAATTTTCGCCGCATTACCTGTCGGTTCAGATAAATTAGTTGATATTGCTGTACTTAAAATTGAAGCATCTAATCTTCCGATAATACCGATTAATCCTTCCCGCGATCCGAAAATTGGTGATGTCGTTTTAGCCATTGGCAATCCATATAATATTGGGCAAACTATTACCCAAGGTATTATTAGTGCTACTGGCCGTGATGGACTCAGTCCATATCGTCGACAAAATTTTATCCAAACTGATGCTTCAATTAATCATGGTAATTCTGGTGGTGCTTTAGTTAACACTAAAGGTGAATTAATGGGTATTAATACTCTGACATTTGCCAAAAATCTAGGTAATGATGTTCCTGAAGGTATTGGTTTTGCTATTCCAACAGCATTAGCTGTTAAAATAATGAATAAATTAATTCAAGATGGCAAAGTGATACGAGGCTATATTGGCATTGATGGTTTAGAATTTGCTCCAACACAAAATACTAGTGATCTCCCAAAAGTGTTGGGTATTTTAGTCACTAATGCTGAAGGTCCTTCTTTGCAGGCAGGTGTACAAGCTAATGATATTTTAATAATGGTTGATAATAAACCAGTAAGATCGATTGTTGAAACCATGGATCAAATTGCAGAGTTGAAACCGGGTACCATCGTCCCCATAATTGTCTTGCGTAATGGAGAAAAGATTCAACTGCAAATTACTATTGGTCAATTGCCGGTTTAGATTGGCCTTTTATTGCTTGATTATCTTTGATATAGGACGTATAATTCGCACCCTTATCATGTTATTTAACACTCGTATGGTGTATAGATTTTGCGGTTAAGCCATTTATATAGCGATACGAACAAACTTTAGAGGTTTATTATGAAAGAAGGTATCCATCCAGAATACACTGCAATTACAGCAACTTGTTCTTGTGGTAACAAAATTGAAACTCATTCAACTATTGGTCATGACATTCATCTTGACGTATGTGGTGAATGTCACCCGTTCTATACAGGTAAACAACGTGATGTAGCAACTGGCGGACGTGTTGATAAATTTAAACAACGTTTTGCAATGGTTGGTGGTAAAAAATAGTTTTACTAATTTTTACGTTGTAAAAAAGGCGCTTTAAGCGCCTTTTTTGTATCCATGATTTAATCATTCATCAATTAAATCAGGATCTATACCTAAAGCTCGCATCATTTTCTGTGCTTGTAATGGAATGCCATCATCATGATCTTTCTGTAAATCTTCATCACAAGGCAATGGCTGACCAGTATAAGCGTGTAGAAAAGCTTCACATAAAAGTTCACTATTCGTTGCATGACGTAAATTATTGACTTGTCGTCTAGTTCGCTCATCAGTTAATATCTTTAATACTTTTAACGGAATTGAGACTGTAATTTTTTTTACTTGTTCGCTTTTTTTACCATGCTCAGCATAAGGGCTAATATAATCGCCGTTCCATTCCATCATTTATTCACCAAATCAATTACATCACAAATAATGTGGATAATTTTAGCGTTTTTTTTGCTTAGCTGCAATCTATACACCAAGATAGTTAGACGTCTAGACATGTTGACGTCTTTTGTTATTGTGTTATTCTTATACAACTAAAATCTAAAAATAAATAAAGTGGTTTGTAGGAAGGTTATTATGGCTCATAAATCTAAAAATCTTAGCCAAGATACTATTGCTGTTCGTGGTGGATTAAATACAGATGACCAATTTGGTAGCGTAGTTCCTGTTATTACGCCTTCAACGTGTTATCGCTATCAATCATTTGCAACACCAAGGAAATTTGATTATGGTCGCAAATCTAATCCAAGTAGACGATTAGTTGAGGAAACGGTAGCAGAATTAGAAGGCGGTGCAGATGCCATTTTAACCAATTGCGGTATGTCAGCAATACATCTAGTCAGTGTAGCCTTACTTGGCCCAAATGATGTCGTGGTTGCACCTCATGATTGTTATGGTGGTAGTTATCGATTATTTAATAGTTTGAGCCAAAAAGGGTATTTTAAAACCAAATTTGTAGACCAATCCGATCCTGTTGCTTTAAAAGAAGCGCTGAATTTAAAACCTAAATTAGTATTGATTGAATCGCCAAGTAATCCATTATTAAGAGTCGTTGATATTACTGATATTGCACGTCAGGCGCATGAGGTTGGAGCGTTAGTTCTGGTTGATAATACCTTTATGACACCAATTTTACAAAAACCACTGGAATTAGGGGCTGATATTGTTAGTCACTCTTGTACTAAATTTTTAAATGGCCACTCAGATCTATTAGCCGGAATATTAGTATTTAAAGATCAACAATTAGCTACAGATGTATTGTGGTGGGCAAATAATATCGGAACATCAACTTCATCATTTGATAGTTATTTATTATTGCGTGGTTTAAGAACCCTTACTGCAAGAGTTAGATTACAACAAGAAAATGCAGAAAAAGTCGTCAAATTTTTAATTAATCATCCTAAAATTGCTAAAGTTTTTCATCCTTCGTTACCAACAAATTTAGGTCATGACATTGCCAAAAAACAACAAAAAGGCTTCGGTTCACTATTGAGTTTTGAATTAGCTTGTGCTGCCGCTGATATGCCTAAATTCTTACATGCGTTGAATATTTTTACCTTAGCGCAATCACTTGGTGGCGTAGAAAGTTTGATATGTCATCCTGCTACAATGACCCATTCAGGAATTAGTGCTGAAGCACGTAAAACGGCGGGTATATCCGATCAATTATTACGTATTTCCGTGGGTCTCGAGGATATCGATGATCTGATTGGTGATTTAGAGCAAGCGTTAGCAAATATTTGACCGTCATCAATTTATCAGTAGAGTTGGAAAATAGCTTATTTTTCGACTCTATTAATATAGATAGCTATATATTTAAGTTCGTTTCATTATTTCGATAATCATTGACTTTATTGGCAATGGCGCTGAGGATCTCGTTAATGGAATGCCGTTTACTTCGACCACAAATTTTAGCATTATCATGGCAAACTAAACATTGTCGAGAATGATGCTCGAATTTAGACCGAGAAATACTTTTTTGTGTAACAGGGTCAATGACATCTATATCCCATAATCGTCCTAAAAAATGCCTCTCCTCAATTTTTATACACAGTTGTTTAAGCATATCAACGTTATGATCAATTGATAATAATGCTTCATCACCAGTTATGCTTTCATAAAGTTTTTCATGGATAATAGAAATATTATGTTGGCTTAACATCTGATGGATAGCTTGTACAGCTTCATTAAATAAGAATACAGTGCCACTACTTTTCTTGATTGGTCCAGGTATTACTAAACTTAATGATATTAGCGGATAAGGGTATTGCTCAAAAACTTGTTGCTGATTGTTTACGCGATTTTCTTTAGCCATTAACATTTGCTCAAGCGTTATGTTAATGCCATCGTCGAATCTTAATGTTGGATTATTCATAATGATGTTGAGTAATAGCATAACTAAGAATTTTGTTATGCTATTACTATTACAAAGTTAATTAGTCTTTGACTTGACGAACAACATCAATAATTGAGCCGTCACGGAAGTGAACAATCCCAACAATTTTATCGTTAAATTCAATTGGTTTTGGTTCACCTGTTAATGCAATAGCACGTTGATAAAGTTCTTCAATAGTCATTACTGGTAAATTAGCCGCTTTTAATCGTTCGGCGATTTCAGGACGAGCAGGATTTACCGCTATACCATGGTCAGTGACTAACACATCTACACTTTCACCTGGTGTAACAATAGTGGTTACTTTTCTAATTACCGTTGGAATTCGGCTACGAATTAGTGGCGCAACGATAATAGTTAGATTTGCTCCAGCGGCTGTATCACAGTGACCACCGGATGCACCACGCATAACACCATCAGATCCTGTTAGTACATTAACGTTGAAATCTAAATCTACTTCGAGCGCACTGAGAATGACAATATCTAATTCATCAACACTCGCACCTTTTGAAGCTGGATTAGCGTAAACGTTGGTTGAAACTTCAATATGATCTTTATTCTTACCTAAAGATTGTCCCGCAGCTCCATCAAAACTTTGTGTATCAAGTAAACGTTTTACTAAGCCTTTCTCATGAAGATCGACGATACTTGCTGTAATACCACCTAGAGCAAATGATGCTGTGATATTTTTCGCTCGCATTCGATTTTCTAGAAAGCGTGTCGCTGCAGTTGATGATGCGCCAGAACCAGTCTGAATTGAGAATCCATCTTTAAAATAACCTGAATTTTCGATAACATCAGCGGCATAGCGGGCAATCATTAATTCTCTAGGGTTACTGGTGATACGTGCTGCACCAACGCTAATTTTAGTTGGGTCACCAACTTCGTCAACTTTAACAATATAGTCAACTTGATCTTGGCGGATACTTGCTGGATGGTTAGGATAACTAACAATATCTTCAGTAAGTAAAACCACTTTCTTAGCAAATTGAGCATCAACCATAGCATAACCAAGGGCGCCACATTGTGATTTACCTGATACGCCATTAGCATTACCTTGTTCGTCAGCAGTTGATACAGCTAAGAATGCGATATCAATATTAATTTCTCCGCTTTGGATTAATTTGACTCGACCACCGTGAGAATGGATATGTACCGGATTTTCCATTAGGCCGTGTGAAATCGCATCAGCTAATTTTCCACGTAATCCTGAGGTATAGATTTTAGTAATTACCCCAGATTCAATGTGAGGAATCAATGCTGCATTACAGCTTAATAATGAGCTTGAAGCTAATGTAAGATTCTTAATACCTAATTTACTAATGGTTTCAACAACTTTGTTGATAACTTTATCACCTTCACGAAATGCGTGGTGAAAAGAGATAGTCATTCCATCACGAAGTTCACACTTTTCTATTGCTTGCTCAATTGACTCACACAATTTACGGGTATATTTAGACTCATCTTTTAGATAAGGTGTGGTTGCATTAGCATCAATAAATGGTGTGATATTTTTAAGATCAGGATGCTGTTTTAATAAATCAGCAATTTTTTGGTTTATAGAAGTTGTCATGTTTCAATCCTATCAAATTTCTTTACGTACACCGGAGTATTTAGCTAGTTCAATGATTTTTTGCGCACGAGCAATAATTGGTGCATCAATCATTTTGCCATTCAAAGAAACAACTCCAAGCCCTTTTCTTTCACCTTCTTCAGCGGCTTCAACGACTTTTTTAGCATTTTCTACTTCACTAGCAGTAGGTGCATAAGCATTATGTAATAGCTCAATTTGTCGTGGATTAATCAATGATTTACCGTTGTATCCTAATTTTTTAATTAGGCTGACTTCTTTTAAAAAGCCTTCATCATCATTAACATTCGAATAAACAACATCAAATGCATCAATACCGGCTACGCGAGCAGCATGTAAAACAGCACAGCGTGCATAAAATAGTTCAGTACCATCCCCGCGTTCTGTTTGCATATCGACTAGATAATCAAATGCTGCAAGAGCGATACCAATTAAACGTGGCGATGATTTGGCAATGGATACGGCATTAACTACTGCTTGAGCTGATTCAATAGCCGCCATTAATTTAGTGCTACCCACTTTTCGACCACACTCTTTTTCAATTCGTTCAACATGCGCTTCAAGTTCATGAATATCTTCAGCACTATTGGTCATTGGTAAGCGAACAACATCAACACCTGCTCGTACAACGGCTTCTAAGTCTTTAAGACCAAATGGTGTATTTAATGCATTAATTCGAACTACAGTTTCAATGCCATGTTCTTTATAAACAGGTAATTTTAATGTTTGTGCGACGAGTAGACGTGCTGAATCTTTTTCTTTGATAGACACGGCATCTTCAAGATCAAACATAATTGAGTCTGGTTTATAGACAAAAGATGTTGATAACATTGCTGCATTTGCACCTGGAAGAAACAGCATACTTCGACGTAATTTTTTCATAGTAATTTACTCCAATCTAATTCAGTTTCTTCTGCACCACGTAACACAGCACATTGTACCCGTGCTTTTATTGCACAATCTAAAGCACCTTTATCGTCAATAATGATTAAACCATCAGTTAAGTTAAGTTCATTTAATGTGTTATTAACCACAGCGCGAATTTGATCGCCAAATTGTTTATTTACATCACTATTAATAACAATTTCGATGCCAGTATTTGGCATGACTTTAACTAACAAATCGCTGGATTCGAGAGTTCCTGCCATGGCTTCTTTTTGTATTTTCATGTTTTTACCTTTTGAAAAGAATTAAATATTTAATTTATCCAAATTAGCTGAAATATAATTCCAAGTTGTTGAAGGAACTAATTTCTTAACCTGTTCATAATTTTTTAATGCCAGTGAATTTCGCACTAATGATGCTGATATAATGTTTGATTCCTCGAGTTTTCGAGCAACCTCAATGACAGTAATCTTGGATGACAAACTAACTTTGTCATCTTCTAACCAATATTTCATCGCTTGGTTATAAGCATTAGTCACTTTACTATGTGGCTCTGTACCAACAAAACGGTGAGTTATATTTAATGCTGGAGCAATATAGTTACGGAAGATTAACAGATCGATTCCCATATAAGCATAGTCAATTTTGCTTTTATCTTTTAAAAAATAAGTAGGGAAGGTCGCTTTAGAAATAATGTATGACGAACTGGCATGAACCGTAACATTTTTAATATCTTTTGTGCCATCTTTTACTAACTGTAAACGTACCTGAAACGGAAACAGTGATACATCTTCATTAACCACAAATACATGTACCCAATCACATTGATTGGCTGCAAATTCAATAAGATATTGATGACCTTTAGTAAAAGGATTGGCATTCATCACTATACTGCCAATTTTGTTACCAGCCTTTTGGTATTGCGATAATTGTTTACAATATTGTTTAATCCCAACCGGTGTGTTTTCCATCAATACGACTAAATCAGAAATTTCAACAATAGGATAAAAACCGCATGCTTTGAAAAAAGCGATATTTTCAGGTTTAGTATATAAAAATAGATGAAAATAGCCGTTGTCATTGGCATATTTCATCGTATAGTCGATTAAAGTTAGATTTAGTTGGTTTCCGCGATAATCAGGAGCAATGGCTACACACTTGATAATATTGTGATCAAGACCGGCACAAGCGATACAATTATTATTCAGTTTTGCAACAATGAAAGTTGTGACTTGTGGATCTAAATCGAGGTCAGATTGCAATAGTAATTGCTTAATTACTTGATAATCTTGTTCAGATTTAGATATATCAACAACACTGTAATCAACTAAATCGTACATATAACTACCTTTTTTCTTCAACGATAAAGTTAGTTAGACGACCAATATTGCTAATTTCAACTTCAATGGTATCACCATCGTGCATAAATATTGGTGGATTTCGTTTTTTTCCAACCCCACCTGGTGAGCCAGTAAGAATAACGTCACCCGGTGATAATTTAGTAAATGTACTAATATACGAGATTAAATCAGGTACAGTATGTACTAAATTCTTGATGCTATCATGTTGCATCTCTTTTCCATTCAGATAAGTTGCTATTGATAGCGCTTTAGGATCGGGTATTTCATCTGTAGTTGTTAAACATGGTCCAAAAGCCCCAGTATTTGGCCAATTTTTACCAGCTGTGTACCAAGTATATTGCCAGTCACGAATCGAACCATCCATATAACAGCTATAGCCTGCGACATAAGATAAGGCTTCTTCTGATTTTATGCGGAAGGCCTCTTTACCAATAACAATTGCTAATTCGCCTTCATAATCCAGTTCATCGCTGATAGTTGGTTTAATGATATTTGTTTTATGTCCTGTTTGAGAATCAGGAAAACGAACAAATAAAGTTGGGGCAGAATTAGTTTCATTAAATTCTGCTCGTTTTTCCGCATAATTCATTCCTACACACAAAATTTTGTTTGGATTTGGAATTACCGGTAAATAAGTTATTGCTTGTTCATCGATATCACTAGGTGAGTCTAAAAAATTTTTTGCGTTAGCTAATCCATCTTTATCAGAAAGAAGGGATTTTAGATCTTGATATTTATCGCCTAGTTTTTGGCCTAAATCTACGATGCCATGATCAGTATATAAACCAAAACTTGGTCGACCAGAAACAAGGTAACTGACAAGCTTCATGAATACTCCTTAAAAGCTGTTTATTGAAACTACAAAATAAAATAGAACAACCCTAGTAATAACTAAGGTTGCTCTTGAAAAAAACTATACTAAGAAATTACCTAGAATGAGTAAGGATACGGATACGTTAATTGCACCACCAATACGAGTAGCAATTTGGGCAAACGGCATTAACTCCATACGTTCTGCTGCTGTCAGGATTGCAACATCACCTGTTCCTCCTTGACCACTTTGACAGCAAGAAATAACCGCCGCATCAACTGGGTACATACCTAGTTTTTTAGCAACAAAGAAACCTGTTGTGACTAAACTTACTACTGTACAAACAATAACTATTAGGTTGATTACGGTGAAAGCTGCAACGATTTTATCCCAAGGTGTGATAGCTACGCCCACTGCGAATAAAATAGGATAGGTTACCGATGTTTGGAAGAACTTGTAAACTACTTGCGAACCACTTAGTACTTTTGGTGAAACACCTGATACTAGTTTAACAAATACTGCAGCAAATAGCATCCCTACTGGCGCTGGAATACCTGTTACTTTGTGACCAATCATACCGACCATATAAAGGATGGCGGCTAATAATACACCAGATGCAAAAGTTGTCACATCAATAACTGATTCTGCTTTAGCTGTTTTATTGATAATTTGGTCATCTTCTGATGCTGGTAACAAGCGACCATTACCAGTTAAATGTGGATAAGCTTTACCAATACGGTTAAGGATACCACCACAAATAATGCCGGTTAAACCACCTAACATAACAATTGGTAATACTCTACCTAGAGCTTCACCTTGTTCCATACCTAAAATAGATGCATATCCGATTGATAATGGAATTGCACCTTCACCAACACCACCGGCCATGATTGGTAATACTAAGAAGAAGAATGTTTCAAATGGAGATAAGCCAAGTAAATAACCCACACCAACACCAACTAGCATACCAACAATTTCACCACATACCATTGGTCCGAAGATTTTTAAGAAGCCTTGAATAAGTGTTTTCTTATCCATGTTCATAATACTACCAACGATAATACAGCAGATATAAAGATATAAAATGTGAGTATCTTTATAGAATTTTGTTGTTGCTTGCACCACAGGAGCAGGCAAAATGCCATAATAAACTAATGCAGATGGAATAAAGGTTGCACAAATTGCTGCTGCCCCCATTTTTCCAACAATCGGTAAACGTTTACCTATTTCACCACATAGGAAACCAAAGAAAGCACATGTGACTACCATAACAACTATTTCACTTGGTAATTTACCTGTTACTAATACTTCAGCAAAGATAAGAATACCCGCGATAATAAATAATGGTAAAGGAATTACACCGATTTTATAATCATCCATAAGTTTCCACCATCCGTATGGCCAAAACTTTTTCGTTTGATCTTCGTGTTTTATCTCATGTTTTTCATTGTTGTTGTGCGTTTTTTCAACTGAATTGAAATCCACCATATTTTTTTTATCTCCAAAATAAATTTGCTTTGTTTTAATGGCGCATATGGTGACAAAATATTAATATCAATTTTGTGATATAAATCATAAATTAAGTGTGGTTTTTATGGTTTTAAAGGCTCTAAGTTTTTTTATGCTGTGTTACACTCCTTAGTAGATACAGCAATTATTTATTAAGTATAAAAATGCGAAAACGAATACATCTGTCATTTACGACAAAATTATTTTTATCTCTTTTAATCTTTTCATTGGTGGTTTTAGCATTGCTGCAAAGCTACATATGGAATGTGACAGAAAATGCCTTATATCGTAGTTTAGGCGAAAAAGCTCAAATTCAGGCGAAAGAGTTAGCTGTGATTCCTAGCTTAATCAAATATGTAGAAGATAAAGATACCGAACAAATCGCAAAACTTGTTTCAGATATTTTTGAACAAAGCGATGCGAGTTATATTGTTATAGGTGATGCTAAAGCTTATCGGTTATTTCATACGGCTAATAATTCAATATATTTACCCATGGTTGGTGATGACAATCAGGAGGTGTTAAGTGGTATTAGTAGCACCACAATAAGTCAAGGATCTTTAGGTTTAGCCCTAAGAGGTAAAGCGCCGATTATTAGCAATGGAAAAGTAATTGGTATTGTTTCGGTTGGTTATATGGTAGATGATATTTATGCGTCACATATAAAACAATTTATTCCATTCATTATTTTTTGTTCATTTTTATTCTTTGCTCTGTTTATATTTTCTTTATGCTTTGCTAGAGCTATCAAAAAACAGATGTTTAATTTAGAACCTCAAGAAATTGCACTATTGGTAAAAAGCCAGAAATCAATAATGGAATCAATCTTTGAAGGTATTATTGCGATTGATCTTGATTACAAAATTATTAATATCAACCAATCAGCAAGGCGCATGCTAAATATTGATATTGATGATAATAGTTTGCTTAATCATGATTTATCTAACTTTATTAAATCAACTGATTTTCTTTATGGTAGTACCAATCAGACCAAAGATGTGCATGACCATATTTGCTATTTCAATAATATTATTGTTATTGCTAATCGTATTCGCGTGATTGTTGATGATGAAATTCATGGATGGGTGATAACCTTCCGAAATTATGATGATATTAATTTATTAAGTATGCAATTAACCCAAGTTACGCAATATGTGGATAATTTGCGTGCGCTAAGACATGAACATCTTAATTGGATGGCAACGTTATCCGGTTTAATTTATATGAAACGATATGAAGAAGCGGAATCATTTATTGCGTTACATTCTGCTGATAATCAACAAAATCTAGATTTCATTACCAGTCATTTTCAGGTTCCAGCTATTTGCGGTTTATTAATCGGTAAATATTCTAAGTCACATGAAATTGGCTTAAAATTGTTCTTTGATCCTGCCTGCCATTTGGAGGCATTGCCTTCCAAGATAACTGAAGCCGAGTTTATGTCGATATTAGGTAATCTGCTGGATAATGCCTTTAATGCCTGTTTAAAAAATAATCAAGGTGATAAATCTATCTATTTATATTTAAGTGATAGAACCGATGAAATTGTTTTAGAAGTCAGTGATCAGGGTTGTGGTATAGATGATAAAATCCGCAATTCAATTTTCCAACCGGGGGTAACCTCACAAAATTCGAACGAACATGGTATAGGTTTACATTTAGTTTCAACATATGTGAAAAAAGCTAACGGATACATCACATTTGAAGATAATGAACCTTATGGAACGATTTTTTCTGTTTTTATACCTAAGTAGTTAACAGAGGTGAATAAAGTATGTATGAAATAAAAGAAGATACAATTAAAGTTCTTATTGTTGAAGATGAACCCATTTTAGCTGAATTAAATGCTGAATTTATTCAACGAGACACCAAAGTAGAAGTTATTGGTATCGCTGCAACTTTGGAAGAAGCGAAAGTGATGGTTGAAAAATTAAAACCAACATTAATTTTATTAGATAATTACCTCCCTGATGGAAAAGGAATTGAATTATTTGAATATATTATTAATAATAATTTAGATTGTTATGTTATTTTTATTACTGCTGCGAGTGATATGGATACCTGTAGTAAAGCGATACGTTTTGGTGCTTTTGATTATTTAATCAAGCCGGTATCTTATCAGCGTTTAAAACACTCTCTTGAACGTTTTGAACTTTTTTTATATCGTCAAAGTTTGCAAAAACATGTTAATCAAAGACGTATTGATGAACTTTTTAATCTACAAACTAAAGACTTTGTTGATATTAATCGCCACTCTAAAGGTATTGAAGAAATTACCTTACAAAAAGTTAAAGATCTATTTATGCAAACTAATGAACCGCAAACTGTAGATCAAATTGTCGAAAAAGCTAATATTAGTAAAACCACCGCTAGACGATATTTAGAATATTGTGTGCAAACTAAATTATTAACGGTTGAGCTTAACCATGGCAAAATAGGTCGCCCTGAAAGGCTTTATAAAAGATTAGGAAAGTAATTTTTTTCGCAAAGTTGGTTATTAATCCTACATTATATAATTTATGATTATATAAATATGCTTATTGGTTATTTTATTGCCTAAATATTTGATGCTAGATTGAATTAATCCAATTGTTGGATGATTTAAATTGCAGTATCAAATAATAGGAGTAAGCGTATGTCTATAGGAAAAGTAGTAACGACTGAAAATAATGAAATCAGTAAAGATGGTGCTTTTGTCCGTCAAACTAACCGATTTGACACTCCCTTTGGTAATGAACCTGGCTTGTTACCTGTTGAAGCAGGTCGTTATCGACTGATTTGGGCTGCAATTTGCCCTTGGGCTCATCGCCAAATGATAGCCATCAAGTTATTGGGTTTAGAGGATGTTATTAGTGTAGGTAAGGTTTCTCCTATAAGAACACCACATGGTTGGGAGTTTTCACTTGATCCCAATGGCGTTGATCCGGTGTTAGGGATTCGTTATTTACCGGAAATTTATGCTAAAACCGATCCAGAATATAATGGGCGAGCAACAGTACCTACCGTAGTAGACGTAAAAACTGGCAAAGTTGTTAACAACGATTATTTTAGATTAACTAACTATTGGGAAACTGTTTTTAAGCCATTTCATAAAGCTGGGGCACCAGATCTCTATCCAGAACATTTACGTAGTGAAATTGATGAATTGAATGATGTGATATTTCATGAAGTTAACAATGGCGTTTATAAAGCAGGCTTTGCTCGATCACAACCAGCTTATGAGCATGCTTACCATCTCGTTTTTAACCAGTTAGATAAATTAGAACAACGATTAAGCAAATCTCGTTATCTTTTTGGTGATAACATCACTGATTCAGATATTCGTTTATATGTCACTTTGGCTAGGTTTGACGTTGCCTATTATGCTGCATTCAACACTAATCGAAATCGAATTATCGATTATCCTAATTTGTGGGGTTATGCCCGAGATCTCTATCAAATTCCTGCTTTTGGTGATACCACTGATTTTGAGGCGATTAAAAAAGGTTATTTTTTGAGTAATAACGCCCATAATCCTTATGATATTTTGCCGTTAGGGCCTGATGTTAGTAATTGGAAAACGCCACATAATCGAGATAAACAATTTAATTAATTTAAATATTGGGATAATACAGATGCCAAATATTATTGATTTTGGATTGATTTTCACCCAAATACCGACGTTACTGGCTTATTTGCCAGTAACACTCTTTATCACCATCTTTTCGATGTTACTTGGCGTAATATTAGGTCTAGTTATTGCAATAATTAAAATGAATAAAATACCTGTCTTAACGCAAATAGCAGCGGTATTTGTTTCATTTATAAGAGGAACACCATTATTGGTACAGCTTTATTTGAGTTTTTATGGCCTACCAATTTTATTACGTTATGTTAATTACTTTTTTGATACAGATTTTAATATTAATGGGCTTCCGGCAATATTGTTTGTATTGATTGCCTTTTCTTTTAATGAAGCAGCTTATAACTCTGAAACAATTCGTGCCGCATTACAATCTGTAAATAAGGGGCAAATCGAAGCTGCACAATCGTTAGGTATGACATATAGTCAAGTTTTACGTCGTATTGTTATTCCTGAAGCATTTATAGTCGCACTGCCTAACTTAGGTAATACTTTAATCGGATTACTAAAAGGAACTTCACTGGCGTTTGTTTGTTCGGTAACTGAAATGACTGGTAGAGGTAAAACTTTAGCTGGTCATAGCTATCGTTATTTTGAAGTTTATATTTCACTGGCTCTAATTTATTGGGCGTTAACCATATTAATTGAATTATTAGTCAAATATTTAGAGAACCGATTAACGATAAGTGAAGATAAAAATACTCCAAGTTACCGAAGAGGGAAATGGCTATGATTCATGTTAATAATCTCACTTTATCTTTTCATAGTAATTGCATTTTAAATCAAATTAATTTTGCTATTAAACCACATGAAATCGTTGCAATTATTGGCGCATCGGGAGCAGGAAAATCGACACTGTTACGTTGTTTAAATTTATTGGAAAAACCTCAAGCTGGTAATATCACTATTGATAACATGTCGTTTGATGTTAATAAGTCTAAACGAGATCAAATTGTTAAATTTCGTCAACAAACAGCGATGGTTTTTCAACAATTCAATCTTTTCCCACAAAAGAATGCTTTAGAAAATGTTATGGAAGGGTTACTGATTGTAAAAAAATACTCTCGAGAGAAAGCTGAAAAAATTGCTTACGACAAACTAGTTGAAGTTGGTCTTGCTGATAGAGTAAACCACTATCCAAAACAACTATCAGGTGGTCAACAACAAAGGGTTGCTATTGCTAGAGCGTTAGCCATGAACCCTAAGGTCTTATTACTTGATGAACCTACCTCTGCATTAGATCCTGAGTTAGTCGGCGAAGTATTGGCAACCATAAAAATGGCGGCAAAATCGGGTATTACGATGATATTAGTCTCTCATGAAATGAGTTTTGTGCATGATATAGCCAGCCGAGTTTTGTTCTTAGATAAAGGGCAAATTATTGAAGATGGATCGCCTAAACAAGTTTTTTTAAATCCTGTTCATCAAAGAACAAAAGATTTTTTATCTAGATATTATTCAGCAATGCAAATGGATTATGAGATTTAATCAGTAAATGAGGTACTAATGGGGATTATTATTCAACAACATTGTGATGATATTAATTGGCAAGAAGTTGCTGATTTACTGGCATTTTATGGCCTAAGTTCGTTCGATGCGATAACTCAAGAACAAGTCTTTAAAAGAAGCTATGCGGTAGTTTTTTTATTGGAGAATAATCATGTGGTGGGGGTGGGTAGAGCACTATCAGATGGAATTTGTCAGGCAGCGATTTATAACATTGCTTTGGCAAAACACTTACATGGTCAGCAATATGGTAGGCTAATTGTCGATAAGCTTATCGAACAAGTAAAGGATTGTAATATTATTCTTTATACACATCCTCAAACGGTTGAATTTTATAAGAACTTAGGTTTTGATTTAATGAAAACTGGTATGGCCATATATCAAACAGATCATCGGCAGCAAATGAAAGAAATGGGATTCATTTAGATAGCCTAATTGACTAGCATTTTAATAATATTAACTAATTTTTAACTACAGAGGATCGGCGTTATGAATCTAAAAAAATGGTATAGCTTTTTGATCTTGGCTGTTTTATCACTTATTGGATGTGATAATCAAAACGCAAAAAACCAAAGCACTAAAGTAGAAAAAATCGTTATTGCAACATCAGGTGCACCAAGTCCTTTTACGACAGTCAATGATAAAGGTGAGCTGACGGGTTATGATATTGATGTGGTTAAAGCGATATTTGCCAAACTACCACAATATGAAATTAATTTTGAAATTACAGAATTTCCATCTGTACTTGCAGGACTTGATTCTCAAAGGTATCAAGTTGGTGCTAATAATTATGCAATGAATGAAAAACGTAAGGAGAAGTATTTTTATTCCGATCCAATCTTTAAAAATCAATATGTAATCGCAGTAGCTAAAAATAATAATAATATCAATCGTTTTAGTGATCTTAATGGAAAATCTACAGAAGTATCACCGGGACTAAACTATGCTACAGCTTTAGAAACCTATAATCAGCAAAATCCTAATAATCCTGTCAAAATTGTTTATAGTGAAGCTGATTTATTACCTGTTTTGCAACATGTTGAAAGCGGTCAATATGATTTTCAGCTAATTGATAAAGTAATGTTATCGCAATATATTAGTGAACATCATCTCAATTTAAAAATAATTGAACTGAGTAAGGAAGATGAAGATCGTATTGCTTCACCATTTAGTTATCTTTTAATTAGTAAAAGTACTAAAGGTGAACAATTAACCAAAGATATCAATGAAGCTATCAAAAAAATTATTAGTAGTGGTGAACTAGCACAAATTAGTCAGCGTTATTTTGCTGCTGATTATTCACCTAAATAATAAATATCAATGGTCTAACAGCGGTAAATAAACATCCGTTATCATCTGTTCTAGTTTAATGGTTGGACCAGCACTATTATGTCGATTAGGTGTTCCTTTTGAATTACGGGAAAAAATTTGTCGAATTATCCGAGTGCATCAAATACCATTTTATGCTTTAAGTGATGATAATAACTATAAATCACCGCAATGGTTAATTCATCGGCTTTCATGGTAATTTCCTCTATGGATATTATGTATGCAAGCTAAAGTAGATATACTAGGTCGTATTAGTGTTGATAAAGCTCCGGATGGTTGATGATGAAGTTGAACTCTTCGAATGATTAGCTTTAGCCGATGTGACAATCGTTACGGTGCTTTTATCAATAATTTATTGGTTACCGCTTAACCATCAATTTTTGTAAGAACTTTTATAAGCTAAATGAGTTAATTTGGATCTGCATAATGAGATAAAAACCAAGTAACGGCAATTAGATCGGCTGAGCCTCCAGGGCTTAAATGACGTTTTATCAGTTCATCATCTAACTTAGCAATCATTTCCAATCCATTTGGATGCATAATGCCACCTTGCTGGATTAAATTTCTTGCTTCATTTTGCACGAACTCTAATCCGGCCAAGCCTCCTCTAGAAACTAAGTTCGTGTCTTGATTGTAAGTTAGTAAGTATAGCATTGCTTGTAATAGGGCTGATTCTTCATTATAGCCACTATTCAACATTTCTTGATAAATTGGGAGTGATATCTCACGTGCGGTTGTATATCCTGATTCAGCTTCGCCTCTTGCACCAGTAAGATTATGTTGCTTAAAAAGCCGTTCTCCTACTGAGTGGCTGCGGTTATTTTGTGATAATTCGTTATTAACCATACCGTGGCAAATATTGGCTACTTCATTACAGATCATCGGAATAGTTGTTTGTAATTTAAGTTGCTCTAATTTACCAATGGCACTTAGTAATAGACCAAAGGCAAATATTCCACCTTTATGAGTATTAATCTGTTTAGTTGCACTAAACATCGCTGTTTCACATTCAAGGCCAATTGGTCGAATATTTGCTAAAAAATCAGGTGCTGCAACGTTGGCATTATGTTTACCATATTGATAGAAACGTTCAAACCAATTTGAAATAGCGTTAATACTTGTTATGAATGTTTGAAAATTCATATCGTGATGTGCGCCATTATTGTTCATATCAACCAATCCAGGTTTGGGTGATAAGCAGATCTCTCTAATTAACGCTTGTACCGCCAATATTGTCGGTGAGCTCAAAACATTGTGACTTATCAATTTCGATTCTAAGCTAATTACTTGCGCTAAATAATTACTCATGGAATAGGCTGCCTTTACAATTAAGATTAATAATTATTATGCGATGCTTGAGCAAGTACTTCTCGATTACCATTATGGGCAGGTGCACTTATAATGCCTTCCATTTCCATTTGTTCCACAATTCGTGCGGCTCGGTTATAACCAATTCTGAATTTACGTTGGACACTGGATATTGATGCTCTACGTGTTTCAATGACGAAAGAAACAACTTGATCAAATAGTGGATCGAGTTCTTCATCAATAGTATCAAAGCTACCACTTTCACTATCGTCGGTTGAGACGGTTACATTTTCAATATATTTAGGTTTACCACGCGCTTTCCAATCTTGAACGACGGCATGAACTTCTTCATCACGGACAAAAGCGCCATGAACACGAACAGGAATAGAGCTATTTGGCGCTAAATAGAGCATATCCCCCATACCAAGCAGAGATTCTGCACCCATTTGATCTAAAATGGTTCGTGAGTCAATCTTACTTGAAACTGTAAATGCAATACGGGTTGGTATGTTAGCTTTAATTAAACCGGTAATAACATCAACAGAAGGTCTTTGGGTAGCTAGTACCAAATGAATACCTGCAGCTCGGGCTTTTTGGGCAAGTCGAGCAATTAACTCTTCTACTTTTTTACCAACGGCCATAATTAAATCGGCAAATTCATCAACCATAACCACAATATATGGAAGTTTTTCAAGCGTCGGCATTTCTAGATCCATACTATCGGTTGGTTTCCAGAGTGGATCTGGAATTGGTCGTCCCATCTCTTCCGCAAGCTTGATTTTCTCATTAAAACCAGCAATGTTACGAACGCCTAAAGCTGACATTAATCGATAGCGGCGCTCCATTTCATTAACACACCAATTAAGCGCATTAGCCGCATCTTTCATATCAGTTACTACTTGGGTTAATAGATGAGGTATTCCTTCATAAATCGACAGTTCTAACATTTTCGGGTCGATCATGATGAACCTAACATCTTCCGGTTGTGATTTGTATAAAATGCTTAATATCATGGCATTAACACCAACTGATTTACCTGAACCTGTAGTTCCTGCGACTAATAAGTGAGGCATTTTTGCTAAATCAGCAACCACCGATTGTCCAGCAATATCTTTTCCTAAAACGACCGTAAGTGGAGATTGAGCGTTTTTGAATTGTGGGCTATCTAATACTTCTCTGAAATAAACGGTTTGGCGATTTTGATTAGGTAATTCAATACCGACATAAGGTTTACCTGGTATTACTTCTACAACCCTTACTGATGGCATAGATAAGGAACGAGCTAAATCACGATCCAGTGTTGATATTCTGGCAGCTTTAATACCCGGAGCCAATTCAATTTCAAAACGCGTAATCACAGGACCTGGTAAATAATCAACAACGCGAGCTTTTACTCGATAATCTGATAAACTTTTTTCAATTTGCTGTGCCATTGCATTTAACGCAACATGATCAACCTCAATTCTTGTTGTTGGTGGTGGCGTTAATAAACTCAACGAAGGTAGTGGAGTAGTTGGCTTGGGTAATGGTTTATCATTACGTTGTAATAACGGATGAATTAGGCTTTCACCCTCATCTTCATTATCTTCTTCGGCATCTTCATCGATAATTGTTGCCGTTTGAGTTAAAGATGTAAGTGCTTGTGTCGTTTCTTCGTTATCAACATCATTTAAATAAATATCATCAATAGTAGGATTTTCTTGTTTAAGAAGTGAGATATCAACATCCTCAGGTATTTCAAAGTTGTCTGGAATATCATTGAATTGATAATTATTATATTCTTGAGTAATACTTGGTGATATTTCATCCTCAACTGGTTGTATCACATTTGGTTCAATCGCACCCTCGCTATTAAAAGTAGGATGATTTATATTTATTTCAGGTTCATGATGTTCCATAGTAAATAATGGTTTACTTGGTGCATCGGCAATTGTGTACTTATCTTCTTCGAACGGTTGGATAATCTCTTGATTATCCATTTGGTCATTAGATTCCGCCAAATTAGTAGAATTAGTTGTATCACCATCATTCATATTTTTTAAAATATTTTCCATCCGCGCTAATATTGCGTCAGGATCAAGGTCTTTTTTGGCTGCTTTGTCAGTTACATCATGAGTTTCGTCTGTAGTTGCAGTGTTAGCTTCGATCGTTTGTAATAATTGTGCTGCCGTTTTTATGAATTTTTCATCATGTTGTAATGAAATCGGATCTATTGTTGATTCGGCTTTTTCCGTATCTATTTTGGTGGTTAATTCTTGATTATTCGTAGCCAAATTGGTTAGTTCAACACTATTTTGGCTACTGTCATCCATATCAAGATGTAAATCAATCTGTGGTTCTTTTTCTTTTATAGATGCTTCATCATTTTGATTTTGCGCAACTGATTGTGTCACTTTATCTGGTGTAAATAACCATTTTATTGGTGACAGTATTAACATAACCAACGCCCCGATTTTTTCAAATAGATAAAGCCACGAAAAGCCAGTTAGTAATGTAACACATGCTAAGGTTGTTGCCAGTAAAGCTAAAGAGGTTACTAAGCTGCTCATAACTGGTAACAAGCTTTCAATAACGATTGAGCCTAGATAACCACCAGCTTGAAATTGTTCCGGATCACGAATATTAAGGGTAAAAAAACCACAACAACTAAGTACAAAAGCTAATATACCAATAATTCGAAATGAAACACTGAAATAGTTAATTGGTTCATTACTATGACGATAAAAATAGCCCATTAACTGTAAACAAAAGAAAATGATAATAATAGGTAAACTAAAAGCAATCAGTCCAAAAAATTGAAATACGATATCAGCAGCATATGCACCAATATAACCGCCAAAATTGCTAATAGGATTATGCCAAGCAGTACGTGACCAACCAGGATCTGATGGGTTGTAAGTAAAAAGTGATAAAAATAAACAAACAGATAGTCCTATTAATGTTAATAGAATTAATTGAATAACAATCTGTCTTCTAGTAATTTTAAATTTTTTCAAACATGTACCTAAAAGCTATTTTAATTAAAATTTTACCTATTTTATCATAAATTAAACCCACTTATAGCGTGGATGAGAGATAAAAATAATTTATTGATATGAATCCAATTCGATTATGGTTTGATTAAATCTTTGCGCATTTAATACATAGTGTTGAGCATTTGTAATGTTGGCTAGAATTTCTTTCTCAGTCAATTTACGAATAATTTTAGCTGGAGATCCCATAATTAGACAACCTTCTTCATATGGTAAGCTGTGGGTAACTAGTGAATTAGCACCTACCAAGCAATTTTTAGCAATTTTAGCATTATTTAAAATTGTGCTGCCCATACCAATTAAAACATTATCTTCGATTGTACAGCTATGTAAAATGACATTGTGGCCAATAGTCACGTTTTTACCAATAATACATGGGACATCAGTTTCAATATGAATAGTAGTGTTATCTTGGACATTACTATTTTTACCAACATGTATCTTGGCGATATCGCCACGTAAAACGGCATTAAACCAGATAGATACATTTTCATCTAAAACCACATCACCAATAATATCGGCAGATTTGGCAATAAAGCAAGTTGGATTAATTTGTGGTTTTAAGTTGCCTAATTGATAAATCATGTTTTTTTCCTTGTTATATTTCTAACACTCAAAAATAAACCGACGGCTAAGAAGTTACAGATCACCATTGAACCAACCATTAACCATTCAGTTAAATTATTGGTAACCGAGGTTGTGGTATGTGTTGAAACGAGTGTAGAAAGTAAAACACCAATAGCGCCGGCAACAGCAAAGCGAATCGTGCCTGCAAGTGAGGAGGCGGTTCCGGCGATATGAGAATAACAATCAAGAATTACCGCCATGCAATTCCCTCCTATGGTTGAAATACAACCGATATAACCAGCAATAAATATGACTAAAAAGAAAAATCCTAAGTAAAATATACTGGTAATTGCCATACCAATTGTCATTACAAACTGAATTAATAATCCTAATTGTATCATTTTTATCGAGCCAACTCGTCGTACCAGACGGCTATTCAGGGTGTTCATAAATATCATAACTAAAATATTTATAGCAAAGTAATAACCAAAATTGATTGAAGCAACACCATGTAAATTAATATAAACAAATGGCCCCAGACTAAGAAATGAGAATAGTCCTGCTCCAGAAAATGCGCCAATCATCATATAAGTAAATACTTGCCTATGTCTAAATAACGCAATGAAATTACTTAAAATTCTAATTATGCTGAATTTATCACGTTTCGATTTAGCTAAGGTTTCAGGAATATTGATTGTTACCAATCCAAGGCAGATGATAGCCATTAAACTAAGAACATAGAAGTTCGCTTGCCAGTCAAACCAGAATAGAATAAAACCGCCAATAATTGGTGCAAGTAGTGGGGCAACATTGGAGATGAGCATGACAAAAGACATCATTTTTGAAAATTCATCACGATCACGATAAATATCTTTCATTAATGCATTAATGACAATTGTAGTTGCTGATGCTGCTATGCCATGAAAAAAGCGGGCAGTAATTAATTGATTTATATTGGCAGCTAGACCACAACATAATGCAGCAATGATAAAGATAATTAGCCCAAAAGTTAAAACTTTTCGTCGCCCATAGCTATCGGTTAGGGGCCCAAATAAAAGTTGGCCTAGTGAAAATCCTAATAAATAACAACTTATCGTTAATTGTACAGTGGAGTCGGCAACATTAAATTTTTCGGCAATAGTTGGCATACTTGGCAAATACATATCAATGGATAATGGCATCAACATTGAAATTAAACCAAGAATAAAAATGAGTGCTTGTTTAGAAACTTTGATTTCTATTTGCGGATCTTGTGTTTGCACGTCGTTATTCCTTTGGAGCTAAAATTTAGCAAAAAAATAATTATTTATTCAATCTAATCAAAAATACTAATTAAACGAATTGATCTCGTCCTGAGTAAGCGGCCGATATTCGCCTTCAGGTATATCAAGAACAATATTGCCGATCTGTTTGCGATGTAATTGGGTGACATGGTTATTTACCGCTGCGAACATTCGTTTTACTTGGTGATATCGCCCTTCGCTTATAGTGAGTTCTGCATGATAATCGTCAATGATAATCAATTTAGCTGGTTCGGTTAGAGTTTTTTCACTTTTTAACTGAATGCCTTGTTTAAATATATCAATAAGATTAGCGGTAAGTGGTTGTTCAACTGTCACTTGATAGACTTTTTCACAATGATGTTTAGGTGAAGTTATACGATGTGACCACTTACCATCATCGGTTAATAAAACCAAACCAGTGGTATCAAGATCCAGTCTGCCTGCTGAATGTAGTTTTTCTGCCATAGGTTCATCAATAAAATAGAGGATAGTAGGATGATCTGGATCATCAGTAGAACAGACATAACCTTGTGGTTTATTGAGCATAAAGTAGCGATTTTCGGTAATAGGGACGATTTCGAAACCATCATATTCTACAATTTGATCTGGTGAGATATGATAAGCCCCTGATTTAACAATATCACCATTAACGGTAACTTTTTGGGCTTTAAGTTCTTTATTGACTATTGTTCGACTCACACCTAAATGGTGAGCAAGAAATTTATCCAGTCGCATATTTAAATACTGTTCCTATATACAATCTAATGGTGTATAAATATCAAAACGATGATTTTTAGTTTTAATTTCAGCCGTTGGTTTTTGATTGGCTAAAAATGGTGCATAATCAGGCCGTTTGACAACAACTCGTTTTTTGGCTATTCGCCTTGCCGGTTCGAGCAAACTTTCGGCATCAAGATCACTACCGACTAATTGTTGAAAAATACGCATCTCTTTTTTGACTAATGCACTTTTTTGTCGATGTGGAAACATCGGATCAAGATACACAACATCAGGTTTATCTTGATATAAGCTGAGTCCATGTAAGCTTGAATTATAAATTAAACGTAACTGTTTTTGTAATAATTGACCAATAGTCGGATCTTGATAAGCACGATCAAGTCCATCAGCGAGTAAGGCGGCGACCACAGGATGACGCTCAAACATTGTAACCTGACAGCCAATAGAAGCTAATACGAAGGCATCTCGTCCTAATCCCGCAGTGGCATCTATAACGGTTGGTAAGTAATTACCTTTAACGCCAACGGCTTTAGCAATTGCTTCACCACGACCACCACCAAATTGACGACGATGTGCCATTGTGCCTGACACAAAATTAACTGCGACTGCCCCTAATTTTGGCTCATCGGTTTTTTGTAACTCAAGTTGATGAGCTTGACTAACTAAAACAAATGGAAGTTCGATATGATCGGATAACCACTGCTCAGCTAATTGTTTTAGCTGAGCAGAATTGATATTAGTGGATTCCATAGTGACGAAGTAATGCCTCAAGTTGTGGCTCACGGCCACGGAAATTTTTAAACAATGTCATAGGTTCATCACTGCCACCCTGCGACAAAATATTATCAAGAAATGCATTACCGGTTGATTCATTAAAAATCCCTTCTTCTTCAAAACGAGAAAATGCATCTGCTGATAAAACTTCTGCCCAAAGATAACTATAATAACCAGCCGCATAACCACCAGCAAAAATATGGCTAAACGCATGTGGGAACCGTCCCCAATCAACAGTAGGTACTACTGCAACTTGTTGTCTGACCTGTTTTAATGTCTCTAAAATATCCGGTGTTTTGTTACTATGTAGTTTAAAATCAAATAAACCAAATTCTAATTGACGTAAAATAAATAATGCTGCTTGGAAGTTTTTGGCATCTAGCATTTTATCTAACATCTCTTTAGGTAAAGGTTCTCCAGTTTGATAATGACCGGAGATAAATTCTAAAGCCTCAGGTTGCCAGCACCAATTTTCTAAAAATTGACTTGGTAATTCAACGGCATCCCATGGCACGCCATTAATACCTGCTACCGACGACACTTCAATTTCAGTCAACATATGATGTAATCCATGACCAAATTCATGGAATAACGTGGTGACTTCATTGTGGGTGAATAAAGCTGGTTTATCACCAATTGGGCGATTAAAGTTACAGGTTAAATAAGCTACAGCTTTTTGCAAGTGACCATCGGCAAAACGCATTTGGCCAATACAATCATCCATCCAAGCTCCACCGCGTTTATGCTCACGGGCATATAAGTCGAGATAAAAACTACCTTTTAATTCTCCATTGGCAGCATAAAGATCATAAAATTTTACCTCTGGCGCCCAAACTTCTACGTCTTGGCGTTGTTTAGCGGTAATACCAAAAATACGGCGCACGACTTCAAATAATCCACTAACGACACGTTGTTCTGGGAAATATGGACGAAGCTCTTCATCATTAATGGTGTAAAGATGTTGCTTTTGCTTTTCACTGTAATAAGCGATATCCCATGGTTTAATATCACTTGCACCAAAGTATTCATAAGCATATCTTTTAAGATCTGCTAACTCTTTTTCACCTTGCGGTTTGGCCTTGCTGGCTAAATCAGTTAAAAAGGCAGTAACTTGCGAGGTTGTTTCAGCCATTTTGGTTGCTAATGATTTATCAGCATAAGTCTCAAAACCGAGTAATTTAGCGAGCTCATCACGAAGTGATAAAATTTGTTTAATAATATCGGTATTATCCCATTTACCTGCATTAGGCCCTTGATCGGATGCGCGAGTATTATATGCTTGATAAAGTTCAAAGCGTAAGTCTCGATTATCACAGTAAGTCATAATCGGTAAATAACTTGGCATATCTAAAGTTAGTAACCAACCTTCTTGATTTTTAGCCTTTGCCTGTTCTTTTGCTGCGGCTAAGGCACTTTCAGGTAATCCAGACAAGTCGTCAACATTAGTAATTAGTTTGGACCATCCCATTGTTGCATCTAATACATTGTTACTATATTGCGATGATAATTCTGAAAGTTTCGCAACAATTTCACCGTAACGTTTTTGTTTATCATCTGATAAGCCGATTCCAGATAATTCAAAGTCACGTAAGGCATTGTCGATCACTTTTTTCTGTGCCTTACTTAAATTTTCATAATGCTTGCTATCTTTGAGTTGTTTGTAAGCTTGATATAGCGGTTTATGTTGTCCAACCCAAGTGCTGTATTCCGAGAGTAATGGTAAACAAGCTTCATAAGCTTCACGTAATTCAGGACTATTTTTCACTGAATTAAGATGACTAACTGGTGACCACGCTCGGCTAAATTTTTCATCCATTTCATCAATGGGTTGTATTAGGTTATCCCAAGTGTATTCACTATTTTGTTCCAATACTGATTCGATTGTTTTACGACAGTTGTTTAATGTCTTTTGAATAGCAGGCAGAACATGCTCAGGTTTAATTTTTGAAAATTGGGGTAATGATGAATTGCTTAATAGTGGGTTAGTCATACTGCGATACCTTATGCGAATGATTATGGTTCTTAATAAAACATTATGTTGTGGCTAAAAACCTTAATTCAAGTCAAAATGCTGATTGGGTTTAATTATAAACCCATTAATTTACGCTCACGTTGCCATTCAGTCGGCGTATAGGTTTTGATTGATAATGCATGGATCCGATTATCATTAATAAATTCGGCTAAAGGTGCATATATAGCTTGTTGTTTTTTTACTCGACTTAATTCGGCAAAGATTTCACTAACTGCAATAACTTGAAAGTGGCTGCCATCATCCGTCATTACATGAACATCATCGAGGTCGAGTGAATTTTTTAATTTAGCTATAATTTCTTGCTTATCCATTATTTAAACTCTTATTATCTATATCTTGTTTATTAAAAAATTTTGAGGAAAGGGGGTTTTTATTATGAATTTGCATTAACAGTTACTGATGAATGACCGTTTGCAAATCATAAAGTTCAATTAATGTTTGTAACTGGGGGCTGATCCCGGTTAATTTGATATTATATTGGTTACAAAAATAGACTAGTGTCGCGAGCCCAGAAGAGTCAACGCGGGTAACTTGAGTTACATTGATATCCGTTACACCATTTAAAAGTGTTTTTTGTGTTGACCATAAATCATTTAATGAGTGAGCATCAAGCTCACCGATTAAATTAAGTGTATTTTGTTGTTTTTCTGCTTGGATTCGCGACATGATGAACTAACCTTTTTGTTTAGCGTTTGGATCAATATTGCGATTAGATAGATCATTTAACTGTTTAGTTAGTGCGTCAATTCCATCTTGGCGTAAAATTGTTGACCATTCATTTTGTTTGGTTGTAATCATACTTACGCCTTCCGCTATTAAATCATAAGCTTTCCATTCACCAGTTACGGTATTTTTTCGCCATTGGAAATCAATCCGTAATGGTTGTTGATTTTTATCTGGTTGATTTAGTAATACACGGATAGAAATTAGCGATTTACCGGTTAAATCTTTTGAGGCTTCAACTTGATAAGATTGACCGTTATACATTGAAAGCGCTTGGGCAAAAGCTTGAACTAGATAGTTTTCGAAAGCGTTGAAATAAGCCGTACGTTGTGTATCAGTTGCCGTTTTATATGCATTACCTAAGATGAGTGCACCAGCATATTTAACTTGTACATAAGGTAGTAAGTCAGCTCTGACAATATCTTTAAGTTTATTTGGATTTGATTTAAGCGTCGCTGATTGCGCTTTCATGGTATTAAAAATTTTGTCGGCTGCAACTTGCATATCTTTATATGGGTCATTTTCTGCAAACGCTGCTGTACTTATCATTAATGCAAGTATTAAAAATAAGCTTTGTTTCAATCTGGTTAACATAATTACTCCTTACTTTCGTTAGTATCTTGTTTTTTGTCTTTATCTGACGAACCACCAGTACTATATAAAAATTGTCCAATTAAATCTTCGATAACCATTGCTGGTTTAGTATTGTTAATCACATAACCGTCTATAAGATAAACAGGCTTCTTGTTAACATTATTATTGGTTGGTGTAGAGGCCTTGTCTGCATCTAAAGCATCTAATTCCTGTTCAATGTTTTGATCTAATCCAAAATTAATATCAATGAATTGTTCACCTAATAAACCCGAGGTTTTGATAGAAAGTGAACTAGAGCTCGGAATTTTATCGTATTGGGCATCTAGATCCATAGTAACATAAGGTTTGTAAACATCATCATTGACTGATTTTAAGTTAATATTACTTACACGACCAATTACTACTCCACCAATTTTAATTGGTGATCTTACCTTTAAACCACCAATATTATCAAATACAGCATAAACACGATAAGAATTATGACTAGCAAAAGATGTTGGATCAGTAACTCTAAAGCATAAAAATAGTACTGAGCAGATCACCAGTACCATAAAAAATCCTACTGTAATTTCAACTTGACGACTCATGTTTAATGACCTCAATTACTAAACATTAATGCGGTTAATATAAAATCTAACCCCAAAATAACTAATGATGAATAGACAACAGTGTTGGTTGTTGCCCGACTGATTCCTTCTGAAGTTGGCACGCAATCATAACCATTAAATAGTGCAATCCAAGTACTAGCGATTGCAAAAGCAAAGCTCTTAATAAAACAGTTACCTAAATCGTGCCACCAATCGACATTGCTTTGAATGGAAGACCAGAAAAATCCAGCATCAATACCTTTCCAATCAACACCGACTAATACTCCACCTAAAATACCTACAGCGACAAAAATTGCGGTTAAAAATGGCATACAGAAAAATCCCGCCCAAAAACGTGGAGCAATAATTCTTCTTAATGGATCGATCGCCATCATCTCCATACTTGATAATTGTTCAGTGGCTTTCATCAAGCCAATTTCGGCTGTTAGGGCTGAACCAGCTCGTCCGGCAAAAAGTAATCCTGCAACCACAGGGCCAAGCTCCCGTAATAGAGCTAGGGCAACTAACATACCTAAGCTCGCTTCGGCACCAAAGGTAGTTAAAATAAAGTAACCTTGTAATGCCAATACCATACCTATAAATAGACCCGATACGATAATAATGGAAAGCGATTGTACACCGACAAAATAAAATTGTTTAACAAGTAATGGAAATTGTTTGCTAAATTGAGGTTTACCAATAAGTGCACCAAATAGCATAAGCCCTGAGCGGCCTAACATTGCAATAATATTAATTGTTGATTGCCCAAGTTTTGCAATTAAGTTCAACATTAGTTTACACCTCTACTTAGGTCTAATTTGTAATCAACAGCAGGATAATGGAATGGTACTGGACCATCGGCTAAACCATCTAGGAATTGTTTAACGCGTAAATCATCGTTATGACGCAATTCTTGAGATGTTCCACCGGCAATAATATGTTGTTCAGCAACAATATATGCATAGTCAGCAATACTTAATACTTCATTAACATCATGGCTAACTACAATACAGGTTAAGCCCAGCGATTGATTGAGTTCAGCGATGAGCTTAACGATCACTCCCATTGATATAGGATCCTGTCCAGCGAATGGTTCATCAAACATAATGAGATCTGGATCGAGAGCGATAGCTCTGGCTAACGCTGCACGTCGAGCCATACCACCAGATAATTCTGAAGGCATCATATTTGCTGCGCCACGTAGGCCTACTGATTGTAGTTTCATCAAGACTAAATTATGTAAAACTGGCTCAGGTAAATTTAGATGCTCACGTAATGGATAAGCAACATTATCAAATACCGATAAATCAGTGAATAATGCACCTGATTGAAATAGCATGCTCATGCGTTTACGGACTTCATATAGCCGTGATCGCGTCATACTAGGTACATCTTCACCATCAAATAAAATTTGACCAGCTTGTGGTTTTAATTGCCCACCAATAAGTCTTAATAGCGTAGTTTTACCAATCCCGGATGGCCCCATGATAGCGGTGACTTTGCCCTTGGGTACCGTTAGGTTCATATTTTTGTAAATAGGCCGAGTACCACGATAAAAAGACATATCGTGAATTTCGACCAAATTTTGCTGTAATGTGTCAGTCACAATGTGTTCCTACACTACCATAATTGAATTTTGAGTATTTTACTTGATTATTGTAAATAAACAAATGCGTTAAAATGAATTGATAATTTTCACTTTCTTAATTATAAAACATTAAGAATTTTATTGTTCGTCATTTTATGCTAAAACTTTATCTAAAAAACTTAGTAATAGTTGACGTAATCGGAGTTTTATTGAAATTTCATAGTGGTACTGTTAATTGAGTACCACTATATATCAATTTATTATAGGTCGTTATTCATGTCGAGCTTTGCGAGCTAAATAATTCCCTATGCTTTGTACAGTTTGTATTGCGATAACTAGAATCGCGACACAAATATAGATAACTGTATCATCAAAGCGTTGATAACCCTGTGAATAGGCTACATCACCAATACCGCCTGCACCAATAGCACCGGCCATCGCTGTAGCACCAATTAAACCAATAGTGGCGGTAGTGAACGTTAAAATCAAAGAGCTAAATGCTTCGGGTAGCATAAAATGCCAAATAATTTGTATTGGTGTTGCGCCCATAGATTCGGCTGCTTCAATAATACCACTCTTCACTTCTAATAATGAGTTTTCAACTAATCTAGCGATATATGGAGCAACATAAAATGTTAAAGGCACAATTGCTGCTGTCGTACCGATAGAGGTGCGAACTATAAAGTAAGTAAATGAATGAAGTGAAAAAAGTAAAATAATAAAAGGTAATGATCGAACAAAATTGATAATTGGATTGATAATTTGATAAACCCGTTTATTTTCAAGTAAGCCAGAAGGTCGAGTGGTAACTAAACAAATTGCTAATGGAATACCAATTAATGCGCCTAATATTAAAGAGAAAGCAACCATATATAGAGTGTCTAACGAAGCTTGTGCGTATTGTTCAATCGTTACTCGGCTTAAAAAATTAGTATTCAAATAATTGATAAAATCATTTACTACTTCCATTAGTTGTTCTCCCAATGTTGGATTTCTGTAACGTTGACTCCATGTTCACGAAGAAACTGTACCGATTGTTCGATATTACTATCACTGCCTTTTAGTTGAACAAACATGCTGCCCAATACAGTTTTTTCAATTTCTGACATATGAGCAAATAAAATATTGACGATGACTTTTTGTTGTAATATTAGTGAATTCATAACAGGCTCTGAGGCTGAGCGACCCAGAAATTCGAGTTTAAACAATTTTATATTATTTTTATCTCCTTCTATCTCTAGGAGATTTTCAACCACTCCAGCCGGAATTTGATCATTAATTACTGAGCTAACAAAATTTTGTGTGGTTTTATGTTTTGGATGACCAAACACATCAAGCACATTGCCATGTTCGATAATTTTACCTTTTTCCATCACCGCGACTTTATGACAAACCTGCTCTATAACATGCATTTCATGGGTAATTAATACCACGGTAATTTTATATTGATCATTAATTTTTTTGATTAATTCCAAAATCGATTGCGTGGTTTGCGGATCGAGTGCTGATGTAGCTTCATCACAAAGTAAAATATCGGGATCATTGGCCAAAGCCCGGGCAATGCCAATACGTTGTTTTTGGCCTCCTGATAGCTCTTTAGGGTAGCTATGAGCTTTATCACTTAAGCCAACAAACTCAAGCAGTTCATAGACTTTCTGTTTAATCGCTTGTTTGTCTTTTTTGATTAATACTAAAGGGATTGCAATGTTTTCATATACAGTTTTCGATTCAAGTAGATTGAAATGCTGAAAAATCATACCAATTTTACGACGTACTTGCCGTAGTTGTGGATTTGATAATTGATTTAATGATTGGTTTTGAATAATAACATCGCCTTGTGTCGGTTTTTCCAGAAAATTTATAAGACGTACTAGTGTACTTTTTCCTGCACCACTATAGCCAATAATGCCATAAATATCGCCTTTTTGGATGGTTAAATTAATGTTTTGTAATGCTTGAGTCGTAATTCCATTGCGTTCATATTGTTTCGATACATTTTCAAATTTTATCATTATGTTATACCTATCAATGTTGGGCTAATTCAATTAATCCGAGTTGCGCAAGATTTGCGAGATAATTAGCAGCTGGCATTATCATATTACGATTAACTAAAAATTTTGGATGGTGTAGTGCATAGGGGCTTTGTGAGCCAAGATTGATAAATGCACCGGGGACATGATGTAAGTAGTGAGCAAAATCTTCACCGCCGAGTTGTGGTTGAAAGTCTACCACCTCATAACCTTCCTGTTTAGCAATGTTTTGGCAAAAATTGACCCATTTAGCCACATTTATGATTGATGGTGGTCCATCAAACCATCTCAACTCGGCTTCAGCACCCATACTAAGAGCAATATTTTCGATAATACTGGTTAGTTGTTGCTTGACCTTTAGCCTTATATCGGGGGTAAGTGTCCTTACGGTACCTTCCATTTCAACTATTTCAGGGATCACATTCCAAGTGTTTCCACCTAAGAATTTGGTAATGCTAACCACAACTGGGTCGAGTCCACTTATTGTACGACTGGAAATTGTTTGTATTGCATTAACAATCTGTGCACCAATGACAATTGGATCAATACCTGATTCAGGTCTTGCCGCGTGGGCTCCAATACCTTTTACCGTAATTTCAATACGATCTACATTAGCTGAAAATGGGCCAGCTCGTGAAGCCATTTGGTTAATGGTTAAGTTAGGATTATTATGCATACCAAAAATAGCATCAACACCATTGAGTGCACCAATTTCGATAAAATGTAACGCGCCACTAAAATTTTCTTCGGCGGGCTGAAAAAGTAACCGAACTGTCCCTTTTAGTTGCTGTTCATTGGCTTTTAATAAATAAGCAGCCCCCATTAACACAGATGTATGCAGGTCATGACCACAAGCATGCATAACGCCTTGTTTGGTTGAACGGTATTGACAGTCAGATTGTTCATCTATGGGTAGGGCGTCAATATCTGCTCGTAAAGCAACAACTGGGCTTCCTGAGCCAATTTCGGCGATAACCCCAGTTTTTGCCCCCAGTTCTAAAATACGAATGTTAGCTTGTTCTAGGCAAGTTCTTAACCTTTTTGTTGTTTCAAATTCTTGATTGGAAAGTTCTGGATTTTTGTGTAAATCAAGAAAAAGTTGCTCAATAATAGGGGCAATCGTGTCAGTCATGGCATATCCAATAGCTATCAATTTTTGATACATTTACGGTAGCACAGCTGATTTTTTTGCTCTAATAATCGTTTTTTATAACTTATTCCAAAAAGTTATAAGATAGAAGTACATGGAATAAATGAATTGTTATTTCTATGTTAGAGTGTTTGTTAAATTTACATTTCACTGAGGATAGTTCAAATGAAAATAAGTTTTATCAAACAAAAATTTGTTAACAATGTTGCACTATTAGCATTATTTAGTTCTATTTTTTTAATTACTGCATGTGATAACTCATCATCTAAGGTTGATAATCAAACTAAAAAAGAGATCAGTATGGGAGTATCACCAGGGCCGTATAATGATCTGTTCAAAGATGCTGTTAAACCAATACTTGAAGCTGAAGGTTATAAAGTCAAATTAGTTAATTTTCCTCATTTATTAGAATCTGATGTAGCATTAAGTGAAGGAAGTATAGATTTAACTGTCGCTCAGCATACCGCTTATATGGACGTTTTTAATAGTCAACGTAAAGCTAACTTAAAACCGGTAGTGCATGTACCTTCAGTGCCTGCGGCAATATTTTCGAATAAATATACTTCAATCAAAAATGTCTTTTCTGGTGCTAAAATTGGTATTCCTCAAGATGCCTCAAATGCGGCTCGCTCATATAATTTATTGGAAAAAGCCGGTTGGATTAAGTTAAAACCAAATACTAATCCAATCATTGTTAGCAAAAATGATATTGCCGAAAATATTGCTGGTGTGGATATTGTTGAAATGGATTCTGCCAATATTCCTAGAGTCTTAAATGAGTTAGACTTTGCCGTAATTCCGGGAAGTATCGTTTATTCTGCCAATATAGATTCGAAAAAAGCGCTGTTATCAGAAACAATTATCCCTGATTTAGAAATCATGGTGGTGGTTAATGGTGGTAATGAAAATAGCCAGTGGGCAAAAGATATAAAACGTATTTACCAATCACAACAATTTAAAGATTATATGCAAACACATAATCAAAATGGTTATTGGGTTATGCCACAAGAATAATAAATTTGCCCGTTTAAACACGGGCTATTTAATATTTAGGCATACTGGTATCAATGAGTTGTGCCCACGCATCAATGCCACCAGTTAAATTATATAGAAAATCACTATCAAAACCGTTCTCGACCAGATAGTTAGCCACATTGAGGCTTCTTACGCCATGATGGCAATAAATTACAATATCTACTTCGTCAGGAATTTTATCTAAATAAAGTGGTATTAAATTCATTGGAATATGATTGGCGCCGTCAAGCATACAAATGGCGACTTCATTAGCTTCTCGGACATCAAGTAAATAGAGCGGTGCTTTACTCTCAATTTTTTGTTTTAGTTGTAATGGGCTAATTTCTTTTATCATTGTCATTTTTCAAACTCATTTTAATTTCGGCAAAAATTTTGAGGAACGGGGTTTTTGGTAGCAAATTTGCTGTTGTTTAATTAAAAATCCCACCTTAACTGAATCTTATTGACCAATAGCAAGATGGGATTTTGCTCCTTATAATGTTGTTAATTTATTATGCAGCTAACGCTTTAGTGATTTTTTCATATAGATCTTTAGATAAGTTATCTAGTTTTAATAAGCTTTCTAAAGCAGCTGTCATTTTTTTCTGACGATTTTCATCATAACGTTTTAATCGAATAAGTGGATCAATAAGTCTTGATGCCACTTGTGGGTTTTTCTGGTTTAGTTCCATTAATATTTCAACTAAGAAATGGTAACCACTGCCATCTTCAGCATGAAAAGCAACAGGATTATTGTTAACAAAAGCACCAATTAGACTTCTTATTCGATTTGGATTATTGAGTGAAAAAGAGCGATGATTAAGCAGTTTTTTCACTGTTGATAATACATTTTGCTCTGGACTTGTCGCATTTAAAGCCAACCACTTATCCATTACTAAACCATCTTGATACCATTTATCATCGAAATCGGAGAGTAATGTATGTCGACATGTTAATTGCGCTTTTACTGCTGTGGTAAGCGCCGCTAATGAATCTGTCATATTATTGGCTTGTTGATATTGTTGTTCAACTAAAGTATTTGCTAGCGATTTATCGTCAGCATAAGCTAACAATGATAAACAGCAGTTTTTCAGCATGCGTTTGCCAATGTCAGCATGTTCAATCTGATATTGTGCTGTTTGATTATGATGATAAACCGCTGTTAGTTCATCATAGAGTTCATTAGCAAAGATATTTAATAAGAATTGGCGAACTTGATAAATCGCTATCGGATCAACGATATCAAATAGATTTGCCAATTCATTTTCCGAAGGTAAAGTTAGTATTTGTGCGATAAGTGCCGGTTCAGCAGAATCGGATAATAATATTCCTCTAAAAGCATCTAATAGTGAATCAGGAATCGCCATTGGTCGATTTTGTTGATAATGGCTTACATTTAACCGCACATATTTTGCTAATAACATCTGCGCAGCATCGTAGCGACTAAAAGCGTTGCTAGCATGTTGCATTAAGAATATAAGATCCTGATCTTGATAATTGTAATTGAGTTTTACCGGTGCTGAAAAATCTCTTAATAGTGAAACAATTGGTTTTTCTGAAACTTGATCAAAAACAAATTCTTGTTTGGATTGGGTTACATTTAGTACATGATGAATAGGTTTATTTTGATATTGCAATGCAATCACATCACCATTTTGCTGATAAAGTTCGATATCCAATGGAATATGTAGTGCCTGTTTTTCACTTTGATCTTGCGTTGCTGGCGTATGTTGCTCAACAGTTAAGGTATATTGTTGATTTTGTGGATTATAACTGTCAGTTATTGTTAATACTGGTGTGCCTGATTGACTGTACCATAATTTAAACTGAGTTAAATCAATACCTGATGCATCTTGCATAGCGGCAACAAAATCATCACAGGTTGCCGCACTACCATCATGACGTTTAAAATAGAGTTTCATACCAGCCTGAAAGTTCGCTTCACCTAATAATGTATGCATCATACGAATTACTTCAGCACCTTTTTCGTAGACAGTAACTGTATAGAAATTATTCATTTCAATCACTTGTTCTGGACGAATAGGGTGAGACATCGGGCTCGCATCTTCAGCAAATTGTACGGTGCGCAGTAGTTTGACATCGGCAATGCGTTTAACTGCTCTAAGCCCTTGGTCAGAAGTAAATTCTTGATCCCTAAATACCGTTAATCCTTCTTTTAAACTAAGTTGGAACCAATCGCGACAAGTAACACGATTACCGGTCCAATTATGAAAATATTCGTGACCAATTACCGATTCAATACCGATATAATCATCATCGGTCGCGGTCTCGGGTTTGGCTAGGACATATTTAGAATTGAAAATATTTAGCCCTTTGTTTTCCATTGCCCCCATATTGAAGAAATCAACAGCTACAATCATGAAAATGTCTAGATCATATTCTAAATCAAAACGGCTTTCATCCCAGCGCATAGCGTTTTTTAAGCTGGTCATTGCCCATTGTGAACGATCTAAATTGCCTTTATCTACATAAATTTCTAAATCAATTTTTCGATTAGAACGAGTGATAAACTGATCCTTTAAAATATCAAAATCACCAGCTACTAATGCGAATAAATAGGCCGGTTTAGGAAATGGATCTTGCCATTGCACCCAGTGTCTACCGTCGGAAAGTTCTCCTTGTGCAATGCGATTACCATTAGATAATAAATAAGGATATTGTTGTTTATCAGCGGTAATTCTAGTTGAAAATCGTGCTAGAACATCAGGTCTATCAAGGTAGTAAGTAATATGGCGGAAACCTTCTGCTTCACATTGCGTGCATAGTGCATCACCAGAAACATATAGTCCTTCAAGTGCTGTATTATCGATAGGCTTAATTTGATTAACGATAGTTAAGGTAAATTCGGAAGGGACATTTTTAATTGTTAATCCCGTTTTAGTGATTTGATAATCAGACCATGGTTGTTCATCAATATTCACTGAAACTAATTTAAGTTCTTCACCATCTAATACTAAATCGTTAGCTTGAGAATTTTTTTTGATGATATGACTACGGGCGATAACTGTAGTTGTTTCTGCCGCTAAATCGAAATCAAGATCGATGTCAGTAATAGTAAAGTCCGGTGTTTTATAGTCATGACGATATTTAGCAGTCGGTTGTATATCAGTTGTCGTTGTACTCATGTTTATATACCTTTGTAAGTGATGTGCTAATTATGTATTCGAATTAATCAAAACGGGGTTAATACCCATTAGTGTCTATGATTATTCTTTTAAAATAGAATGAATTATATTTGTTTATCATTTTGGAATGAATTTCGATTAATTTTACCAAAATCTCTATATGAAATATTATAGCCTATTAAAAATAATCTTATTAGATAATTAATTTATATCTTAATTATTATTCTGCTATAATCATCGGAATTTTCTTTAAAGAACTGATAATAGATAGACATGTTACCCGCAATAATTACATCAATATTAGATACTGATGCTTATAAGTTGCATATGCAGCAGGCCGTTTTTCATCATTATCCTGAAGCGACTGTCGTTGCACAGTTTCGCTGTCGTAGTGATGATCTACTTGGTCAATATGCCGATCAAATTGCCCATCAAGTTAAATTAATGGAGTCTTTAACACTTACCGATGATGAGTTTGCCTATTTATCTGGTATTACCTTTTTTAAATCTGATTATTTAAACTGGTTAAAAAACTGGCGTTTTAATAGTCAGTTATTAACCATTAAAAACGAAGATGGTTTGCTGGTGATTCAAATTGAAGGCAAATGGGTTGATGTTATTTTGTGGGAAGTGCCATTGCTAGCGGTTATTAGTGAAATTGTTCATAAAGATCGTTCGCCAAATATCGGCGTTGAACAAGCATTAGCAAGGCTTAAAGATAAATTAGCCAGATTTGATGAGCAAACTAATGATCTTGATATGTCTGGTTTTAATTTGCTGGATTTTGGCACACGAAGACGCTACTCTTTTGCTGTCCAAGAGGCCGTTGTAAGTTATTTGCAAAACCATTTCAGTAATTTTCATAGTACTAGTAATTACTTATTGGCGTATCGTTTAGGGTTAACCCCAGTTGGCACTCAAGCCCATGAATGGTTCCAAGCCCATCAACGTTTAAGTCCTAACTTGCATGATTGCCAAAAAACGGCATTACAAGTTTGGTTAGATGAATATCCTGATGATCTTGGTGTTGCGTTAACAGATTGTATTACTATGGATGCTTTTTTACGTGATTTTGACTATTATTTTGCATCTCATTATCAAGGTCTACGCCATGATTCGGGTGATCCGATTGAGTGGGGTGAAAAAGCGATTAGCCATTATCAGCAATTAGGAATTGATCCTAAAACAAAATTACTGGTGTTCTCTGATAGTTTAAACTTTGATAAAGCGCTGAAAATTTATCGACACTTTAATCATCGGGTGAAATTATCTTTTGGTATCGGTGGTTTTCTTGCTTGTGATATTCCGTCTACAGAAGTAAATACCAAATCGTTAAACATTGTATTAAAACTAACGGAATGCAATAATCAAGCTGTAGCTAAATTATCTGATAGTCCTGGCAAAACAATTTCGCAAGATTTGGCTTTTATTGACGAATTAAAAAGAACGTTTAAAGTCAATCATTAATAGTCATATTGATGATTAATATTAATAATTAAACAAAGTGATATAGCCTTATAAATAATCTGTATTATCAATTTTTGATAATGCTTTAATGAGTATTAAAATTCAGCTTATATATTACTTTTAATATTACTTACTATATAAATAATAAATAGAGATGGATAATTAAAATGAATTCTGTTGCTCCTATTGTTGACGTGCTACAAGGTAAAATTGCTGTTGGTAGCACCATTTCAGTTCAAGGTTGGGTAAGAACTCGCCGTGATTCTAAAGCCGGTATCTCATTTTTGGCTGTGTATGATGGTTCTTGTTTTGATCCAATTCAAGCGGTAATTGAAAAAGACTTACCAAATTATGAACAAGATATTTTGCGTTTAACTGCTGGTTGTTCAGTAAAAGTGACTGGTAAAGTTGTTGAATCTCCAGGTCAAGGCCAAAAATATGAATTACAAGCAACGCAAGTTGAAGTTTATGGTTTTGTTGATGATCCTGAAACTTATCCAATGGCAGCTAAACGTCACTCAATAGAATATCTTCGTGAAGTTGCGCATTTACGCGCAAGAACCAATATTGTTGGTGCAATTACTCGTGTTCGCCATACCTTAGCGCAAGCTATTCACCAATTTTTTGATGAACGAGGTTTTTTTTGGCTTTCAACACCAATTATTACAGCCTCTGATACTGAAGGTGCCGGTGAGATGTTTCGGGTTTCAACACTGGATATGTTAAATCTGCCTAAAACAGATAATGGTAAGGTTGATTTTGATAAAGACTTTTTTGGTAAGGAAGCATTTTTAACTGTTTCTGGGCAACTTAATGCAGAAACTTATGCATGTGCTCTTTCAAAAGTCTATACTTTTGGTCCCACTTTTAGAGCTGAAAACTCAAATACCACACGCCATTTAGCTGAATTTTGGATGATGGAGCCAGAAGTGGCGTTTGCTGATCTTAACGATAATGCCAAACTTGCTGAAGATATGTTGAAATATGTCTTTAAGAAAGTACTTGAAAAACGAGCTGATGACATGCAGTTTTTTGCTCAGCATATTGATAAAGACGCCATTAATCGTCTTGAAAGTTTTATCAATGCTGATTTTGCTCAAGTTGATTATACTGATGCTATAACTATTTTACAAAATTGTGATGCTAAATTTGAAAATCCAGTAAGCTGGGGTATTGATTTGGCGTCCGAACATGAACGTTATTTAGCTGAACAACATTTTAAAGCACCAGTCGTTGTTAAAAATTACCCTAAAGATATTAAAGCGTTTTATATGCGTATGAATGATGATGGTAAAACTGTTGCGGCAATGGATGTATTAGCACCGGGGATTGGAGAAATCATTGGTGGTTCACAGCGTGAAGAACGTTTGGATATGTTAGATAAACGTATGGATGAACTAGGCCTTAAAAAAGAAGATTATTGGTGGTACCGTGATTTACGTCGTTATGGCACTGTACCTCACTCAGGTTTTGGATTAGGTTTTGAGCGTCTTATTGTTTATGTCACTGGCGTCCAGAATGTTCGTGATGTGATCCCATTCCCAAGAACTCCTCGTAATGCAAATTTCTAAAATTTGTGCAAATTATCAACTGACTTTTGGTCAGTTGATAACAAATATTGCATTAACAAAACTTTACAAATGATTAAAAAATAATCAAACGGACGCTATTTTAAGCTTAGACATCACGTTTAACGAAAAGTTCACTTGATTTTAATAAATTTTTATACATAATTTACAGTACTGTAAAAAGTAAGATGAAAATAATAGTTAAAAACGTTAGTTATAAACATTATTTTGGATGAATAATCATTGTAAAAATTGACACAACTTAAAGACGTGTCTTTTTATAGAAATAACCATGAGGGTAAGAAATGAAACGTAATCTATTAGCAATCGCTATCCCTGCTCTTTTAGTAGCAGCTGGTGCCAATGCTTCTATCGAAGTATGGAACAAAGACGGTAATAAAGTTGACTTTTATGGTCGAGTAAAAGCAGCTAACCATATTACTGACCGTGGTCAAAAAGATGAAGGTGATGATACTTCAGCTCGTTTAGGTATGTCTGGCCAAACTCAAATCACTGACGGTATTACTGGCTATGGTCGTTGGGAATATGAAGCGAAAGCAGGTAAAAACTCTGACAACGAAGTTCGTTATGCATTTGCTGGTTTAAACTTTGGTGATGCAGGCTCATTCGACTATGGTCGTAACGACGGTGTTTTAAAAGCTATTACTGCTTATACTGACGTATTACCAGAATTCGGTGGTGACGCAGCAAACAACGATTGGAACGTACTTTCAGCTCGTACTAAAGCTGTTGCTACTTACCGTAATAACAACTTCTTCGGTTTAACTGATGATTTAAGCTTTGCATTACAATATGCTGATAACGGTGATAACTCTAATAAATTCAGAGAAGATGCAATTAGAGGTGAATCTCGTGAAGCTTATGGTGCAAATGTTCAATGGCGCATTTTTGACACTGGTTTAACTGCTGGTGCGGGTTATGCTCAAACTTCAACTAGCAATAATCGTCAAAGTACTTGGGCAACTGGTCTTAAATATGACAATTATAATTTATATTTAGGTGCTACTTATTTCCAATCTAAATTTAAAGATTCTAAAACATTTGTTTGGCCTGATGGTTATGTAAGACATGTAGATGAAAAAATTAAAGGTTTTGAATTAGTAGCTCAATATGGAATTGATTTACCAGTTGGTCGTATCACTCCATCATTAGCTTATGTTCAACATAAATATAAATATAGTTCTGAAAACTTTGTTGCTAACAACATTCGTCATATAGCTGATGGATGGAATACACCTTTAGCTAAATATGTATCTTTAGGTGCAACTTACGATCTTAACAAAAACTTCAGTACAATTGTTGAATATAAATTCAACTTGTTAGATCGCAAAGATCTTGGTGCTATCCAAAATACCCAAAATTCACGTGGTCACGGTTCTAAACCAGGAACTAAAGATGTGTTAGGTGTTGGTTTAATTTACCAATTCTAATCTCTTAATATCTTAAATATCTAAAAAAGGCACTTAGGTGCCTTTTTTTTCATCTATTGAACGTTATGTTATCTAAAAAAACATTTTATGCTTAAAAAAATATTATTTTAAGTCATAAAATAGTCTCAATTCGCAGAATAATATCTTAGAAACGTTATTAATCCATAATGTTTGCAATAAAAATCTAGTATTTAACAATAATAATAGATATCCCAGTAATAATTTAGTTGCTAATTAACAGCAGCTATTTATTAAATCAAGAACAAAATATTTTGTATCTTTAATAATAAAATACCTAAGAGGGTAACTAAATGAAACGTAATCTATTAGCAATCGCTATTCCTGCTCTATTAGTTGCAGGTACAGCAAGCGCTTCAATTGAAGTGTGGAACAAAGATGGTAATAAAGTTGACTTTTATGGTCGAGTTTATGCCTTGAACTATATTACTGATCGTGATAATCAAACTGGCGAAGGTGACAAAACCACTGCTCGTTTAGGGATGTCAGGACAAACACAAATCACTGATGGCTTGAGTGGTTATGGTCGCTGGGAATATGAAGCTAAAACAGGATCTGATGCTGATAACGAAACTCGTTATGCTTATGCAGGTCTAAACTTTGGTGATTTTGGTTCATTTGATTATGGCCGTAACGACGGTGTATTAAAAACCTTAACTTCATATACTGACGTTTTACCTGAGTTTGGTGGCGATGCATCAAATAATGATATCTATGCATTAACCGCAAGAACCAAAGCAGTAGCAACTTATCGTAACTCAGACTTCTTTGGTTTAGTTAACGGTCTACGTTTTGCTGTTCAATATGCCGATAATGGTGATAATAGTTCAACTCAATATCTAAATCATCACGAACGTACTGCTCATGACAGCGCTGAAGCTTGGGGTTCGGTAATTGATTGGGATGTATTAGATACAGGTTTATCAATCGGTGCCGGTTATGCACAAACAGGTGGTCATAAAGATGCTAAAGCATGGTCAGCAGGTGTTAAATATGACAACGACAATCTTTATTTAGCAGCACTTTATATTCAAGGTAAACAAAAAGCCGGTTGGGACAATGCTTCAACAACCCGTAAGGCTGATGATTTAAAAACCAAAGGTTTTGAATTAGTTGCGCAATATGGTATTGATTTTGATATTGGTCGTTTAACACCATCTGTTGCTTATATTCAACACAAAGTTAAAGATGCATCTAGTTTAACTAATGATAGCGGTCTTAAAGGTAATGATTTAGCTAAATATGTTGATGTAGGTTTAACTTATGACTTCAATAAAAACTTATCAGCAATTGTTGATTACAAAATCAACTTGTTAGATAAAAATGATATTGGTGCACGTCGTAGTTTATATGAAGATGGTACATTTACTAAATCTCAAATCAAAGCAACCGCTAAAGATACTGTAGCATTAGGATTAATTTATCAATTCTAATTATCTTTATCTTAAGATTAAATAAAAGGCACTTAGGTGCCTTTTTTGTTGTAATCTTTTCATTAAATACCGCTTGCGCTTTAATAGATAGTCTGATAAAAATAAAAAAATAATAATCAATTAGGACTATTTTAATGCAGTATATTACTCGAAAATTACCTGCAAAAAAAAATATTGCTTTGGTGGCACATGACCACTTAAAAGAAGCATTATTGAATTGGTGCAAAAAAAATCGCGAAGAGCTCTCTCATCATAATTTATGTGGAACAGGTACGACAGGCACATTAATAAAAAAAGAGACCGGTTTAGATATTACACCAATGCTCAGTGGGCCTATGGGGGGCGATCAGCAAATCGGTGCTTTAATTGCTGAAGGTAAAATTGATATTCTGATATTTTTCTGGGATCCACTAAATGCCGTACCTCATGATCCAGATGTAAAAGCGTTGTTACGCTTATCAACAGTTTGGAATATTCCTGTTGCCACTAATCAAGCCACCGCGAACGCTTTAATACAATCCTCAATATTTACTCAAGAAGTGGAAATTGAAATTCCTGATTATCAAGGTTATTTAAACGAAAGAGTAAAATAGATGCCAATTCCTTCACAAGTTCGCAAAAAAGGTCGATACATATTATTGTTAGATAATTTGTTTATTGTGTTGGGATTTTATGTAGTATTTCCATTGGTCTCTACTCATTTTGTTAGTCAAGTTGGTTGGAGTGCATTATTTGTTGGTTTTGCTTTAGGTTTTCGTCAATTTGTTCAGCAAGGATTTGGTTTGATTGGTGGGGCAATCGCTGATCGCTTTGGCGCTAAACCAATGATAATTACCGGTATGTTTTTGCGGTCAATTGGATTTATCTCAATGGCACTAGCAACAGAACATTGGTTATTATTAGTATCTTGTTTACTTTCGGCATTGGGCGGTTTGCTATTTGATCCCCCTAGAATGGGATTAACTATCAAATTTACTCGTCCTCATGAACGAGGTAAGTTTATTTCGCTACTAATGATACAAGACAATGCAGGCGCAGTTATTGGTGCTCTTATCGGTGGTATTTTAATCGATTACGATTTTCAATTAGTCTGTTGGTGTGGCGCTTTTATCTTCTTCTTATGTGGTATTTTTAATCTGATCTATTTACCGGCCTATCATATTGCAATTGGTAAAGCACCGATTATTAACGGCATGAAGATGGTTCTCAAAGATAGAAAATTTACTCATTATGTACTTACTTTAACTGGTTATTATGTGCTGTGGGTACAAATTATGTTGATGTTACCTTTAACCATTACCAACGTATCGGGTAGCCCTAGTTATGTAAAATGGATGTATGCTATCCAAGCGACAATATCACTATGTTTGCTTTATCCTCTTGCTCGAATAAGTGAAAAATATTTCAGATTGGATCAACGTCTCAAATTTGGATTATTGTTGATGTCGTTTGCTTTTATTATTATTGGCTTTACATCACAATTATCTATTTTACTCTCTCTTATAGCATTGTTTTATTTTGGGGCTATTATTGCTGAACCAGCTAGAGAAACATTAGCAACTGTTTTAACAAACCCTAAAGCTAAAGGTAGCTATATGGGGTTTAGTCGGTTGGGATTGGCATTAGGTGGTTTTATTGGTTATACCGGTGCTGGCTGGCTTTATGATCTGGCCCTCCAAATCGGTTTACCGCATTTACCATGGATAATCTTAACGTTAATCGGTCTATTAACTTTAGGATATTTAGAATATTTATTCAAAAATGAGCCACCTATGACTAAGGTTAAGATGAGAAAGATTGGCTAATTTCGCCATTTTTAAATAAAATTGCTTCACCACTAGCTAACTTAGTCCATACTTCGTTCGAAGTTAATGGCATAGTTGAGATTATTGTTACTACATCATTTGGTGTCGTATGTTTTTGAAAATCTATCTCAACATCTTCGTCAATCAACTTGGCTTTTCCAAATGGTGCTTTTCGGGTGATCCAGTGTAGATTAGTTGAACAATAGGCAAACACATACTCACCATCAGAAAGTAGCATATTGAAAATACCTAATTGAGTTAATTTAATTGCACACTCTCTAATATATTCAAAAAGCTCAATATTATTGGATGGTTGCTGTGGGTATTTTTTATGTAATTCATTTATTAAATAACAAAAGGCATATTCACTATCAGTTAATCCAACTGGTTGAAATATTCCTGTATCTAATTTTTCATAATCAGTTAATTGCCCATTATGTGCAAAAGTCCAATTTTTACCCCATAGTTCTCGGGTAAAAGGATGAGTGTTTTCTAGTGCAACACCACCGCGATTAGCTTGGCGGATATGAGCAACAACAGCAGTTGATTTTATTGGGTATTGTTGAACCAATTTAGCTATAGGTGAAAAACTACATGGCTGAGGATCTTTAAACGTTCGACAGCCTTTACCTTCATAGAAAGTTATACCCCAGCCATCTTTGTGAGGACCTTTATCGCCCCCACGTTTGATTAAGCTGGTAAAACTAAAACAAATATCGGTCGGTACATTGGCACTCATACCCAATAATTCGCACATATTAAGCCATCTCTTTTTCAATAAGTAGAATTAAAATATGAATTACTTTGATATGGATTTCTTGTACACGATCTGCATAGCCAAAATGTGGTACACGAATATCAACATCAGCTAATCCATTCATTTTCCCGCCATCTTTACCTGTTAGTGTAATAACTTTCATACCTTTTTGTTTAGCTGCTTCAATTGCTTTCAGCACATTAGCTGAATTCCCTGAAGTTGAAATGCCTAATAATACATCACCTTTTTGTCCTACGCCTTCAACGTAACGAGAAAATATGTAATCGAAACCATAATCATTGCCCACGCATGAGATGTGACTAACATCAGATATAGCAATGGCTGGATATGAAGGGCGGTTATCACGAAAACGTCCAGTTAGTTCTTCAGCAAAATGCATTGCATCACAATGTGATCCGCCATTACCGCATGAAAGTACTTTTCCACCTTGTTTAAATGAGTCTGCAATTAAAATAGCTGCTTGTTGGATTTTTTTTAGATTATCATCGTTTGCAACGAAATTGGTCAACACGTCAATTGCCTGATTTAATTCATCACGAATGGTGTTAATGTACATTAATAATACCTCTTTAAATAAAAAGCTTTTCCATAACCATTGTAATTCGTTAATAACAGCTTGCAAGCAATAACAATAAATTTTTTATAATAGGTAAAATATTTCAATTGATTACAAGTACATAATAGAATAGTTATCAAATAAATAATTATTAATAAATGCAAAAATGACCTTTAATAAATTAACTATTTTCATACTATAAATAGTTAATAACTATTTTCATTAAAGCTTGTCTTAAATAGATTAAATCCTCTTTTTGCTAATAGGATAAGCCTTTAATTTGTGGTATAATCGCCTAATGATTTTTATCTCTGAAAGAGATTATAAAATTGCATCCAGAATCAATCGGTAAGGAATGAATATGCAAACAATTAAAGGTAAAGTTGCTGCGCCTGAAGCCAAAGTAGCGATTATTGTGGCACGTTTTAACCAATTTATTAATGAAAGTTTAGTTAATGGTGCCATAGATGCACTTACTCGTATCGGTGAAGTAGACGATAACAATATTACCGTTATTTGGGTGCCAGGCGCTTATGAAATTCCTTTAGCAGCAAAAGTTGCTGCACAGTCAAAAAAATATGATGCAATTGTTGCATTGGGCACGGTTATCCGTGGTAGTACTGCTCATTTTGATTTTGTTGCTGGCGAATCAAGTTCAGGGTTATTGAATGCTAGTTTAGATTTTACGATACCAGTTGGTTTTGGTATTTTAACTACTGAAAGTATCGAACAAGCCATAGAACGAGCAGGAACTAAAGCGGGCAATAAAGGTGCAGAAGCGGCACTAACCGCACTTGAAATGTTAAATGTGATTAAAACAATTAAGGAGTAATTTAGTGGCGTTAGTTAATCCTCGTCGTCGAGCAAGAGAGTGTGCAGTTCAAGCTATTTACTCTTGGCAAATTTCTAGAAATGATCTTGCTGATGTTGAGAGCAGCTTCATGGCTGAACAAGATATGAAAGGTGTCGACACCAAATATTTTAGAGAATTACTGCATGGTGTTGCCAAAAATACCGCAGAATTAGATGAGAAAATGACTCCTTATTTAACAGAAAGAACTGTTGATGAACTCGGTCAAGTTGAATTAGCCGTATTAAGAATTGCTCTATATGAATTAATGAAGCGACATGATGTCCCTTATAAAGTTGTTATCAATGAAGCTATCGATCTTACTAAAACCTTTGGCGCAGAAGATAGTCATAAATTTGTTAATGGTGTATTAGATAAAGTTGCACCAACCATTCGTACACGATAATTGTCTTTAATTGGGAATAATATGAACGATACTAGTGAAAAAAGTAAGCCCACTATTTTTTATGCTAAAAATAGCGAAGCGAGAGTGAAAAAACGTTCAGCCAAAGAACGTGGCGGTGATTATAAAAATAAACGTAATAATGATGGTTTTCACACTGATTCAAAAGCAAAACATGACCGGATCGAAACCTTTAAACCAAAAAAATTTAATAAAACCGTAAAACCCGCTAAAGCACAATTTGATTTAACGGATGAATATGATTCCCCATGGCAGAAAAAAGTTCGAGATAATGAACAAGTACCAACATTCGGTTATGATGGCTATCGTCAAAAAAAGGAAGAGACATTAGTTTACAGCGAAAATAGTTGTAAAGCGGTATTTAAGCACCGACGTTTGGCTATTGTTAAATTATTTATTACTCAAGAAATGACTTATCAATTTAAAGAATTAATTAATTGGTTAGTCAAACAACGTCTTGGTTATGATGTTGTCTCAACAGAGCAAATTACCAAAATCACACAAACTCCCCATCATGGTGGCGTTTGTTTAATTGTTAAAAAACGTATACCACTCACTTTGCTTGATTATTTAGATGAATATGATGATCAAGCTCAAGATTGCATTATTGCTGTTGATGATGTGAATAATCCGCATAACTTAGGTGGGTTAATGCGTAGTGCAGCTTTTTTTGGTGTTAATGGCGTAATTTTACGGCAAACAAACTTACTCGATAGTGGTGCAGCAATGCGTGTTGCTGAAGGTGGTATTGAAGCCGTTGAATCTATTAAAAGTGATGATTTTATAGCATCTATTGATCTGTTAAAACAACATGGCTATCAAGTTATTGCATTATTACCATGTCAATTAAAATCGATTTCATCCACCGAGTTATCACAATTCAAATTTACCAAGAAAGTTGCCTTAGTTATATTTCAACAAATTAATAACAAATTAATTAACTGTGCTGATAATATTATCCATTTGCAAGGCAATGATAATATGTCGGCTTTAAATATTTCTGTAGCAACAGGGATTGTGTTATCTGCTATAAAATATCAATCTTAATTGGTATGATTCTAGCAATTGATGAATTTAATTGATGAAGTTAACACTTTTGTAATTTTATTATATTAAATAGCATCAATTGGTTAGAAAATGGTTGTTTTTTCTGTACATTAGTATCCAGTTTTGAAATTGATTGGTAATGATTATGTCATCTAAACATCGAGTTGGTTTAATTTTTGGTAAGTTTTATCCGTTACATAGTGGTCATATTTATCTTATTGAAAAAGCATTGACACAAGTAGATGAACTGCATGTCATGTTGGGTTGTGAGGCAATACGTGATAAACAACTGTTTGAAAAAAGTCGCCTGCCTAGACAGCCTCAAGTAAGTGATCGTTTCTCATGGTTGAAAGAAACCTTTAAAGATAGACATAATATTCACATTCATATTTCTGATGAAGCGGGTATTAACTATTATCCCAACGGTTGGCAAGATTGGAGTGACAGTATAAAACGTATTTTATTTGAACATAAAATCGAACCTACTGTTGTATTTACTAGCGAATCACAAGATGTCAAACATCATGAACGCTATTTTGGTTGCCCTGTTGTTATTGTTGATGCTGATCGTGATTTTGTTAATATTAGTGCGACACAAATTCGAGAAAATCCTTATCAAAACTGGTCTTATATTGCTAAGGCAGCGAAACCTTTTTTTGTTAAAAAAGTAGCGATTATAGGGCATGATAAATTTAATGAATTGCCGGTACAATTAGCTAATATTTATAACACACAATATGTTTCAAATGGTTATATTAACTACATTCAACGAGAAATATCTACAATAGAAAATAAACGTTATTTGAGTGAAAATGATTATCTTAGAATAGCTATGTTGCATGTAGAACGTATGTCCAAAGCTGTTGAAGATGCTAATAAATTACTCTTTACCTCAATTGATTTTGATACGTTGGCTAAATACTATAATCAAATTTTTGCTAAATCTAATGAAGTATTGAATGGGTTAAAAAATAGTTATCAGTTTGATTTAGTCATTCACGAACATGATTTGCCAGCAAACTCCACACCATTACAACATTTCGAAATCGTTTCTCAAATGGTTGAATCGTTATTAATTTAGACCATCACATTTAGGTTAGCTTATGCTAAAATAAGCTAACTATTTATGATAGGTGAATTTTTATGTCTCAATCATCTTCACAGCAAAATGATGAAAATCAAGATAAAATTGATTTTGGTTACACTCAAGTTTTAAAGCAAGATAAAGTAAAACGGGTAGCAGAAGTTTTTCATTCTGTTGCTGATAAATATGATGTTATGAATGATCTTATGTCATTTGGTATTCATCGTATCTGGAAAAAAATCACTATTGAGTATAGTAGTGTTCGTAAAGGTCAAAAAGTTTTAGATCTTGCCGGTGGTACTGGTGATTTAACGGCTAAATTCTCGCAAATTGTCGGTGATGATGGCTTAGTTGTATTAGCTGATATCAATGAATCTATGCTAAAAGTAGGTAGAGATAAGCTTCGAGACAAAGGTCTATTTAATAATATTGAATATGTACAAGCCAATGCAGAAGAACTGCCATTTGCTGATAACTATTTCGATTGTATTACTATCTCATTTGGTTTACGCAATGTCACCGATAAGCAAAAAGCATTGCAATCTATGTGGAGAGTGTTAAAACCAGGTGGACGTTTATTAATACTTGAGTTTTCTAAACCACAATACCAGATTTTAAATAAAGCGTATGACCTATACTCATTCACTATGTTACCGTTGATGGGCAAAATTGTCGCTAATGATGCTGATAGTTACCGGTATTTAGCTGAATCCATCAGAATGCACCCAGATCAAAAAACGTTGAAAAAAATGATGGAGGATGCTGGATTTGTCGATGTGAAATATCACAATATGACAGGTGGCATTGTAGCTTTACATACTGGTTTTAAATTTTAATGTGATAAAAAAAGAATGACATTTCTTCGAATTTATAAAATATTAACGGTATTTCGAGCTTATCGATTAGATGAACTATTACCAAAACATCGAACCTCAACATGGTTTAAGTTGTTGTTGATTAGTCTATTTTGGGTTAGATCTAAAGCGAAACAACAAGATGTTGGTGAAAGATTGCGTCTAGCCTTACAAGAGTTAGGTCCGGTTTGGATAAAATTTGGACAAATGGTTTCAACAAGGCGAGATGTATTACCAAAACATCTCGCTGATGCATTAGCCAAACTGCAAGATCAAGTAGCTCCTTTTGATGGACTAATTGCCAGACAAATTATTGAATCAGCTCTAGGCTGTTCTATAGATCATTATTTTATTGATTTTGATGAAAAACCATTAGCTTCAGCTTCCATTGCTCAGGTGCATACTGCAATTTTAAAAAGCAGCCAAGCCCAAGTTGTGATTAAAGTTTTACGTCCGAATATTTTACCTATAATCAAATCTGATATTCGCTTGATGTATTGGGCTGCTAATCAATTTACTAAACGGATTAAATTTGGTGAAAAGTTACGTGCGGTTGAAATTGTTAGTGATTATGAAAATACACTTTTGAAAGAACTGGATTTACAAAAAGAAGCTTATAATACCGCCCGTTTACGAGATAATTTCATTAATAGTGATATTTTATATATTCCTTATGTTTATCAAGATCTTTGTCGAACAAATATTTTAGTAGAAGAACGGATTTATGGTACGCCAATAGCTAATATTGATGAACTTAAACAAAATAATGTCAACATGAAATTACTTGCCGAACGTGGTGTTCAAGCTTTCTTTACGCAGGTGTTTCGGGATAATTTTTTTCATGCCGATATGCATCCAGGTAATATCTTTGTTGATATTTCTGAACCACAAAATCCTCGTTATATTGGTATAGACTGTGCAATTGTTGGTGTATTAACTGAAGATGATCAGCGTTATTTAGCTGAAAATTTTCTCGCCTTTTTTAATCAAGATTATCGACGGATTGCGCAAATTTATATTGCTTCTGGTTGGGTGCCAGAAACAACGGATGCAACGGCATTAGAAATGGCTATGCGTAGTGTGTGTGAACCTGCATTTGCCAAACCATTAGGTGAAATATCGTTTTCACAAATTCTATTAGCTTTATTTCAAGTTGCTCGTCAATTTGAAATGGATATTCAGCCGCAATTAACATTACTTGAAAAAACCTTATTTTATATAGAAGGATTAGGACGTCAGCTATACCCAGAACTCGACTTATGGCAAACTGCTAAGCCATTTCTTGAAAAATGGTATGAAGATAAGTACAGTGCTAAAACGTTATTCAAGCAAGTATGGACTTCGTTACCCGAATGGAAAAATATCCTAGTTGATCTGCCAGTAAGATTAGGCGATCAGGCGCGTATCACTAAACTGATGCATAACCAATTAAAACAGATTAATCAAGAATTACAACGAAGCAAAAAACGCTATCGTTGGTCATTGGCCATTCTTAGTCTGGTTTGTGTTTTATCTATTGTGACGCTGGTTATACATTGAGATAGTTATTTTTGGGAATATCATCATTTTACGTGTATAATTTGATTACTTGACGCTATTGGAGATAGTTATCATATGCCTAGTTTGCCCAAACTACTGATATTTGTTGCTGTTATCGTACTATTATTCGGAACAAAAAAATTGCGTTCATTGGGCTCTGATCTTGGGGCTTCAATTAAAGGTTTTAAAAAAGCCATGAATGACGATGATGACAAAAAAGAGACTGATGATTCACAAAAAGTTGAACATCTTGACTCATCAGCTAATAACCACGCCGATAAAGAGTAACCCGTGTTCGATATTAGCTTTGGTCAGCTACTATTAGTATTAATTATTGGACTGGTTGTATTAGGACCGGAACGTTTGCCTATTGCGATTAAAACTGTTGCCGGATGGATTAAAGTACTCCGTCGCATGTCAGCAACTGTCCAGTTAGAATTAAATAAAGAACTCAAACTGCAAGAATTACAAGATAGCTTAAAAAAAGCCGAACAAAGTGGTTTGAACACTCTTACCCCAGAACTGCAAGCATCAATTGATGAATTAAAACGGGTAACTGAATCACTGCAAAACGAGATTAATTCAGTCAGTCCAATTGATACAACAATTCCTTCAGATAAAGATAAATTATGACAGAAGACGCAACCCAACCACTTATTGGACATCTGGTCGAACTCAGAACAAGACTTTTACGCTGTATCATTTGTATATTACTAGTCTTAGCATGTTTACTTTATTTCTCAAATGATATCTATCATATTGTTGCTAATCCGCTTATCAGTCAATTACCTAAAGGTAGTAGTATGATTGCGACCGATATTGCGGCTCCTTTTTTTACACCAATTAAACTGACGGCTGTTGTTGCAATATTTATATCTATTCCTTATCTTTTATATCAAGTTTGGGGATTTATTGCTCCGGCACTATATCAACATGAAAAACGGCTGATTATGCCATTAATTATTTCTAGTACGGTACTTTTTTATATTGGTATTGCGTTTGCATATTTTGCTGTATTTCCTTTGGCATTTTATTTCTTTATCCATACAGCACCAGTTGATGTTGCGATAAATACTGATATTACAAAATATCTTGATTTTGTCATGACACTATTTATTGTATTTGGTTTTGCATTTGAAGTACCTGTGGCGATTATTTTGCTTTGTTGGACTGGCGTTACTACTCCTAAAAACTTACGAAAAAAAAGACCTTATATTATTGTCGGTGTGTTTGCTGTAGCGATGTTTGTTACCCCACCAGATGTATTTTCTCAAATTTTATTAGCTGTACCTATCTGTTTATTATTTGAAATAGGGACATTTTTTGCCCGTTTTTATCAATCTAGAAAAAAAATCCAACCAGACGATGAATGTGTTGGGGATTAATAATAAATTGATAAGTGATTTACTGAATAACAAGTAAAGGATATATGACCATAATGAAAACTTCACTTCCTGAGTTTAATCAAGCAAATGTTCTGGTTGTTGGCGATATAATGTTAGATCGCTATTGGTATGGAGGTACTAACCGTATATCACCAGAAGCACCAGTGCCAATTGTTAAAGTTGATGCTCTAGAAGAACGCGCTGGCGGTGCAGCCAATGTAGCTATGAATATAACCTCTTTGGGCGGTAGCGCAAGATTAATTGGTTTTACCGGTATTGATGAGCCAGCCAAAGTACTTGATGAACAACTGACTAAACGTAATGTCCATTGTGATTTTGTATCAGTCTCAACTCATCCAACAATTACCAAATTAAGAGTTTTATCTAGAAATCAACAACTCATTAGAATCGATTTTGAAGAGGGTTTTAATAGTGTTGATCATACACCTATTTTAGAACGTATTGAAAGTGCACTTTCAACCTCTAAAGTATTAGTACTATCTGATTATGCTAAAGGTGCCTTAACCGCTGTACAAGCAATGATTAAACAAGCTCAAAAAGCAAATGTACCAATATTGGTTGATCCGAAAGGCACTGATTTTGAGCGTTACCGTGGCGCAACGTTATTGACGCCAAATATGTCTGAATTTGAAGCGGTTGTCGGTGTTTGTAAAACAGAGCAAGAGATTATCGAAAAGGGCTATCAACTGATTAAACAGTATGATTTTAAAGCATTACTTGTCACTCGCAGTGAAAAAGGGATGACGTTATTACAGTTAGATAAGCCTGTTTATCATCTACCTACGCAAGCCAAAGAAGTATTTGATGTTACTGGCGCCGGTGATACGGTGATAGCGACCTTAGCTGCTTCATTAGCCGCAGGACAATCACTTGAAGAAAGCTGCTTTTTAGCGAATGCAGCAGCAGGTGTTGTGGTTGGTAAGTTAGGGACATCTACGGTATCTCAAGTTGAATTAAGTAATGCTATCCGTGCTCGTACTGATGATGGTTTCGGCGTAATGACTGAAGAGACATTAAAAGAAGAAATTAACAAAGCGCGTCTTCGTGGTGAAAAAATTGTCATGACTAATGGTTGTTTTGATATTTTACATGCAGGGCATGTCTCTTATCTTGCTAATGCCCGTAAACTAGGCGATCGTTTAGTTGTGGCAGTAAATAGCGATGCTTCGGTAAAACAGCTTAAAGGACCATCACGCCCAATCAATCCATTAATGCAAAGAATGATTGTTTTAGGTGCGCTTGATTCTGTTGATTGGGTTGTTCCTTTTGAGGAAGAGACTCCACAACGATTAATTGCCAGTATCTTACCTGATGTATTAGTAAAAGGTGGTGATTATAAACCTGAAGATATCGCAGGTGGAAAAGAAGTTATCGAGGCCGGGGGAATAGTTAAAGTCCTCAATTTTGAAGATGGTTGTTCCACAACTAACATCATTGATAAAATTAAACAGCAATAAATAATATCTGGTAATAAATGGCTACTTATTTAAGTAGCCATTTATCTAAATAGATGATTACTCTTATTTAATTTTTTCCATTATTTTTTATCTTTGTTTTATTTCAATTAAGATATATTTTAGTATCAATAAAGATCACATATTTAATGACTAATAAGGAATAAAATAATGAAACTAAAAATTACAGTGTTGTTAATGATATTGATGAGTGTCGCTTGTCATCGAGTACCTGTTCAAAAATATCTATATGAAGCAAATCTCCATGACCCAGAACTGATATTCACCACTGAAACTTATTATCCTACCTATTTTTCTTTAAACATTTATGATGGTAAAACTAGCAACTGCGCTAATTTTCAAAGTCTTGGCTATGTATTCCCACATAAAATTGTACCATTTAATATTTATCCTAAATACGTTCCCTCAATTGAAACTAAATCTCCAGCCAATAAACTTGTTACGGTTATTGGCAAATCACGAGATGATAAAGTTTCTTGTACCACAAAATATCACCAATTTACCGCTGAATTGGGTAAAACATATAATATTTTATATAAACTTGAAGACAGAAAATGTTATCTTGAGATTACTGAAAAAATGAGTTCTAAACCTGTCAATTTTCAGGCATTGAATAAATGTGGGGAATAGTCATATCAGTAGCAATATTATTATGTTAATGAATAAAATTATTCTCCGAAACTAATCAATAGTTAATAACTATCGTTAAATTTCATAATTAATACTTTTTTTATTGTCGGCTTTATGCAAAGCTATTAACCATCAATTGCTAATTTGTTTTTAAGGATTTTTTATATGACTAAACACTATGACTATATTGCTATCGGTGGTGGTAGTGGTGGTATTGCCTCAATTAACCGAGCTGCATCATATGGTAAAAAGTGTGCCATTATTGAGGCTAAATTATTGGGTGGTACTTGCGTAAATGTTGGTTGTGTGCCGAAAAAGATTATGTGGTATGGTGCACAAATTGCTGAAGCAATTAACCATTATGGCCCTGATTATGGATTTGATACAACAATTAATCATTTTGATTGGGATAAACTCATTGCAAGCCGAACTGCTTATATTGATCGTGTTCATCAATCTTATGATCGTGTATTAAATAATAATAATGTCGATGTGATCCATGGCTATGGCAAATTTGTTGATGCAAAAACGATTGAAGTTAATGGCGAACACTATAGTGCCGATCACATACTCATTGCTGTAGGTGGAAAGCCAACGATTCCAAATATACCAGGAGCACAATATGGTATCACTTCTGATGGATTTTTTGAGTTAAAAGCACTCCCTAAACGAGTAGCAGTTATTGGAGCTGGTTATATAGCTTGTGAAATTGCCAGCGTGTTACATTCACTTGGCGCTGAAACACATCAATTTGTTCGCCAAGGTACACCATTACGAGCTTTCGATCCGTTAATCGTAGAGACACTTATGGAAGTGATAACCAATGATGGCCAGCATCTGCACACCTTTGCCATTCCATCTTCTGTTAGCAAAAATAGTGACCAATCATTAACGTTAACATTAGAAAATGGTGAGAGTTATACTGTTGACTGCTTAATATGGGCAATCGGTCGTGAACCAGCAACCAAAGAAATGAATTTATCTGCTGCCGGCATTAAAGTTGATAACAATGGATTTATTATTGTGGATGAGTTTCAAAATACTAATGTCTCTGGTATTTATTCGGTAGGTGATGATACAGGCGCTGCAGCATTAACCCCTGTTGCGGTGGCTGCCGGTCGCCGTTTATCGGAACGACTATTTAACAATAAACCAAATGAACATTTAGATTATTCTAATATTCCAACGGTAGTGTTTACTCACCCACCGATTGGTACAGTTGGTTTAAGTGAACCGCAAGCTATATTGCAATATGGTCCAGAAAACGTCAAAGTTTATAAATCTACTTTTACTGCCATGTATACCGCAGTCACTTCGCATCGACAACCTTGTCGAATGAAATTAGTCTGTGTTGGTGAACAAGAAAAAATAGTTGGTATTCATGGTATTGGTTATGGTATGGACGAAATCTTACAAGGCTTTGCTGTAGCATTGAAAATGGGAGCAACCAAAAAAGACTTTGATAATACCGTTGCAATTCATCCAACAGCAGCGGAAGAATTTGTCACAATGCGCTAATATTTATCATTCATCTTACTTTTTAACGAAAACAGGGCTATGGCCCTGTTTTTTTATTAATAGTCTTTAATGATCCGAATTATTTTGCCAGCCATTTTGGGCTAATGAAGTAAAGCCAACTACAACAGCCAGTAAAGCAACAGCTGAAATATAAATACCTGCGCCAAGATAACTAAATTCACCTAATAAGTGATCTGGACTTAACAAATAAATAGTTAACGTTGGAGTAATTGCACTAAATAGTGCGTAGGCTAAATTATAAGAGAACGATAATCCTGAATAACGAATTGCCGGTGGAAACGTTCTAGTGCCGATAATTGGAGTCATGGCGATCGATCCAATAAATAGACCAAATAGTGCCCAAATCGAATAAAGTTTTGTTAATGACATATCTGGCGCTAATGAACTGTAAAAATAGATACTGACTACAGCTAATCCGCCCCAAGTCAGGATTACTGTTTTAGCTGTACCTAATTTATCATCTAACCAGCCAGAAATAACACAACCAATAGATAAGGTTAAAGCAGCAATACAACCACCAATACGCCAATCAAGATTAGCAAAATGGTACATACCACCAACAATACGACCCGGGGTAATTAAAATACCAACCATAATAGCGGTTGATAATGACCAAGTTAATAAAGCGACAATCAAACATGCTGTTTTATGTTTTTTTAATACGGTAACTACAGGTATACTTTTTTCTAAAGCTTTACGTGCAGCTAACTCTTTAAAAATTGGTGTTTCAGATAAAAATTTGCGTAAATATACTGAAATAACCCCAAAGATACCACCAATAATAAAAGGAATACGCCATGCATAATCCAAAATATTTTGGTTAGTAAAATAGAGATCAATAATAATTGTGACGAAAAAACCAAGTAAGATACCACCAGTAATGCCTGATGTTAGAGTGCCGACACCTAAACCATAACGTTGTTTTGGGGTATGCTCTGCAATAAATACCCATGCGCCAGGCATTTCACCGCCGATAGCAGCGCCTTGTAGCATTCGCATCAATAACAATAATAATGGCGCTACAATACCAATTGTTTCATAAGTAGGCAAAATACCAATGATAAATGTAGGTAAAGCCATCATCGCCACACTTAAGGTAAACATTCTTTTACGACCAACTTTATCACCAAAGTGCGCCATAATAATGCCACCAACAGGGCGAACTAAGTAGCCTGCTGCAAAAATTCCCCAAGCAAATAAATCTAACGTTAACGGCGATAAGGTATGGGGTAAAAATAACGGTTTGACAATAGTATCAATATAGAGAGCATAGATAACAAAGTCATAAAATTCTAATGTCCCCCCTAAAGAGGATAATATCAATGTTTTTAAATCTTTACTGTTCAATGGACGTGCCACTGGTTGCCATTCAGCATTAATCTCGGATTGATTCATGAAAAAACCTTATTGTTATAGTTAAATAGATATAGCCAATTAAGAAAATGATTGTATTTTGACTAAATCTTAATAGTGAATGGTCATTCTGCCATAAAAAATAGACTTTTTTTTAATCATAAAAAAATTTAATCAATGACAATGATATGTCTGTTTGATTTATAATCAGTATAAAAAATGATATTAAATGAAAATTCTATTCAATTATCACGTATAATATTTTTGAAACATAAGGATGAAATAATAATGACAAAACGATGCAGTTGGGTGACAAATGACCCGTTATATATTGATTATCATGATAAGGAATGGGGGAATCCACAATATGATAGTCTAAAGCTATTTGAAAAAATCTGTCTTGAAGGCCAGCAAGCAGGATTATCGTGGATTACTGTTCTAAAAAAACGAGATGAATATCGTCGATGCTTTTTCAATTTTGAACCGCAAAAAATTATCCAATTAACGGCGGCTGATATAGAATCATTACTTGAAAATGAAGGATTAATTCGTAACCGACTAAAACTTAATAGCATTGTAAAAAATGCTCATGCCTACTTAGCTATGCAAAGTAATAATGAGGATTTTTCTCAATTTATTTGGTCATTTGTTAATGGTAAACCTATAATTAACCACTTTAATGATATAAGTGAAGTTCCAGTTAGCACCGAAATATCAGATAGAATGTCAAAAGCACTAAAAAAGAGAGGTTTTTCTTTTGTTGGAACAACGATCTGTTATGCTTTTATGCAATCAATGGGATTAGTTGACGACCATTTTGAAAATTGTTTCAAAAAATGAGAGGTATTATATGATAATCATTAAATTAATTAGATGGTTACTGATATTAATACTATTTTATTTTGTTATTTGTAATATTATTATTTTTATTTATGCTCACCAAAAACCAGCTGCTAATGCTGATACTCTGGTGGTATTAGGTTCACAAGTTGTTGGCACACCAGCACAAGCTCCTTTAACGTTACAAATTCGCTTGAATACTGCATTTAATTATTTGCAAGATAATCCCAATACAAAAGTAATTGTATGCGGAGGGCGGGGGAGTGATGAATCAGCGACTGAAGCGAGTGTGATGGCTGATTACTTAATCAAAAAAGGTATCGAATCTTCCAGGGTCTATTTAGAAGATAGATCAAGGCGAACGGCACAACAATTTGTCTATGCTAATCAAGTTTTGCCATTAGGAAAGACAGTTGTGGTGACTAATGATTTCCATATTTTACGTTCAATCATGTTAGCTAAACGATCTAATATTGATGATATTTCCGGTTTGTCAGCGCCATTAAGTTATAGCAATTTTGATAAATATATCGCCATGATAAGAGAACCATTAGCTTTACTTAACTCATGGCTATTTGATCATCCATTAGATTATGTTGAAACTAAAAATGATAATTAATCGGTCCCATTGCTTTAGACTATTTCACTTTACAGATTTTTAATGGTTGTCGTGGTATGATTAACCATTTCTATTTAAATTAAAATTGATAAATATGAATACAGATACAATTGTTGCACAAGCGACACCTCCAGGTCGTGGCGGTGTGGGAATATTGCGTGTTTCGGGCCCTAAAGCGCAAGATGTTGCTAAAGCCGTTTTAGGTATTTTACCTAAGCCTCGCTATGCCCATTATTTACCTTTTTTAGCATCGGATGGTACAACCTTAGATGAAGGTATTGCGCTATTTTTTCCTAATCCACACTCATTTACGGGTGAAGATGTGCTTGAACTACAAGGGCATGGTGGCCCAGTTATTTTAGATCTACTGTTAAAACGCATTTTAGATATTCCTAGTGTGCGGATTGCAAGGCCGGGCGAATTTTCAGAGCGAGCTTTCTTAAATGATAAATTGGATCTAGCCCAAGCCGAAGCGATTGCAGACTTAATTGACGCTAGCTCGGAGCAAGCAGCAAAATCAGCCTTATCTTCTTTACAAGGGGTATTTTCTAAAAAAATTAATACACTGGTTGAAGCATTAATTCATCTACGTATTTTTACTGAAGCAGCTATTGATTTTCCAGAGGAAGAGATAGACTTTTTATCTGATGGAAAAATAGCGGCAGAACTTGAGCAAGTCATACAACGATTAAACGAAGTCCGTCAAGAAGCTAAACAAGGTTCATTATTACGTGAAGGTATGAACGTCGTCATAGCGGGTAGACCTAACGCTGGTAAATCAAGTTTACTTAATGCATTAGCTGGACGAGATGCCGCTATCGTAACGGATATAGCTGGAACAACGCGCGATGTTTTACGTGAACATATCCATATTGATGGAATGCCTTTACATATAATCGATACTGCCGGCTTACGTGAAGCTAGCGATGAAGTTGAACGTATTGGTATTGAGCGAGCATGGCAAGAGATTGATCAAGCCGATCGAGTATTATTCATGGTCGACAGTACAACAACTAATGAGACAAATCCTGAAAAACTCTGGCCAGAATTTATTGAACGTTTACCGAAAAACATACCTGTCACAGTTATTCGCAACAAGGCTGATTTAACTGGTGAACCATTAGGTTATAGTGAACAAAATGGCTATTGTCTTATTCAACTATCGGCAAGAACCGGAGAAGGTATTACATTATTACGTGATCATCTCAAACAGGTTATGGGCTTTACTAGTAGCACCGAAGGTGGTTTTCTGGCTCGTCGTCGACATCTGCAAGCACTTGAGAAAGCAGCAGAGCATTTAAATAATGGTCAATATCAACTTACCACATTCCATGCTGGCGAACTATTGGCGGAAGAACTAAGATTAGCTCAAGAAGCACTAAGTGAAATTACAGGTGAATTTACTTCTGATGATTTATTAGGACGAATATTCAGTTCATTCTGTATTGGCAAATAAGTTTTATCTACAGATAACTAAATATTTTAAACAGATCTTTCTATTTCAAAACCCATATAATTTTTTAAGTTATATGGGTTTATTTTTCAGAGTTGTAAAAATTGTATTTTTATAAAAGTTTTAATTAAAAAATAGGGATAGATGCGAAAAGATTTATCCCTAATTTAAAATGATAAACAACCTATGCTGACTTATTTATTCTTGCCGGCATTATTGGGTACTAAAATTAAAATTGAAACAAAACATAACAGACAAAAGCCAACATTAATCCACAGTCCAATTGCTGCTGCTGTCGCTATACTTTGCCCATTAGCAATAATTGCAGCATAAGTTGATGCCGAAATCGCCACACCAAATGCACCGCCTAATGAGCTTGCCATTTTATATATTCCTGATGCAACACCAACTTTATCTTCCGGAGCACTAGCTATTGCGGTATCAATTGATGGTGTAGCATAAAAACCTAAGCCAAGACCCAATAAAATATAGCCGGCTAACACCGAAATAATATAAAACATATCGGGTAAAAAAGTCAGCGTCATCAAGGCAATACCCGAACCGGTAATTAAAGGCCCGAGTAGCATTGGTTTTTTCGCTCCGACTTTTTGTAAGATCTTTTCACCTACTCGAATCATACATAAAACCGAAACTAAATAACCAATGGTCAATAATCCATTTTCGAAAGAGGTAAAGCCTCGTCCTTGTTGGGTATAAGTACTGGCAACAATTAATGTACCGGCAACAGAATTGAGCAGAAAGTTAGATAAGGTAGCACCACGATAAGGGACGTTTTTAAACAGTGAAAAATCTATAAATGCGCCATTCGCTTTGCGATTTTCAATAACAAAAAATAAAATCAGAAAAACCAAACATATCGTAGCGAGTGATAATGTCATTACACTAGTCCAACCAAAAGTAGATCCTTTGGTGATGACAAGGTTTAACGTAACTAAAGTGATCACAAAAACGAATAGCCCAACATAATCAAATTTGGGCAAACTTGATGGATCGTCAATCTTAGTTTCTGGTGTCCCTTTCAATAACAGCATACCTAACACAGCACAGCTGATTGAGATAATAAAAATCCATTGCCAACCTAAATAAGTGGCTATTGCTCCACCGGCAAGTACACAAGTTCCTGAACCACCCCAAGAGCCAATTGACCAAAAACTCAATGCTCGTTGACGATCTTTACCTTGATAATAGGTTTTCACTAATGCCAACGTCGATGGCATAATACAAGCAGCAGATAAGCCTTGGATAATACGACCAGTAATAAACAGCACTTCACCTTGTGCGCAGATCAAACAAAGACAACCAATAATACTTAAAATAAAACCTAAATAGGTAAAACGAACACGGCCAAAGCGATCAGCTAATCCGCCAGCAACGACAATAAAACAACCTGAAAACAGAGCGGTTAAACTGACAGCTAGATTGAACGATGCAGGTGTAATACCGATACTATGTTGAACAGCCGGCCCGACATTGACAATAGACTGAGCAAAAAGCCAAAAAGTAATCACCCCTAATACAATGCCGAATGTTAACCGGTTATGACTTTTAAACTGCTCTATGGCTGAATTTTGAGTATTTGACATATTTAAATTTGACATAGCTGCACATTAATCCTTATATGTTTAAATAGCTTTCAGTTAATGCCACCCAATATGATGCAGCGGTAACAATACATTTATCATTAAAATCATAACCAGGATTATGCACACTACAAAAACCAGGTTCATCGCCATTACCGATAATCATATAGCAGCCATTAGGATTACTTTCTAACATAAAAGCAAAATCTTCACTGCCCATAAAAGGATGACAATTATCATGCACGCGATCTTCACCGACTAATTTTTGTGCGACTTCTAATGCAAATTTGGTTGCATCTGCACCATTATGTAAAACCGGACTACCATTGACATGCTCAATTTGTACTGAGGCGCCAAAACTTTCCGCTTGCGCAGTGGCAACTTCGCTAATACGCTTAAGTAGTAACGCTCGGGTATCATTATCTAATGCTCTAACTGTTAGTTTCATAAGTGCATCGCTGTTCACCACATTTGGCGCTTCACCTGATTGAATACAACCAATCGTGATAACGGCTTGCTCAAATGGTGATACATTACGAGAAACAATACTTTGCAAGGCAGTGCCGATATAACAAGCAACAAGGGTGGCATCAATTCCTCGTTCAGGCATGGCACCGTGAGCACCTTTGCCTTTAATCTTGATATGAATAGTATCGGATGAGGCCATAAGTGCGCCGGCTTTGAAATAGAAATGACCTTCTTTAAAACCTGGCATGTTGTGGATACCGAAAATAACATCACAAGGAAATTGTTTGAATAAACCGTCGTCAACCATTACTTTACCACCATATAACAACTCTTCAGCTGGTTGAAAAATGACATGTAAAGTGCCATCAAAGTGACGGGTTTCGGCAAGATATTTGGCTGCACAAAGTAAAATAGTGGTATGACCATCATGGCCACAACCATGGAATTTGCCATGGGTTTGACTGCTCCATGGTTTTCCTGATGCTTCAATAATAGGTAGCGCATCCATGTCGGCTCTAATACCAATTTTTTTATCACTAGTGCCATTTTTTAAAACACCAACCACCCCGGTTTTAGCTAAACCACGATGTACTTCATAGCCCCATTCAGCCAATTTACTTGCCACTAAATCGCTGGTTTTATGTTCTTCAAAACCTAATTCAGGATGTTGATGAATTTGATGGCGGATATCAATAAACTCTTGCTCTGTTTTTCTAATCGTTTCCATAATATGCTGCATTTTAGGCTCCTAATTAACCTGAATATCGTTATGAAAAAAATAAAAAGAAGGGAACTACACATCTAAACTATGATTAACACTATGATTAAATTTAAAACCTGCAAACAACTTAATCAGTAAAACAGCTTAGATGAATAAATATACAATAACCGCTATTCTTGTGAATGTCGATGATTTCTATATGGTAATATTTGAAAATTGTTATATCGAATTAGCATTGAGGTAATAGTCTGATCGAAAAAATGACTTGGTAAATTATCTATTAACCAAACTTCATTATCGGCTAAATAAAACTCAATACCTTATGATATATAGTTAAAGAACTTCTCTTAAGACAACTGGTTTTCCATGACGTATACCAACGGTTATAGCTGTTTTTCTATTATGGATCTCAAATATCAATTAAACGGTATACACTTCTCAATTATTTTTACAAAAAATATAGATCAAAATAAATTCTTAGCTTAATCTCATTGAGCATATTAAAAATTTGGTTAATTTATTTTTCCAAGTAGGCTTGGTTTTAGTTTGTTTTGGCGTAATATAAAGATTAAATTTTAATTCATTAATGGTAATAGCTAACAGATTTGTTTTATTTAAAGAATAATCTAATTTTTCTATCTGTTGCCATTGATAATTTATCGGTAAATTATTAAATAACCAAAAGGGGTTAATGATGAAATTAATAGTCGATAATATGAGTTGTCAGCATTGTGTTAAAACCATTACTAAAGCAATTAATGATATTGATCCTAAAGCGAAAGTTACTGTTGATTTAGCTAAGCATGAAGTTGATATTGATGGTGGTACTATCTCGCAAGAAGCGGCAATTGCAGCAATTAATGAAGCGGGATTTGAGTTTGTCGGTATTGCTTATTAACAGTATTTAGCGTTATTAAATTTTAGGCGATTATCTCATCGCCTAAATCTTAGAGAGTACTTTTATCAAATCATCGATTAACAGTTTTTGTATATTTCTACCACCATTGATAAAAATGGTGAGTAGGTCCAATTCCCTTACCAATTTTTAAACTATCTGCATGCTCAATAGCGCCTTGTAGGTAGTTTTTAGCATATTTTATTGCTTCTTCTAAATTATGTTTCGGTAACAATGCTGCAATTGCCGCAGAGAGGGTGCAACCTGTACCATGAGTATTTTTAGTGACGATTCTCGGTGATGACATTCTGATAATTTTATTGTCAGTGATTAGATAATCAGGACTTTCTTGACTTGGCAGATGTCCGCCTTTCATTAAGACTGCCTGACAACCCAATTTTAGTAACTCATAACCTTGTCGTTGCATTTCATCTTCGTTTTTAGCTTCCTGACAATCAAGTAATGCAGCCGCTTCAGGTAGATTAGGGGTGATGATTGTGGCTAATGGTAATAATAGATCTCGAATAGCAGAAACGGCATCAGCTTTTAACAATGGATGTCCGCCTTTAGCAATCATTACGGTATCAAGCACAATATTGGCAATAGGATGATTGTTTAATAGCTGATGAACTGTAGTAACAATCTCTTTATTCATTAGCATGCCAATTTTAACACTATCAATGTGGATATCTTGATATAGTGTATTAAACTGTGCTTCAATAAATTCAGCGGGAATGGCATGTACACCATTAACTCCTTGCGTACTTTGTGCGGTTAATGCGGTGATCACTGACATACCATAAGCACCAAGTGCTGAAAATGCTTTTAAGTCAGCTTGAATACCTGCGCCACCACTAGGGTCACTGCCTGCTATTGTTAATGCAACTGTTGTCATGATTTGGTTTCCTATTTTGCCAGTTTTATTTTACTGATTAGGTCGGATGTTGCTTTGGCAAGATTAGCTTGTCCGCATATTGCCGACACAACGGCAATACCTTCAATGCCAGTTTGGATTACTTCGGTTAAATTATTCACGCCGATACCACCGATAGCCACGGCAGGGCATTGTTTCGCTTTAACCAGTTCTTTCAATTGAGTAATGCCTGTCGCAGCTGCGGCATCCTTTTTGGTTGTGGTTGGATAGATAGGCCCTATGCCAAGATAATCGACTAAATGCCAAGGAACATTCTCTAGTTGTGATTGATTTGAAACTGAAAGTCCTAACCATTTGTCTGTGCCAATTAGGCGTCGAGTAACGTCGACCGGTAGATCGCTTTGTCCTATATGAACGCCATCAGCATCAATGGCTAAAGCAATATCAACATGGTCATTGATAAATAGCGGAACTTGGGTGCGACTTAACACTTCTTTGAGCGCTTGTGCGGCGTCATACCAATTTTTACCAGAGTATTCTTGTTCTGAACGTAGTTGCACTGCGGTAACACCATTCTCAACAGCAATTTTGGTGGTAGTGACCATACCATCTATACCGCCACATAATAACGGGTCGAGGACTAAATAGAGGGTTAAATCAAGTTGCTTTTTCATCAAACATCCTTATTTTTAGTTTTGATTGAATCGTGAAAGATGATCAATAACAGCAATGGCGAAACTACCTAACCCTTGTTGCTTACTAGCGAGTTGTCCTGCTTTTTTCATCATAAAACAAGCAGAGGCGGTTGCAATTAAACGATCTTCACTAGCGGCGATAAATGCGGCCGCCATTGCTGATAATGAGCAACCTGTACCAGTTACTCGGGTTAGCGCGATATCGCCACCGACAATGCTATAAATTTGTTCACCATCTGTGACATAATCTATCTCACCTGTTATTGCGACAATGGTTTGATATTTTTGTGCTAATAGTATTGCTGCATTTAATGCAGAATCGGTAGAATCAAGTCCATCAGGCCCTTTCGATGATGATTGTTGACCACTCAATGCGAGAATTTCAGAGGCATTTCCTCGAATAACACTTGGTCTAAAGGTTAACAGTTGTTTGGCAACTTCAGTGCGGTATTTAAGTGCCGCACCAACCGCGACAGGATCCAGTACCCATGGTGTCTGCGTCTGTTCAGCTTTAGCTGCAGCTAATAACATACTATTTGCGCTGTGCTCATCAATGGTACCAATATTAATTAATAAACTACTGGCAATAGTTACAAAGTCCTCAACTTCTTGTTTAGCAACGACCATTGCTGGCGAAGCACCAATGGCTAATAAGACATTGGCGGTAAAATTCTGTACCACATCATTGGTAATGCAATGGACTAACGGGCGTTGTTGTTTAACTTGCTCAATAAAGGGAATGGCATCATTGTTTTGAAATAACTGAATGGTAGACATATTCTTTCCTTATTTATTATTGATATTAAGGGAAGAATGTGTCAAAACGGATAATTAAGACGGAGACTTCCCTACGCTGGTATGAGCCAGATCAGGTTCAACGGGTAAAATCTCAGTTTTTTGTAGTAACAAAAAACACCCCGAGTCAAAAATAATTTATAAAAACAGTTTTATTATGTACTCAGTTTATACTTTATACAAGCTATTGTAATAATCTTTCGATATCGCTAATAGATCGTCTATCTGGTAAGAAAATGATTAAGTGATCACCATCTTCGATCATTAAATCGGTATTAACAATAATCACATCTTCACCACGCACCACAGCACCAATAGTTGCCCCTGAAGGCAATTTTAGACTGTTAATATTTTTACCAACTAATTTTGAATTTTCTGCCTCACCATTGGCAACTACTTCGACAATTTCTGACTCACCCTGACGTAGTGAGACCACTTTAACCACACCTGTTTGTCTAACATGACTTAATAGCTCTGAAATAGTTGCATGTTGTGGTGAAATGGCAATATCAATTACGCTATCGTTTATTAACTCTAAATAAGCTTGTCGTTGAATAAGTACGATGACTTTTTTGGCTCCCATCCTTTTGGCAAGCATTGACGACATAATATTTGATTCATCATCACTCGTCACTGCCACAAACAGATCGGTAAGTTCGACTTGTTCTTGCGATAATAGCTCTTGATCCGATGATTCACCATGTAATACGGTCGTATTAACTAACTGCTCGGCAATTAATTCTGCTTTTTCGGCATTACGTTCAATCAATTTAACTTGATAATCGTTTTCTAATCGCTTAGCTAAAGCAACAGCAATGCCACCACCACCACTAATGAGTATTCGTTTATAAGGCTTTTCTAACCGTTGTAATTCACTGGTTACCGCTTTGATGTTAAGCGGTGGGGTAATAAAGTAAACCATATCCCCAGCTTCAATCAAAGTTGAACCAATCGGACGAATAAAACGATTTTTACGATAAATAGCCACCACCCGAGCTTCGACATGAGGTAAATGTTCTTTTAGCTCTGATAATTCACTACCAACCAATGCACCACCATAGTAAGCTGTAACGGCAACTAAGCAGACTCGATTATCATAAAATGAGGCAAATTGTAGTGCGCCAGGATATTGCACTAGCTGGCTGATTTGATTGGTGATTAGGTTTTCTGGGGCAATAATATGGTCGATATTAATACAATCTTTATTAAAAAATGAGTATCTTTCATCATTATATTCTGGAGCTCGAATACGTGCGACTTTTTGAGGAATATTGAACATCACATGCCCAATCTGGCAAGCCATCATATTGACCTCATCAGAATTGGTAACAGCGACTAACATGTCGGCAGATTCTGCACCAGCACTTTCTAATACTTGTGGATAAGATGATTTTCCACAAATAACTTGTAAATCAAAACGTTCTTGCAATGATTGCAACTTGTCATGATCTTCATCAACAACAGTCACATCGTTCTGTTTTTCGGTAACCAGATATTCGGCAAGAGCACTACCTGTTTGACCTGCACCAAGAATGATAATTTTCATAACTAACCTATGATAATCAAAAAGGCTTTAATAGCATCTTTCGTTAATAAAAACGATAGTGCGTTTAGTCATTAAAGCCAATTGATATTGTTTAGCGTTAATTGCAATCTAGTTTTACGGTTAATTATACAAAACCGATTGCGTCATAAACTTTTTTCAACGTTGGCTCTGCTTTTGCTCGAGCTTTTTGTGCACCTTCTTGCATAATTGTCAGAAGATAATTTTCATCATCACGATACTGATGATACTTTGCTTGTAAACCAGTTAACATATCAATAACTTGATTTGCGACCTCGGTTTTTAGATGACCATACATTTTACCTTCAAATTCTTTCTCAAGTTCAGCAATAGGTTTACCCGTAATACCGGTTAAGATATCTAACAGATTTGATACCCCCGTTTTATTTTTTAAATCATAACGTACGACTGGTGGTTCATCAGAATCGGTCATTGCCCGTTTAATTTTCTTCTCGACATCTTTTGGATTTTCAAGTAACCCAATAACATTATTACGATTTTCATCTGATTTAGACATTTTTTTGCTAGGATCTTGTAACGACATAACCCGAGCGCCAACTTTAGCAATAAATGGTTCAGGAACAGTGAAGATATCGCCATAAAGGGCATTAAAACGCATAGCAATATCGCGAGAAAGTTCAAGATGTTGTTTTTGGTCATCACCAACGGGAACTAAATTAGCTTGATATAACAAAATATCGGCAGCCATTAACACTGGATAATCAAAAAGCCCGGCATTTATATTTTCTGAATGACGAGAAGATTTATCTTTAAATTGTGTCATACGGCTCAATTCACCAAAATAGGTATAACAGTTTAATGCCCAACCTAATTCAGCATGTGCAGGCACATGGGATTGCACAAAAATAGTACTTTTTTGTGGATCAATACCACAGGCTAGATAAAGTGCTAATGTATCAAGTGTTGCTTTACGTAACTTATTAGGATCTTGGCGTACCGTGATCGCATGTTGATTGACGATACAATAAACGCAATCATATTCATTTTGCAAAGACACCCAATTCTTTAAAGCACCTAAATAGTTGCCTAATGTTAGTTCTCCTGATGGCTGAGCGCCACTAAATACAATTGGTTTACTCATAATTTATTCCTAATTTAAACTTATTATTTTTTTGCTTCAGCTTTTGGCTGAGGTAATAGGGTTAATATATCTTGAAAATCATCAAATAAAAAATCGGGTTCACTTGTTGCAATTGATTCGCCATAATTATAACCATAACTTAACGCAACAGTAGGGCAATTAGCATTTTTGGCTGCGGTAATGTCATTTTTCGAATCACCAACAAATAATAACTGATCATTGTATAATCCAAATGTTGCCATGACTTGATAAAGCGGAGCAGGGTGTGGTTTTAATTTAATTACATCACCGCCGCCGAGTACTAATGAAAAATACTCTTTGATACCTAATGAGCTTAGTAATCCCGGTAAAAATTGTGCCGGTTTATTAGTTACAAGTGCTAAAGGATAATGATTTTCATAAAGAGTTTTTAAGGTCTGTTTTACATGAGGAAACAGTGTTGTCTGTTCATCCATAACCTTATCATAATGCTGACTAAATATTTGTTTAGCTTCAGCAAAATATTCTTTTGACGGATTAATATCAATGGCTTTGAAAACGCGTTCAAGCATCACATCAATACCATTACCTACCCAGTTTTTAACTTGTTCATTGGTAACTGTTGGTAAATTTAAATCTGCCAACATTTTCTGGGTTGCTAAAGCAAGTCCAGGTACGCTATCTACTAATGTTCCATCTAAATCAAAAGCAATAGCTTGAATATCATCTAATTTAGCCATGTTTTACTCCTGCTAACTCTTTACGCATTGTATCAATTACCGTTTTATAGTTAGGTTGACCAAATATGGCTGAGCCAGCAACAAACATATCGGCTCCTGCCTTGGCAATTTCAGCTATATTATCTACTTTTACACCGCCATCAATTTCTAGGCGAATATTTCTACCAGAATCAATAATGCGTTGTTTAACTTGCCGCAATTTTTTAAGCGTTGCTGGGATGAATGATTGACCACCAAAACCTGGGTTAACACCCATCAATAAAATAATATCAACTTTATCCATCACATAGTCTAAATGGTCAAGTGGTGTTGCTGGATTAAGCACAATACCGGCACTGCAACCATGATCTTTAATTAATTGTAATGAACGATCTAAATGAATTGTCGCTTCCGGATGAATAGATATGTTTGTTGCTCCAGATTTGGCAAAAGAGGTAATTAGCTCTTCAACTGGAGAAACCATTAGATGGACATCAATTGGAGCACTAATTCCATAGTCTCGCAGTGCCTTACAAAACATACTACCCATTGTTAAATTGGGAACAAAATGATTATCCATCACATCGAAATGGACAACATCCGCTCCTGCATCTAATACTTTTTGGGTATCTTCACCAAGACGAGCGAAATCGGCGGATAGTATTGATGGTGCAATAATAAATTCATTCATAACATACCTCTACTCATAAACACCTTATACTTAAAAATAGCTTAAGATTTTTGGTATAAGGCCAATATTTCATCAATTTTTTTGCGTCCTTCGCCAGCGCAACTAATTGAGCGCCGCATTTCTGCTCGGTAAAGATGGCGCGCTTTACTATATAACGTTCTGGTATAGTGAGTATCATGATTTGATACCAGAACTGGAATCTCTTTTTTATAGGCAATTTGCTCAGCTAATTGTGACAACCTTTGATGTTCGTCAAACCCAAAGTTATTAGAATAGTAGGCGGTAAAACCTGCTGTTTCATTAGGTGATAGATAAGGTGGATCACAATAAATAACGGAGTTACGTTTCGCCATTTTCATCGCTTTATGATAAGGCGTACAGACAAACTCAGCATTTTGCGCTTTTTTGGCAAAGAAATAGAGTTCCCTTTCCGGGAAATAAATAGTCTTGTAACGGCCAAATGGGACATTAAATAAACCACTATTATTATAACGACATAAGCCGTTGTAACAGTGACGATTTAAATAGACAAATAAAAGCGATCGTAAATATTGATCTTTGCTATAATTAAACACATCACGTAGTTGATAAAATGCTTCAGCCTGATTATTTTGATCATTAAATAGTAATTTAAGATCATTAATAAACAGCTCCGGATTGGATTGTAATAGCTTAAATAGTGCAATTAGATCATGATTGATATCAGCTAAAATATAACTTTTGAAGTTAGTATTTAAAAAAACGGAACCAGCACCTACAAAGGGCTCAATGAGTTGTTCACCTTCCGGTAGATACTGTTTTATAGTGTCTACAAGCTCATATTTTCCTCCAGCCCACTTTAAAAAGGCTCGTCGCTTCTTCAACGGAAACTCCTATTTTGTCATTGGTAGGATATATGAACAATATCCCTTACTATTTTGCCGATTTTTCTTTATTAATAGTTGCGCCAGATTTAACCCAAGGTTTATCTTTTTTTAGTGCATCTGGTAAAGACTTGATTGCTTTTCTGGCTTCATCAGCAGAATTATATGTACCATTAACTAAAATAAACCATTTGACATTATTTCGTTTAGTTTCATAAATTTGGTAATTGGTTATATTATGTTTTTTTACCAATTTTTTTAAACCTTCAAGCGAGGTTGAAGCACTCAGTTGAATTGAAAACTGATTACTCTTTATTTTGTCAATTTTAGTCGGTTTAGTATTTACTTTAGAACCACTAGTTGATTCAGTATCAGGTTTATTGACTTTAGATTCAACTTGGTTCGGCGAGTTTAGTCTATTATTATCCACATTATTATGCGATGAATTATTACCCTGATGAGTATTATGGTCAACTTGTGACTCAGGTTTACTCTCTGGTGAACTCTGAGTGTTTGCATCACTACCGTTACTACCAGTTAATTCGCTACTATTTTGTTGTTCATTAACATTGGTAATTGGTGCTGGCGCCATAGGCGATGGTACCGTATCAGATGCTTGACCTTGAGCTGTAGCCGTTGCAACGTCATTGGATTGTGTTGTTATGGTTGGCTCAGGTTCTTGCGTTGAAACACCGCTAACTTCAGGAGGAGTTAGTTGTGTAGGTGTTTTTGGTTTTGACGAACGAAATAACATTGTGCTAACTAATAAGACAATAATAACAACAGTTAACCCCATAATTATCAATTTCTTTTTCGAATAATGCTGAAAAAAATTGGTAATATTAAATGAGGGCGTAGACGGCTTATTGGATTGTTCTGGTATATAACGATCATCTTTATCTACACGCATATTAACTCCTTAACCTATTAACAGGTCTAATGCCTTATAACCAACCATGGTTTATGAATCAATGATTTAAATTTGTTCAATTTTATCAATGATATACCCAGCAACACCTTTGGCACTTTGCTCATCGGTTTTAATTGTGATGTCAGCAATTTCTTCATAAAGAGGATCTCGTTCCTGAGCTAATTCTTCATAAAGTTCGCGAGGGGTATTGCCACCTTGTAATAAAGGACGACGTTTATCCTTTTGTGTTCTTGCCATTTGTTTTTCAATAGTCGTTTCTAAATAAACGACAATACCACGTGCTGATAATCGATTACGTGTCTCTTTCGATAGTACTGAACCACCACCGGTAGCAAGTACTACACCTTGTTTTTCAGTCAATTCATTAATGACTTTCTCTTCTCTGGCTCGGAATCCGTCTTCACCTTCTAAGTCAAAGATCCATGCAATATCAGCACCTGTACGTTTTTCGATCTCTTGATCAGAGTCAAAAAATTCCATGCCTAACTGCTGTGCAATTTGTCGGCCTATTGTGCTTTTTCCTGCCCCCATTGGGCCAATTAGAAAGATATTTCGCTTTTCTGCCATTGTAGTTTCATCATCTATTAATTTTGGTTAAAATTTACAACACAATATCAATTTGCTATGATTTTTATCATCATTTTATCTTTGAATTGTGTAACTTTCTTGGATCTCCGTCTAACGACAAAAATTTAGGTCGGTAATTATCTCAATAGATAGCCCTATTTTGCAACAGGTATTTATTAATCAGTTAACTTATCCCCGCTTGATGTAGGTCATGAATATTAAGTGCTCCAACTAATTCACCTTGATTATTCACTACTGGCGCAGCTGTAATATTATGATCATTAAAAGTTTTTAAGGCTTCGACCGCTTTCCAATTTTCCGGTATTTGATGTCCTGGACTGGTCATTACTTCAATAATATTGTCTTGTAGTGTACCATGTTTTAATAGTAATCGACGCAAATCTCCATCAGTAAAAACACCAACAATTTTATTATCATCTTGACATATTGCAACTAACCCTACACCAGTTCGACTTAATTCTAACATCGCATCGAGTACCGTTGCTGATTGTGAAACTTTAGGAATTAAATCTCCTTTTCGCATAATATCTTTTACGTGATTTAACAATTTAGCTCCTAGACTACCAGCAGGATGTGAACGAGCAAAATCCTCTTCTTTAAAACCACGAGCTCGCATAACGGCAATAGCCAATGCATCACCCATTAATAATGTATTAGTTGAACTTGATGTTGGTGCTAGTCCCATTGGGCAAGCTTCTTTTTCAATTGAAATGTCTAATACTGCTTGGGCTGCTGTCGCAAGTGGCGAATCAAGTCCACCAGTAATAGCGATAACCGGAATATTCATAGCAGCAAGGATTGGTAAAATAAATTGAAACTCCTTTGCCCGACCAGAATAAGAGATCAAAATTACTACATCGTTTTCGGTTACCATGCCTAAGTCACCGTGTAGCGCTTCTGAGGGATGCATAAAAAAAGCTGGACTACCAGTACTAGCTAATGAAGCGGCGATTTTTTTTCCAATATGTCCTGATTTACCAATACCTGACACGACAACTTTTCCCTTGGTGGACAAGATGAATTGACAAGCCTTAATAAAGTCTTTACCAAGTCGGGCGGGTAACTTTTGTGCTTCGTGAAGTTCAAGTTCAAGAAGTTCTCGACCATATTGTAACAATTTATCCATGTTTAATTGCCTATTGAATTAAATTTACACAAAAATTAAATCTATAATCAATTTTATGATTATATTTAATCAGATTATGCTAGATAGTCTAACAATTAACTATTGAATATTCAAAAAGCTTTTAGAATTAAAAAACAAAATAAGTGAGACAATATTTAAGAATGGCGTTTTTAAAAGGTTAACACTATGTTTTAAAGATTTAACTCTCTAATAATATTTACAAAATTTAACAATTACATCATTAAATGTAGTTGCGTAGATTTTTTTGTGGCACTATACTCTATAGATTATTTTAACCGCAATATTTGGTGGTAATTTAGTCGGTCTAACTGAAATAAAGTGAAATAAAACATGGTATTACTTGACAAGGGATGTCAAAATGCGTTATAATTTAAAACACCAAACACCAAACACCAAACCTGCCCAACTTTTAATTTAAATTCGTCTCGTTTTAGCCAGCAAAGTTTCGTTTTTTCGTGTAGTTTATTTTTTCAGCAATCCCTTAAATTGTTATTAAGATTGTTTTTATCTTGGTCGATTTTTTTAACTTTACTGCCTATTATCTCTCTATTCTTTTCATTTAATAGTCAAGCGCTGACCGCTTATACTACAAATGTTATTCATGGTAATGGCCCTTATTTAACTTTTGATGGTGGTCAAACACGCGCGATAGACTTAGACGAACTGATGAAGATATCCTTCTCTGATGGTACGACATTAACACCGGCAAGTAATAACTCAAATTCATCACATGCTATTTTACTGCCAGTTGCCGGTCAGAGCTTTGCCGATATTGATATGTTAGTGCCAACTAATGTTAATGCCATACCATTGAGTACCCTTATCGGTACGCCTTATAACTATTGGAATGATGATGATGGCGATGGTGATTTTACCGTTACAGGGAAGTTGTATTTATCTATCCTTGATAAATTTGACCGTCCGGTCACTCGTGACGATGTGCCTACCATTTGTAAAGCACCTTATCGAGTAATGTTAAGAACTGATGATGATATTATTTTATCCACCCGTTATGGCGTACCTAGAAGTCGTCGTTTTACCGCAAGTACTGTGAGTTATTATATTAAACCACAGCCAACAGCGGATATTTGCTCTGCTAGACCTCTGTTAGAATATAACGGCGAACGTGCTGGTCCTTTTTCTATGTGGGACCCAGGTTTGGGTTTTCTTGTTCAGTCATCCAAACCGTCATCTTACGGTCTGAATTTTCCTACTACTGGCGCAGATGGTTTATATTTTGATTTGGTGCTAGGTAGTATTGATACGCAATTAACATGGGAGGATGTTTCTCCTAACGGCGATATTAAAGCGACTATGACCTATTTAAATAGCTCAGACCCTAGTATTGTCCGGGTCACCTTAAATGGTCCCGTGGCTACACCGCAGCAATGGCGTGTAGATGATCCGGGTTGGGCAGGTAAGAAAATAATTGCTCCATCATTGCCTCAGACATTTGAGTTGGTAGGTAAAGGTAAAGATAGTCACAATAATGATATCATGTTGAAGTATGGTTTTGTGTTAAAACAGTGGTTTGTCAACCGAGGTAATAGAACAGCGCCAGCTTCCAGACAGGGATCTTGGTGTCTTAATCTAGGTTTAGGTTTAGGTTATCGTCTTCCGCGCCTTAGAGAATTAACTAACGCATCAGCATGTTCAGAAATATACTGTCCAAGTGTTGTTTATCCATCAAATAGTTATCATTATTCGCGACGAATTGGTGCCGGATTTTTAGCTGAGTGGGGTAATATGCAAAGATACAAGGATGAGGCTAAACAGCACTATGCCTATTGGTCGAGTGAACCGGTCCCAACTGATAAGGAAGGCAAAAATACGAGCAATAGCACCAGCCAGTTCGCCGCGACTGCTGTTTACGGTTTGATTACAGGGTTAGGTACTTCTGCTGCAGTAGCTTGCGTCACGGGGGATGAGAAGAAAGAAGATAAATAACTTTGCTAGAGCTTAAAAAAGAAGCTGATTGACGGGAGTGATAAAAGACAAGATGTAGCCGAATTCACCCCGATAGGTTTATTTTTGCGGAAAGGGGTTTTTGTAGAAAAAATTGAGGAAAGCACTTTTTATGCTCTAAAACCCTAACGCTACTTTAACCCCTAGTAAGATCAATATTAAACCTAATAATTTATCAATAATAAATTGAAGTTTGAAATAACGTCGCTGGACGATTTGGGTTTGAAAGATAAATACTACCAATGGCCACCAAAGTAAGGCTTCAAGCCAAATAATAAATGCGACGAGCAATTTATCCATTAAAGTTGAGTCTGCATTGAGTAGTTGGGTAAATATAGCCAGAAAAAACAGTGTCGCTTTCGGATTTAGTAAGTTACATAATAGCCCTTGCATAAATGCCGCCTTTGCGGTGACATTAATTGGCTGAGTTTGTTTGCTGATGTAAGTGGTAGCACTACTTTTAGCTAATAACGCTTTAATACCTATCCATAGCAAATAAGCAGCGCCAGCATAACGCAAGGCATTATATAGCCACGGGGTAGCGGTGATTAATACCGCAATACCTGCCACACAATAGCTCATATGAATGGCGATCGCGCTTATCACCCCTAAACAGGTCATTAATGCCATTTTTCGGTTGTAACTTAAGCTATTTTTTAAGACCAGAAAAAAATCTGGTCCCGGGGATATCATGCCTAAACAGCTAATAGTGATAACTAAAATTAAGGTATCGACGCTCATTTTTGCACTTGTGCCGCATTGTTTAATGTCGCGATATTCGATTTATGTTGTTCAATAAACTGTTTTTTATCAACATTCTCACCGTTTAAGTAATCGGTTAAAAATTTTGCATTGGTTTTAATTTGTGCACCATTTAGAATCAATCTCGGTAAATCAATTTGATAAATATTTTGATTAGGTGATTTTTGTAAATCATCAACATTTGCATTGGTTAACAAATAGAGTTTGCGCTCTTTTTCTGATAACTTTTTCACCGTTTCGGTGCCAGCTCCCATCATTAAATGGTCAGGGAAGATGTAAAATACAGTATTATCTAATATACCTTGCTGTTTCAGGTGGTTAATAAATTCCCCTAAATTATAATCGAGCGAAGCGGCCACAAAAGACATATTATCTTGTTTTGGGCTGATTACTGATGTCATGCGCTCATCATTAAAACCGTTTGGAGCATGAGTTGAGACAGTTGAGATAAATAGCGCAAAGGGTTTATCGGCATTTTGCAACTCTTGTATTTGCTGTTTAGCAATGTCTAATATATCTTTATCATACAATCCAAATGGTGCATTTGGATATTTGCCTACATAATTTTTTTCTGAAACGACTTGCATGCCTATTACTTCGGCGGTGTGGCCAATTCCTGCAAATTCCGGACCAGCCATAACATAGCGAGTTTGATAACCGGCTTGTTTTAGCACATCACCTAAGGTAACCAATTGAGTGGTATTTGCACCTTTTAATGGTGAAGTTGAATGTTCTCCGATTAAAAATGGCACACCAGTCATATAGGTATACATAGAAGCTGTTGTCCATGTACTACCTGCACTCATTGGCATATTAGCAAAGAAAGTATATTGTTGCTTGAGTTGTCTTAAATTTGGCGTGATATCAGCAAAATCTAAAAATCCTTGTTCGAAGGATTCTAACGACAATACAATTATATTTTTGCCTTTTTGGCTATCAAGTTGTGATTTTTCAACATAATCATTCATATTTAAGTTTTGTAACGCTTGGGCAAAAGTTGCTTTTGGGGCGCAAGTAACTTGATAGATTTCATAAGCACGACTAATAGGGCCGTTATGATAACTAATTGAGGCAACGGCAATGGCAACTAATAGTAATCGCCAGTGTAATTTACATTTATGGCGAAACCAGTTGGCTAATTTGCTGAGGATAAACACTAACCCCAAAAATACCACAATCACCAATAGCGCTTGCAGTTTAAAGATGAATAATCCTTCAATAATATCATTCACGTTCAGATTGACGTAAAACTGATAATCAATAAATCCACCACTAAAATAAATTGAGGTAAGCTCCATCACAATAATAACTGTCATTAAAATGATGGTGAATAATTGCCATTTTTTTTGTTTAAAAAACGAAGCTAAACTAATGGTTAAGATAAAAAGTGGTAAAACAACTAAAGTCGATAATGGCATAACAATCAATACTCATTTTTACTTTAAAATTTAAAAATTGTCCCAGTATATACTTAATAAACAGAAAAATAAAAATCGGAATTGATTGGTTAATACATTAACCAGTCTATTGCAATCAATGAAGATTTCTACTTTATCAACTATATCAACTATTTTACTTGAGTTATTTCACCTTAATGATAATAATTATTGTTTGTTGTTGATAATTGGAAGCATTAGCAATAAGATAGCTAACAAATATTTGCAACTGTTTTAAGGTCTACGCCATGTTGTGCTGGTTACGCAATGTTACAATTGTTTTATCAATGTCTTTATTTTGTTTATCAATAAGTTATGCCGATATCACTTTACCTACGCCACAAATGAAAGATGGCATGGGGTTATTTGATAGCCTTAAAAAACGTGCTTCAACTCCAGGCGGAGGGTTTCCAACCGGGATGGTTTCAGATGATGAACTATCAAGCGTGCTTTGGTCGGCAACGGGATTAAATCGAGGTAAAAATGGTTGGACGGTACCAATGGCTAGTGGTAAACAACCTTATGTTCGTCTTTATGTAGCTAGCGATAAAGGTGCCTTTTTATATGAATGGGAAGGACACTATCTTCGTGAGATAACTAAGCAAGATATTCGTGCTGACATTGGTATGCAAAATTTTACTAAGCGAGCACCATATATTGTTATTTTTGTAGCTGATGGTGCAAGTCTCAATGATTTTGATGCACAAAAAGCCAATGATTTTAGTCAAATTGCCGTTGGTGCTATGAGTCAAAACGTCTATTTGTCTGCTGCAGCATTAAAACTCAGCACTCGTTACATCCATTCAATAAAGCCTGACATTATTAGTCAATCGTTACAATTGCCAGAAAGCAGTAAACCTATAGGGATAATGTTGTTAGCAAAATAAGGAGTAAGCAGTGAAAAAGTATTTAACTTTAGTGTTACTACTGATTGCCAGTTTAGCGATTTTTAGTTCACCTTCTTACGCAACTGAAAAGAAGTATGCAAGCTGGAATGCGATTGTGGATGAAATGGATATCATTTTAAATGATGCTTATAACATCTATTTTATGAAAGACAGCGAAGCTGCTAAAGATCGAGTAAACAATGCTTATTTTGGTTTTTATGAAAAACATGGCGTTGAACGTGCGGTAATGTCTTACATTTCCGGCAAACGTGGCACTGATACCGAATACCAATTTGCTAAAATTAAACGATTAATGAGTCAAGGTGCGCCTAATAAAGTTGTGCGAACTGAGATTGATGTTATTCTGAAAATGCTCCACGAGGATGCTAACGAGTTAGATGGTAAAAAAGAGAGTGGCTGGAGTGTCTTCTTTGCCTCATTTATTATTATTTTCCGTGAAGGATTAGAAGCGATACTGGTGATTGCGGCAATTTCTGCATATTTAGTTCGTTCAGATAATCAGCCAATGCTTAAAGTCGTCTATCTAAGCAGTTTATTTGCGGTGTTTGCCAGCGTGTTGGCTGCTATCGCCTTGCATACTATTGTTGGTTTAAGTGGTGCCAATCAAGAAATTATGGAAGGTGCCGCCATGTTACTCGCAACAGTGGTGCTGTTCTTTATAAGTAACTGGATGCTATCTAAGTCAGAATCGAAAGCATGGAAAAATTATGTTGAAGGAAAGGTGCAAAGTGCGGTATCAACAGGAAGCAGTTTTGCGTTAGGGTTTGCTGCCTTTTTAGCTGTATTTCGTGAAGGAGCGGAAACGATCATATTTTATCAAGCTATGTTAGCTGATGCTAAAGATCACATGGATATGGTTTGGTATGGACTAGGTGTTGGTACCATCGTGTTGACTTTGGTATTTATTGTTATCCGCTTTGGCAGTGTTAAATTACCGCTTAAACCATTTTTTATTTGTACCAGTGCATTAATGTATCTTATGGCGATAGCCTTTGCCGGCGGTGGTGTGAAAGAGCTACAAGAAGCGGATATTATTTCGGTCACCCCAGTAGATTTTGTCCATTCAGTAGAGGTATTAGGCATCTATCCAACGGTTGAAACATTGGTGCCACAGTTAGTCATGCTAGTTGTCGTGATGCTCTCTATTATGTATTACAAAAAATATCATAAAAATTAAATAATATTATTATTCTTGGTGTAATTTAAACTTGAATAGTAATGAAAACATTGGCAGTAATTTGTAATTGATTAGTCATTAGTTTATTGATTAATTATTAAAGGGTAAAACAAGTTGTTAAAAAAATTAAGGAGTTTTCAATGAAAAAACTAATTATTTCTGCTGGTATTTCGTCAATACTTGCACTTTCTTCAATGGCAAATGCTGCTGCGCCGGCACCCGGTGAGGAAAAAGGTTTTGAAGAGTTTCCAATCGGTGAAGAAGTCACTGTTGGTCCATTACATATTGGTGCGGTTTACTTCCAACCTGTAGATATGGAGCCAGCTGGTATGGGTGGCTTACCTGCTTCTAAATCAGATATGCATATCGAAGCCGATATTTCTGCTGCCGAAGGTAATAAGTTAGGTTTTGGTGTAGGTGATTTTGTCCCTTACTTAACTGTAAAATATAAAATTCAAAAACAAGGTAGTGACAAAACTATCGAAGGTAATTTTATGCCGATGAATGCATCAGATGGCCCACACTATGGTAACAATATTAAGTTAGATGGTGCTGGTAAATATAAAGTTACATTCACAATCGAAAACCCTGAAAAACAAGGTTATTTATTGCATGTAGATAAAGAAACTGGTGTTGAAGGTCGTTTCTGGTCTAAACCAATCGAGGTTTCTTGGGACTTTGACTACATCCCTCGTGCATGGTAATAATTAGCTAAACTATTGGCGAGTGTAACAACTCGCCAATATACGTTGTAATCTTTAGGCAATCGTTATGCTCCAATATCTTATCAGTATTACCGATAATACTTTTGTACCTGTGATCATATTGGCACTTGTTAGTGCAGTGTTTGTTCAGTCAAACCTATATAGTGGTAAAAAATATCTTATCATTGGTTTTTTATTGGGAATGCTGGCGGCAATCATTTATGCAATCTTAAAGCGTAATACCGGTATTGCTGTTCGAGAGTACTATGACCTTGGTGTGATTATTCCGTGGTGCATCATTGTCATTCCATTGCTTATCTGCTGGTCGCTCAGAAATTCGTTCCAACAACCTATTATTAAGATTCTATTGGCTGTATTAACGGCTGTTGCCATAGGGCTGATTACAGCTCAATGCTTACCGAATATTTTACTCTACCCATTTGGATTTGATGTTGGCATGGAGTCAATATTCAATAATGATTATCTGTTTAAATGGGTTGGTTATGGCTTTGCTCTATTAGTTTGTGGTTTAATTGGCTGGTTGATTTATCGCCTTTGCGCTAGGTTATCAACTCGATTGGTGGTGGTGATTGCGACATTTGCCATTATTATCTTTACCATTCAAAACGGCATTAATCTACTACAAATATTAATTGTCAGACGATTTATCTCACCGCAACAGTGGATGATGGATTTGGTGATTTTTATTTTAGCGCATGTCAACTTGTTTACTTTTATCTTTATGGTGTTGGTATTACTACTCACTGTTTTATTATATACCAAAGCAAAAACCACCTCGCTGGTTGGTAATAATCCAGCCCAAATACGCAAACTTAAAGCAAGCTTACGCCGTGATCGTCGTACATCATTATTGTTAATGGCGGGAGTGGCTATTACTGCCTACACCGTCACTCGTGCTCGTTATATATTTGAAAAAGGGGTCGAACTCACCCCTGCTGAACCTGTTACGCCAAATGCTGATGGTTTAATTGTTATTCCATTAGAACAAGTTAATGACGGCAATTTGCATCGTTATGGTTATAAAACAACCGATGGCACATTAGTAAGATTTATTGTGATTAAGAAAAGCGAAAATGCTTATGGGGTTGGTTTTGATGCTTGTGATATTTGTGGGGCAAGTGGTTATTATCAACGAGGAAATCAAGTTGTCTGTATTTTATGTGATGTCGTGATGAATATTGCGACTATTGGTTTTTCTGGTGGTTGTAATCCCGTTCCACTTAAATATGAAATTTTAGATGGCAATATGATTATTCGACCTACGCATCTTGAAGCTGAAAAAAGTCGTTTTAAGTAAATGGTTTTAAAAGGAAGAAAATATGTTTCGTAGAATGTTACTTAGCGTGTTAGTTCGTCAAAAAAAGAAGCTATTTTTAATTGCCTTAACCGTTGCTTTAGGTGTATCGCTGGCGACTGCCATGTTAAATGTAATGTTTGATGTCGGTGATAAAGTTAATCAGGAATTAAAGGCCTACGGTGCTAACTTAAATATCGTTCCCAAAGGGGCTGCATTAGTTAATGAGTTATATCAACTAGATAATGCTGATACCCGAGCTGCTATTCAATATATCAAGCAAGATGATTTAGTAAAGATTAAGATGATCTTCTGGGCATATAACATAGTTGATTTTGCACCTTATCTTACTACACAAGTAACAGTTAATGATAAACCAGTTAGCTTAGTTGGAACTTGGTTTAATAAACATCTGACTATACCAACTGGTGATGAAGTTGACACTGGCATGTTAGCTATGAAGTCATGGTGGTCAATTGAAGGCAACACTATGAAGGATGATAATTTGCAAGGTGTAATGGTGGGTGAGACCATTGCCAAGCAATTGAATCTTAAACTAGGTGATAGCCTTGAGCTAATTTCACCATTAACCAATAAAAAAGTTACTTTAACTGTAAATAATATATTCCACAGTGGAGGGATCGAAGATTCTCAGCTTTATGTGTCACTTCCTGTCGCGCAAAATCTGGCTAATAAAGACGGTTTGGTTGAACGGGTAGAAGTGAGTGCATTAACCACGCCCGAAAATGATTTAGCCCGTAAAGCAGCACAAGATCCAAATAGCTTATCTCGAACTGAATGGGATACATGGTACTGTACCGCTTATATCAGTTCGATAGCCTATCAATTGGAGGAGTTAATGCCCGATGTTAGGGTTAAAGCAATTATGCAAGTCGCTGAATCAGAAGGATCAATCTTACAAAAAACACAGTTATTAATGATATTGTTAACTGTTTTATCCTTAATCTGCTCGGCGCTAGCAATATCCAATTTAGTTACTGCCAATGTGATTGAGCGTAGTACTGAAATTGGTTTATTAAAAGCGTTAGGGGCAACAAATATTTCGGTAGCGATGTTAATCCTTACTGAAATACTGATCATTGCTTTACTCGGGGGGATGGTTGGTTATTTTGTCGGTCTTGGCTTTGCGCAAATTATTGGCCAAACGGTATTTGGTTCGTTTGTTGAACCTAAGATGATAATTATTCCACTGGTATTAATTATGGTAAGCATGATCACCTTATTAGGCAGTTTACCGGCACTACGTATTATGATGTTTTTACGCCCAACCGATGTGTTGCATGGTCGGTAAGTGAGGCTAAATGATGATGAATAAAAATCAACGCTTTATTTTAAAAACGCTGCTTAGTTCGTTAATTCGCCGCCGTTCCCGGATTGCTATTGCTCTACTCGGTGTAGCGATAGGTGCCACGGTTTTACTTGGTATGGTTACACTTTGTTATGATATCCCAAGACAAATGGGACAAGAGTTTCGCTCTTATGGTGCCAATCTGCTGTTGATGCCGGCTAATAATCAACCTACCATGCCAATGACCGAAGTAAAAAAAGCCGTTAGCTTACTACCGCAAGATAAACTATTAGGGGTTACCCCATTTCGTTATGACTCTATCCGCAGTAATCAACAGCCTTATACCATTGTCGGCACCCAGTTTGATCAAGTTATCAATACTAGCCCTTATTGGAAAATAGAAGGTGAAGTGCCGAAAAACCCAAATGAAATTATGATCGGTACCGATATTGCCCATTTTGCTAAGCTTAGCATTGGTAGTACGATGCCGATTTCAGGAAAATCTAAACAAAATTCGCGCTTCGATGAAGAATTAACTATTACCGGCATCGTCAAAACCGGTCGAGCTGAGGATAACTTTATCTTTATTGAACTCAATGATCTGGAAACGTTACTCGAAGAAAACAATCAAGCCGAAGTGGTCGAAATAAGTATTACGGCAACGCAAGATGAGTTACAGCGCTATATTCAAACCATTAAAGATAATTCCAGCTATGTCGAACCTCATCTTATAAAATGGGTTACACAATCGGAAGCATCGGTGCTCGGTAAACTGTCATCTTTACTCTATTTGGTCACACTAGTGGTGTTAATTTTGACAATGATCTGTGTCGCCACCACTATGATGACGGTCGTTATGGAGCGCCGTAAAGAGATTGGTCTGAAAAAAGCTATTGGTGCAACCAATAAAAGTATTGCCAAAGAATTTTTAGCCGAAGGATTAATTTTAGGTATTGTCGGTGGTGTGATTGGAGTGATTTGTGGTCTGATTTTTGCTCAAGTAATCAGTGCTAACGTATTTGGGCGATCAATTGTAATTGAATTTTATTTAATACCAACAACGATTATTATTTCGGCTGTGGTAACCATTATTGCGTGTTTGATTCCAGTAAAACGTGCACTTGAAGTTGAACCAGCATTAGTTTTACGTGGCGAATAGGATAGTAAAGTATGAATATGCTCGAAGTAAATAATGTATCTAAAATCTATGGCTCATTACATGCCTTGTCTGAAGTCAACTTAACCGTTGAAGAGGGTAAATGGTTATCTATTATGGGACCATCAGGCAGTGGTAAAACAACCTTAATGAATATTATTGGTTGTATGGATAAACCGTCATTAGGCTCTGTGATTTTAGATGGACAAGATATTACCCAGTTGTCATTACCACAGCTGACGGAAATTCGCCGTGATAAGATTGGTCTAATCTTTCAACAATTCCATCTTGTTTCCTATTTAACTGCATTAGAAAACGTAATGGTGGCGCAATATTATCACAGTATGGTAGATGAAAAAGAAGCCTTACAAGCATTAGAACGAGTTGGACTTGCGGCACGGGCCAAACATTTACCACGCCAATTATCGGGTGGTGAACAGCAAAGGGTCTGTATTGCCAGAGCGCTAATTAATTATCCAAAACTGATTTTAGCTGATGAGCCAACTGGTAACTTAGATGAAAGTAATGAAGCAATGGTTATGAACTTACTACATCAACTTCACGAAGAAGGAAGTACAATCATCGTTGTTACGCATTCGCCTGAAGTATCAAAACATGCGCAGACTACGGTGGTTCTTGAACATGGTAAGGTAGCAAGTATTATCAATAATTAATAATTAAAGGGTCTATATTTATGAAAAATCGCGTTGTTACATCTGTATTATTTATATTCATCGGGGCGCTACTTATTTTATTCCCGCTTTATATTTTACCTGTCTGCCCGTTGCCTGATGCGCAAGCTATACCTGCTACAACGGTGGCAGGGGATGGGCATATACATATGCATTCAACTCCAGGTAAAATTATGAAATGCTTTTGGACTGCAAGGGCTGAAATTGGTATTGGTAGTTTAGTGATTGCCATTGGTGCGTTAGTACTATTTAGTCGCTCACTATTTGTCCGTATGGGATTGAGTATGGCGTTAGCTTGCACTGCAGTTTTAGCGGCAGCTATTCCAACTATTTTAATTGGTGTTTGTGGCAATGAGATGATGCGTTGTAATATGGATGCCAAACCTGCACTGATTTTATTAGCTATCGTTTTGGCAATTGCTGCAATCAGCAATGTGCTTTATTTGAATAAACAAGTAAATAAACAAATAAGATAAACAGTATTAAGTAAGTATCAACAATCAACATTAGTCACCATCAGCCTTAATACAACAAAATATAGAAAACGAGAACTAAAACATGCAAGAAAAACCGATTACTATAGCAAATTTGGCATGGCGAAACATTCAAAGACGACCATTTCGGAGTTGTTGTTTGATTATCATTATTATGCTGTTTTCCGCTACGCTATTTGGCGGTAGCGTGTTAATGAAAAATCTGAGTTTAGGTATTTCCGGTATGGCTAATCGTTTAGGCGCGGATATTCTTGTTGTACCTTACGGTTATGAAAAAAATCTTGAAGTGGCATTGTTACGTGGTGAACCAAGCAGTTTTTATCTAAAAGCGGATTTGATGGATAAAATTAAAGTAATCAAAGGGGTTAAAGCTGTCTCCCCCCAACTGTTTATCGCTTCATTGAATGCTGGTTGCTGTACATCTAAAGTACAACTAATTGGTTTTGATCAGCAAAGTGATTTTGTGATCAAACCTTGGTTGCAAACGCAGTTAAACCAACCATTGAACAATAATCAGGTTGTTGTTGGTAGCAAAATTACGGCCAATGTCGGTGATGAAATTAAGTTTTTTAATCATCCATTTAAAGTCGCAGCCAAAATGGATAGTACCGGAATGGGCTTTGATACCTCTGTATTTATGACAATCCCGACAGCACAGTTACTGATGAAAGAAGCGAACCTAATTGAAGGCGATACTGAACACTTTGCTAACTATGTATCATCAATTTTTGTTAAAGTCGATCCTGATTATCAGCCTAAAGATGTTGTTAATCAGATGATGCCGAAATATGCTATTGACTACAATATTGATTTTGTGATGACCAAAGGCATGTTAAGTAATATTTCCAAATGGCTAAATGGTTTTTCAACTATTGTCTATAGTTTATCGGCAATTTTCTGGGTACTGGCGATTATTGTCATCTTTGTGATATTTTCATCATCACTTAATGAACGTAAACGTGAAATAAGTCTATTACGTATTTTAGGCGCTTCACGTAGTGATCTGGTTAAAATGTTACTGCGAGAATCGCTTATTATTAGCGCCCTAGGTGGCATTGCCGGTATTGTGATCGCTGGTGTATTAATTTATGCCTTTAGCTTATTGATTTGCCAGTCGATAGGTTTGCCATGTATGAACATTTCCATTACTGACGGATTTATTTATGCATTAATGGTATTTATGTTGACGTTAATTATTGGTCCACTGTCTAGTATTTATTCGGCATTATCGTTGACTAAATTTGATACTTATCAAACATTAAGAGAGGGTGAATAATGTTATTGGATGTCAAAAACCTTCGCAAAGATTATCAACGTGGTTCGCAACATTTCTCAGCGGTAAATAATGTTAGTTTTTCAATGGCGCAAACCGATTTCATCAGTATTATGGGCAAATCAGGTAGTGGTAAAACGACGTTACTTAATATGATTGCTGGGTTATTGACCCCGACTCAAGGTAAAATTACCATTAATGGTACCAACTTATTTGAACTTGATGATAAACAGGTATCAGCATTTCGTAATCAAAATATTGGCTACATTCCACAAGGTAGTAGCTTATTACCCAATTTGACCGCACTGGAAAATATTCGCTTACCATTTTATTTAACTAAACGGGAAAACCAATCTAGCTTAAATTATGCGATGGAACTGCTTGAAAAGGCTAAAATCGGCTACTTAAAAGATACTTATCCTGCGAATATGTCGGGAGGAGAAATGCGTCGAATTGCTATTTTACGGGCGCTGATTTGTCGGCCAAAATTAGTGATTGCCGACGAACCTACCAGCGATCTTGATGAAGAAAGCTCCGCACAAATTATGGCATTATTAACCGAGATTCACCAACAAGGTACAGGACTATTAATTGTTACTCATGATAATGATGTAGCAAATTATAGCCAAAGAACGCTAAAAATGTCCTCAGGTCGATTAATCGATTAGTTTGCACTAATGGTATCTCGAGTAATTATAACAATAGTGGATTACAGCCCATATCGATCATAATTTTATTTAACTTTATCAGCGGTAATCCAACTAATGAATTAATATCATCACCTTCAAGCTTATCAAAAAGGGTGATACCTAATTCATCACATTTAAAACTACCAGCACATTGTAGTGGCATCTCTTTCGCGATATAAGCATCAATTTCTGCATCAGTTAACTGGCGAAAAGTAACCTTAAACGGTTCACAAATTGTTTGCGATTGGCCGGTACGAGTATCAATGACGGTCATTCCGGTATAAAAGTAAAACGCTTTACCACTGCTATTTCTCAATTGTTGTTGGGCATTTTCAATGGTATGTGGTTTGCAAACAATCTGATCATCCAGTACACCTACTTGATCAGAACCAATAATCAAACTATCAGGATAATTAGCCACTAACGACTGCGCTTTGGCATTAGCTAAACGCACCACCAATTGCTGTGCACTTTCATTTAGCAAAGGCGTTTCATCACAAATGGGTGGTACACACTCAAACGGAATGGCTAATTTTTCCAATACCTTTTTACGTGATAACGATGTCGATGCTAAGATAATTCTCATTGCAACTATTCTCTTTAGATTCATGGCGAAAGATGAGCATTAAAACCGATATAACGGTAATAATCAACTGTCAGTAGTGTTATAAAGTTATCCAGCAACGATGGTCTGTGTGATTTTGGGCCTATTGTCTAAATGGCTTATCAATCACTTATTTTCGATAAGTTTTATTAACTACTAAATTAGTTAAACTGCAAGTAATTGCAACAAATCGTTGTTCATTGAATTTCAGACGTTTTATTGTTTGGTGGCTATTTCAATACTGAGGATACGTCCGAGTAAAGTGGATTTGCGCGAACCCTCTTTACTCGGAAGTAAATTTTAAATTAAATCTAGCGTACCACTAACACTGATGTTTGTGCGCCACGCACCACTCCTGAGGCATTTGATCCCAGTAAGTGTGTTGAGATATTAGGACGTCTTGAACCTAAAATAATTAGATCTGGTTCAATTTCTTCGGCTATATGTAAGATCTCATCTCTTGGATTACCAAAAGCGATTGAAAAAGATAAATTTTCCCGTGGTAAATTAATCGTATCAATCAAACGATGTAACCACTGTTCTGTTTGTACAGTAGCTTGATCTTTAAACTCATCAAAACCAAATGAGTAAGCATTCACGATAGCCGATGCAACTGGTAAGGTATGAAAGAAGATAACTTGTGCATTGGATAATTTTGCTAAACACTCAACATGAGGGATCACTTTTTGAGTGAGTTCATCTTCAAGCACATCAATCGGAACTAATATTTTTTTGTACATAACGCCTCCTCACAATATTTAAACTTGGCTTTACCATTTTATTGGTGAAGGCCAACGGTATTGGTTCAGTATGATACTAATTTTAAATGAAATCCAATTGTTACATGACTATCCTAACGCGAATTTAAAAGATTGAAATAATTTTTTTGCAAAATCATGATGGAGATCAACTATAACTAACATTATTTATCATCATGACCTTAAACCGACACTAAAACAAACAATAACAAACAATTTGCGTGGTCGCCGCGGGAGATTGTAAAGAGGGTTCGCGCCAACCCTCTTAACTCGGACGTATTCACCGTATAGAAACAACCACAAAACAACAAACGTCCGAAACTCAAAGAATAAAAAAATTTGAGGAGAGGGGTTTTTAAAGCCTAAAAAACTATCCAATAAATTGCTAACGTTAGTTATAACATCAGCTAGTTCCAATAATAAAAGTTTATTTTGGCAAATAAGTTTGGTGTATTTAATTTAGCGACATTCGCAATGTGCTGACAACTGAGTGAGGTTAGCATGGCAAACAGGGATGTTTGGCAAGGAGCGTTAAAAGCGAACGAAGGCGGAAGGCAGTCACATCGTGACCACTTGCGTGGTCGCCGCGGGAGATTGTAAAGAGGGTTGGCGGCAACCCTCTTAACTCGGACGTAATCACCATATAGAAACAACCACAAAACAACAAAACGTCCGAAACTCAAACAACCAAAAATTTTGAGGAGAGGGGTTTTTAAAGCCAAAATCCATCCAATAAATCGCTAACGTTAGTTATAACATCAGCTAGTTCCAATAATTAAAGTGTATTTTGGCAAATAAGTATGGTGTATTTAATTTAGCGACATTCGCAATGTGCTGACAACTGAGTGAGGTTAGCATGGCAAACAGGGATGTTTGCCAAGGCTGTGTTTTGTCAGGAACAAATCACAGCCGGTGCGTTAAGAGCGAACGAAGGCGGAAGGCAGTCACATCGTGACCACTTGCGTGGTCGCCGCGGGAGATTGTAAAGAGGGTTGGCGCCAACCCTCTTAACTCGGACGTATTCACCGCATAGAACTAGCCACCAAACAACAAAACGTCCGAAACTCAAACAACCAAAAATTTTGAGGAACGGGGTTTTTAAAACTTAAATTCCTACTTATTGTTAACCCTTTTTTTTAACTTAAAATAAAGTATTTAAAAAATCAATATGTTGAAAAATGGCTCAAAAAAAGGGTTTTTATTGGTAAAAATGGACTTTGCCTTTTTACCAACTGCATTTATAGTATATTGGATTCTAGTTCACTACCGTGTAGGTAGTTTAGAAAGCCGCCTTGTTTTTTAGTGCGTTTTTTAATTGGTTCACTACCGTGTAGGTAGTTTAGAAATTCACGGCGTTTGCTCGGTATTAATCAGCACGGTTCACTACCGTGTAGGTAGTTTAGAAATGTCCCTGCGGTGAATTTAGGAGGTAATTATCGTTCACTACCGTGTAGGTAGTTTAGAAAACATTGTTACATTTTTATTTATTTCTTTTTCTGTTCACTACCGTGTAGGTAGTATAGAAATATATAAGTGGCGGTATAGGTAATATCAAGTAGTACACCGCTTATTGAGTAGGTTAAAAATAGTGATTTTTTAAGAGGGGATAAAGGGGATATTATTTCTAAAAAACAGCAAATAATCGATGCTGTTTTCGAGCTATCAGTGTTCATCTTTACAAAAGTTAACAATTAAACCGTCAAAAAAAGTTGCATGGTTTTTTGCAATCACTATACTTTTATAGCATATTTATACGAATGGATAAATTTTATGCCATTAGGCTTAAAATTTTAAATAAATCATAAAATTGGATTGACAAGGATATCTGATATGGATTATAATTTTCAACACACAACACACAACACACAACCTGCCCAACCTATAAATTCACCTTTCTAAAGTTAAGCTCACGCCGTTTATTATTTCACTACAGTTTATTATTTCAGCAATTCCCGAAATTTCAGCAAAATTTTTCAAAATTTCTTAGTTTAGTCTTTTTATCTCGGCCGATGGTTTTGGTATTAACCGTAGTTATTTTACAATCTATCTCTTTTTCTAACTATGCATTAACCACTAAAACGACCAATATTATTTATGGCTCAGCCCCATATTTAACCTTTGATGGTGGTCGTACCCGGGTAACCAATACCGAAGCGCTACTCGGGATATCGCTTTCTGATGGTAGAACATTTACTCCCACAACCAATAATTCGAGTTCAACTAATCCTATCGAGTTACCTGTTGTTGGTCAGAGTTTTAATGATATTGGTATGTTAATACCAACGGATACTAATTCTATTGCATTAAGTTCACTTATTGGCACACCGTATAATTATTGGGGAGATGATGATGGAGATGGTCAGGGAGTTAATGGTGTCACCGCTACCGGTAGTTTATATTTATCTATTGCTGATAAAATTGGTCGAACTGTTGCCCGTAATGAAGTGCCGACTATTTGTGATAACAATAAAGCACCATATAAATTAACCTTATCAAATAGTGAAGGTAGATTAACAACACGTTATGGGGTACCTAATGAAAGTCGTTTTGGTGCAGGTAGAGCCATTTATTATATTAAACCTAATCAAACGCCAACGGTTTGTTATGCAAGACTTCAAGTAGATTGGGGTAGAGGTCTTTCTAATGCCGTTTGGAAATATTATTGGGGTTTTCTACCACAGTCATTTACGCCATCGTCTTATGGTTTAAACTTCCCGACTACTGGTGCTAATAATTTGTATTTTGATTTAATTATTGCCGGCACTAATCAGGCCTTATCTTGGGCCCCGGTTTCTCATGGTGGTATTACGGCGACGATGACCGATTCAACAAGTACCAGCGTTCGAGTCACCCTAACGGGTCCTGTTGCTACACGATCGCAATGGGAATCAGAAAATCCAGATAGAATCGCAAGACCATCATTACCGCAGACATTTGAGTTAGTCGGTCGTGATAGCAGTGGTAATGCGGTGGTCAAATATGGATTTGAGTTAAAGCTGTGGTTTGTTAGTCGTGGTGTTTCTTATAATACCTATTCTAGTACGGAATCTTGGTGTAATAAGATTGGAGGATACCGTATGCCTAAGGTTAGGGATTTAACTAATGCGAATTGTCGGGGAGGGTGTCAAAGTGCAACGCCTTCGTCACCTGATAATGAGTATCGGCGTCACATTGGTGGAGGATTTTTCACGGAATGGGGGCCGGTGCACCATTACACTGGTAGTTCCTTCCACATTAACGGCGGCAGCTATTGGACGGGCGAGTATGATTATATGCATTCTGTATTTAATGCGGTTGACTCGTCGGATGGTGCGATAGTACGTGCTCCGCTGGACCACAACGGAGTCCCGAAGTGCGGCGGAGTCTGTGTCTATCCTTAGCTATTATTTCTTAGTTCTTAGGTATTGAAGCTGAGGATAAGAAAAATAATGTTAGGGCGATAAAAGCAATTTTGTGGTGCGACTTTGGCAACGTGCTGACAACTGAGTGAGGTTAGCATGGCAAACAGGGATGTTTGGCAAGGCGGTGCTTTGTCAGGAACAAATCACAGCCGGTGCGTTAAGAGCGAACGAAGGCGGAAGGTAGTCACATCGTGACCACTTGCGTGGTCGCCGCGGGAGATTGTAAAGAGGGTTCGCGCCAACCCTCTTAACTCGGACGTAATCACCGTATAGAAATAACCACAAAACAGCAAAACGTCCGAAACTCAAACAACCAAAAATTTTGAGGAGAGGGGTTTTTGAAAATTAAATTCCTACTTATTGCTAACCCTTTTTTTTGACTTAAAATAAAATTTTTAAAAATCAATACGTTGAAAAATGGCTCAAAAAAAGGGTTTTTATTGGTAAAAATGGACTTTGCCTTTTTGCCAACAACATTTATAGTATATTGGATTCTAGTTCACTACCGTGTAGGTAGCTTAGAAAGATTTGTGAGCCAACGGTTAGTTTTTCTATCGGTTCACTACCGTGTAGGTAGCTTAGAAAACATGTATCGTTTTAAACCGTTCTAGCGATATGTTCACTACCGTGTAGGTAGCTTAGAAAAGTCAGCAGAAACGGTGCGAGTTATTGATAAAGTTCACTACCGTGTAGGTAGCTTAGAAAGTGATAGGGTTCTGGAATAAAAACAGTTATAGGTTCACTACCGTGTAGGTAGTTTAGAAATACACCGCTTATTGAGTAGGTTAAAATGGTGATTTTTTAAGAGGGGGATAAAGGGGCTATTATTTCTAATAAACAGCAAATAATCGATGCGGTTTTCGAGCTATCAGTATTTTCTTTACAAAAGTTAACAATTAAACCATCAAAAAAAGTTGCATGGTTTTTTGCAATCACTATACTTTTATAGCATATTTATACGAATGGATAAATTTTATGCCATTAGGCTTAAAATTTTAAATAA
>NZ_NASD01000019.1 GCF_002142155.1 Gilliamella apis | reverse complement strand
CAATTTATCTAATACTAATGAATATTGAATTAAGCCATATTAATTGTTTTTATGGTACACATCAGGCATTGAACGACGTTTCTTTATGTTACCCTTTAGGTGAAACAATTGTTTTACTTGGTCAGAGCGGTGCAGGTAAAAGTTCTTTGTTGAAAGTTTTTAATTTACTTGAAATTCCTACATCAGGTGAAATGACCATTGCTGATTCGCATTTCGATTTTTCGCAAAAAATAAGTGAATCAACAATTCGAACATTACGTAAAAATGTCGGTATGGTTTTTCAAAATTACAACCTATGGCCACATTTGACCGTTTTGGAAAATTTGATTGAAGCGCCATGCCAAGTATTAAAATTATCAAAACAAGAAGCTAGTGATAAAGCTATGTCAATCTTAGCTCGTCTACAAATTGATGAAATGGCGCATCGCTACCCTCTCCATCTTTCTGGAGGCCAACAGCAACGAGTTGCTATTGCTAGAGCATTAATGATGGAGCCGAAAATTTTGTTATTTGATGAACCAACAGCGGCATTAGATCCAGCAATTACATCACAAATTGCTGAGATTATTAATGAACTGTCACAAACCGGAATTACACAAATTATTGTTACTCATGAAGTCGATTTTGCACGTAAAGTTGCTTCACAAGTGATTTACATGGAACAAGGTAAGATTATTGAACAGGGACAACTTGAGTGTTTTGCTCATCCAAAAACCGAAGAGTTTAAAGCTTACTTATCACATTAACATTAATTAAAACCAGATTGGGTGGAAATATGAAAAAAACATTACTAGCTATTTTACTTGCAGGCTCTGCTTTTGCAGCTCAAGCAGCAGAAACATTAACTATTGGTACCGAAGCAACCTATGCACCTTTCGAATTTACTAATGATAAAAATGAAATTGTTGGTTTCGATATTGACGTTATGAATAAGCTTTGTGAAGAAATGAAAGTATCTTGCAAAATTGTTAATCAATCATTTGATGGTTTAATTCCTAGCCTTAAAACTCGTCGAATTGATGCGGCAATTGCTGGTATTGATGTTACTCCAGAGCGTCAAAAACAAGTTGCATTTACTAAAATCTACTATGATGATAGCTCAATTCAATTTATTACTTTGAAAGACTCATTAACCAGTCTTGATCAATTGAAAGGTAAAAAAGTTGGTATTCAAAAAGGTACAACGTATTCAAAATACTTAAATGAAAAGTACCCTGATGTCAAAGCAGTAAGTTATGATAGCTATCAATTTGCTTTTCTAGATTTAAAAGCAAAACGTATTGATGCTATTGTTTCAAGCTCATTTGTTGCTGGAGAATGGTTAGGTAAGGATGCTGAGATTGTTGCTTTGGGTGACAAAATTACCGATCATGAATTCTTCGGTGAAGGCTTAGGTATCGCTTTACGTCAAGGCAATGATCAATTACTTGAACAATTCAACCAAGCAATTGATAAATTAAAAGCAAATGGTGAATTAGATATTATTTATAAAAAATGGTTTAGTAAATAATATTATTTACTAAAATCTGTATATTGAGATCTCGCCGCATACTCTGCGGCGAGTTTATTTTTTTAATTTAATTACGGTTTTTTTATGTCAGACTTTTTTGCACACGGTATCGACTGGTTACTTTCTTCTATGGATGGGTATATTTTGCCGCTAACTAAAGCAACCGCAATAACGTTATCATTAGCATTTGTATCGTTAATTGTCGGCATGTTTTTTGCGTTCATTTTTACTATTTTAGAATCAGTACCCTTCAAACCCGTTGCATGGTTAATGTCACTATTTAATTTAACTATTCGAGCTTTACCCGAATTATTAATTGTGGTGGCAATCTATACCGGTTTACCGCTGTTATTGATGGCATTAGATGATGGTTTTACCATTCCATTTGGCTTTACATCATTTACCGTAAAAATGAATATTGAAAATACTCAACCGGATCCATTTTTATGCGGTGTTTTTGCTTTATCCTTACTTTATGCCGTTTATGCATCTCAAACCTTACGTGGAGCATTTAAAGCGATACCAAGTGGGCAAAAACAAGCAGCTCAAGTATTAGGTCTTAGTAAATCTCGTACTTTTTTCCGCATAATAATGCCGCAAATGTGGCGCCATGCATTACCTGGTTTGAGTAATCAATGGTTAATTTTATTAAAAGATACCGCCCTTGTATCTGCGATAGCGATTGATGATTTAATGATGCAAACCAAAACAATTGTTGCAAGAACCAACCAACCTTTCTTATGGTATTTTATTGCTATGCTTGTTTATTTAGTAATATCAGTTTTAAGTCAACGCGTTATTGCTCATATTGAAAAACGCTCTACCAAATTTGAACAACCTTCATCAGCTAATAGTCAGTAAGGTCATTTTATGTCTGATAATTTTATTTACTATCTAAAAATCATTCTTCAAGGTCTACCTGATACTTTAAGCTTAAGTATCGCAGGCATATTATCAGCTGGTTTTTTAGCTATCGTTTTTTCTTGCCTTTTATCTTTAAATTCAAAGTTTTTAACTAAAACGATACGTGGGTATATTGTTATTTTTACTGGTTCGCCTTTATTGGTACAACTTTTTTTAATCTATTATGGACCTTCACAATTTGGCGAAATTTTAAGTAAAGTACCCGCTTTTTATGAATTTATTTCATCGCCATGGTTTTGCGCTTATTTAGCATTAACGCTTAATAGTGCAGCTTACACTACTCAAATTTTCTATGGTGCTTTAAAAGCTGTTCCACAAGGACAATGGCAAGCATGTAGTGCATTAGGCATGAATAAAAGACAAACACTCAAAATTGTAATGCCATATGCATTAAAACGTGCACTGTCTACTTACTCTAATGAAGTTGTCTTCGTGGTTAAGGGAACCGCATTAGCATCAATGATTCCTGTTATGGATCTCATGGGATATAGTAATACACTAAATGGTGAATACTATGATTTCTCAATTTTTGTTGTTGCTGGGCTCATCTACCTCTTGATAAATGGTATTTTAAGCACCATTATGAGGATAATAGAGAAAAAAGCCCTCACCTTTGAAAATTAATATGAACCAATTTGATTCTGTATCTTTCTTAAAAACTGTCCCACATAAACCAGGTATCTATCAAATGTTTAATGATAAAGATACCATCATTTATGTGGGAAAAGCGAAAGACCTCAATAATCGTTTAAAAAGTTACTTTAACAGTAGTAAAAAAACCATTAAAACCGATCGATTGGTGAGTCATATTCATCGAGTAGAATTTACCATCACCAATACCGAAACCGAAGCTCTTTTGCTTGAACAGACTTATATCAAAAAATATCAACCACGATATAATGTTTTACTTAAAGATGACAAAAGCTATCCGTTTATTAAATTAAGTAAAGAACGCCATCCACAATTATCTTTATACCGCGGAGCAGTTAATCGTAAAAAAGATGAGTTTTTTGGCCCTTACCCGAGTGGCTATGCAGTTAAACAAATTCTCGCATTATTACAAAAAACTTTTCCGATAAGGCAATGTCTTAATAGTACTTATCGTAATCGAACACGTCCTTGTTTGCAGTACCAAATTAAACGTTGTTTAGGCCCTTGTGTACCGGGTTTAGTCAGCGACGAAGATTATAACGAACAAGTGAATTATGTTAGGTTATTTTTATCTGGACAGTCAGATGAAATCTTAAAAAAAATCACTGCTGATATGTTGAAAGCCAGTAGTGAGCTTAATTTTGAAAAAGCAGCAGCGTTGCGTGATCAGTTACAAGCAATCAAACACATTAATGAAAAACAAGCTATCTACAATAATAATGATAATTTAGATGTAATTGGTTTTCATTATGAACTCGGCTTAGCTTGTATTTATGTACTTTTTATTCGTAATGGACAAACATTTGGCCATCGTTCTTATTTTCCTAAAGTTCCCTCTAATACTGAACTTGAAGAAGTTATTGAGACATTTTTAGGACAATTTTATCTACAAGGTAATCAAAACAGGAATATTCCAAAGAAAATTCTTCTGAATTTTTCGTTGTCCGATAAACAAGCAATGGAAGAGACGTTATCTATTGTTGCTGAACATCAAGTTAAATTAGTTGATGAACCGAAAGGTGATAATCTTAAATTATTAAATATTGCGACCGTTAATGCTCAAACAGAAGTTAAAAATAAACTATTAGAAAACTCAACTATTAAACAAAGATACGATGCTTTAAAAGCCTTTTTGGGAATTGAGAAAATCAATAGAATGGAATGTTTTGATATCAGCCATTTTATGGGCAAAAACACTATCGCCTCTTGTGTTGTGTTTGATGATAAAGGACCAGTTAAATCTGAATTCCGTCGTTATAATATTACTGGTATCACACCTGGTGATGACTATGCAGCAATGGAACAGGTATTAACTCGTCGTTATAGTAAAAAAGATCTTCCTGAAGACAAAATCCCTGATATTATCTTTATTGATGGTGGAAAAGGTCAACTTAATCAAGCTTTACAAGTATTTGAGAAGTTACAAGTAAACTGGGATAAACATCATCCTATTTTAATTGGGGTGGCTAAAGGTGCTGAGCGTAAAGAAGGTTTAGAAACACTCTTCTTTGAAGCTCATGGCAAAGGTTATTATTTAGATGATCATTCCCCTGCTCTATTATTAATTCAACAAATCCGTAACGCATCACATGACCATGCGATTGTAGGTCAGCGTAAAAAAGGTGTTAAACAATTAACTGATAGTGCGTTAGAGCATATAGAAGGCGTTGGTGGAAAAAGACGCCAAGCATTATTAAAACATTTTGGCGGGCTTAGAGAGCTAAAAAATGCTAGTATAGATGAAATAGCCCAAGTACAAGGCATATCCAAATCGTTAGCTGAAAAAATTTATCTAAATTTACAGCAATAACACATTGAAAAATTAACATTTTTCAGGCAACATAATCAGTAAGAAAACACTGTTTTTTTAATTATCACTAACCAATTGATTAATAAAACAAAATGAGCTAATGTCACATGAAAATCAACTTACCTACATTCTTAACATTATTTCGAGTAATACTTATTCCTTTTTTTGTGTTGGCATTCTATTTATTTCCTCATGAATGGTCTGGCTTTTTTTCGGCATTATTATTCTTAATTGCCGCAGTTACAGATGTTTTTGATGGTTACCTCGCCCGTCGATTAGGTCAAACCACCAAATTTGGCGCCTTTTTAGATCCTGTCGCCGATAAAATAATGGTGACGATCGCATTGGTACTTATTACTCAGTATTATCAAGCATGGTGGATTTCTATTCCAGCGATCATCATCGTCTCTCGAGAGATCATCATTTCAGCATTAAGAGAGTGGATGGCTGAAATTGGCAAACGCAATAATGTTGCGGTATCTTCAATTGGCAAAATTAAAACTATTGCCCAAATGACAGCGTTAACTTGGTTACTTTGGCGTCCTTGCGATCTGGTTATATATGCAGGGCTAGCAGCCCTACTTATTGCAACTGTCTTAACTTTATTATCTATGTTGCAATATCTTTGGATCGCGCAAAGTGATTTATTAGACGAAGATTAAACATATTTATAAAGATGGCAAAATTATCTATGCAGTGCCTTAATAATTAAGTTTGCTAAATAATTTTGTAAGAATAGACAAAATAGCCTAATTTAACGACTAATCAGTCAAACATTGAGCAATCAAACGATTAATTTGAAATTTTTATTGACTGAAATGATAAGATAGGTAAAATGCACAGCATCCAAAACGCAGTTACCTTTCAGAACTAAGTTTTGAGCCCGGGTGGTGAAATCGGTAGACACAAGGGATTTAAAATCCCTCGGCCTTTTTGGCCGTGCGAGTTCAAGTCTCGCCCCGGGCACCATTTAAAACACCTCTCATGCGGGAATAGCTCAGTTGGTAGAGCGCAACCTTGCCAAGGTTGAGGTCGCGAGTTCGAACCTCGTTTCCCGCTCCATTTCAAGATATATGGAACTGTACTAAAGTGTATAACTAGATGATTTTTAATTAGTTATGTGCTGTTTTAAGTGTACTAAGATATACCTAAATGTACCTACAGCTACAAAGAATTAGTACATTTTTTAGTACATCACGAGTTAGAGCTAGTACATTTTTACTATTCAACGAAGTTCTTATTTTATATAATAATTCTGCCTTTTAATCTAATTTTTATAAGGAAGTGTTATTATGCCTTTAACAGAATTGGCTATTCGTAATGCTAAACCACAAAAAAACCATATACTCTTATCGATTACGATGGTTTAGCTCTTTTTGTCGTACCCTCTGGTAGTAAAGGTTGGCATTTTAGATTTAGCTGGCAGGGCAAACAAGCTCGCATTTCGTTAGGTCAATATCCGGAACTATCACTTAAAGATGCCAGAATCAAACGGGATGAATATCGTTCCGTCATCGCCAAAGGTGAAGACCCTCGGTTACTGCATCGTCGTACAAGTCAAGCCCAACAATCAGAAGATAGGGCGTCATTGACCTTTAAAATGTTTGTTCCCCAATGGAAAGAGTTAAATTATAAAAGGTTGGGGCCTGATGAACCCCATAAAAAAGGCTCTACTCGCACTCAAATAGATCGTTATTTAGAAAAAGATATTTTACCTATTATTGGCTTTATTCCAATCGAACAAATAATAAGGGCTGATGTACTTTCAATTATTCGTAAAATTGAAAAACGAGGTAAGTTATCTATTGCTGAAAAAGTTCGCTCATGGTTGACGCAGATATTTCGTCATGCTGTGTTTGAGGGCTTAATTGATGTTAATCCTGCGCTTGATATGAGCTATCTTGCGTCACCTAAACCGCCAGCACAGAATAATCCACATTTAGAAAAGGAAGATATTCCTCAATTATTAGTTGCATTGGCAAATTACCCCGGTGATATTCAAACTAAATTAGGACTTAAATTGTTATTGTTGACATGCGTTAGGCCGGGTTAGGTTCGTTTTGCAAAGCCTCATCAATTTGATCTGGATAAAAAAATATGGCTCATCCCAGCCGGGGAAATTAAGCAATTTAAGCGTTTGGTAAGAGAGGGGAAAAATGTTCCTGATTATATTATTCCGCTCTCCAATCAAGCCGTAGCTATTGTCAAAGAGCTACTTGCAATGGCTTCACAGCATCAACCTTATTTATTGTGTGGACGAATAAAGCTGGATCAACCAATCTCTGACGGCACATTAAATATGGCGTTAAAACGCATTGGTTATCACAAAAAACTAACTTCTCATGGCATAAGAGGCACCATTTCAACCGCTTTATATGATATGGATTATAACGATAACTGGATTGAAACACAGTTATCACATCAAGAAAAGAATGAAGTAAAGCGAGCTTATAATCATGCTAAATATGTCAGTCAACGGCGTAAAATGATGCAGGAATGGGCTGACTTATTGGATAAGTGGGAACAACAAGGACAACAAAAAGCACAAGAATGTATAAACAATCCATAGATACGGTACGTTTAAATTACCTGTTGACCCTATCTTAAATTTTGGATATTTGATACTAAAAATGGTGGGGTTACTGGGTGACTAGGAAAAACATTTAAATAGAAATGTTTTTTTTAAGTACCATTTCTATTTTATTCCTTTTTAGTAGCTTTACTTAGTTTGTCTGAAATTTTAAAAACGTTTATGTATTTTTTGAAGTTCTAAATAGAGTTTTTGAAACTCTTCTGATTGTTGTATTTGCTCATTATGACTTAATTTATCATTTATTTTATATGCATAATCTATTGTTTTAAAAACGCCTTTATTTTCTCTATCTGTCACTAACTTTACCCATGCGGCAGCCTTGATGTTATCCTGCTCTACGCCAATACCATCATAATAAAACTCGGCTGTACGAGCTATACAGTAGGTAATTCCAGTCTCTTTTGCACATTTTTCATATAAGTTAGCCGCTTGCTGCATTGCATCTAAATTTTTTTGATTTTTGCTCTCTGTGATTAGAAATGAATAAGCATTATCCGCATTTTCTTCAAATAACAATATATCTGCATATCTATTATAATTTTCCAAATTATTTTTTATTGCGACTTCAGTACAATTTAGCTGTTTATTGATTAATTGCTGATCGGTTATTTTTTTATAGATTTTTATATCAATAAAACGATAATTCAAGATTTCATCACAAGATTGCGGGTGTCCTTGTTCTGACAGTTTCCAAAAAATATCAAAAGCCTCTTTATGTGCTTCATCATAAGACAGATGAAAACTTTCATATGCAGTATTGTAATACTGCAATAGATACGCATAAGCGAAAAGAGCATTAGGATCGCCTTTATTTTTTTGGGCAACCAGATCAGCGATGGCATCTGGTTTCTCTATTCCGTAAGAAATATTAGCTGACTCTTTTACCAACTTCATTGCATAAGCTATCGTCCAATATTTTGTATTTGCTTGGGTCATTGGTATTTCCTTCACTATCTGTTGATATTCTGCATAAGTTGTTGGTACAGTAGCTATATATACTATTAAAAGACGAAATATTAGCAATCTTGCCATTTTTACTCCCTCATACATTAGCTTTTTATTACCGCTGTTGCGCTATTAAATATTCTCCAATATCCTTTTACTGCCTTAGAATATACCGATATAGTAGTATTTATAACTTTTCCGCTCGCATCGGTTTCTTTGTAAGATACATTATAACCCGCTGCCGTCCAAAATGGGCGTGTACCACCGAACCATCCAAACCCAGTAAAGGCATAGACAGTACCAACATCAGGTAGTTGACTAAAAAGTTCTGCAAATGAGCTTACACCATTGCCTAAATGACATGCTAAAAAAATAATCGTTTTATCAGTATTATATCCTTTACTTTGTACATCTGACTTTAAAAGCTGCATAGATGTTTTTAGATAGCGTATCGGTGCTCCACTTCCATTATAACCTGCTAGTATATCCGAGTTTCCATGCCCAAGAATATAATAGTACTGTGATGGTAAATTACCATTATTTATATGATACATAAATGTTTTAGAAATATCTTTGTCGGTAGCAATAGGCGAATTTTCTAGTAAATTCAGATAAGAATAGTCTTTTTTATTTACACCACTTTTAAAGTTATTCATTAAGTCATTTACGTCTATTAATTTGCTACTGGTAATATCTTGTTCTGGTGCAACCACGCGAGTTGTGATATAGCCGTAGTTAATTAAGCGATTTTGTAATTCAGTCATCAAGACATTGATGCCTTCAGAACCTAAACAGTGCACTTGGGCTTGATCAGCGAGTGTTTGTAATGGGATATACCAAGGTAATTTATCCCGTTCTAACAATTCAACCTGTGAAATGTTAAAACAAAGTGACTCTTCTGGAAAGGTAATAGAACCTGTTTTAGATCTTACGGGTAATAAACGAATATCGGGGGCTTCTGGTGTTAACGTTTCTTGTAATGCTTTCTGTCGTTCTTGTTGATGGATTAGTTGTTTATCACTAATTTCTTGAGAAGTTAAAGCAGGATCGGCCATTAACGTTAGAGATAATAAGGCCAACGAACTTAGCCATAATGTCTTTCTTTTAAATGAATTATCCATGCTTCAACCTAAAAGACACATTCCCTATTTAACATTTTGAAACAGTATATTATCTTTGAATAAGTGATTCGTCCATTTAATTTAGGCAAAACGTGCTATTTTTTTATCGGTATAATATCAACTCATGTTGATCATACAATATTATGCAACGTAATCATTAACTGTACCTTGTGTTCTTGTGTTAAAGAGATATCTAAAAATATCTTAATCACGGTTTGTCTTGTTTTTTAAGCTGTATCTGTTACTATTTCACAGTGTTAAAAATTGAGTACATTTTTCAGTACATCAAATTTTATAGCGCAAAAAATATTATGTAATTACAGCAGGTTATATGTTTAATTCGAGTCTCGTTTCCCGCTCCAATTTACGATGTCTAGTCTTTTATAATCAAATAATTTGCGAATTTTTCTCTTTTAAAATCAGTTAATAATCGCCGTTACTATATCCTTACAATGACATAAATCAGTACTATAAGTCCACGCCTAAATAGTACAGAAATAAACAAACGCTACATTGCATTTTTGACTATTTTTTAGTTTTATCTCTTAATAATTGAACTCTTTTTTCTGTTTTGTTGTTTGGGGAAATTGTCTATGGCTTTGTCTGATACAATGGTACGAAACAGTAAACCTCAAGCAAAAGAAAGGTATTCAAGGTTTATCCTTATATATCTCCCCTATCGGTAACAAAGCATGGCATTACCGGTATCCCCTTGAGGGTAAATGTAACCGTGTTTCATTAGGATAATATCCTGATATCTACCTCAAAGAAGCAAACCTAAACGTAATTCACTTCCAGTAGCTCTTCTAAGGAATTGCACTCATAAAAAACAACTCTATCATTTAACCTGTTGTTTAAATTGGAAATAGAATTTTTTATACCGTTCGACAACATCCTGATAGGTTTCAGAGCAATTATAATTTTGTTCTGGACGATAATGCCAAACATAAGCTTCATGTATCCTATTGAAGCCTTTTGGTAAAATATCGCCACGCTTAAAATATTGCTTTGCCGATAGGTTATTGTCCATATTAGGGCAATGCCATAGTCCACTTTCTGATGCTTCTTCGCCACCCAACAAAGTTATTAATGAATCCTGCTGTGGCTGAGGAATACGCAAGTGCTCTAGCCTTAATGGATTATTAGGAATACCTTCTGTATTAGGAGGGATTTCTTCTATAAAGGTCCAAATAGTAGGGCTTCTCATATTCCCTTGGCTTGTACTAGTTTCTGTTTTATAGTTAAACGTCGGTTTTAAACCATACTCTTTTGGACCAAGAATAATTTTTTCTTGCGGATAGTCTATTTCTAATAGTTCATCTAAAGGCTCATCGTAGTAAAACATAGGCATATAGTTGTGTTCAGGCATCCATACCCCTGTATGAGTGATAGGTCTACCAGTAGGGTAGGTTTCTGCCCAATGAATTAAATAATTGGGATAAACTTCTGGTTCAATTAAACAAGATTGGGTCAAAGAGTTATTGGCATCTTTTGCAACAAATACATCCCAATAATCTCGCACCTTATGATCAAATAAATCTCTAACAACAGATAATACAGGGTCGCCACCTCTATCACTTCTTAATTGTTTAATACGATTATCTAATGTATTAGCCTTTTCTAATAGATCGTTAATTTCCCCAACCGCATCAGGGTCTATTCCTTGAGGCTGTGCTTCATCAAAAAAATGTTGGCTTTCATCTTTAAATCTCATGAAAGTATCACTTAACCCAGAAATGAAGTTTACTGGTTGATTAGGATATTTACGTTTAAACAGTACCTTTTCTTTGAGGTTGGATAAATAGGGATCAATAAATTGGGTTATAGGGATATCCATCCAAAATTTATAAAGGGCTCTCTTTTGTAAGGTAAAGGCATAGTGTTTTTTATTTAACCTATCATACTCTATCATTTTGTCATGAACCGCCTGCAAGGCCGACAAACAGCGTTCACCATACTCTAAAGAATACAAATAATATAAATACCATGCTTCTAATTGACGGTAAGGATTTAATAATAACTCTATTTTTTTACTCATGGTTTATTCTTATAGATAGTGTTAACTTATATTTTTTTGCCACTAAGATCAACTAATACCCTTTCATTTAGTAAGTGTTCATCTATACCTACATACAACTATACTGATACTTTTCAGGCAAATACTTTATTTGCTTCTGGAGAAAAGAAAATCTGGTTTCCACCACCTTTATACCATAATCCATCATCATATTTTTGGCTAGTGGCGGAGGTTTTCTATTCTTTATAACCTTCTGACGTGCATCAAATGTAGCACTATCAGTGACCAATAATAGAAATACTTAACCAACTCACGTTCCATCAACTTATGATTAAGTAATACAGGAATAAACTCATCGCCCAACGAAGCAATATAAAAACTCACAATTTCTTTACCGTTTGGCAAACAAAGAGCTACATAACCACCTTTTTTAAATGCGTAATGACTTCAAAATATAGCATTTTCTTTCAGCAAGCTTCATCAGCTCGCTGCAGGTTAATATATCATCGGTATCTAAATTGTTTGATGAATTAAGCCACCTGAAATGATATCCGTCATAACGGTACCTAATGATTATTAGGAAATGTAATTATTTTCTTTGTACCAAGTGACAACATCTTTAAACGTTTCATCTAACGGTCTAAATTTACAGCCTAATTCCTTTGCGCTCTTTTCATGACTAAAATGTGTGCGCTTGTATTCATTTCCGATCAACTTCACGGACGAATAACTTAATAAAATAGGTTTACGTGTAAATACGTGATAAATTTCCTGCCCCATTGCAATACCCTTTAATAACCATAAAGGGATCCGCTTAGTTGGCATTTTTACACCAGTGCTTTTTTCAAGTAATTTAAAAATATCCTTCATTTCCATATAACGCCCTGCTGCAAGGTACTTTTCACCACTTCTACCTTTTTCTAAAGAAGCAATATGATGTTCTGCAACATCCCTAGCATCAACGACTGAAAAACTTGCAGGTAATATACCTGGCATTTTTCCAGCAACATAATCTAATACTAATTGCCCAGATGAAGTTGGCCCCATATCAAAAGGACCGTACATCCAACCAGGTAATACAATGGTTATAAACATATCAGGATGATTACTTAAAAACTCTTTAACTTTTTCTTCTGCTAAAATTTTGCTTTTATAATAATTATCACTACCTTCTATAGGGCGTCGCATGGTTTCATTAATTAATTCCCCTTTTTTACCACATAAAGTTGCAATGGATGAGGTATATACTGCCTTACGGATTCCTGCTGCATAGGCCGCTTTTAATATTTGTTCTGTACCCTTTACGTTCGTATTAATAAGTTCATCCCAATGCTTACCACCTTTATAATTATCTCTAAAAAAAGCCGCACAATGAAATAATGCATCACATCCTTTTAAATGCGAACTGAAGCCTTTTATATTTAATATATCGCCCTCAATTATCTCAACCAAAGGACTATGAAATTGCTTTTTAGCTTTTTCTACCGACCTTGCCAACACTTTTACTTTAATGTTGCGATCAATCAAAATTCTTACAATACTACTGCCTAATAATCCTGTTGCACCTGTTACAAACACTACGTTCATTGCTAAAATCCTCCATTAAATAGCTCTATTTTGGCATAAAATACCAATCGGTATTCAGATACCTTTTGGTATTTCAACAAACATATGTTATTCTCAACTTTTATAATTGGCAATATTTTTTAGTCATAAATTTATCGTTTTTTAAACGTTTTTTAAAATACGTAAATATTTGGAATCTGTGAAGTAACTAAGTACATAAAGCATGCAAAGGAAAACGAGAACACAACAACAGCAAGAAACCAAAGAAATGTTATTTGCAGCTGCAATAGAACAAATTATGAAATTTGGTTTTGACAAAACAAGTATCAACTCGATAAGTGAAGGAGCTGGTTTCTCAAAAGGTGCTTTCTTCTCAAATTTTAAAAATAAATACGATTTGTTACTACAACTCACAGACAAACTTAAATCAGAAGAAAGATTCAACTTAAAATCAGCGCTTGCTATTAATAATGAACATAACACCATCTCGATAAATGGATTAAACAGCTATGTTGATCAAATAAAAAACAATACTATTTGTGTTATTTTAGACATAGAAATGCAGCTTATTGCTAGCAGAGATCAAAACTTCAAACAGTACTACGACCAACTGCAACGAGAAAACAATGAATCGCTAGGTGAAATCATATGTTCTGTTTTCAAATCAGAAGGAGTACAACCCTCTTTACCCAATGAATCTTTGGCTCAAATATTTATAGCCCTCACGGAGGGACTCATCTTACAAAATGCTAGCAATCCTGGTGAGCAGATTAAGCATGTACTTTACGCACTAATCGAAAAAGAAAAAAATCCTATTTAAACACTTTAATATAGATACTAAAAGGGTAACAATATTCCGTTGATATTTCTCTAAAGGCTCACTTAGGGACGTTTCGGGTACCTGAGTTGGTGAGCAATGAAGAGAGTATGTACAATATGATTGTTGTACTTACTGACCATGCCCCAACATGCTCCCCATAACAACTTACCGGTTATGTACCGTTTTATGAGCTCCAGACTGTTTACACTTCGTAACTCGCTATGGGTAACAGCACATTAATGCCACAGATGAGTTTAATTTTGCTGAAGATGCCAAAACTCCTTATAAATCCCATTATGTTGCAATAACTGCTGGTGAGTACCACTTTCCACTATTTCGCCTTTATCAATAACCACAATTTGCTTAGCTCCGATTATAGTTGAAATTCGATGGGCGATAACTAATACCGTTTTTCCTTGTACTAACTTATTAATCACCTTTTGCACTGCCAGTTCATTCTCAGTATCGAGTGCGGCAGTTGGCTCATCGAGGATAAGAATAGGGGCATTTTTCAAAATAGCTCTGGCAATAGAGATACGTTGCCTTTCCCCACCAGAGAGACTTTTGCCAATATCATTCAGTTGTGTTTGATAACCGTCGCGGAAATTCTGGATAAATTCGTGGCAATTTGCCTGTTTACAAACTTCGATGACCTCCTCGTCACTAGCGGATAATTTTGCCATTCTAATATTATTAATTATGGTGTCTTGAAACAAATAAACATCCTGAAATACTACAGAGACTAGGCTCATTAACTGACTCTGAGACATATCTCGAATATCAATACCACCGATTTTAATACTGCCTGACTTAACATCAGCAAACCGAAGAATAAGCTTGGTTATTGTAGTCTTACCGCAACCACTGGCACCAACCAAAGCAGTTAATGCTTTTTCTGGGATCTGAAGGGATATATCTTTAAGCACATATTTGTCCTGCCCTCGGTACGAAAAGTTAACTCGTTCAAATTCAATATTATAGTGATCAGGCATAATCTCTGCCTTTTTTTCAGGTAATGATGGTGCATTCAACAGTTCCTGCAATTTTTCATACCCTATAACCAATGATTCAAGCATCGATGACATTTGTACAAAATAGTTTAATACATCCGTGGAACGAGCAACGATTAATAACACGCTGGCTAGTAAGAGATAGGAAATGTTTCCAGCATTCACCAAATACGCACCTAACGAGATGATAAGGATCAAACCAACTTGAATTACAATGGTGATAATTAAGTTAGGTTTTTCGCCTTTTTTCGTGCCAATACGCAGTATATTTGCCACATCTGTTGTTACCTTAATAAATTCTGTCATCTTCTCTTTGGTTTGGCCTGTCGATTTTAATACATCAAGTCCTTGTACAAACTCGACAGCTTCCCCTTTTAATTTGGCATTGGCTTCTGCCAGAATGCTAAAACCTCTGCGATAGGCCTTCCTACGCCACAGGTAGAGTGGAATTGCCATTGGAAAGACCAAAAGCATCATCAAAGAAAGTTGCCAACTGTAAAATAACAAGGCTATTGCAGCTGATAGAGGTATAACCACGCCGGTAATGATGATATTGAGTAGCATAAATGTAAATACTGCCGCTTCATTGACACTTTGCATCATAAGGTAATTTATTTCCCCAGATCTAAACTGACTTAAATAATCTAAGGAAATATGTCTTAGCTTGTTACCTAATTTTTCCCTTAGCTCGGTAACTGCCAATGTCGAATAACCATCCGCATCATAGCGTTCACAAAGCACCTTAAAAATAAAACTACCCATTAATAGAACAACGACAATAATTAAATGAGTAACTGTTGCAGTAACATTTTTGGTTTCTAGCGCTGCAAATAAGGGATATAGTAAAACCAACGAAACGCCAAACAGACAAGAGGAGATCACAGTATAAATCAGACTGCGGATCAATATTTTTTTTTGCTTTCCAGCCGCATTGATTAAGCCAATATACGTTTTCAGCAATGATTTTGTTGTGCGTGTGTCTGTATTAATATACTCTTTCATCACTTTTCTCCATCAGCCAAATTATTGACTGGAATCGACCAATCTTTTGCTTTGTTATACTCTTGCCATAACAATTTATAATCACTTGAATTTTCGATTAAATCATTATGTGTCCCATGAATTTTAATCATTCCTTTATCCAATAATATTATTTGGTCAGCATTGACAATCGTCGATAAGCGGTGGGTTACCATAATGACAGTTTTATTTTTATCAATTAAACGGTTAAAGGCTTTTAACAACAAGGCCTCATTTCGGGCATCAGAAAAAGCCGTCGGTTCATCTAAAATAACGATCGGTCGATTTTGTAAAAAAACTCGGGCAATGGTGATCCTCTGTTTTTGACCACCGGATAATAGCTGCCCTCTTTCTCCTGCCAGAGTGTTATACTGTTGAGGAAGTGTCAAAATGAAGTCGTGAATTTCCGCTTTTTTGGCGGCTTCAATAACATCTTCATCAGAGATATCCTCTAACCCATAGCGTATGTTATCTGCGATCGAGCATGAGAATAAAAAGTTATCCTGAAAAACAAATGAGATTCTCGACATAAGTTCAGCGTATTCAATCTCTTTTATATTAACTCCACCTAAAGTTATCGTTCCAGAGGTTGCATCAAGAAAGCGTGGAATGAGATTGGTTAGCGTCGTCTTGCCAGAACCAGATGTACCAATAAGAGCAGTAAATGAATTTTCAGGAATTTTAATATTGATATTGGATAAAACAGTGTCAGAATTCTGGTAACAAAACCCAACGTTTTTGAAAATTATCTCATTATTATCAGGTAATAGCGGGTTGGAAGGCGCCTCTAAAATTGGTAGATTTTCAACTTCAAATATCCTTTCTATTGCTGCCTTTGACTTTTGTAATATCTGAAATAGACTCATCACTGGATGAACACTTTCTGCAATACCGATCGCCAGCAATAAAAAACAGAACGTCGTGATAAATGAGATTTGGTCATTTAGTTGGGCTAAACTCAATCCAACAACTAATATGATACTCATCGGCATAGCGGAGAAAAGGCTGCGAGCAATTTTTGTAGACAATCGCATAGATTGCAACCAATGAAAGACCACCTGGCTATAGTTTTCCAGTGCTTTTTGATATTGACCGAATGCTCCCTCCCCGGCATCAAATGTTCTTACCGCACTCATTCCCTGAATATATTCAATGATTTTACTGTTGATTTGAATAGTTGCATTATTATAGCTTTCCTTTAAAAGCTTAGCTTTTTTCATGATAAAACTCAGCAGTAGAAAAGTAACTAAAGTGATGGCAAATACAATGCTTGCAAAGACCCAATTAAAGATAAATAAAACCAGCAAGGTAAAAATTGGCGTAACGAATGCCTCGGCTTTTAAGGGCGGAGCATCAGCCACAAAGGCATGTAATTCTTTAATATCATCGATTAATGTTTTAACAAGATTCCCGTTGCCCATGTTTCTAACCGTTTCAATAGGTAATTGATTGATCTTTTTGATAAGCCTAGTTCGTAATATTTTTTCTAGTTCAAATGCCGCATAGTGAGACTTATCATGAGCATAAGTTCTCAGCGTATAAAAAAGAATACTCAGAACAAGTAGAGAGACAATCGGCAATCCCGGGAAGACGCTGGTATCCAACATCAATTGGTGTAAAACCCAGATCAACATTAGCCAAATACTCAGTTTAAGCACCTGTGCAATTGATGCCAAAAATATAGAATGAGATACTTTATTCTTTACTGGCAGAAATATATCCGTGTGATTCATAATTAAGTGTCTCCTTAGTCCATATTTATCATGCAATAAGATATAATCTCTAGGTTATTGCATCCAAACATAACACATCAATCTCGAATGTCTTCGCCTACACTTGCAACAGGCTAATCTTTTTACTACTGAAAATTTTTTCTTTGATTAAGTTTTTTGCTTTGCTAAGCGAACTATACTGGCAAAGTAGGCATAACGGTTCCATTAATAGAATCTAGTCAGTTATATCAATACAGGAGAAATCCAGTATTATTTGAGTTGTTCATATAATTTAACCTTAAATCACACTGATAGTAATATAGTGACTATCAGTGTTAAAATTTCAGCTCAGTAGAAATCCCCACCATACGAGGCTGTTGATAAGTTGTATACCCACCATCAATAATTTTAGTTTTTTTATCAGAGTTAAATGCATTTTCGGTATAGAGCTTTATATTGCCATGTTTGAAGTTATAGGTTATATACGCGTTTGCCTGTGAGTATCCGTTAGTTTTTGAATCTTTACTATTCGATACGGATGAGTAATAAGAGTCGGTGTAATTTAAGTTAGCTCCAATTTCAAAGCCCGCAGGCAATGTATAATAACTACCTATATTGAATGTATAACCGGGAGAACGGCTGAGTTTATTATTTTTATAATTTGGATTCCCTGAAAATTCTTTAATTTTAGTTTTCAGCAACCCTACGCCTGCAAAAAGATTTAAATCATTTGTTGCTTGCCAATTAAGATTAAACTCTACACCATAAGTCACTGCTTTATCGGCATTATCAATTACTGGGCTACCAAAAATATTATAATAAGGAAGCTGTAAATTTTTATAGTCATTATAAAATAGATTGGTACTAAGTTTTAGTCGCTTGTTTGGTGAAATCCAACGATGATACAACTCATAACTCCACACATATTCAGTATCGTATTCATATGTTGCAAAAGGTGGAATAAATGAGATTCCGGCACCTCCTGGGTTATAACCGCGTGCTACCTTGACACCTATGCGATGAGCGTCGTTAAAAAGATAGGCTACGTCAAGTTTAGGCAGGAATTCCTTTTCTTTACTTTTGTAGTTCACAACAAAGAGTTTTCCTCCGTTACGTTTATGATCCTCTTGTTCATAGCGAGCAGACATATTTACTTCAATATATGCTAGAGGGTTAAACGTTACTTCGCCATATATCGCTTTAGTTTCAGTTTTATCGTGATAATTGTTTTTCTTAAGTAATAGTACCGATTCATCTTGAGGTGAGTTGTAATAAAACAAACCGACTAAACCGCGATAATCTCCAGAATTGAATCTCAATATTGGCTCAACCTGAACTTCATGACCTTCAACCCGAGCTGGCCCTCCGGATGAAAGCGCATAACGATCCTGAATATAGTTTGAATAAATAACTTTATTTTCAAATTCTAAAGCATCATTTATTTGATAACCAATATCCCAAATATTACTCGCTGACCGTACTTGAAATACTGCCCGGTAAGTTTCAGACTTATTACGTGGCTTGAACTCGCCCTGTGGCGCTCGTGAGTCAATATGGGAAAACGTATAGCGACTATAAAAATCGGGGAGTGTTGATGGTAACCAATAAAGCTTTGCTCTCACTGTAGTTGCTTCAAATTTACGCGAGTTACCTGCCGGATAATAATCAGCAAGATGTTCAGATGACTGTCGCTCTTGTCGATCCATACTCAGGCGTAATAATAATTCATCTTTAACTACAGGCCCGGAAAGCATCGCTGCGTACTGGCGACGGTTTTGATTACCGTAATCAAACTTTACTGCACTTTCGTATTCATTGACTGGGTCGTTACTTTGCATAACCACCGATCCGGCAATAGCATTACGCCCCTGCGCATAGCTTTGCGGACCGCGATACACTTCAATCTGCTTCATATCCCATAATGATTTATTACCGTAAGCCAATTCGTTATAGTTTGAGGTACGGCCATCGATTGAAACGTTAAAGCGAGGGCGCGCACCGGTAAAGAATGCCATAGAACCAGGCGAGTTCGAACCTTCAATACCGCGGATTGTGGGTAATTCGTTTCCCAGTCCTGTATCTATGATATTAGGTGTTTCCTTTAATACCTGATTTAAAGAGTACAGATCTGGACGACGCTCTAGTTCTTTATTGGTAATAATGTTAACACTTGAACCGGTTTCAACCTCGCTGCGGTCAACTCTTTCGCCGACGACAATGATTATATCATCAGGTTGTTGTGTTTCTTTTTTATTACTAGTCTCATTTGCCATACTAACTGCACTGTAGCCACTAATCATGCACAAACTAAATAAACTTAATTTAGACTTCAAACTTTTCATATACAAACCCTGTTACAATGTTATTCACATATTGCTGCATATTAATGACCAGCTGGTACCAAACCCAAAATTCCGATTTTTGGTTTGTTAGTGTGTTCGTTTTATTGAGTAAAACAAAACAACCGTATATTCCAATCAGTCGAAAATAAGTGTGAAACTCTCGCTGAAATATGTTAGACAATTCTGAATTGTTACCGACGTCCCAAAAACATCATCCTCAATGTTTTTATTTGTCGTTTTTTATGAAATAACATTCTGTTAAACAGCTATTTTTTACTTTTTAAACAGAATGCTATTTATCCTTATATAGATAAAATTGATTATAAATGATATTGATAATCATTATCAACGGTGATCTTTTATCATATTGCAAACTTATTGTCAAACCTATCAAACATTTGTTTTTTCATCATGAGAAATTCATTTAATTTATTGATATTAAATGAATTAAGGAAAATAACATTTGTATTGAGCCATTTTTTAAACAATATGCTTAACCTTTATTACCAAAGGTTAATAAGATGTTTTTTTGTGCAAATTTAGATTATTAATTGAAATATTAAATATTTTGATTTTGATCACTTATTTACATATTTCATAGCCATATTTAAATCAGTTGATGCAAGACGTTTATCATGAGGCTGGCATATCAGAGGTCAGTAATCAAATATAGCTATAGATACTAAATAATTTATAAGAATCACCTTGTAACAGAGAATGATTAACAACTAATTTAGAATAACGATATAAATGCTAAATAACATATAGTGACAAAGTTAAGAATATTAGATATGAGAGATAATTTTTTGTTATTTAAATGATAGTTTCAAATGATGCGATTATTCAACCTAACATTTCGCAATATCATGCTTATAAGCACAAAATTTCAGAAAATAGCAGCAAAATATTTCATATATAAATCAATTAATTAAATAAAAAAACAGTGAAATTAGCAAAAAACAGACCTGATTCGGTTATTTTTGCCCAATATGGGGAGTCCTTTCCTAGCAAAACATTTACATTATAAATGATAATTATTCTTATTTAAACATATCAATGCTGCTAACTAAGTAGCACGTTAAATAATCAATTTATTAATGAAGCAAAAATATACCCCTATTGGTTATTTGGGTTATGGCTGAATTTAGGAAAAAAGTATGAGATACAAATTAGTTTTCACCAATAAAATAACGAATAAAGCTTTACTTTATTCTAACAAAAGCATTATTAATTCACCGTGGTTAATGGCCGGTATTTTCTGTTTATCGTTCAACACAATGGCAGATACAGTTGAAAAAAAAGACGATAGTGATCAAGTAGAACAATTAATCGTTACTGCTAGGCATGTAAAAGAGTCTGCCAAGGATATTCCATTTACGGTCAATATTGTTGACGATAAAAAACTAGTTGACCGACGGGAAACAACTTTAGAAAAAGCTTTAAACGATACCGTTGGCGTACAAGTAATTAGTAATATGGGAGCAGCGAAATCTATTCGAATGCGTGGTGTCGGTTCTGTATTACCTATGAGTGGCGATGACAGCTCGGTTAGTATTAATGTCGATGGGATGCCTCAATCAAAAAGTAATACGACCTTAAATTTACTTGATGTTCAGCGTGTCGAAGTACTAAAAGGCCCTCAAGGTACATTATTTGGCCGAAATAGCGAGGCAGGTGCAATCAACGTTATTTCGAAAAAACCAACTCGCTATTTTGAATCAGCTTTTAGAACCGAATTTGGACAAGACCATCAAATATTAACGGAAGGTGTCATCAGTGGTCCTTTAACCGAGCAGTTAAGTGGCCGTTTTGCTGTCCGTTATGATGAAGCAGATAGCATTCTAGAAAATGTTAATGACCATAAACCGGTGAGTATTCTTAGAAATAAAATCGCTCGAGGTACATTATTATGGGAAGCTTCCGAACTCACATCTATCTCATTTATTACCGAAATAGAAGAGGCTATGGGTATGGACGATATGTATATGATGCGTCCATACGGTCACCATCCAAAAATTAACATTCCTAATAGCAGCGATAAGAATGATAAAAATATTTATCGTTTCAATTTTAAAGTGGAACATGAGTTGGATAATAGCTTATTGAGTTCTATTACCGGTTATTCGTATAGTAAAAATGACAAAAGATCACCAATTTATGAAGGTAGGTTGTACCACCATTTGAGCGGTATGTCACCACCATCTAATTGGTCTTATTTAACCAAAGAAAATCTTTTCAATCAAGAATTTAGAGTTTCATCTAAACCTGAAGCACCAATATTTTGGGTAGCAGGTATAAACTACTATACCAATGATCGTCATAGAAATACTTATGATGTTATGGATGTGTTTTATCCAAGTAATGCATTGAATGCTAACATTAGAAGACAATTTGAAACAGATAATGTCGGTGTGTTCGGTGAAGTCACCTACCCTGTTACAGAAAAACTCAAATTAACAGCCGGTCTTCGTCAATCTTACGAAAAGAAGAATTATCATGCAAAATGGCTAGCTAACTCAATTTATGCTGAAAATAATAAAAATAAACCAACCTTGGCTTTTGATAAGCAAAAAATAACCGATAATTTTACCACTGGCCGACTAGGTTTGAACTTTTTACTTAATGATTATGCAACCTTGTATGGTCTTTATTCACGAGGATATAAAACTGGTGGTTTTAATGATGAAGGGACCGATTTTGCCACATTGGGTTATTCAGACCAAGCCTATAAATCAGCTTATGTAAACACTTATGAAATTGGATTAAAGACTGAAAATAATACTGTAGGATTAAATACGGCATTATTTTATAACGATACTAAACGTGAACATTTAATGGCTTATAATCCAGCAACATTTGTCTCTGTGGTTGAAAATTATGATATCCGAAGTTATGGTGTAGAGCTAGATGGTTTTTGGAAAGCGCCTGGAAACTTGGACTTTACCGGCGGCATAGGTTACACCAATGCTAAAATCGTCGGCACTCCAAGCCAAAGTTTAGCTCATGTGAAAAAACATAACCAAGTACCGGATACATCGCATTGGAATGCTAATTTAACCATTTTGCACTCTATACCGCTTAATTTAGCTTCAGGAATTTCATTGGAAACGCAAATAACCGATCGCTATATTGGTTCTCGCCAAGCTGATGTGCAAAATAAATTTGGCTTAAAAGCTTATAACAAACTTGATGCTCGAATTGCCGTTAAAACTGAAAATGCTGAATTTTATGTATGGGGTGATAATCTATTAAATAAATCTTATGATTTATGGGGATATCATATTCCGGCGCTGTCTCATGATGGTCCAGATGCAACCATTGGATCACCAGGCAGAGGGAGAACAATCGGCGTTGGTTTCATTTATAACTATTAACATGTTTTATGTAACAACATAATATTAGTAACTTTGATCTGTGCTGCCACTATTTAACATTATTATATGAATGCTGGCGGCGCATCTCTTTAGGTAACACACCAAACTGTTTCCTAAATGCTGAACTGAAATGACTAATATTACTATATCCCAGCATAATAGCTGTTTCAGTAACACTATTTTCGATTAATAATTGTTTAGCTTTATTCATTCTTTCCGTCAAATAATAGGCATAAATACTTTTACCAAAAATCTGCTTAAATCCTTTTTTTAACTTGCTATGATTAAGACCAACCTGCTTGGCTAACCAATCAATGGTTGGTGGATTGGTTAAATCACTGATTAAATAGTCACGTGCATCATTAAATTGTTTATACTCCCATTGGGTAAATTCTTGACGCCCTAAATGATTATCAAAAGACTTGAAGTACCAATTTAAGTATTTTAATACATGGGCATAGACTAATAATCGATTTGATTGGTCCGTGTTTTGCATCAAGTAGAATAGCTCGCGAGCACAAGATAATACATTGCTATTTTGATGAATAGGATGATGATGCAGGAAAAAATTCACTTTCTTATCCAAATTAGAAAATTGAAAATCCATTTCGCCGAGTAAAACATCCAATAATTCAGGCATTATCATAACTTCAATGTTACAAAAATCTTTAGAGTGTTGTAGATGAAAAGTCTCGCCATCAGCAAAGCCGAAAGTCAAATCCCCTTTATGGGTAACAAGTTTCCTATCTTTAACTTGCAAACTCAACTTACCTTGTAACTGACAATTAAAACATAAACATTTATCACTACTAGGAAATGCTTTACTGATATCGATGGCATTTAGATCATCGGCACTATTCACACATACCGCTAAACCATGTTGTAACTCAATGAATGAACTGTTTTTTTTATTATTGGGTAATTTATCCAAATGCATATATCCTCCAAACAAATAAACGATAACAAATATCATTTGCGTTTACAACAAAATAAAGCTACCATTTATCAGCTAATACTCTTTGGAGCATAGAATCTATAATATATTTATTTATAGAAGCTTATAAAACACCTCATGGAATATAAAACCATCTCCGCAGATAAACAAAAAAACTATTTTTTATTTATTATTGCACAGCTCTATATTATACAAGGAATTCCCGTCGGATTAGCTTTTGACGCCTACCCTATCCTCTTACGTGATTCAGGTGTTTCATTAGCTGTAATAGCAATGATTCCGCTAGCTGGTTTACCATGGGTCGTTAAATTTTTATGGGCGCCAATAGTTGAAAATCACTGGATAGATAAAATTGGCTATCGGAAAAGCTGGTTACTGCCAATGCAATGTTTATTAGCAATACTTATAACCATCATCGCCTTCACCCCTTTTACATCAGAAACTACTACTTATCTTCTTCTAGTTATTATTTTATCCTGTATCGTTTCTGCAACACTCGATATTGCAACTGATGGACTGGCAGCTGATTTATCGCAAAACAATACGATTAGCCAGATAAATAGTATTCAAGTGATGGGCAATATTACTGGTATGCTTATCGGTGGGGCTGGTGTAACCGTTTGTTATGATTATTTAGGAAAAACCTATAGTATCTTATTGTTAGTTGTGATTATTTTTGTATCGATTCTACAACTCACTATATGGACAGAGCCCAATTTAGGCCACAATTCACGATCCAATTCACGCGCAAGAATCAACAATTTTTTTAAACGAAAAAATGCTTACCATATGCTATTGCTTGCGATAATGATACCTTTTGCTGGTTCGGTAATTTTAACCACAACTAAATTTATTTTACTGGATCATGGGTTCTCTGTGAGTGATGTTGGTATCTATACCGGTATTGGTGGTTATTTAACTATGCTTTTAGGTTGTGCCATTGCAGCCTATTTATTAAAAACTAAACACCCTTATCAGACGCTTAAACTTGGTTTTTCTTTATTATTTTTCCTAATTCTGTTTTGGTGTTTACTTTACTATATGCCTGATTATATTAATCCTATGACGACTACCATTATGATGACTATTTTAGGTATTGGTATAGGAACGATTAATGTTAGTATTTATACCATCACGATGATTTTTGCCAAGCAAGGAAAACAAACCGCTACAGATTATGCTATTTTTCAGAGCAGCTTATTATTCTCTGAAATAATTGGTTCCTCTATTTCAATGACAATTGCAGAATACTTTAATTATTTAATTGCCTTTTTATTGGCTCTAATAAGTATTATTGTTATTAACCTGATGATTAGAAATAAATAATAGTGTTCATTGTTTGATTACTTTATTTTGTGGATGCGTGAAATACTAGCAATAAATGAAAATAAGGCAATAAAACTGGCACAACTAAAAGCATAAAAAACAAATCGTTTAAAATCTATTCCTTTATCACCCTCTAATGAGATTATTATTACCATAACAATAGCAGCACCAATTGACTGGCCACTTGTTCTGGCTGTAGACAACATTCCTGAGGCAATAACAGTTCGATTATGTTTAACATTAGTAAACATTTCTCTATTATTTGGCGGAATAAACAGACCGTAGCCAACTCCACAAACAGCGACTCGCCATAGGATATTAATTGTAGATACAGTTTCAGATAAAAAAGCTAATGAACTTAACCCTAAACAAAAAAGCACTGCACCAATTGAAGATATTTTAGTTGGATTAAAACGATTAGAAAGTATTCCAGCTAGTGGTGCACAGCAGGCTACAGCTACAGGCCATGGAGTAAACATAAATGCGGATTCAAGTACTGAGTAACCATAAGTATGTTGTAATATAAATGGTAAACTGACCAATGCTATACCTTGAGCGATAAAAATTAAAATTGAAGAAATTACAGCAAAACTGTATATCCTCGAATGAAATATATCTAAAGGCAATAATGGATATCTTGCATGATGTTGAGCTTTAATGAATATGATAAATAAAATTATCGCAACAAAAATACAAGATATAAGGGTTTTATTATCCCAATGTCCTATTTGATCAACCGCAATTACGGTTAACCCTAATGCAGTTGCCGAGCTTATAGCGCCTAACCAATCAAATCCTTTTCCTTTTTCGCTATCTTTGCCTAAAAAAACAAAAGAAAGTGTTATAGCGAGGATACCTAGCGGAATGTTGATATAAAAGAGCCAAGGCCAAGTTAAATATGAAATAATAAAGCCTCCCAATGCAGGCCCAATGGCGGTACCTACTGCAAAGACCATTGCATTTAATCCTAATATTGTTCCTAACATATTTGCCGGTAAAATAGTTCGATACAAACCTAACCCAACACTTATCATCATTGCATAACTTATTCCTTGCATCATTCGCATAACAACAAGAATTGAGAAGTTGGGCGAAAGACCACAACCCAAAGATGAGAGCGTAAACAACAACATGCCTAATTTAAAAAAAAGTTTTTCTCCAACCCTTGAAGATAATGATGCACAAATTAGCATAGTTGCAGCACTAGCGATCTGATAACTATTAACAATCCAAATACTTGATGACACCTCAATATCTAATACATTAACAATAGAAGGTAATGCAATATTCACAATTGAACCATCTAATGCCGACATCCCGACGCCGATTAAAATTGCTGCTGTAGCAAAATAAGGTCTTGAACTACCAAATTCTTGTGTATGGTTGTTTATCATATTAATTTATCTTTTTAATAAGTATTTATATTGAATTGCCGTATTATCAATAGCCTATTTGGATACACAACATTAACAAACGATACGCGTTGTTTAGAAGATCTATAATCATGTTCAGTCATTTGATTGTGTAACCATTTTGCTATAAAGTAATTAAATGAATTTATTACTAAAAATTATATTTATTACAATACAAGAAAACCAATGAATAAAACCGAATACCTTATCGAAAAGATAGATGCCTTAATCATATCCAATTTTAGATAATTGATTCGGTAATAGTGTTGGCTCTAAACTGAAAATGCAGTACATATTAGTTTGACTACAATATGATTCTTAATTCGAACATTGTTATTTAAATATAATTATTTGAAAATTATTCACAAATCCAAAAACTATCTATTAGTCCCTATATCAAATTGATTTATAACATAAGGTGTTAAATGAAAATAAGTGAACTTCAAGCGTTCGTAACAGTTGTAGAAACAGGTAATATAACCTTAGCTGCTGAGCGTTTGAATCGTGTCCAATCGAGTATTTCTCATAGAATACAAAGTCTTGAAAACAATCTTGATACCCTTTTGTTGGACAGAAAAACTGGAGGATGCATTCCAACTAAACAAGGATTGATATTGTATGAATATGCACTCAAAATTTTAAAGTTAGCGGACGATTGCAAAAAAAATATCGCCAATAGCAAAGAAAATTATGCAAATATAAATGTTGGAATAATTGAATGCCTACCTCCTTATATCATTACGTCCTTAATTAATTTAGGGCAAGAACTCGGATTAAATATTAATATTACCATCGGCAATACTCTCAGTTTACTCAATGCTTATGATAAAAATGAATTTGATATTGTAATTATTGGTTCTGGCTTTTCAAACGAAAAACATACAACTAAAATACTACTTGCATCTGAACTCGTTATAGCAACAGATAAAAGTCACCCAACAATTACCAATATTGCTAATCTTGATGGCAAAACTTTTTTGGTCAGTAGTAAACAATGCGCAACATCAAAACGAAACTTCGAAATGTTATTTAATGCCTGTAATATTAAACCAGAACGAGTAATTGAATGTGGATCTTATCCTGTACTTTTTTCAAATATAGCATTAGGAAAAGGAATCGCATTAGTATTACGTTGTTCAATTAGTAATGAGATAAAAAACAAAATTAAACTACATAAGCTAGACAAACAATTTAATGAGTTCAAAATCGAATTGGTCCATCACACAAACTATTCTTATTTTGACATCAACAAATTGATTAATATGATTACTTCAGTTTTTCAAGATCCTCGATTAAGCTATATAGGCTATTGATAATAACTTTTATTTAAGAAATATGATAAAGATATAACTTGCAATGGATATGAATTTATAAAATAACGCTAATTCACATTACAGTTAATATAAAAGTACTTAACCTATTAATCCAATGAAAAAATCATTTTTGATAAATAACCATACTTAATCAATCATCTATAACTATTTCATATCCTGTTCGATTTTTCTTGATATAACCGAAACCTTTGGATCCAAAATGCATACCACCAACAAGCATGTTATCGCGACAAACCATTTTTAGCACTTGGGAACGTGTTTCTGTTGCTAATTTCGGATCATAATCAAAAGCAATAGAGACATTTGGTTTTAATAATTGAATATATGGGAAATGGACAATATCCCCCCAAATTAATAAACTTTGCTTACTACCAACAATTTTATAACCCGTATGTCCTGGTGTATGGCCTGGTAGAGGAATAGCAAATATATTAGGAAATACCTGATTTTTATTAATGAAACTCAATCTATCTTGATACTGTTTGCAAACATTGCGAGCTAAAATAATATTATTTTTTACACGTTCTGAAGCGGAAAGGAAAGATTTTTCATCTTGCAAATAATTATACTCATCTTCACTAATCAATAAATTAGCATTTCGAAAAACAACTTCTCCATTTGAAGTAAGCAAACCGCCAATATGATCTGGATGAGCATGAGTTAATAGAATAGCATCGATATCTGTAGCTTTAAGACCTAGCTTAGTTAAATTATTAACTAATTCTCCTCCCCAACCTTTTACTCCACCAGCACCAGCATCAATTAGAATATTCATTCCTTGTTTTTGAACTAAAAATGTATTGATATGCACGGCATTTAGTTTTTTTTGATGAGCATTTCGCTGGATTCTTTCACACTCTGCAAAATCAATATTTGCCAGTAAATCAAAGTTAACCTCCAAGTAACCATCACTAATTGCTGTAACTAAAATATTTCCTAGTTCTTTGTTTGAAAATTCGTTATTCATAGTTAGAAACCTTTAATTTTTAGCAAATATATAGTCGACGTCATACATAAAACAACGAATTCTGGCTTTAACAGCCATTTTTTCTTCAATTAATAAATCAACCTGATGTAAATAGGTTTTCATCACCTCTTCATTACGAAAAACTTCTTTTCTTAATTTGGCTTCAAAATAGATCGGTCTTCCATAACCGATATCAGTTGTTAAATAAGCTATGTGTATATTATCATCTTTGGCTTTCAACACTTTTTGGGTTAACTGTTTTAAACAAATTGAAAATTCAGAAAAAGCTTCATTTTCAATCTTATGATTTTCTGAAGTATAAATTGTAATACTTGGCATTTGATTCTCTCCATTATCAACTTAACTGAATTTATTAACCTAACCAGATAAGTACTATCATCTTTTAAAGCGTAGCAATATTATTAAAAGATTATCTATTTTATGCTAATGGATAATTTCGATGTCCTCATCGAAATGGTTAATAGACAAATTAGATTAGAGCATGATTTTTATTTATAAATAGGCATAGAACTGGAGGCTAACAATTTTAGTATAGAATTAAACATTTCTTTTTAGACTAAAGTATCTTGTTAATGAAAAAGGACGCTTCACCATTGACATGGGTAATAAATGACTTAGCGATTTTTTGGGTTTATCAAATAACGCTAAGGTCCAACCGCCTTCGATCATAAATTCAAAAGACAGACTTTTTTCTGAAACAATCACTAAATCACTGAAAAAACCTGTATAATACATTTGATATATCATCGCTTTATCAATTATTCGATTTTGTTGTAAATCGAATAAATAAATAGCTAAAATTTCTTCAAATGGACAATCAAAAGTAACAAATAACAAAATATTATTTTCAGCTGTTAATAGAGCTACCTCTAAGCAAGTTCCATCTATATGAACTTTACTGTCATGGCCATCAATAATGATTGTATTGTTATGGATTTGTATATTGGTTAATTTTTTAATCATAAAGCAGCTACTTTTATTTGCCCCTAACTAACGTTAGTTCAACATTTATAAAAAAAGAATAAGGCAGATAATAAAGCTAAGTATATATTTAATATCATAATAATATAAGTAATATAAGTAAGATAATCTGTTTTATATTATTTTATAGAAACATCATTATAAACAATTCATTATAATGCTAACAATAAGGATTATCGCTGATTTAGTAATGAGCAAAAGATCATAAATTTAAGTTTTATTAGAAAAAGTATTTCATCATCTGCTTTTGCAGAAATTATTAATACATAATTTTTTAAAGAGGTAAATAAATTGGCTAAAGTAAATACTTCACTGTTAAAAAGACGATTAGATATTGCCGAAATAGTTAGAAAACAAGGTGAAGTTAAAGTTGATGAATTATCTGAATTATTAAATGTATCGGGTGTCACAATACGACAAGATTTAAATTATTTAGAACAACAAGGTTATCTTAAACGATCCTTCGGCGGAGCTATATATTTACAGCCAAAAGACAATTTTGATAAATCTCATCTCGACTCAAACAATGAAGCCAATAACTCTTACTCAGATATTAGTTTGATTATGCGATGTTTATCATTCATTAATGATGGTGATACAGTATGTTTATTAAATGGTAGGATAACCAGTAAACTCATACCATATTTATATAATAAGAAAAATCTCACATTGCTTGTAAATGATTTAAGTTTTGCTATGTTAGCAAAAGATTATATTCAAGGAGAAATAGTATTAATTGGAGGAGTATTTAACCAAAAATATACCAACTTTGATAAAAAAGATGTGCAAACGATCTTAACTAAATATGAATTAACTACTGTTATATTTGAAATAGAGGCAATCAACATCGATGATGAAATTGCTATATCTAATGGTCAATTGATGGAAGGATATCAATTATTATTAAACAACGCTCATTGTCGCATCGCACTTCTACCAAGTCGAATTGAAGAAAATGATACTTTTGGATTCGCTCCACTTCAACAAATTGATGTCATCATTCTTTCTAACTCAACAATGGCAGAATATCATCAGCAGATAACTAATTGTTCATTTAAACAATCTAGTGTCAATAAAGATAGCGTTATCTATCAAAACTCAATGAAAAACTAAAATTAATTTAGAATTCCTGCAACTAAATATGATATCAGTCATGCTTATTTGACTAGCTGAGCGTTATTAGTAGTTAAGTAATTTATTTCAATAATATATTTACTAAAAATATCATTAATACAAGGAGTTTATTGTTGATTTTCTTAGAAACAGTAATACCTTGAATACTTTGATATCAACTATTATTTAGTTAGATTTTTTTATTTGATATTGTAAGCTAATTTTAGTTAAGATTTGCCCTAAAATTAGTGACAACGTCACTCAAATAAACAGAAATTTTGGTAGCTACTTTCAATATTATTGATTGCTGAAGGCGTAAAACAATATATAAAAATTATTGATTATTATTAATATAATATACTGTTTTCTATTGAAAAGTTAATTAAAAAGCCCCTTATTAGGGGCTTAATCATGATTGAAATAAACTATTTTTGTAGGAATTTTTCAAGCTGCTCTAATGTTGACGTACCTTGCATTGGTCCTTGTTTTGTCACCGCCAATGCACCGCAAGCATTAGCATAAGTTAAGGCTTTTTTGGCTGTAAAACCTTTATGAATTAAAGCAACATATGCGCCACCAAAGCAATCCCCGGCTCCAGTCGGATCTATTTCGGTAACTAAATGAGGTTGCACATCAAAAGATTCACTTGCTGAATAATAACTCGCTCCCTTATCACCTTTTTTTATAACAATAGACGATATACCATTATTTAAAAAATAATCGATTGCTTGTTTCTCATTATCCGTATCGGCTAATAATGTGACTTCACTTTCACTTGGTAGGTAAATATCGGTTTGTTGTAATATTGCTAACAGCGCATCTTTCACGCCAGGCAGATTTAACATTTCCTTGCGGATATTAGGATCAAAGGAAATAATACCCTTATTTTGTTTAACTATTGCTATAGCTTTTTTAGCGGTATCAAGAATTTGTTTAGAAAACAATGAAGATCCCATTATATGAAGATGATCACAATCTTGTAAAATTTTTTGACTAACCATGTCTTCATTAATCAGAGCACAAGCAGCATTTTTTATATTAAAAATAAAATCCCGACTACCATCCTCATGATAAGTTACAAATGCGCTTCCGGTAGTTTGGTCATCCATAACTTTAATATGAGAGATATCAACACCATCATCAGCCAGTTTTTTTATATTTAACTCACCAAAGCCATCATTACCAACACAACTTATCATCGCTGCTGGTTCATCTAATTTCGCCACTTGATCGATAAAAATTGCTGGAGCACCACTGGCAAATGGGCCCTTCCATAGTCCATCATGAGTAAATAATTGCCCTTTTTGGTTAGCCATAATTTCGACAACAATTTCACCTAGTGTAAATACTTTTTTCATATTAATTCAACTCCACTTAAACTCTATTTTTCTTATTACGAACATCAATATATACAGCTAATAGAATGACTAATCCTTTAACAACTAGTTGATAAAAATAAGGAATGTTCATCAAGTTCATGCCGTTATTAATAACACCGATGATTAGAGCGCCTATCATTGTTCCAATAATTGTGCCGTGACCGCCATTTAAGCTTGTTCCACCTAAAACAGCTGAAGCAATAGCATCTAATTCATATCCTTGCGCGGTACTTGGTTGACCTGAATAGAGTCTTGATGCTAACAATAACCCACTGATCCCTGCCATTAATGCAGTTATCATGAATACTTGTATTTTTAATTTTTTAACATTAATTCCTGAATAAACGGCAGCTTCTTTGTTGCCACCAGTAATATAAATTTTTCGACCAAATGTTGTTTTAGATAAGATAAAATGATTGACTAATAATAATATTAATAGCACCCATATTGGATTAGGTATTGAAAAAATATCACCATTACCTAATTCAAGAAATACATCATCCATAATCATCTCGGGTTTACCATCGGTAATGATATAAGCAATTCCGCGGAAAATTCCCATGGTTGCCACAGTAACAATAAACGAAGGAATACCAGCAAGAGCCGTTAAACTACCATTTATAAAACCAACAGCAATTGAAAGTAGCAAGGCTATAGATATAGCAAGATAAAATGGTAATCCCCAAAGTAAAGCAAGTGCCGCTAATGTACCTGTTAACGCTATAGTTGAACCAACTGATAAATCGATATCACCAAGTAACAATACATATGTCATACCAAATGCAGTAATCGCAATAATTGATACTTGCAAGACGATATTCATAATGTTGGTACTCGTTAAAAAGTTACTATTCATAAATGAAAACAGAATGAATAAAGCAATTAGCCCGATAACAATTCCCCCATATTGACGGAATACTTTAAAAAAAGATTCTTTAAAATTACTATTATTCATCGAGGTATTTTCTTTAGTATTCATGCAGATGCTCCTGTTGCTATATTCATTACTTCTGGTTGAGTTAACCCTTCAGTATTAAATTCCTTTACAATTTTTTTATTACGCATAACAAATAGACGATCACTGATAGACATCACCTCGGGTAGTTCTGATGAGATCATAATGATTGCAGTACCTTTTGATGATAGTTCTCTTATTAATTTATAAATTTCCAATTTGGCACCAATATCTATTCCCCGAGTTGGTTCGTCTAAAATCAAAATTTTAGGTGGCTTCACTAACCATTTGGCAATAACGATTTTTTGTTGGTTACCACCACTTAAACTACCGGTTACTTGGAATGGATTATTGGTTTTGATAGCCATCTTTTTTATATATTTAGTCGAATTTAATAATTCTTTTCTATTATTGATGATAAAAGATGGCTCATATTGAAAGGCAATATGATTAATATTTGAATGAACATCATGCATCAAAACCAAGCCTTCTTCTTTACGATTTTCGGTAACGAAAGCAAGGCCATGTTCAATGGCTTGAGTTGGTGAATTAATATGGACTTTTTTACCTGAAATAAAAATCTCACCTTGGTATTTAGTTACCCCAAACAACGCTTTCATCACTTCTGACCTACCGGCACCAACTAAACCAAAAAAGCCAACTACTTCACCAGAATGCACCTTAAAGCTAATATTTTTGAATTCTCTAGAATGATCTAAGTTTCTAACTTCTAATAAAGGTGGATCATCCTGAATTTGATGTGGTAATTTTGGTGGATAAATATTTTGTACTTCACGGCCAACCATTTCAGCAATCAACTCATCGATGGTGGTTTCGTTTTTTTGATGGGTGGCAATATACTCACCATCACGCATAACAGAAATATCATCAGAGATACGCATGATCTCATCCATCCGGTGCGAAATATATATAATTGCAACACCTTTCTGTTTAAGCTTCTCTATTATATTGAAGAGTAGTTCTGCTTCATTATCACTTAATGATGAAGTCGGTTCATCCATGATTAATACTTTTGCGTCATAACTAAGTGCTTTAGCTATTTCAACCAATTGCCGTTGCGCCATAGACATGGTCCCAACAATTTGTGCTGGATTTAACTTAATTCCATACTCAGCAAATAATGCATTACAATTTTTAATCATTTGATTATCAGAGATAATGCCGTATTTATTTGGTTCATTATTGGCATAAATATTCTGAGCAATCGTTAGGTTATTACTTAAACTCAATTCTTGGAAAACAATAGCAATCCCTATCTTTCTTGATTCTGTTGGATTCTTTATAGTAATAACATTGCCTTGATAGGTAATTGTTCCACTACTTGGCGGATAAATTCCGGCGAGAATTTTCATTAATGTAGATTTTCCTGCGCCATTTTCGCCCAATAGCGTATGAACTCTACCTTGGTAGATATCTAAACTAACATTTTTCAAAGCTTGAATCGGACCAAAATTTTTGGCAATAGAATCCACAGATAAAATGATATTATTCATTAGTTGATTCCTTGTGGAAGGGATAGATATTACCCTATCCCTTATTATGAATTATTCTTTTCCTGTGTATACACCAGGGGTGACTGGGATTACTTCATCGACTTTTTTACCATTTAAATAGTCAATTGCAGTAGCTACAGCGATTTCACCTAATTTATTTGGATATTGTTGAATTACAGCTACGAATGTCTTTTCTTTATCTACAGCTTTTCTTGCTTCATCCATGCCATCAAAACCAATGATTTTTATATCATTATTTTTAACAGATTTCGCCGCGATAACCGCTGATAATGCAGCATCATCACCAAAACCAAAAATTCCATTTAAGTCTGGGTATGCTTGTAACATATTTTGTGCAACAACAAGCGCTTCTGCACGAGTAATTCCTGTTTGAATAGACACTATCTTGACGTCTGGAGTTTTAGACAATCCTTCTTTAAATCCATCAACACGATCAACAACCGATTGCACCATAGGATAATCAATAACACCAACCGTTCCTTTACCGTTTAATAATTTCCCCATTAACTCACCGGCAGTAACACCACCAGCATAATTGTTGGTCGCAATATGACTAACTACTTTGACGCCAATGGCTGGAACATCAACAGTAATAACTGGAATATTCGCCTTTTCAGCTTTCATAATCGCAGCTTGTACACCTTTTGAATCAACCGGTGATAAAATAATTAAATCCACTTTTTTAATAATAAAATCTTCAATGTCTGAAATTTGTTTATTAAGATCTTGGCTAGCGATGGATAGTGATAAATCAACATTTTCCTGTTGAGCTTTTTGTTTTATAGCATCTGCTAATGAGATATAAAAAGGATGTTGTTGGGTTAATAATGAAACACCTATATGATATTGCTTAGCATGTGCGCCGAAAGTGAAAAAAAATAGAAAACACACAAAAAAGAGTTTAGATATTTTTTTCATAGAAAGAGCTCCTTAATTTTAAGCATGATAATTAACCTTATAGGAAAGAATAAATCATCCAATCTTTTATTCTTTATCATCATGCAACTATCAAAATACAATACAAAGAAAAATATTCTTAAAAAGATTTGAAACCATAATTTTTCTCTATTTACTGCAATATTCGTAACTTTACGCTACGTATTATTAGTATAGTTTTTGAAACAAATTTTATTGTGACGAAGCTCTCAAATTTTCAAAATAAAAGCAAAAATATAAAAATATATTTTCATTTTAAAAGTTAAATATTATTTATAGAAGATTTAAAAGTAAGCTAGCAATATCAATATTGACTACTACAAACGCAATTAGAAACAGACTAAATAGTCTAGTTAAATCTTTTTAATCGTTAAATTTTTGCTTATTTAAATTAAAAAATAATAAGTAAAACTACTTTCATTTTTAAAGATAAATAATGTTATGATTAATTTGTAAAAATGAAAGATAAAAAATAAGGATGTTTACATGGAAATAAACATGACGCAATTTGATATTAAGATTCATCTTCCCAGAAAGCAGCAAATTGTATTTACCGATCTTAATCAACAACTACATGACATATTAAATATTTATCAACACTGTATAGATGACAATGCCCACTGGTATCCAACTCGAAGTACAGCCAAAGGTAAGCCTAAAGCTTTAATTTATAGTCCTGAAGGATTTACCGAATATGGATTAAAAAAACTATCACGTGCTTGTAAACAAATCGACACAAGAGGCAGTGTTTTATTATGTTTTGCCGATAGTCAAAAATTATCTAATTGTAATCTGATGTTCTATTCCGGATACAAAGCTATCGGAGGTTTTCAGGCGGGTAAATCTTCCGTTGGTTTTTCTTTTGATTTACCTGAAAGTAAACAAATTATTGATAAAATGGCATCGTTTATAACTGGATTAGCACAAAAATTTAGCCATAACTTTATTACTATGAATAGTAGAGAAATTCCTAGTTCAATTTATATCTTTCCGCCACGTATAAACTTATCTTTAATGGCTTACATACCTAGTCCATTACAACATAAAGATTATCCAGAAGTTTATCAATTAATACCAATTATAAAAGAGAATAAGCATGTTGGTACTGTCATTGTTTTATTTGATCATTTTCCTAATATACAAAAAAATATTAATGATATTAAAACTATGAATAATGTGGAATTGAAATTGCGTGAAGCAGATCTTTTACCTATGAAAAACGATTTATAATCTATAACATTAATATAAAAATTTGAGAATTAAAATGGTTGAAATGATAAACAATAAATCTACTTTGTTAGATGCAACTAAAATTCTAGTTAACACAGCGGCGATTATAGCTGTAATAAAATATGACCCTGATGTCAATCCATCACGAAGTGAAATTGAAGCCAAGAAAGCGATTAAAAATGGGCCGCAAACAATTAAAAGCAACTCAAGATTAACGGCAGAACAAAAGGCAAAAATAACTCAAGATGCCGCTGATAAATTAGCCGAAGCACTATTTTTAAATAGAACAATTTATCATGTTGATGCGAATAGTTATATCGATGAATTAATTACCAATATACAAAGTGAGCATATTTCATTACCTAATGAAAACTCAACTCAATTATTTCAGCGATTATTGGCGGCTTATCATTATTTAGTTGATTTAAAATTTACTGAAATTAAGGTCATTGAAACCTATTTATATGCCTACGCATCTGACCCAACGTTTAAAGATAACCCTATAGTTAAGGCATGGATCGAAAAAACGGACCAACCAGCACAACAACAATTTCAAGATATGATTTATGTAGCTCGTAAATTCGATTTTATTGAAAATTATCTTAACGAATAATAAAACATATAAAACAAAGCCCTTCTTTATAAGGGCTTTATAAAAGCTAATTTCAATAACATTGATTAGCATAAAATATCTAGATTAATAACAATTAAGGTGATGACTATTAATTTAATTCAATTGAATATAAAAAAGCGCCATTAAGGCGCTTATAAGTTATCGAATCAATCATTAAAACATCGTATTATTATTTTCTGCCTGCTCTGGTACATTTTGGATCACATCCCAATGTTCTACTATTTTTCCATCTTTAACTCGGAATATATCAACTACCGCTTTACCAAGATCATCATTATTGATTTTAGAATGGACATGTAACCATACAATATCGCCTTCTACTGATGAACGAATTATAGTATTACTTGATTGTGGATTTTGTTTAAAGAAGCCTTCGAAATACGTAATCGCAGGTGCCCTACCATTAGCGACATAGGGATTATGTTGTTTATAATCTTCAGCCAGCGTTTTAGTTGCCTCAGCCACTTGATGCTTATTAAAGAAGTTATTATAAAAATTGATAACCAGTGTACGATTTTCTTCCTCTTGAGCGAGATTTCTTTGTTTTAGATCTTTTGCAACGGCAATACCAGTAAAACTCAACAAACAAATACCAATAACAAAGCTTTTTTTAATTACATTCATACCAACTCCAATTTCTATTTTAATTTAGATAAACTCTATCTATAATGCGTTATTAGTCTATAATATAGACTGCTTGAATAGTAACAATAAAAATCAAATTAAACAATAAGTAACATAAATATGACTAGGTCAACTCAATGTGACTTAATCTGTTTAGGCAAACGAGATAACGATAATTATGACAATGGCTAAAACGACAAAAAGTGAACTATTTGAATTTGACCATCCATGTCCTATTCGTGATGTTCTCGATAGAATTGGCGATCAATGGAGTCTGTTAATTCTAAAATCATTAGAACATAATGCTATGCGATTCAATTCGTTACATAGAGAAATTGGTGATATATCACGGCAAATGCTGTCACGGACATTAAAAAGACTTGAGAAAGATGGCTATATTACTCGAACCGTTTATGCACAAGTCCCTGCTCGTGTAGAGTACGCTCTAGCTGAGCTTGGTATATCATTTCTTAAACCAATGAATACATTAATACAGTGGGCCGATGAGAATCATCAAGCGATTTGTCGAGCGAGAAAACGGCAAAATTAGTCATTATTTGAATAGTTATTTTTGCAAGGATAAAAAAGCTAACCAAATATATTGGTTAGCTAATGATTTAATTACTGACAAACAAAGTTTTCAGGATTATTAGTATCCCCTTTACCTTGATAAATCGTTTTTTGTGGATATTGGCATAAAGGACGTTTTAGGATGACCTGACCATTTTCAACTTTTTGAGCAATTAATCTGTTTGGCGCTTGTTTTTTCTCAACCCAATTAACGAGCGACTCAAAACCATTAATTTTATCTGGGCCATCGCCACCATTACAATGGTCAACACCAGGAGCTAGGTAGAGTTTTGCAAAATCATCTACTGAATCTTTACCGCCCATAATCTTCAATACATTATTATAATATTGAATTGTTCCTTTTGGTGCGATCAGGCGATCATTCAAACCATGCCAAATAATCATTTTGCCACCCAATTTTTTAAATTGGCTCAAATCGGCATTATCAGTTCCCATTATTGGACGGAATAACTCTACTGATTCATTAAAATAGTTATCAAAACCGCTGTAACCTAATGTTTTCCAGTCAAAATTAGGATCTTGTTTAATCCAATACTTTAAATAATCCTCTGGAATAGGAAAAGGCCCTTTATTACTAGCTAAAACATCAAGTGGTGCAGTCGGTTCAATGCTAAACCATAAAGATTTGCCATTTTGATCTGTTGGTCCTTGCCAAATTTTTCTTAATGTGCGAACTTCGTCCTTATCAAGTCCTGCTTTATTTAGCAATTCATCACTGATTTCTACTGCTGCTGGATCACTAACTAAGCCATCTTTAATACCATCTTTTTCATCAGCCAGTTCAATAATCGCTTTTCTAACTTTTTCCAGTTTATCACTATCGATCGGTTTACCTAGCTCTTGTTGCATAACAACTTGTGGCCATATTTCTGCTGGTACAAATTTATCCCAATGGATTGCTGGTGCTGCAATATACAAACCATCATAATCAGCCGGATACCTTTGTGCTTCCATTAGCCCTTGTCTTCCACCAGTTGAACAACCATTCCAATATGCATAATTAGCAGCTTGACCATAATATGAGGCGATGACTTGTTTGGTTTTTACTGTCATCTCATGTACACTACGATAAGCAAAATCAGTTATCGAATCGTCCTGTAATTTACCATCTTTAAAGACAAATTTGCCTTCCACTAAATTACCTGTATGTCCAGTATCTGTAGCGGCTGCAACATAACCATTTTTAGCCGCTACGGCTAATTTATCAAATGGTATAAATCCTGCATATCCACCACCACCTATTGCTTGTAATCGCTGATTCCAATTAGTAGGCAACCAAACTTCGACATTAATAGCCGGTTCAATGGATAATTCGACGCGACAAATCTGCGGTAAATCCATAATTTCTTTAGCTTTAGCGCCTCTTAAAGTATCAGCCAATTTAGAACTTGGTGAGAAACGATCGGCAATTATTTCGCTATTTACTACTTTAGCATTATCTAATTCCAAATTTGCCAATGCGTGACAACGCTCTTCGACATTAGCTTTCTCTGAATTCGCATAAGCAGAAGATGCTAAACAACTTAACACCGATAAAAATAATAAACTGTATTTCATCATATCCTCTTTCCTATCCTCAAAAAATATAATTTCCAAAACTAATTATTATTAATACTAGTCATTAGCCGTATAAATAACAACATTAATCATGATTATTTTTATCAGTGAATATTACTTATTGATAGTAATTTAATACCTATTTTAATCATCTATTTTTATTTTTTTACACTCATTTTTATTGAATTAAGAATTTTATACTGTATATTTATACATATATTGTTTTTTAATACGAATTATCCAGCACTATTCGTTTTTATTAATTTTTCGGAGTCTTTTCTTGAATAAATATTGTGTTGTCCTTGGGCAAGCTAATAGTTCGCTCACTGTTTATTTACCTTTAGTTGATACACCAGTAAGAGCTGGATTTCCATCTCCTGCTGATGATTATTTAGAAACAAAACTAGATCTAACTAGTCATTTAGTGAAGCATCCTAGTGCAACTTACTATATTAAAGCGATTGGTGACTCAATGATTGATTATGGTATTTATAGTGGTGATCTCCTTGTTGTCGACCGTTCTTTACAACCGAAAATAGATGATATTGTTGTTGCTGCTGTGGACGGTGAATTAACCTGCAAATGTTTAAGTTTTATTAACGGCGAACATCATTTATTGTCTGGCAATAAACTTTACCCACCGATTTCATTAGTCGGCAAAGACGTGCATATTTGGGGAGTGGTAATACATACCATTCATTCCCTACGTAAACGGGGACACTCATGATTGGCTTAATTGATTGTAATAATTTTTACGCATCTTGTGAGCGGGTATTTAATCCAAAATTAGAAGGAAAACCAATTGGTATTCTTTCAAATAATGATGGTTGTGTAATAGCACGCTCTAATGAACTCAAACCGTTAGTTGCTATGGGCATGCCGGCCTATCAAATCCCCTCCCATATTCAAAAAAAAATTACCTTATTAAGCTCTAATTATGAACTTTATGGTGATATGAGTCAGCGAGTATTTGATACCGTTCGTCATTATACTGCGGATATCGAACTCTATTCGATCGATGAAGCTTTCATTCATCTAAACGGGTTTAGCCATGCTTTAAATCATTGTCAAAATTTAAAAGCAATAGTAAAACGTGATACAGGTATCCCAGTCAGTATCGGGATTGCCGCAACTCGCACGCTAGCAAAGTTAGCTAATCATATCGCCAAAAAACACCCTATTCATCAAGGTGTTTATTGTTTTCCGACGGCTCAGGAAGAAAAAATAACTATCTTAAAACAATTCTCAGTTGCAGATATATGGGGCGTTGGTTGGCGAATTGCGCAAAGATTAAAAGAACTAGGCATTCATACCGCTTGGGATTTATATCAAGCAGATATAAAACAAATTAGGCAGTCATTTTCAGTTGTCCTTGAGCGTACCGTACTTGAGCTACGTGGTATAAATTGTATTGAATTAGATGATCTGCATACAGCTAAAAAAAATATTATGACATCACGTAGTTTTGGCCATTTAACCAATGATCTATTTGATATACAAGAAGCAATTCGTGTGCATGCAAGCCGTGGCGCAGAAAAATTGAGAAAGCAAAAATCCGTTGCCAATGCCGTACTAGTGTTTTTAAAAACTAATCGATTTCGACCTGAATTAGCGCAATATAATCCGTCAGTTGTGGTGCCATTATTGTCGGCGAGCGATGATTCAAGAGTTATTATTCATGCGGCCCAAAAAGGATTACGATCCATTTATAAACCAGGTTTTTTATTTATGAAATCAGGTGTGATGTTACTTGATTTAAAAACTAAAGATAATTATTACCAATCGGATTTATTTACCACTGAAACATCAGCAACTGAAAAACACAAAAGTGAACAATTAATGAAAACCATGGATTACATTAATCAGAAAATGGGAAAAAACACTATTCACTTAGGTGGTATCAGACAAACTGCTGCATGGCAAATCAAGCGAGAGCGACTTAGCCAACGATATACGACTCGTTGGGATGAATTACCTTTTGTAAAATAGATAACCGATTAACCGCTAAGATAATAATTTAATCAATTGATTGAATTGAATTACCTTGTTCATTGCGAACATACACATCAATATCCCATTTTTTTCTATATCTATCATCCTTCGATTTTTCACAAGAAATAGAAATAACATATCGAAAAGGAATTTTACCACCATGAACTTCAGCTTTCTTCCAACCAGCTTTTAACGGTACAAGGCAACGAGGTAAATAATATTTTCCATTTACTTCGACAGTATGTAAATTAGTATGATGTTCTTTGTTATAAACGGTAATAAATTCAGTTGCCTTGTTATTGATATCTAAAAATTCAGTTCTTGAATCATAGACAGGAATAGCTTCAGTTGTATTACTATCAACATTATCTGAAGACTCAGCCATTGCAAAAGGAATAGCAATAACAGCTAAAATTGCGATAATATATTTTTGTAAATGAATCTTTTTCATAAAAAACTTCAATAATCTAAATTGTTAAGTACAAATAAAGTTAATTTTTGCACATTATTATTAATAAAATTAAGAGCCCATATTAACAATTGAACTACGAAAGCGTTTCAGTGCAATAAGGAAAAACACACTACCGATTCCTAATAACCACGCATACGAGGTCCAAACCACACTTAAACCAGCTCCACGATATAAAATTGCCTGTCCTAATTCGACAAAATGAGTAGTTGGCGCAAATAACATAATATTTTGCACCACTTCAGGCATACTTTCTCTTGGCGTACTACCACCAGAAAGCATCTGTAACGGTAAAAGAATCAAAATAAATAGCATCGCAAATTGTGCGGTTGATTTAGCCACCGTCGCCATAAAGATACCGAGTGACGTTGTCACGAATAAATGCAAAGCAGCACCAACTAAAAATAAGGTAATCGAGCCCTCAATTGGCACATTTAACCAACCATGAACAACGACTAACAATGCACCCCAAGTCGAAACTAGTACCACCAACCCCATTGACCAAACTTTTGAGATCATAATTTGAAATGGTGTCACAGGCATTGATAGCAAGTGATCGATAGTACCATGCTCGCGCTCTTTCATTAACGCTGCACCGGTTAAAATAATCGACAATGTGGTAACTATATTAATAATCTCCATGACAGAACCAAACCAAGAACGGGTTAAATTAGGATTAAAGGCTGCATGAACCTCAATATTGACCGGCAAACTGGTTGGTTTATCAATTTGATTAAAGTATTTAGTTATTTCGCTGGTGACAATTTGCGTAATATAACCATTACCTACAAAAGCCTGCCCCATTCGGGTTGCATCAATATTCAGTTGAATTTCTGGACTTTGGTTATTTAACACATCACGTTGAAAATTAGGTGGTATATTTAATGCAAAAGTATAACTATCAGTATCCATTCCGCGATCAACTTCATCCATTGAATTTAATTTAACTGGTTTATTAAACATTGGCGGATAAAGCGCTGCGATAATTTGCCTTGATAAAGGCGAATCATCTTCATCAACCACCGCAATTGAAGCATGATGAAGTGAGTCTGAAGTTGCGGTAGCTGCGGTATAAATATCCAGCGTAAAGCAGTAGGCGATTAACAATAACATGATTGGATCACGAATCAATCCCCATAACTCTTTAATACCTAAGCGATAAATATTAATAAAACTTTGCATAATATCTATCCTTCTTGTTTCTTGAGGAGGAATATACTTGCACCAAGTATAATCGGAATAGTAATCAGTAAGGTAAATATCGAGTTATGTAAATCAAAAAATCCTAATGCCTTATTGAAAACACCCCGAGCAATAATAAGCATATGGGTAGTTGGATAGACTTCACCAATATATCGCCCACTCCCTTCTAATGATGCTACTGGATTGAGTAATCCCGAAAATTGTATCGCCGGTAACATGGTACCAACACAGGTTAAAAAGATAACCGCAATTTGGCTACGTGTTACTGTCGAAGCAAGTAAACCAAAACCAGTAGCAATAATACAATAAGCTAATCCGGCTAAACATAAAGTTAGCAAACTGCCTTTTATCGGTACACCAAATATAGTAACCGCCATAAGCAACAGCAATAAAAAGCTAAGCATGGAAATAACAATATAAGGAACCTGTTTACCTAATAAAAACTCAGTTCGAGTAACAGGCGTTACATATAAGTTAATTATTGATCCCATCTCTTTTTCACGCACTACGGATAATGCTGCTAACATTGACGGAATCATTAAGAGTAAAATAGGAATGACCGCTGGCACCATCGCTTGCAAACTTTTAATATCCGGATTATAACGATAGCGGGTCTCAATATTTGCCAATGAGCTAGATGCGGTGCCGGTAGTGGTTTTTATTTTGTCACTTAACCACGCAAGGTGCATACCTTGTACATATCCTTTAATCGTGTCGGCACGTAACGGCATGGCGCCATCAATCCAGATACCGATATTAACTGGATCACCGCGTTGAATATCACGGCCAAAATTAGGGGGAATTTCAATCGCCAACGCTATCTCATTACTTCTCATCCTATGGTCCATATCATCATAATCTGTGATTGGCGGTTTCTCGATAAAATAACGCTTGGAGCCAGATAAATTAGTAATATAGTTTTGACTGGTGATCGTTTGATCACGATCTAATACTGCAAAATTTAAGTCCTCAACATCCATCGTGATACCATAGCCCATCACCAACATTAATATCGCTGAACCTAACAGTGCCAATAAAGCGCGCAATGGATCGCGGGATAACTCAAGTGTTTCACGCCATAGACAACCAATCAAACGAGTTAGACTAAATCCTTGTAGATGTTGATTACCTGTCTGAACTGGTTTATTCGGAACAGTTTTCGGCTCTTCACTGATTTTTTCATCGCTATGAGTATCATCTGCTCCGGCATCAACTAAATATCGAATAAAGGCCTCTTCAAGGGTTTTCGCATCTTTAGAATGAATGATATTATCTGGCGTATCACTAGCTAAAACCTTACCAGCATGCATTAATGAAATCCTATCACAACGCGCCGCTTCATTCATAAAGTGGGTAGTGATAAATACGGTGACTTTATCTTTTCGAGAAAGTTCAATAATTAAACGCCAAAAGTCATCACGAGCAATCGGATCGACCCCAGAGGTAGGTTCATCGAGAATAAGAATTTCAGGATTATGCACCACAGCAACCGATAAAGAAAGTCTTTGCTTAACGCCTAACGGTAGACTATCTGGCAAACTTTTCAATTCATTTTCCAGACCAAAACGCTTAACTAACTCCTCAACTCTTGCCGGTATTTTACTTTCTTCAATACCAAATAAACGAGCATGTAATACAAGGTTCTGTTCAACCGTCAATTCACTGTAAAGTGAGAACGCCTGCGACATATAACCTAAATGGCGTCTTACATTAATATCACTGGCATCAACCGGTTTACCAAATAACCACGCTTCACCTGACGAAATTGGTAATAGACCAGTTAACATCTTCATGGTGGTTGATTTACCGCAACCATTTGATCCTAAAAAGCCAAAAATCTCACCTTGTTTTATGGAGAAATTAACATGATCAACCGCAATAAAATCGCCAAATTGCTTAGTTAATCCTTTTGCTTCGATTGCTACTTTTAAATCTTGATTTAAATCTAATGGAGGGATTTCAACGGCCTGATAACCTTCTCTAGCATCTTCAGGCATTAATTGAATAAAAGCATCATCTAAATTATCTTTTGCTGTTTTGGCTAACAACGCTTGCGGTGTACCTGTTTCGAGGATCTTACCGCCATACATTGCCACTAACCAATCAAAGTTTTGTGCCTCATCCATATACGCGGTAGCAACAATGACACTCATTTGTGGACGTTGCTCACGGATTTTATTAATGAGTTGCCAAAATTGTGCACGAGAAAGTGGATCAACACCGGTTGTTGGTTCATCAAGGATCAGTAAATCGGGGTCATGAATTAAAGCCGAACATAAACTTACCTTTTGTTTCATCCCACCAGAAAGACGACCTGCAGGCCGAGATAAGAAAGGATATAAGCCGGTACTTTTGGTTAACTCATCGATACGTCGCCGTCTTTCGGCAGCATCATTACCAAATAAACGGGCAAAAAATTGTAAATTTTCTTCGACTGACAGTGTTGGATAAAGATTTTTGCCTAATCCTTGTGGCATATAAGCAATACGGGTACATACGTTTTGACGATGGGTTTTATCTTTCATATCCCCATCTAAAACGTAAACTAATCCCTCTTGGATAACATGCGCGCCGGCGATCAAAGACAATAGGCTCGATTTACCCACCCCATCGGGACCGATCAATCCCACCATACATCTTGGTGGAATAGCAATACTGACATCATTGAGTGCACAAGTTTTTTTATAATGTAATGTTACATTACTGACATTGACAACTGCATCTTCAATGGTTTTACCTTCAGCAAGTAACCTCAAATCCTTTACATCCGATTCTGACATATGCTATCTCCAATTATTTTGTTTGGCATTTTGCAACATCAGATAAACCTGAAGGCCACTCCGTATTAGGATCAAGTCTAACCCATGCAACGCCTGGAAGACCGGTTTTAACATGAGTAATATAACATCTTAACAATTCTGGACTTAATTGTGCTTTAACTCTAAACATCAACTTTTGACGTTCATCTTTGGTTTCAACTGTTTTAGGCGTAAATTGTGCCACACTAGATACAAACGAAACTTTGGCTGAAATAGCTTTATCTGGAAGAGCATCCAACACAAGTCTAACTTCATCACCAATACCCACTTTCCCCGCAATTGTTTCTGGTAAAAAGAAAGTCAAATAAACATCGGATAGATTGACTAGATTTAATACTTTTCCACCTGAAGATAAAACTTCACCTGGTTGGGCTATACGATATTGAATACGGCCATCAACAGGAGCGGTTAAGGTACTATCATTAATATCAGCTTGAATTTGATTAATATTCGCTAACGCTACATTTATCGCTGATTTAGCACTTTCTACGCCAGCTTGAGCAGCTTCAATCGCTGCATCAGCAGCGGTAACTTGTGATTTAGCTGAATCTAATGCAGCTTTGGCACTATTTACTTTAGCCGTATCATCATCAAATTGTTGTACTGAAATCGCTCCTTTTTGATAAAGTGCAGCAGTACGTTGTAAATGCTTATTGGCTATATCTAAGTCACTTTCTCTTTGTGTAACACCGGCTAAAGCAGCAACTTTATCACTCATTTTTAAAGCTACTTGTGCTTTTGATGTCGCTTCATTACTCATAGCTTGTCGATGTTGAGCTTGGGCTTCATTTAATTGCGCTTGTAACGTATCAGTTTGCATAATGACTAGCGGTTGGCCAGCAGTGACAAAATCGCCCTCTTCAACATTAATCTTTTCAATTCTACCGGCTAATTTGGTAGAGATATTAATTTCAGTAGCTTCAATACGTCCGTTGCCACTAGTAAAATCAGCACCATAGCCATCAGGCTTAAATTGCTGCCACAAAATAAAACCAATAACAACAACCACAACTGCAATAACAATCCATTTTTTGTTTATTTGTTTCATGAATAACACCTTATTCTAAAGTGACAAATCTATAATATAACTTAACGAAAAATTTAATCGTTAGAAGCGATTTATTTTCAATATGCTCATCATAACAAATGTATTTTATAAATAATATCAACTCGCAAGACAAACGCAGTAAAAGCTAAAAAAGGTCATTTATAATTTTAAATAGAGATCACAATAAACGTAGATGATGATTTATAAAGAAAAGCAAAAAAAATGAATATCCAATTAATTTAATTCAAAATATTTTAATATCTTATCGATTTAGTCAATGGAATAAGGTTAATAAAAAAACTAAACTCCAAATCAATATAAAATTAATTTGGAGTTATCT
>NZ_NASD01000018.1 GCF_002142155.1 Gilliamella apis | reverse complement strand
GGAAATTCTAATATTATTAATATGGCTATTTTTAACAAAAGAGCGATATGCCGTGGAGATTAATTCTATAAAGTTAACGATTGATAATCTGGCAAATACAACGCAACAAATTGTACCTATCAATAAATGTATAAATACAATAAGTTGCGTTCTGCCTTTAATAAATAAAGCATCGAATATAGAATTGACTGCATAGCATATCTTTGAAGAACGCACTTTTTAACCTCAAAAATTTACGGAGCTGAATTTTTGAATTCAAAAGGGTTGATAAATGGATGAAATATTAATACTTACAACTCAACTACTCGATCAAACAAGGGACTATCGGTTAATCTATGGGTGACCATTAGTAATGTTTTATTTTTACAGGTTTGTTTAATCAGCTTGATGATCTGCTGTTCGGTTTGTTGGTCAAGACTTTCAGTTGGTTCGTCCATTAGGATCAGTGGTGAATTATGTAATAATGCTCGAGCAATACCGATACGACGAATTTCGCCGCCTGATAGAGCGCGCCCACCTTGTCCTAATGGTAAATTTAAACCTTGATCGTTCGCTAATAATTTTGATAGTTCAACTTGATGTAATACATCGATCAACTGTTGGTCAGATGCCTGTTGATTACCAATTAGCAAATTTTGTTTAAGTGTATCACTAAAAATAGTAATAACCTGAGGTACAACCGCAATGATTTGTCTAAGTGTGGTTTCATCGAGTTGATCAACCGGAATATCATTGATCAAAATTTTGCCGGAATTTGGTTCCCATGTGCGAGTAACTAAATTAAGCAGTGTTGATTTGCCGCAGCCAGTTTTACCTATTAAACCAACATGCTGACCGGAATTAATGGTTAATGAAAAGTGACTTAAAATAGTAAAAGGTTGATGAGGATAACTAAAACTAATGTCATCGAATTGTAGTTTAGCAATAGATAAATCAATAGTTTTGCCTTGTTCAATAAATTTGATATCAGGTGTTTGGTTAAATAAGACTGTTGTGCGTGTTGCGGATGTTAATACCTGCCCTAAAAAGATAAATGCTCCTGGAATGGGCGCTAAAATTTCACTACTAGCCAAGCAAACAAAAACAAATAAGGCAACTAAAGGTGATAATGTGTATTGAGTAATCAACCACAGCACCAATAAAGTTAAAAAACCAGCAATCAATACGACGAGTGCACTTGATAGTGCCATTAATGTTGATTGACGTTGTTGATGAAAAAGCCAGTCTGATTCAAGTTTATCTAGTTTTGTACGGTAACGATGTTGCGCATTAAATAACGTTAGTTCAGCTTGACCTTGTAAATAATTAATTAATAACGCCCGATATTCACTTTGTTGTTTAGCTAATGTTTCTCCTAACTGTTTGCCTGCATGATAAAAAATGACAGGTATAGCGAGTAAGGTAATTGTTAACACGATAGTAATGATTAAGGCAATGGGTAAATTGATATAACTTAGCCCGACAAACAGCAACAAAATTATGACTAATGCTGTAACAATCGGTGAAAATAGTTTTAAATATAGATGATCAAGTGCATCAATATCGACAATAAAACGGTTAAGTAAATCAGCTTTTTGATATTGAGCTAATTGGTTAGCACTGAGTGGTAAAATCTTTCTAAATGCTAACGTTCTTAAATAAGCTAAAATTTTAAAGGTAGTGTTATGATCAACTAAACGCTCTACATAGCGTGATGCTGTTCGGGTAATTGCTGCTGCTCGTACACCAGCTGCAGGTAACATGTAATTAAAGGTATATAAACCGGCAACACTAACAACGGCTGTAGAGGCTAAAAACCATCCCGATAATGAGAGCAAAAAGATACTGGCAAATAGCGTAAGAATAGATAAACCAAGTCCAATAACGATTTGCCAAAAGTAGTGCTTATAAAGTGCAATATAAGGACGTAATAGCGTTAGCATGAACTCTCCTTAATGGCGTTAATTTGTCCTTTTGACAGTTTCCAAACTTGCTCAAAATCATGCATATCATCATGTTGATGAGTTATGGTAATACTGTTAGTGGCAATATCATATGGTGCTAACAATTCTACTGTCTGTTTATCTAAACTTGCGGTTGGTTCATCTAGGATTAGTAATTGGCAAGGTTTTAGCATTGCTCTGGCCAGCGCTACACGTTGGGCTTGTCCTACTGATAATCGAACTGCATCTTCGCCGACCTGTGTCTCCACTCCCTCAGGCAGTTTAGCGATAACATCAGATAATTGTGCTTTGGCTATCACTTCATCAAGCTCATTAGTGGTTGCTGTGGGTTTACCAAGTAGAATATTTTCACGAATCGAACCGTTAATGAGATAAGGATTTTGGCCAATCCAACTGATTTGTTGTTGCCAACTCTTTAAATCTAAATGATTAAATTCAATACCATTAATTTTGAGTGAACCTTGATAAGGCAAAAATCCAAGTAATACTTGCATGAGCGAGCTTTTTCCTTCACCACTAGTGCCAATTAAGGTTAGTTTAAAGGGCGCATGTAATGAAAAGCTAAGTGGCCCAACAATTGGCAGAGCTTCATTGGATAGTACGATCAGATCTTTGGCTTCAATTGTTTTTAAAACTCCAATATCTAGATAATTGTTTGCTTGCAATTGGTTCAAGTTATTTTTTGGCTGAGCGTTATCAACTTGTTGCGGTAAATTTTTATTTAAAAAAGTTTCGATATTATCAGCAGCAGCAATAGCTTCGGCTTTAGCATGATAATAGACTCCGAGATCTCGTAAGGGTTGAAAATACTCAGGTGCTAAAATTAGTGCAAAAAAACCAGCAAATAAAGTAACAGTTCCATTATAGGCGCCAAAATCAAATTCGCCTAAATATGAAAAACCAAAATAGACTGCCACAATAGCAATTGAAATTGAGGTAAAAAACTCTAACACAGCAGAGGATAAAAAGGCCATTTTTAACACTTGCATGGTTTTAACTCGAAAATCTTCAGATGCTTGAGCGATTTCTTCCGTTTGTTGTTCACCTTGATTGAATAAACGAATGGTGTTAAGTCCTTTTAATCGATCTAAGAAATGGCCACTTAAATAAGCTAACGCTTTAAAATGGCGTCGATTAATGTCAGCTGCTCCCATTCCCACTAAAATCATAAAAATAGGGATCAGGGGGGCGGTGCAAAGTAAAATAACGGCCGCAGCCCAGTTGAAAGGGAAGATAGCAATACAAATTAATATTGGTACCATGCTGGCTAAACGCATTTGCGGTAAATAACGGGCAAAAAAGTCATGTAAATTATCGACTTGTTCAATAACTAACGTACTCCATGCTCCGGTAGTGCTTTGATTTAAATAAGCTGGACCAAACAATTCAAACTGATCGATTAATTTTTGTCTAATTTGCTTACGGATCTTTTGCCCTAAAGCAAAGTTAATCTTTTCACGAAGATAAATTAACGATCCTCGAGCCAGTAAAATGATAATTAAAGATAAAAAGTAAGGAATAACCGTCAAAAAAGACTGTTGTTCAATAATTAATCTTTGTAAAATAATCGCCAAAAAAGCTGCTTGAGCAATCATTAAAATACTTAACATAAATCCAGTCAAAACCGAAGCACGTAAATCTGACTTGTGTATTTTGGTGTGTTGTTTTAACCAGTTAAGTAAATAAGTTTGGCGTTGTTTATCTAAAGACATATTATTTAGCTGATTCTATTTTAAATTATCTAAATAATGTTCAGCATCTAACGCTGCCATACATCCCGTTCCAGCCGATGTAATTGCTTGTCGATAAATATGATCCATAACATCACCGGCAGCAAAAATACCCTCAATGCTAGTTTGAGTTGCATTACCTTGAGTGCCTGATTGTACTTTTATATAACCATTATTTAGTTCAAGTTGGCCGTCAAAAATAGCAGTATTAGGTTTGTGACCTATAGCAATAAAAACGCCCATTACATTAATTTCTTCGCTAATATTGGGATCTTGGCTACTACGAATTCTAACACCTGTCACACCCATATTATCACCTAGAATTTCATCAATAATTTGATGAGTATGCAATATAACTTTACCTTCTTGCACTTTTTCAGCTAAACGGTCCATTAATATTTTTTCAGCCCTAAAGCTATCACGACGATGGATCAAATGAACTTCGCTAGCGATATTGGCTAAATAGAGAGTTTCTTCAACAGCTGTATTACCACCACCGACAACAGCAACTTTTTGGTTACGATAGAAAAAACCGTCACAAGTAGCACAAGCTGATACACCTTTACTTTTAAACGCTTCTTCCGATGGTAAACCAAGATATTGTGCTGATGCGCCTGTAGCTATGATTAATGCATCACAACTATATTCGGTATCACTACCAAAAAGTTTGAATGGTTTTTGGCTAAAGTCAACACGATCAATATGATCTAAAATGATTTCTGTATTAAATCGTTCTGCTTGTTGTTGTATTTTTATCATTAATTCTGGTCCGGTAAGTTCTGGATCGCCAGCAGGCCAGTTTTCTATTTCGGTGGTTGTAGTCAGTTGTCCACCTTGTTGTGTACCAGTAATTAATACTGGTGATAAGTTTGCTCGTGCAGCATAAACAGCAGCTGTGTAGCCAGCAGGTCCTGACCCTAGTATCAATAAGCGGGCATGTTTGGTGTTCATGTTATATCCTTCTTTATTCTGATATTCTGGCTAATTTAAATACGGTTAGCGCAATTTATAGTTGATAAGTCTAACATTATCAAGCATTATCGTGCAAAAAAATTGGTTATCATAGCGATAGGTAGCATTGATAATTTGAATCGCTATTGAATTTTTTATTTCTTTATATTTTTATTTTTTTAATTAGGTTTTTCTTTATACGTTTTGTGTTGTTTATATTAATTTTTTAAGTTTTCAATTAGATCTTAAAAATTATTTTTTATTAAATAATAATGAGATTAAATCAGTTTTATTTAAAAGCAAATACTATGATCACATCCTCACAATAAACAGTGAACGCTCTGTTAGCTGAAATAAAATGGGTAAAAACTCCAAATTCCACGCAAAAAATATTAGTGATCCACAAATAGGTAATATTTTATCTGGTATTGAATTTATTTTGCAGTCGTTATCAACTGATGTTGAAATACTGTATACGTTGATGATGAGTTTTTAGGCTTTGATCTTCATGCCGCCAATTGGCGACAGAAGAGATTTTGTTATTGATTATGATAAATAAGTCGTCACATCTTGAAGTGACCAACGAATATGCGGTTGTTGCTCATTAACTCGATAACCAAATGCTAAACAGAGTCCAACGCCAAAAGTTTCACCACTAAACTGTGGAATATGTTTTTCTAAAATCTGGATGACTTTATCATGTTCAAATCCACCAATAGCACAAGAATCAATACCATGATAAGCCGCTGCTGTCATCATATTTGCTGCCGCTAAGTAATCTTGCATTTCTGACCAATGATTTACCGTTAAACCATTTGCTAAGCCAAATTTAGTAAAATTAATAAAATCTTGGCAAGCAATATCAATGGCGGTTTGATCATTTTGATTAGGTAACGTTCTTGCTACCGCTTGACGTAAATAATGACTTTGTGAAGTAAAGTTATTGGCTTTACGGTAAAGTATAATCACATAGTGTGAGCAACTAGTAACTTGCTCTTGGTTATAACAAGCAGCACGTAATTCAGTTTTAATATCTGCATTATCGACAACTACAAAATGCCAAGGCTCCATCCCAAATGATGAAGGAGATAAACGACCAGCCTCTAAAATTGCTTCAAGATCTGTATGATTAATTTTTTTTGATTCATCAAACAGTTTACAAGCATGTCTAAACTCGAATGCTAGAGATAGTTTGTCCATAAAGTCTCCTAAGATTTTAAATTCCATGGTGCTACTTTTAATAATAACACCATACCAGGTATCGCTAACATCGTACATAAACCGAAAAAGCTTGTCCAGCCTAAATAATCAACCATAATTCCTGTTGTCGAATTAATAAGTGTTCGAGGAATAGAGGCAATACTGGTAAATAACGCAAACTGTGTTGCGGTATATAATGGATTAGTGGTCTTAGCAATAAAGGCAACAAAAGCAGCTGAACCAAGGCCAACACCTAATGCTTCAAATCCTATTACTAATGCTAATAAAATTTTTTGATGAGTATTAATCTCATCAAAAGGTCCTTCGATTGATAACCAAGCAAAACCTAAAATAGAGATAACTTGGACAAAGCCAAAACACCATAAAGCGCGATTAATTCCTATTTTTATCATTAATATACCGCCAAATAGAGCTCCTAACACACTTGGCCATAATGATGCATTTTTAGCAATCCAACCCACATCAAAACGGCTGAAGCCCATATTTAGATAAAATGGGGTAGCTAAAGATGTCGCCATGCTGTCCCCTAATTTATATAAAAAGATAAAAGCTAAAATCAATACGGCACTTTTAACACCTTGGCGTGTAATAAATTCACTAAAAGGTTTAATAATAATTTCATCCAAACTATGAGTTTTAGGAATTTGATTAATTGGTTCTTTAACCAGTAATGTCATAATAATCGCTGGTAACATAAATAATGCGGTAATGAGAAAAACACTGTTCCAAGGTAAATAACTTGATAGTATTAATGATAGTGAACCAGGTACCAATCCGGCAATACGATAAGCATTAGTATGAATACTATTACCTAATCCAAGTTCATTATCGAGTAACAATTCACGCCGAAAAGCGTCTAAAGCAATATCTTGGGTTGCTGAAAAGAGTGCGATAATAAAACAGATATTAGCGATTAACCAAATATCTAATGTTGGTGACAAAATACCTAAAATCGCAATCGAAAAAAGTAAAACTAGTTGTGATATAAACATCCAACCTCGACGTCGCCCAAGTTTTAATAGAGAAATATTATCCATAAATGGTGCCCAGAGAAATTTGAAAATATATGGCATCTGGGTTAAAGATAAAATCCCAATAGTTTTTATGTTGATATCTTCGCTAGCTAGCCATGCAGGTAATAGTTGTATTAATAAATAAAAAGGCAATCCTGACGCAAAACCTGTGAAAATGCAGATTAGCATTTTTGTATTAAAAATAGTTTTGAAAATAGAATTTTGCGGGTTATTCATTACATAACATTATTGGTGAGTTTTTAGGGAAGTGCTATCATAGCATAATAATAAAAAAAGTAATTGCTAAAGCCATCATAAAACGTTTTACTATATATGTAGATTTGTTGATGCCCAGTTTTCAAGGCTAAAATAGCCAATTAAATCAAAATAAATCAAAACTCAGCATTCAATGTTGTCAAAATTAGCATGTGACAATGTGTTTCAATCATCATTTAAAATCAAAACAATACATCAATTTATCTTAAAGGGAGTAGCCATTATGAAGAAAACTGTGAAAGTTGCTGTTTTTAGCAGTAAACATTACGACAAAGAACATCTAGAAATCGCAAATAAGCATTTTGGATTTGAAATTGAATATTATGAGCATAAATTAAGTCATAAAACAGTGGTTACTGCTGAAGGATATGATGCTGTATGTGTGTTTGTGAATGATGAAGTGGATAAACGAGTATTACAAAAATTAGCTCATTATGGGATTAAAATATTAGCCTTACGCTGTGCCGGTTTTGATAATGTCGATCTGGCTGAAGCTAAGAAATTAGGCATTACTGTAGTTCGTGTTCCTGCTTATTCGCCAGAGGCAGTGGCCGAACATGCTGTTGCATTAATGATGACATTAAATCGTAGAACACATAAGGCTTATCAACGTACACGTGATGCTAATTTTTCTTTAGAAGGATTGACAGGTTTTAATATGCATAATCGTACGGCTGGGGTTATTGGTACAGGTAAAATTGGTCAAGCTGTTATTCGTATTTTAAAAGGATTTGGCATGAATATTTTAGCTTATGATCCTTATCCTAATGATATTGTCGTTGAATTAGGTGCGCAATATGTTCAATTAGATGAACTCTATACTAAATCCGATGTGATTACTTTACACTGTCCGATGTCACCAGAAAATTATCATCTACTCAATAAAGAGTCATTTAATAAAATGAAAAATGGTGTGATGATTATTAATACTAGTCGTGGTGGTTTATTGGATGCAACCGCAGCCATTGAAGCTTTAAAACAAACTAAAATTGGTGCGTTAGGCATGGATGTGTATGAAAACGAGCGAGATCTTTTTTTCGAAGATAAATCTAACGATGTTATTTTAGATGATGTATTCCGTCGATTATCATCATGCCATAATGTGCTGTTTACTGGTCATCAAGCATTTTTAACCCAAGAAGCATTGTTAAATATTTCCGATACAACATTAAATAATATTGCTCAAATTTCAGAAGGGAAAGAATGTCAAAATATTGTTAAATAACAATAAATAATTTAATATGTCGCCGTTATTTTAATTAATTAAATATGGATGATTTATGCAACGTATCGTTATTTGTCTCATGATGATTTTATGGCTTGCTGCTTGTTCTAGTGGCGGTTCTTCTAAAACACCTATGCAGAAACATCGAGGGCATTCAGATGTAAAAGGTGGTGTTTATTTAGAGAAACAGCATGAACAGCCGAAACCTATTAGTGCACCTTTATCTGTTGATAAAGAAAAGTTCATTACCATGATGGTAAAAAAACATGGTTTTAATCGTCAACAGCTTCGTACAGTTTTAGAGCAGACAAACAAACTTGATTGGGTAATTGGTCTAATGGATAAGCAAGCACCTAAATCAGGCTCTTCAAATGTACCTAATGGCGCATGGATTCGGTATAAAAATAAATTCATTACGCCAAATAATTTGCCTAAAGGTGTCGATTTTTGGAATAAATATGACAAAGATTTACAACGAGCATATAAAGAATATGGTGTGCCACCTGAAATCATTGTTGGTATTATTGGTGTTGAGACAGGTTGGGGCCGAGTAATGGGCAAAACCAAAATAATTGACGCATTATCAACATTAGCATTCCACTACCCAAGACGGTCACAATATTTTGCTAAAGAGTTGGAAGACTTTTTAATTATGTGTCGTGATGAAGGGGTAGATCCCTTTGATTTAAGTGGTTCATTTGCCGGCGCTATGGGATATGGCCAGTTTATGCCATCAGCATTTAGAAATCATGCTGTTGACTTTAATCATGATGGTCATATTGATTTATGGGATCCTGTTGATGCGATTGGTAGTGTGGCAAATTATTTCAAATCACATGGTTGGCAACGCAATAAAAAAGTGGCGGTCATTGCTGATGGACAAGCGCTTTCTCTTGATACAGGTTTTAGTACCAAATATTCAATTGAGCATTTAGCTCAATCAGGATTAAAGCCAAAAAGTTCATTAGAAGGTCATAAAGAAGTTAGTTTGTTACGTTTAGATATGGGCGATAGTTACCAATTTTGGTATGGTTTACCTAATTTTTATGTAATTACTCGTTATAATCATAGTACACATTATGCTATGGCGGTATGGCAATTAGGATTAGCTGTTAAACAAGCCAGATAAAATAACGTTAAATCACAAAACTAAAGGTCGCAAGTTGCGACCTTTTTTATTAATGCAAATAAACTGTGCAAAAAATTGAGGAGAGGGGTTTTTACAACTTTGAAATTAGTTAAATCAAAGCAAATAACTATTCAAGTTGTTGGTAAAAATACAATCAGTTCTCGCAATATTTTCTTTTACTGTTAAAAATAATTTTTTCAAGGCTTATGCTATTAAATTGCCCTGACAATCAAGGACATTAAGGATAGAAAATATCAAAGGCTAGTTTGTTAATATCTAATAAAAACTGGTTAATCAAATAGTGGTTAATTTTCAGTATAACTATATTAATAAAATTTAATGAACGTTAAATAATCCTGGTAAAATTAAACTGTCTTTAATAATCAATCTTAAAAAGATAAAATAGCTTAAGATTATCCTAATTACTTAGAATCAATATCAATTCATTCTGCATCAAAATAGTTGTTTTTACAAAACTTAACAATTTTTAGACAAAAAATTGTTGCGTAGTTTTTCCTAATAATTATACTTCTTCAAATCACATAAAAAGTGATTGGATAGGCTATTATTTAGTCGTTTAAACAGGAAAAGTTTAAATTAAACATAAAGTTACTTGACAGGATTGTCGCGATGCGTTATAATTTTAACACCAAACACCAAACACCAAACCTGTAAAACCAACTTTATTCTTATCGAGTCCGCTTTATTTAGTTTCAGTACTATTTTCTTTATCGCTTCCATTTAGTAGCTATGCTTTGACTGCTAGTACAACAAATTTTATTCATGGTAATGCACCTTATTTAACCTTTGATGGTGGTCAAACTCGCGTTACTGATATGAATAATTTACTTGGTATTAGTTTATCTGATGGTAGAACTTATTCGCCAAATAATAATTCGGCGACTAATCCGATTGTATTGCCGGATATAAATGAGACATTAATTAATGTTAATATGTTAGTACCAACCAATGCGAATTCAATTGCATTAAATACGCTTATTGGAGCACCCTATAATTATTGGAGGGATGATGATGGCGATGGTCAAGGTAGTAATGGTATTGCAGTTACTGGTAATTTAAAGCTTACTATTACCGATAAAAATAATCAAAAAGTATCACGTAATACCGTATTAGATATCTGTAATGCACCTTATAAAGTTGTATTGAGCAGTGATGGCGGTACATTATCTACCCAATATGGTGTACCTAAAAGTAGTGATTTTAGTGGTAGTAGTGCGACTTATTATATTAATCCTAAAGATCGTCCAAAGACCTGTTTTGCTAGGCCAATATTAAAATATGGTTCAAATACTGAGATTAGTGACATAGACTTTCGTGGTCCGGCTTCAATGTGGGATCCAAATAGAGGTTTTATTGTGCAGTCTACAGATCCATCATCTTATGGTTTGAATTTCCCAACAACTGGTGCTAATAATCTATATTTTGATTTAGATATTGGTGGTGTTGGGGCATTGAGATGGGATCCGGTTACTCATGATGGAATAACTGCTACCATGACGCCGAACTCTTCCGGTACCTATGTTCGTGTTACACTAACAGGTCCTGCAGCAAACGAAATTCAATCGGAATCGGATTCTCCCGGTATTATATATAGACCTTCTTTACCTCAGACATTCGAGTTGGTTGGTAGAGATAGTTTAGGTAATGCAATTATTAAATATGGTTTTCAGTTAAAACAATGGTTCGTTAATCGTAGAACTGTTTATCGCAATTATTTTAATACATTATCATGGTGTGACAGTATCGGTTATCGGATGGTACAGGTTAAAGACTTAACTAATGCTATTTGTACTGGCGTATGGAGCGGTAGTCATTGTCAAGGTTCTGTCGCGGCTAAACCACCATCAACTGGTAATAATTACCAACGTAGAATCGGTTCAGGATTTTTTTCCGAGTGGGGGTACATGGATTTTTATTTTAATGCCAGTGTTGATGATTATCGATACAACTATTGGACTAGCGATATTACTTCGGATGGTATCCAGTTTTCAGTTTATTCTAACAATGGTCATGTAAATAGGAATTTTTCTAGCGAGACAACCTTAAGGGGGACGTGTTCTATGCCTTAAGATTGCATTATTAGCTATCATAAATCGATATGAATATTTAATGGTTAACTTTAGGACATAATGCTGAAGATCAAGGAAATCAATTAGAAAAAGATGAACAGTTATTACATTAATAGTGATTTTTATTGTGTATTAGTCATTAGTGTCTATTTTTTTCAAATTACATAATTAAGATGCCTAGAAATATTAGGAAATCATATTAAAAAGCAACAGTCTTTGAGAATGACATCAAAAAAATAATAATATGTTCAATCGGTTAAATCTTATAAAATAAATACTTACTTGATAAGTATATGAACAATTATTTACAAAACTTAACAATTTTTAGACAAAAAATTGTTGCGTAGTTTTTCCTAATAATTATACTTCTTCAAATCACATAAAAAGTGATTAGATAGACTATAATTTAGTCATTTAAATAGGAAAAGTTTAAATTAAACATAAAGTTACTTGACAGGATTGTCGCGATGCGTTATAATTTTAACACCAAACACCAAACACCAAACCTGTAAAACCAACTCTATTTTTAAGTTTATTTTTATCGAGTCCGCTCTATTTAGTTCCAGTACTACTTTTTTTATCGCTTCCATTTAGTAGCTTCGCTTTGACTGCTAGTACAATAAATTTTATTCATGGTAATGCACCTTATTTAACCTTTGATGGTGGTCAAACTCGCGTTACTGATATGAATAATTTACTTGGTATCAGTTTATCTGATGGTAGAACTTATTCGCCAAATAATAATTCGTCGACCAATCCGATTGTATTACCGGATATAAATGAGACATTAATTAATGTTAATATGTTAGTACCAACCAATGCGAATTCAATTGCATTAAATACGCTTATTGGAGCACCCTATAATTATTGGAGGGATGATGATGGCGATGGTCAAGGTAGTAATGGTATTGCAGTTACTGGTAATTTAAAGCTTACTATTACCGATAAAAATAATCAAAAAGTATCACGTAATACCGCATTAGATCTTTGTAATGCACCTTATAAAGTTGTATTGAGCAGTGATGGCGGTACATTATCTACCCGGTATGGTTTACCTAAAAGTAGTGATTTTAGTGGTAGTCGTGCGACTTATTATATTAATCCTAAAGCGCCGCCAAAATTATGCTTTGTTCGTCCTGAATTGAAATTTGGATCGGATAAGGTGATTAGTGGTATAGATTTTGGTGGTCCGGCTTCAATGTGGAATCCGAATAAAGGTTTTATTGTGCAGTCTATGAATCCTTCATCTTACGGTTTGAATTTCCCAACAACTGGTGCTAACAATCTATATTTTTATTTAGATTTGGCAGGTAAAAACTCTTTATCATGGGCGAGTCCTATTTCTCGAGGAGGTATTACTGTTACCATAAAACCTAATTCATCAGGTACCAGTATTCATGTTAAATTGACCGGTCCTTTCGCGAATGAATCTCAATGGAACTCAGATTCACCAGGTCGTATTACTAAACCAACATTACCACAGACATTTGAATTAGCTGGTAAAGATAGTAAAGGTAATGTAGTGGTTAAGTATGGTTTTCAATTAAAAAAATGGTTCGTTAATCGTGGAACTGTTTATCATAACTATTCAAATACATTGTCATGGTGCAATAGTATCGGTTATCGTCTCGTAAAAGTTCAGGATTTAACTAACGCATCTTGTAATGGCAAAGGTTCTGGTTCTCATTGCCAAGGTGCTGCGGGTGTTAAACCATCATCACCTAACAATAATTATCAAAGAAGAATTGGTGGGGGATTGTTTTCGGAGTGGGGCTACATGAATAACTATACGGGAGCTAATTTTGACTCTGACTATCACGACAATAATGCTAAAGGTAAGCAGAATAATTCTAATTCAAGCGTTGGCCACGCCTATTGGACGGGTGATTCTATCGGTAATGATAAATTTGTTGTATCTTCTAGTAGTGGTTATATCAATCGTTTTAGTTTGGATTATGGTCATGATGGCGTGTGCACCTATCCTTAATGGTAAAGATCCTCAGCGTTCTAGAACAGGTATATTTCTATTTAGGGTGATTAAATTTTGAGGAAAGGTGTTTTTAGATATTAAGATTTTTAAAATCTAGAAACACCGAAATATCATGTACCAATAGTAATTTCATTTGTACACTAGCTGCGTATCTTTACAAAAGTTAACAATTTTTAAGCAAAAAAATTGTTGCGTAGTTTTTTCTAATAATTATACTTCTTTAAATCACATAAAAAGTGATTCGATAGACTATAATTTAGTCATTTAAATAGGAAAAATCTAAATTAAACATTATGTTACTTGACAGGATTGTCGCGATGCGTTATAATTTTAACACCAAACACCAAACACCAAACCTGTAAAACCAACTTTATTTTTAAGTTCATTTTTATCGAGTCCGCTCTATTTAACTTCAGTATTACTTTTTTTATCGCTTCCATTTAGTAGCTTCGCTTTGACGACTAGTACAACAAATTTTATTCATGGTAATGCACCTTATTTAACCTTTGATGGTGGTCAAACTCGCGTTACTGATATGAATAATTTACTTGGTATCAGTTTATCTGATGGTAGAACTTATTCGCCAAATAATAATTCGTCGACCAATCCGATTATATTGCCGGATATAAATGAGACATTAATTAATGTTAATATGTTAGTACCAACCAATGCGAATTCAATTGCATTAAATACACTTATTGGAGCGCCCTATAATTATTGGCGGGATGATGATGGCGATGGTCAAGGCAGTAATGGTATTGCAGTTACAGGTAATTTAACGCTCACCATTACTGATAAAAATAATCAAAAAATATCGCGTAATACCGCATTAGATATTTGTAATGCACCTTATAAAGTCGTATTGAGTAGTGATGGTGGTACATTATCTACCCAATATGGTGTACCTAAAAGTAGTGATTTTAGTGGTAGTAGTGCGACTTATTATATTAATCCTAAAGCTCCTCCAAAGATCTGTTTTGCGAAACCTACATTAAGATATGGTTCAGATACTGAGATTAGTGGTATAGACTTTCGTGGTCCGGCTTCAATGTGGGATCCAAGTAGAGGTTTTATTGTGCAGTCTAGGGATCCTTCATCTTATGGTTTGAATTTCCCAACAACTGGTGCTAATAATCTATATTTTGATTTAGATATTGGTGGTGTAGGGCCATTGAGATGGGATCCGGTTACTCATGATGGAATAACTGCTACCATGACGCCTAATTCTTCGGGTACCTCTGTTCGTGTTACACTAACAGGCCCCGTTGCTAACGAAGTTCAATGGCAATCAGATTCTCCTGGTATTATATATAGACCTTCTTTACCCCAGACATTTGAGTTGGTTGGTAGAGATAGTTTAGGTAATGCAATTATCAAATATGGTTTTCAATTAAAGCAATGGTTCATCAATCGAGGTAATAAAATTTCTAACTATAATTCAGCATTATCATGGTGTAACAGTATTGGTTACCGTGTACCTCAAGTTAAGGACTTAACTAATGCGGTTTGTTCAGGACCATGGAGTGCTGATAACTGTCAGGGTGCTATCGGAGCCATACCATCATCTACTGGTAATCACTACCAGCGTCGAATAAATGCTGGATTTTTTACTGAATGGGGATACCTAACCAACTACATTGGTGCGGGTACAGGTCACTATTATTTGTATTGGACTAGAGATCAATCAGGAAGTGAGCAGTTTATTGTTTACCCGTATGGCGGGGATGTTTATATGTACAATCCAGCCATTAACTTTTACGAACCCTTCAGTTTTTATGCTCTCTGTTCTTCATCTTAGTTATTATTTTTTGAATTGAGAGTGAATAACTAAAATAGAGCCAGGTAAAATAATTCTCGTTTGGGATAAATAGAGACGTCATATTAACCGCGCCAAATAAGAGCGGTTAATATTTTTGAGAACAAGGATTTTAATTGCAAATTAAGAAACGATAAGTTTGACTGAAATTAATAATAAGAAGATACCAAAATATCTAATTAGTTTATTTATTGGTAATTTTTGAGTAATTTGAACGCCGACTTTTGCCATTGGTATGCTAGCTAACATAATTGATAATACTGCGGGTAAATAGACGAACCCTAAACTGTATTTTGGTAGTTCTTGGATATTCCATCCAGCGATGATGTAACCAATAGTACCGCCAAGGGCAACAGGTAAGGTAAATGCCGCAGAAGTACCGATTGCTTTTCGCATATCCACGCCGCATTTCTTTAAAAAAGGTACCACTAACACACCACCACCTACACCAACTAATGCAGCGAATACACCAATTAATCCGCCGATGAATACATAGATTATGTTAGGTAATGATGTCGATTGGTTATCTTGTTTTTTCGCAACTTTTCCAGTTTTTAGAATAAATTTACTGCCTGTATAGATGAGGAAAACAATAAAAATCCATTTGAGCCAAATACCGGGAATATAAGGTGTCATGTAGGAGCCACCAATAGTGCCAATAATGCAACCTAACACCATCTTTTTTAAGATCGACCAGACAATATTATTATTTTTATTCTGAACCCAACTTGATGATAAACTAGTACCAATGATCGTTGCTAGAGATGAAGCCACAGCGATATGGTTTATCCATTGCCCGCCATGACCAAAATAATCGAGTAGCATAAGTAATGCTGGTACAATTAACGCTCCACCACCAATACCAAACATACCTGCCAGTAATCCAGCCAATGCGCCTATACAAAGCAAGATAATAAATTCAATAATCATACTCTATCCTTAAGTTGTGCATTCATAAAACTAATTATTTGATTATTTATTAGTTATAATCAGTTTTTTAGCAAGTCTATTTAAAATAGTATTGGTTATGTACTATGGCAATATTGTACTGAGGCTATCTAAAAATACCAGTAGATAGTTAATTATTGATGATTTATACCAGAAAAATAATTCAAAAGATGACATATCGTTTAAAAAGACTTATGTTATTTAGCAATTAATATGAATAAATATGTTTAGTTGATTTTTGATGAAAGGGGAAAATAATGAAAGATCGTTTGAAATGGATTGATGAGTTTGGTTTTTTAGCTGAAACCGCAAGTGGACATTCCTTGGTAATGGATGGCGGTCTTGAACATGGCGGTCGAAACCGTGGTGCTAGACCTATGGAGCTTTTGTTACATGGTGCTGCAGGTTGTATGGCTTACGACATTATTGCTATTTTGAAAAATAATAAAAAGGATGTTCGAGATCTTTGGATCGACATTGATAAAACTCAAGCCACCTCTTCGCCAAAAGTGTATACCTCAATTAATTTTCATATTGTAATTACTGGTAATAATATCGATAACGAGGCTGTTGAAAAGGCGATTAAACTTGCATCTGAAAAATATTGTAGTGCTTCAATTATGTTAGGTAAGACCGCTAAAATGTCCTACACTTATGAAATAAGGGATCATGTTTAATAACTTTCTTATAACAGATAGTTATAAGTAAATAACCAGCTAATATTAGTCTGCATTGTTTAATCTATTGTTGGTGCTTTATGTGCATTTATTATGTTACATGTATCAGTAATAGGTTATTTTAAATTTAAAAAACGTTCGAATGGTTGGCGAGCTAATTTATTTGATATTTTAATCCCTATTATTGGCATTGCAGTGTTGTTACCTGTATTGTTACATATTGATAATTATGCAAAAATCATCGGTGGTATTTGGTTAGTTATAGGAATAATCATTCTTATTTTAAATAAAAATAAATGCCAAATCGATTGGTTAGAAACAAATAAATAATCAAGATTTTGTCTAATCAAGCTATTAGTTGTCTGAATTTATAACCGATAAAATGTTTTAAAAGCATTTTCTAAGCCAAAAAATTTGAGGAAAGGGGTTTTTTAACCTCTTCCTCTAAGTAATCGCAAGTTTTACTGTAACGAATAACAGGGAGATAGCAAAATAGTTAATCAGTTTCTTTATTGATAGTTACCTTGCAATTTATCTAACAATGTTTGCTATAAGCTTAATAGAAAATACTACCGCTTTTACCAATCTACAAATAAGCTGATAATTTTATTTGTGCTAAATAAGATAATAAACTCAACGATAATAAAACTTTGTTGTATACATTTTTAATTAATCATATTTCAATTAGTTAACTTCCAGATTTTTAATGATTAATAATTGTATGACTGTTTTTTTATAAAGGATGCATAATCATTGTTGTTTTAATAGTTATACGCATAACCTTTTTGTATAATGCTTCTTATTTAGGATGTTAAGTTCAATGCTGACGGAAATATTACGTGGCTCGATGATCTCGGCGAGTTTGATTATAGCCATTGGAGCACAAAATTTGTTTGTACTTAAGCAGGGGTTATTAAAAAATCATATCTTTTTTGTCGCTGGTATTTGTTTTATCTGTGATTTTACCTTGATGGCTATCGGTATTTGGGGAGTCGGAGTATTTATTAGTAGTAATCCTATCATTACCGACGTGCTTGCCATTTTTGGCGCTTTATTTTTGATTTGGTATGGATTTAATGCCTGCAAGAGTGCAATACAAGGTAACAGCACTATGCAAATTGATTCTACTCAGCAACAAAAAAATGCACTAACTAAGGTTATATTGTCTACTTTGGCTGTTACTTTACTTAATCCCCATGTTTATTTAGATACAATTGTAATTGTTGGTGGTATAGCTGGCACTTTATCAACTGAGCAAAAATGGGCATTTTTAATTGGTGCTGTTTGTGTTTCTTTTATTTGGTTTTTTGGTATTGGTTATGGTGCTCGGTTACTTATACCATTATTTAAACAAAAAAGAATGTGGGTTATATTGGACTCAATTGTAGGCGTCGTAATGTTCTATATTGCTTACCGACTTATTTTTTATGTTATTTATGGCAGTTGAATGTTGTTAATTTCCCCACAACACTCAACTTGAAAATTAATTAGCGTTAGCATGAGTACAACTTTCTTCATAGCCATTTTGACAAGCTAGATAATAATAATGTCTGGCTCGTTCTGGATCTTTATCAACTCCCAGCCCTTGTTCATAGATAATTGCTAACACGTATTGGGATCCTGCTTCGTTTTGAGCGGCTGCAAACTCAAATGATTTTCTGGCTTTGGTATAGTCTTGCTTAAAATAAGTACCTTCATAGAAAAATAAGCCTAAATTGTATTGTGCTAATGGTGACCCTTGTTTGGCAGCTTCGATATCCAATTTTACACCTTTAGCCAAATCTTTGGTTAGTCCTCCCTCACCATTGTAGTACATTATAGCTAAATTATGCTTTGCATGAGAATCACCACCTTTTGCAGCTATTTCATAATATTGTCTTGCTTTAAATTCATCTTTTTCAACACCACGACCATTTGCATAAAGAACGCCTAAATTATAAGTTGCTTGCATATTTCCTTGTTGTGCGGCTTTTTCATACCATTCTCTAGCTTTGACAAAGTCTTGATAAAATCCACTATTATCTATATTTTTTTCAATTCCTTTGTATGTCTTTTGGGGTTCGGCTTCTTCATATAGAACACCAAAGTAAAATTGACCGATGGGATCTCCACTTAATGCTGATTCTTCAATCAGTTCTTTACCTTTTTGTTTATTTTTATCAATTCCATTACCAAAAAAGTACATTGAACCCAAAACTGCTTGTGCACTCATATGATGTTGTTCGGTTGCTTTTTCAAACCATTCCTTTGCCTTGGTAAAATCTTGTTTAACTCCTTCACCCTTTAGATACATGCGGCCTAAATAGAATTGAGCTTCAGCATCATTTTGCTGCGTTGCTTTTTTATATTGCTCATCAAAAAAAGCCTCAATATTTTCAACTGCAAAGCTGGTATTTATTGCAAATAAAAATAAGCTAATCATTACTATTAATCTGGTCACTATTTCACCTTATTTGTCCCTAAAATTTAATATCTATTGTTACTAAATACATTCATATATGTAGCATTATTTAGTTAATTGGCATTAAAAATTTTTATCATTATCAATGTATAACTAGAATATGTTTAGTTAATCTAATAATAACGTGATATTTATCACAATTATAATATTTTTTGTTTATGACAAGATTAAGTTTTTAATATTATGCTAATTTATAAATTTGGATTGTTACTGTTTAGTTTACATAACTTTTCGGGCAAAACCTAAACATCTTACTCAACAAGGTGTTTAGGTTTTTTTGCTTTAAGAAAGCCAAATATATTAATAACTATAGAATATCGGTTTTAGCGGGTATGCAAAATTAATTGGATACTGAGTAAATAGACAAGGAGTTCTTATGACAAATAAACGAATGAAATTAGCATTATTGGTTAGTGTGGCTTTGGCTGTTGGTCAAGCTGTTGCTATTGAGCAGGTTGAGATTAAAAGCCATCAATTAAAGAAAATTGTAATTGATAATCTAGAATTTAAAGACTTTGATAAAGATGGCAAATTGTCTCCTTTTGAAGATTGGCGTTTGTCGCCTGAAGTTCGTGCTAAAGATCTACTTAGCAAATTGTCGTTAGAAGAAAAAGCAGGGCTGATGATGCATGGTAATGCCAGAAGTTTAGGTGATGAGCTTGGTCATGGAGATAAGTATAATTTAGAAGAAATTAAACAGTTAGTGCTTGATGATAAGGTAAATAGTTTAATTACTCGTTTAGAGGTGAATCCAAAAGATTTTGCTGAGCAAAATAATCAATTACAACAAATTGCAGAGTCCTCTCGTCTGGCTATTCCTCTTACCATTAGTGTTGATCCCCGAAATACTTTCTATTATGGCAATAAAGTAACGAGTAAAGCTGGATTTAGCCAATGGCCAGGGACATTAGGTATGGCGGCGATTGGTAATGAGTCAATTATAAATGAGTATGGAAACATTATTCGACAAGAATATCGTTCACTAGGGGTAACTCAGGCTTTATCTCCTATGGCAGATTTAGGAACTGAGCCACGTTGGTCTCGTTTTGAAGGTACATTTGGCGAAGATCCAATGCTAAGTAAAAGTATGGTGCGTGGTTATATTTCAGGTATGCAAAATGGCAAACTTGGCTTAAATTCACAAAGTGTGGCTGCCGTCGTTAAACATTGGGTTGGTTATGGCGCTGCAGAAGATGGGTTAGATAGCCATAACTCTTATGGTAAATATGCACTCTATACTCATAAAAACAGTTTAGAACAACATATCATACCATTCACTGGAGCATTTGAGGTCAATGTGGCTGCAATTATGCCGACTTATTCTATTTTAAAAAATGCCCAATTAAATGATCATAAAATAGAACCTGTCGGCGGAGGTTTTAATCGCTATTTATTGAAAGATCTATTACGAGATACTTATCAATTTAAAGGGGTGATTATTAGTGATTGGAATATTACAAAAGATTGTAATGAAGTTTGTATCAACGGTAACCCGCCTGATATAGCTCCTAAAGCGGAAGGAATGCCATGGGGAGTAGAAGATCTTACTGTTGAGCAACGTTTTATTAAAGCTATTCAAGCCGGTGTTCAACAATTTGGTGGAGTGAGCAATAGCTCTGTTATTGTGTCAGCTGTAAAAAACAATAAACTGGATGAAAAAACTATTGATAGTGCAGTTTTAGCAATCTTGACGCAAAAATTTGCTTTAGGACAATTTGAAAATCCTTATGTTGATCCTAATGAAGCAAGCCGTTTCGTTGGCAATCAAGATTTCCAAAAAGTTGCTGATAAAGCGCAATTTGATTCATTGGTGTTATTAGAAAATAAAGATAAGATTCTGCCATTGAAATCCAGTAGTAAAGTCTATTTATATGGTTTTGCTGAAGATGCTAAAAATACCTTAAAAGGTAAAATAACTATTGTTGATAAATTAGATCAAGCTGATGTGGTTGTTGCTAGATTTAATGCGCCTTATGAACAAAAACATAAAAATTACTTCTTTGGTGCAAGATATCATGAAGGTTCACTAGAATATACTGCTGATGATAAAGATATAAAATTTATTAATGAAGCAAGTAAAAAACATCCAGTTGTTGTCACTGTTTATTTAGATAGACCAGCAGTTTTAACTCCAGTAAAACAAATAGCAAATGCAGTGGTTGCAAATTTTGGTGTAAATGATGATGTGTTATTTAAACGTTTATTAGATAGTAAACCATTCAGCGCTAAATTACCATTTGCATTACCAGACTCAATGAATAGTGTTATAAAACAATCTTCTGATTTAGCAAACGACATGCAGGCATTATATCCATTAGGTTATGGTTTAACGCTTTAAGTTGTCTATTTTGTGCTATTGAATTAAGTTAAGGCAATAGCACAATTATTATTTTCAGTGGAGTTTTTAACTATAAATAAGCAATAAATTAAAAAATATGATAATTTTTTTCTGCTTTAACTACATCCACAATCTACGCTGCTAGTTTTTTGTTTTTTTGCTTGATTATTTTTCTTGATAATTGCCTGAACTTTTTTGGAAACTACTGCCAAATGGTCTTTAGAATCTAAATAGTTTTGTTCTGCGGCTTTAGCAAACCATTGTTTAGCTTTAAAATAATTCTGTTTAACACCGGTGCCTTTATAATACATAGTTGCTAAAGTATATTGTGCTACAGGATCTCCTTTTTGCGCTGCTTTAGTATCCCATTCAATACCTTTTAGATAATTTTGCTTTGTACCTTGTCCGTTATAATACAACATAGCTAAACTATGTTGAGCTCCAATATGTCCTTGTTTAGCTGCTTTTTCAAACCATTCTTTTGCCTTGCTATAATCCGGTTCAGTTTTTTGTTCGGGCTCATTAATTGCCCCTTGTTCAATACCTTTAAATATCCGTTTTTTAACTGTATAACCATTAAAATACATTATTCCAACATGATATTGAGCCTCAGGATCATTTTGTTCTGTAGCTTTTTGATATTCACTTTCAAAATTTAATTCAGGTTGTTCATCAGCAAAAGCCGAACTATAAGTGAACAAACCTAATAATAGGATTAGAATTAATTTTTTCATTATATACCCAGTAATTTTATTACTGTAAAAGGACTGTAGCGAATTTATTCGTTATAGATAAATCTATTGTCGTTATGTAATTTAGCTATTTTATAAGCAAGTTTACAAAAGTATCAATAATTTTCTTTTGGTTAGTAAAAATGTTGAGTCGTGAGCTAGATTGTTCGGCACATCGTGAGCCTCACCTTTTCAGGGCCAACACTTTGTGTTGTTCAAATTCGTTCCAGACGAATTTGTCGAACGCTAGCGTTCTCATCGCTAAATAATTTATTTTTAATGGAATAAGTAAAACAGAAAAAGAGGTGGTGGGTCGTGAGCCAGATTATTCGGCACATCGTGTGCCTCACCCTTTCAGGGCCAACACTTTGTGTTGTTCAAATTCGTTCCAGACGAATTTGTCGAACGTAGCGTTCTCATCGCTAAGTAATTTATTTTTAATGGAATAAGTAAAACAGAAAAAGAAATGGTGGGTCGTGAGCCAGATTATTCGGCACATCGTGTGCCTCACCCTTTCAGGGCCAACACTTTGTGTTGTTCAAATTCGTTCCAGACGAATTTGTCGAACGCTAGCGTTCTCATCGCTAAGTAATTTATCTGTAGTGGAATAGGTGAAAGAAAAAAAAATGGTGGGTCGTGAGCCAGATTATTCGGCACATCGTGTGCCTGACTCTTTCAGGGCCAACACTTTGTGTTGTTCAAATTCGTTCCAGACGAATTTGTCGAACGCAGCGTTCTCATCGCTAACTAATTTATCTGTAGTGGAATAGGTGAAAGAGAAAAAAGTGGTGGGTCGTGAGCCAGATTATTCGGCACATCGTGTGCCTCACCCTTTCAGGGCCAACACTTTATGTTGTTCAAATTCGTTCCAGACGAATTTGTCGAACGCTAGCGTTCTCATCGCTAAGTAATTTATCTGTAATGGAATAGGTGAAAGAGAAAAAAAAGTGGTGGGTCGTGAGCGATTCGAACGCTCGACAAACGGATTAAAAGTCCGCTGCTCTACCGACTGAGCTAACAACCCATTAAGAAAGTAAAAGTGGTGGGTGATACCGGGTTCGAACCAGTGACCCCCTCCTTGTAAGGGAGGTGCTCTCCCAACTGAGCTAATCACCCCAAGTGTTTTATTTCTAAAACATCACGGTAAGAATTGGTGGGTGATACCGGGTTCGAACCAGTGACCCCCTCCTTGTAAGGGAGGTGCTCTCCCAACTGAGCTAATCACCCTTACCGTGTGGATGTGCATTATAAGGCACGTCTTATTTCAGTCAACCTTTTTTTTTAAATTTCCTTAAAATTAACCCTGTTCGGTTTAATTTTAGACATTTTTTGGATAATACTTCGCAAATATGCATATTGTTGGCTTATCTTCAGCTAATTATGATTATGATTTTTGATATCACCAATCAACATTATTTAAGATTCATATGATGTTTTTTAATAAAAAATGTGCTGTTATTACAATCGAACCAGAAATATTAAGCTATCAAGTGGTAACTATTAAAGCCCTTAACCAACATTCTAATAATAAAAATTTAGCTGATATTCCTTATCAAAACTCGACTGATATTGAACAACTGATACAAAATTTAAAAAAACAGCAGCCCAAATTAACCGCAATAGCACTGAATTTAGGCCAAAGTTACGTTCAGTTTCAGAAAACGGCTTATCCTGAGGTGAAGTTAAATTCAGCAGAATTAACTTTATATGTAAAATCAATAATCAGTAAACAATTTCAGTTACCGGCAAACAATATGTTTTTCGACTTTGTGTCATTAGCAGGCCATCCGAAAACCATTATGATTGCTATTTGTGAGAGTGATACAGCCAATTATTGGATAGATTTATCCAAAAAGCATGGTTTAACTTTGCTTTCTATTAATAGTAAGTTTGAAAATATAAGATTTAATTTTTTACCCTGGCGCCAGCAAAAAGCAAGGCAGCATCAGTTTCAATTACTACTTTTCATGGTTAGCTTTATTGGTTTATTGAGTTGTTTCTTCTTTTATCTTTTACTTGATAGCCAAACTACATTTACTCAATATTCGAAACGGCTATCAACACAACAAGCGCTAGAACAGCAATTGTCTGCTCAATTAGCAAGTTTTATTCCTAATCCTTCACCAAGTCAAAAACAGATTCAACAATCGCTACAAATGTTTGCAGAAATTCTGCCGGAGACAATTTGGTTAAGATTGTATGAATATGAAGCACAAAAGATAAAAATTACCGGTCAAAGTATTAATTATGTAGATATTATTAATTTTAATCAGCAACTTTTATCCAGTCATGAGGTAAATAGTAGCCAAGTGAAAAATATTGAAAATATTGGAGACAGTTTGTTATTTCAAATGGATATTGAGTTAAATGAATAATGATTTTTTTTATAGACCTATTTGGCAACAATATTTAATTAGCTTTTTGCTACCTTCAATTGTGTTTTTTATCTGTTATCAGTTTTTTATTCAAGAATTAAAACAACAAACTGAGATGCAAATTGCAATATATGAAGAAAAGAAAACGACAATTAAATTACTTCAATCAAAAATTGAACGTTATCAATCTGCTAAAAATAGTTCGCTAACTTTACTAACAGAACTTGAGTTTGCTAAAGCAATCAAACGTAATCAATTGCATTTAACTTCCTTTAAATATGAGAAAAATGAAACGTCAAGTTATTGGCATATTGAGCTACAAGGGCAGTTTATTAATTTTATGCAATTTATTAGTGAGTTAAATGACAATTTTTATTATTTAGATTTTCAGAATTTTATTATTGATAAGCAAGATACTTATTTGCTAATTAAATTTAGCATATTGATTAAAAGGGATATTAAATGAATCATTATCTTATTATCAGTTCTTTTTTATTAATGATTTGTTGTTTTAATGTTAATGCAGATATTCATTTAACAAGGGATCCTTTTTTACAAACTATTAATTTTAGTTGTCAGGAGCAGACAGATATTCTTAATAAACAGATCCAAGTTTGGCAATATAAAGGTTATATCCATCGCATAGAGAACCATTACCAACAATTATGGCTTTTTTCTGAAAATAATTGGTTAGCGATTACTGATAATACTATACCGCATATTTTGTTTCCATGGACTATAAGTGCTGTCTTAGACGATAAACTTTTATGGCAAGCAAGTTTACCTAACTATTGCAATCATAATGTGTTATGGACAATGCCGTTGACAAAATAAGTGACTATTCAAGTTTAAGGTTATAATTAATGTTTAAAATTAGTCAAATATTAAAAAAATTAGCAAAAAAATATTTAAATATTATTATTTTAGCTATTCTTTTTTCTATGTCATGTTGGGCAAATCCTAAAACTTTATCAAGTGCTGAATCGGACGATCTAGTTTCTATAAATTTTTATCAAACAGACATTGCCATAATTTTGCAAGCACTTGCTGACAATAAACAAATGAACTTAGTCATGGTCGATGATTTGTCAACCAAACAAACCATTAAACTACAAAATGTTACATGGCAAAAAGCATTAACAGTTGTTTTAAATTCTGCAAATTTACGCGCTGAAATTGACGATAATATCTTATTTATATCAAAAGCTGATGATCCAGAGGAGTTGCTTCAAAAAAAATTACTAGAACAAAAAGAACTGCAGTTAAATGAGCCTCTAACTTTACTAACTATTCCAGTTAATCATGCTGACCTTAGTAATCTAGTTGAAACAATTCAATCACAAGGATTATTATCTGAGCGAGGTAAAGCGATTATCGATAAAAGAACTAACTCAATTATTATTACCGATATGTCTAAACAATTTTCTAACATTAAAAAATTAGTTAAAAGTTTGGATCAGCCAATTCCTCAAGTACATATTTCGGCTCATATTGTCACAATGAATAAGCAAAGTATGGATGAGTTAGGCATAAAGTGGGGATATACCGGGCACTCATCACAAGTATTGAGTAAGTTTGATGTTGACTTTGGTGTCACCAATGCAGCATCTTCGGTTGGCTTCAATTTAGCAAAACTTTCCGGAAGTTTGTTAAATCTTGAACTTTCGGCACTAGAATCAGAAAACCAGTTAGAAATTATCGCAAGTCCGAATTTGTTAACGGCAAATCAAAATATGGCTTCGATAAAACAAGGCACAGAAATCCCTTACGAAGTTTCAAATGGTGGTAATGGATCAACATCCATCGAATTTAAACAAGCTGTATTAGGTTTAGAAGTTACCCCGAAAATTATTGCTAACGATCAAATGATATTAGATTTATATATCACACAAAATACGGCTGGTCGTTCAATAAAGCGACGTGATGGGGGCGAAGCGCTAGCTATTGAAACACAGGAAATTAGAACACAAGTCAAAATTAAAAGTGGTGAAACTGTTGTATTAGGTGGAATTTTCCAACAAATTAATAATGTTAGTAAAAATAGCGTTCCAGGCATTAGCAATGTACCCATTATCGGTAATGCTTTTAAAAACAAAGCAAAAAAACAACAAAAAAGAGAATTAGTTATCTTTATTACGCCGCAATTAGTTGAGTAAATAGTCATGGAGTTGTATCATACTCAATCTTATTTTGTTACTTTGTTTTGAGCATATTAACTCACAGCAAAATATAGCCGCTAAAATTACAATTTATTATAAAAGTTGAGAATATCATGTTTCATTTTGTCGCTTCTGATTTAGATGGTACTTTGCTAAATACTGAGCATAGCTTATCGCCATTTACTAAAAAAATTCTTCAAGCTTTACGTCAAATGGGCATTCATTTTGCCTTTGCTACTGGTCGACACCATATCGATGTTGGCCAAATGCGCGAAAATATGGAAATCGATGCTTTTATGATAACCGCAAATGGTGCCAGAGTTCATGATAGTCGTGGTAATTTAGTTTTTAGTCGCAGCTTTGAAGCTAATATAGCCTGTGAGTTAGCACAAATTTGTCAGGACAGTCCATATATTTATACACATGTTTATCGTGGTGATGATTGGTTAATTAATAAACCAGATGCATATTCGCTTAGTTTTTTCACTGATACACAATTTAAATATCAATTTTTCGACCCGCGTAACTTTGCTGCTGATGATATTGCCAAAATTTATTTTACTACTTCTGATGTTGCACATAACCATCACTTAGTCGAACTAAAACACAAAATTGAACAACAATTTGGTAAAAAAGTTAGTATTGCTTTTTCCACAGCAAACTGTCTTGAAGTAATGGCGGAAAATGTAACTAAAGGTAGTGCATTAAAGTTAGTGGTTGAAAGCTTAGGTTATCAACTTAAAGACAGTATTGCCTTTGGTGATGGTATGAATGATTATGAAATGTTAAAAATGGCAGGGAAGGGCTGTATTATGAAAGATGCGAGCCCTGAACTTAAGTCGTTACTTCCTGAACTTGAAGTAATTGGCTCTAATGCTGATGATGCTGTACCTCACTATTTAGCTAATCTTTTACTTTAATTTGAATAGTTATATTAACCATAAATATGATTGTTGATAAAGATCTTAATACTCTGGGCCTGCGTTGCCCAGAACCCATTATGTTAGTTCGTAAAGCGATTAGAGAATTAGCTGTTGGCCAAATTCTACATGTTATAGCTGATGATTTGGCTACAACTCGTGATATTCCTAGCTTTTGTCGGCATATGGACCATCAATTAGTTAACGCGCAAATTGAATCAGTACCATTTGAATATTGGATTAAAAAATCACATTAATAAATTGATCTGAATAATTCTCCATTAAATTCATTTTCATTACGATAAATCAATTTGTTTTAAATGATAGTGTAATGTGCGCCAATCATTAGGTGTAAGATTATCGATCATTAAAAACAATACTCTTCTTTTGCCATCGCGACATGATTTTAGATTTAAAATTACCACATAACGTAAAAGAAGTGGTTTTCGTATTAAATGCCAACGTTGTTTATGCCAATAAATTTGATGTATATAATCAAATAATGCCAGTTCTCCGTTAATAGTTCTGAAATAATTGACACTACGCCACCATTCAACGATTAAAACTAAAATTAAAATATAGGTATAACAATTTAGTGATGTATCGGCAAACTGAATTAAACTGATGATAATTAAAATTAAATAAAAACAGCAAGAACCTAATAATTGTAAAAAAGATGGAGTAAGGTTTGTGCTCCACATATTGTTACTCTTTAATTAGATGTAAAACAAAATTATTTAATCAATTTATTTGTTTTATTTAAAAATATAAAAATATTGTGAGATAATACGTAAAATCCTTGAATAATTTACTGACAATACAGTTAAAATCGACAATTTGTTCGCAATTTTGGCACTGTTCTATCATGTATTGATGGTAATTTATTAATCAACGTATTAGTAACGAAATATAAGAATTGCAATTAATTTTAAGCTAAATTTCTCATTTAAATTAAAAGAGTTAATGGTTAAAAATCTGATTCAAATATTATTTGAAATATAGATAATTACTGCTTTTTATTTTGAGTCTTATCGAGTAAGTAGTATACTCGTCGGTTAAAAATGATTTGATATAATAAATATAACAACAGTTTTATTATCTTTTTTTGATCAAAAAAATCAATTGGATAGGAATGATTTGTGATAATACTAAAAATATTAAAATTTTGTCTTAAACTTTTTATAGGTTTATTTCTTTGTGGCTTAATTATAGGTATAGCTGGTTATAGCTATTATTCAAAAGATTTACCGGATGTTGCAACATTAAAAGATGTTAGATTACAAACACCTATGCAAGTGCTAAGTAAAGATGGTGAATTGATTGCTGTCTTTGGTGAACGTCGACGAATACCATTAAAATATGATGAAATTCCACCAATTGTCGTAAATGCTGTTATCGCTACCGAAGATGCTCGTTTTCATGAACATTTTGGGATTGACCCAATTGGTATTGTGCGAGCAATGTATGTAGGATTAAAACAAAAAGGCTTTTCACAAGGTGGTAGTACTATTACTCAACAAGTTGCTAAAAACTTTTTCTTAACACCGGAAAAAAGCATATCTCGTAAAGTAAAAGAGATGATTATTGCTATTCGTATGGAGCAAGAATTATCTAAAGACGAGATAATGGCGTTATATCTTAATATGATCAATTTTGGATCGCGAGCATATGGTATTGCTGCCGCATCATTTACCTTTTTTGGTAAAACACCTGATCAGTTAACCGTAGATGAAGCCGCGTTACTTGCTGGCTTACCAAATGCTCCTTCAGCGTTTAATCCGATTTCTCATCCAGATAAGGCGTTAATTAGACGTAACTGGGTCTTGGGACGAATGTTAGACCAATCTTATATTACTCAAGCTGAATATGATGAAGCAATTAAGAAACCTTTAAATGCAAGTTACCATACGCCAAATATTGAATTTTCTGCACCATATGTTGCTGAAATGGCAAGACAATTTATGTACGATAAATTTGGTGAAAATGCCTATACTGACGGTTATAAAGTTTATACAACTATCTCTAAAACTGATCAAGTTGCAGCAACTGAAGCAGTTCAAAAACATATTATTGATTATGATATGCGACATGGCTATCGAGGCCCCGAAAAAGTCTTATGGGAAAATAATGAGCCAGCATTAAACGAAGAGCAAATCCAAGAAGCCTTACACAAATATATTTGCTATAGCGGTATGTGCCCAGCAGTGGTATTAGAATCGAATGATAAGGAAGCAACAGCTGTATTATCTGACAAAAGTAATATTACTATTGCTTACCAAGATATGAAATGGGCAAGAAAATTTATTAATGATAATCAACAAGGTGCTTTGCCAAGAAAAGTTAATGATACGTTAAAAGCAGGTCAACTAATTTGGGTAAAAAAATCTGGTGATAATTGGGGCTTAGCGCAAATACCAGCTGTTAATGCCGCATTGGTTTCTCTTGATTCGGATAATGGGGCTATTAAGGCAATTGTTGGTGGTTATGATTTCAATTTAAGTAAATTTAATCGTGCAACACAAGCATTACGTCAGTTAGGTTCTAATATAAAACCATTTATTTATACAGCAACTTTAGAACAGGGCTTAACCATGGCAACGCTACTTAATGATGCACCTATTGTGCGGACTACTGGTAGTGTTACATGGCGTCCAAAAAATTCTCCTCCTAACTATGCAGGTCCTTTAAGAATGCGAATCGGTTTAGGAATGTCTAAAAACGTGATGATGGTAAGGGCGTTACGTGCTATAGGTATTGACTATGCGGCAACCTATTTAGAACGTTTCGGATTCCCGAAAGAAAATATTTCTCATAATGAATCGTTGGCCTTAGGTTCTGCATCATTTACACCTTTACAAGTTGCTAGGGCATATTCAGTAATCGTGAACGGTGGCTATTTAATTACGCCATATTTAATTGAAAAAATTGAACACGACAATGACAGTGGTGTGATTTATCAACACCAACCATTAATTGCTTGTCATAATTGTAACGATGAGGTTGTTAAATTTGATTCAGTTTCTGTATCGCTAGATAACGTTGAAAATGAATCGAATGAAATAGGTAATGAAGAGCCAGAAGAGGCAAATCTTAAGTCAGAAGATAATCTAATCCTACCTGATATTAATAATGATAACAAAACCGTTGATGTAACACCTAAATATGCGCCACACACGGTTGATAGCGGTATTGCTTATATTATGAAAGATGGATTACGTACCATTGTTTTTGGTGGTTCGGATTGGCAAGGTACAGCATGGCGTGTAAAAGCCTTAGGTCGAAAAGATGTTGGTGGTAAAACTGGTACCACTAACCAATCGAAAGATGTTTGGTTTTCTGGATTTGGTGGCAATATTGTCACATCGGTTTGGATGGGCTTTGATGATCACCGTCGTGCTTTAGGGCGGACTTTCCGTGCCGAAGCTGGTGCAGTTACAGCTAACCCAGTCTGGGTTGATTATATGAAAGTTGCTCTTAAAGATGTGCCAGAAAAACAAGATGTAAAACCAGATAATGTGATTTCAGTGACAATTGATCAACGAACAGGAATGTTACCAGGTTCTGGTGCAAGAACAATGTCAGAATACTTTATTAAAGGAACAGAGCCAACTACATATGGATCACAAGAAGTTGGTACTAGTGTGACGGATTCACAAGGCAATACTCAAGAACTATTCTAAGTAAGGTTATTATATGAATGGTTCAATAAGAATTATTGGTGGTAAATGGCGCGGTAGAAAATTATCAGTTCTTGATAAACAAGGCCTGCGTCCAACCACAGATAGGGTAAAAGAAACTTTGTTTAATTGGTTAATGCCAATTATACAAAATAGCAATTGTTTAGATTGTTTTTCAGGTAGTGGATCATTAGGTTTTGAAGCTGCATCACGTGGAGCTCAATCAGTCACATTATTAGAGAAAGACAAGCAAACAGCTAATCAGCTGAAAAAAAATAAACAACTCATTGCCAGTAATAATATTGATATTTCTGCAACCGATACTTTTCTATGGTTAGATAAACCTGCGCAAAAACAATTTGATGTTGTTTTTATCGATCCGCCTTTTCATCAATCATTGATTGAAAAGACAGTACAACTCCTTGAAAATAATCATTGGCTTACTTCATCAGCTTATATTTACATCGAGTCTGAAACAAATCATGATCTAACTAGTTATATCCCATCAAATTGGTATTTACATCGGGAAAAAACCGCCGGCCAAGTTCATAGTTATTTATTTATACGAGAAGAAAAATAATGTTTATACTTTTGGGCAAATCAATCTATTCATTTATATGGTTATTTTTATTATTTAACTTAGTTCATCCATTTCCAAAGCCAGCCAATATTGTTGCTTACGTTGGATTGGCTGCATTTGTTATAACTCATGGCTTACAAGCTTGGTTATTACAATCAACAATGACCAACCAGGAAAAGCAGCAGGATAAATTTAGAGCACTTAGACTTTTTATTTTTGGTGTTTTTGAAACACTTAGCTGGAAGAATAAAAAATAACGGTTAAAAAAGGTTGCCATAGACTAATATTTTTGTATAATGCTCACCACTTCTTTCGAAGCAATCAATATGCGGGAATAGCTCAGTTGGTAGAGCGCAACCTTGCCAAGGTTGAGGTCGCGAGTTCGAACCTCGTTTCCCGCTCCAGTTCACGATTTATAGTCTTTTACAATCAAGCACTTAGTGGTGTTTTCTCTTTTAAAATCAGTCAGTAAACCTTGTTTTGTACTCCATTAAAGAGTACTAAGGTGTACTATAATCCACTCGTAAGTGGTACATCCAACGGTACATTGAAATAAACAAGCGGTACATTGGATTTTTGACTGACTTTTAGTTCTATCTCCTAATAATTGGAATCTCCTTTTTTCTATTTTGTTGTTGAGGAGATTGTCTATGGCTTTGTCTGATGCCTTAGTAAAACACTGTAAACCTAAATCGAAAGCTTATACCTTGAAGGATATTGAGGGCTTGGCGTTGTTTGTGTCGCCTTCAGGTGGTAAGTCGTGGCATTTTCGGTTTACCTTAGGTGGTAAACGGCAGCGTATTTCATTGGGGGTGTATCCTGAGGTTGGGCTTGCAGAGGCTAGACTGCGCTGTGAGTCTAATCGTTCATTGGTGAAGCAAGGGATTTCACCGGTTTCTGTGACTGCTGATATTTCTGTTGTTCCTACTACTTGTGGTATGTCTGATGTATCTAACTCACAACAAGAAGGTCATGCTTCGGATGATAAGGCGGTATCCTCTGTTGTTTCGTCTTCGGTAGAGTCATTTGCTGACTTTAGTGTGCGTTGGAAGTTGTTTAAGTTTCGTAAGCTCGGATTAGATAAAAAGGATAAACGACAAAGTACGGCAGTACAGATTGAGCGGTATTTGCGTAAGGATATGTTGCCTGTGTTGGGGGCATTACCGATGGATAGGATTGGTAAGGCGGATGTGCTTAAGGTGTTACGGGGTATTGAGGCACGAGGAGCCTTGTCGATTGCGGAGAAGTGCCGTGGTTGGTTGTTTGAGTTGTTTCAGCATGCGCAGGCTGAGGGGTTGATTGGGTGTAATCCAGCAGCGGAGATGGCGGTATTGGCGTTACCTAAAAATCCAACGCAGCATAATCCGTTTTTACGGCAAGAGGAGTTGCCAGCTTTTTTGGTAAAATTAGCTGGGTATCAGGGGGCGATTCAGACGAGGCTGGGTATTTTACTGTTGTTGTTAACGGGCGTGCGTACCGGGGAGTTACGACAAGCCTCCCCTGCTCAGTTTGATTTGGAGAAAGGGCTTTGGTGCATTCCCGCAGAGCAGGTCAAGCAGTTGCAACGTTCAGTGAGGCATAATGGTAGTATTCCGCCTTATGTGGTGCCGTTGTCTAGACAGGCGATTGGGGTTGTTAAAGAATTACTTTCGCTGATGTATCCTTGGCAGCCTTTTTTGCTCTGTCATCGTTCTTACCCTAAATTACCTATCAGTGAGAATACGTTGAATTATGGCTTAAAACGCTTAGGCTATGATGGGCGTTTAACGGGACATGGGATTCGGGCGACGTTGTCTACCGCATTGAATGAGTTGGATTATCCTAAGCAGTGGATTGAGGCGCAGTTGTCGCATTCGGATAAGGATCAGATTCGAGCCTCTTATAATCATGCGCAGTATGTGGAGCAACGTAGAGTCATGATGCAGGATTGGGCAGATCGGCTGGATGAATGGCAACGGCAAGGATTTTGTCAGCAGGCCAAGGCGAGTTAGTGTGGTGATGTGGTGATGCGGCATGGTATTTTATTACACTTAACAAGTATCTTTCAATGCGGTTGCTTTAAGTCAATTTGAGCCACGACAATTCAATTCACTAAAACCGAAGGGACTAAAATCAATCCCCTCCTTCCGTTGATTGTGTGATGAAGAGTGAAGCAATCCATTGCTCAATCGAAATACTGTATTTTAGTTACCGAATTAGTTATTTTCGATTATTTTAACCGCATAATTAATTATTTTAACTGCATAGTTAATTATTTTAACAGTTTTTATATGATTATTTGCTTAAAACTTAATCGCTACTGTTGGTTTATTGAGGGCTAAATAGTTTTTTTGTTAGCCACTTCGTCATTTATTTTATTTGACCTCAAATAATTTTTTTGACAGACATTACAATCAAATTATTAGCCCCCTAATAATTTGTCTGTTGGTGTAAAAGCATTAAATATTCTGTTTATTATTTCTTTTTTATCTCAACTTTAACTGACTTTTAGCTTTATGATTGGTTGTTTTTGATGCTTTTAAATGCTTTTTTAAGCACAACTCATAGGATTCTATAAGTCCGTGTTACTTCTTATTCAGTTGCCTTGCTCTCCCTCATTTATTTTATTCGCCCTCGAATAATTTTTTTGATAGAAAGTACAATCAAATTATTAGACCTCTAATAATTTATCTGTGACTCTTGGATTACCCTACAAACCAATTATTTATCTTTTTTATCTTTCAGATTTTATCTACTTTTTACCCTATAGTTATTGATTATCGAAGACGTTCGATACTTTTTCTAATATTCACATGAATTGTTTAGCTTCCTTCGGATTTGTGAGTAATTAAAATATGCAACGTTGATTTTGGTTTTTTGCTTTTTTGCAGTGGTTATTTAGCGTGTACTAGGTGGGTCGTTTTTGTTTTTTATCCATGAGGTGTCGTATGCTAAAACCCAGTAGTGAAGTTATTGAGTACGTACGTAGGCATTTAGAAAATAATAAAATAAATACCACGGAACGTACGTACGGATTATCTGAACAAATAAGTTATCCACAATTATTTAGATTGTTAGCAAAGGATCAGCAACAGGATGCGTTGGTGCAGTTGTCAGCACTGCCTTTATCAACTCAGCAGTTGTTGCTCGATGAGTGGCAAGCGCGGTGTTTGTCACAAGACATTCGTAATCCTGCAGGGTATTTGTTTGGGATGATTCGCAAGGCTCAGTTAGGGACGTTTAGGGCGTCTAAGTTTGGTCAACAACAAAAAGAGTAAGTCTAAATATAGTCATTTTTGTGATTCATACAACTAATTACAAAAGCCTAGTTTGTGAAAAAAAGCCTGATTGCGCTCTTTTGCTGATTTAACTAATTGATCAAAACTAATAACTTCTATATATGCGTGAGAAGGTTCGTTATAACCAAAGAACCCCATGCCATCGGAGGTGATACGAAGATTAGCCCGTCTGCAACGGCGTTGCATTGATTCAGTTAAATCGCATAATACATAACAATAGCCAGGCATATCTTTCCCCCCCGGAATTGGTCTTCCACTAGGAGTAGTTACTTTACCATCTCTAATTTTTTCAAGATAACTCAATGCTTGGTCAATTGGATCTTTATCTTCGCCTTCTCTCATATCATTCCGCATAGGCCGTTTAATTTCGATGATGGTGATCGAAGATAATGGAAAATCAGACTGATTATTAACTAACAATGGATTATCAAAAATTTTTAATGCTGCTATATCAGGCTCTTTTGTAGAGTTATTCGATGTAATTGGCATGGCATTTATTGTCTTATCTGATGCTAAATAACTATGAAAGGCTAAGCGTTCATCGATAAGCCAAAGATTACAAGAATCTAAGAATACTTCCCGGCTATCTTTTTGCATTGGCATAATTAAGCTATGAATCATATCTTCTCGTACATATTTTCCATCAGGAGTGCGTTCAATAGACTTTTGAAGAAGGTCGATAATAACCTTTCTGTGAGATACATAATTAGCCAAATCAGATTTTTTGAGATCCTCTGCTTTTTTTAAGTATTCATTCAGACGATCTTTGTATTCCTCTATATGTTCATTGCTCTGGGGCTGCATAATGTTATGTCCGTCACAAAGCAGTTGGCGTTCGACTTCGTACCACTGAGAGTGAAGATGTAGTTCCAACTCTTTATCAGACTTTTCTGGATCAACAATCAATAGATCTTCAGAAACATAATTTATTATGGGTCTGTAGCGGGGAGCATGAGTGGAAATAAATCTATCTACTCGCTCTTTTCCTGCTAAGATATTGTTTGTTAATACATCCTTCAAATACTCTTGTGCTCTTTCTAATACAGCTTCACGAATAGTTTTAAAGCTGATTTCATTAAGAATATCATTAACATTTTCTGCAATATTAAAAGACGTTCTTTCACTTCTTACATGTTCTGTTAAATAATCTGATGCTACATAACATGTATAAGTGAATTCACCAGACTCATCTGAAATTTTCCCATAAAGACCTGGCAATTTACCTTGAATAGATTCTTCTTTTACTAGTCGATTTGCAGCACACAACGCCAATTGATGTTTTTTATTTATGGATGCCCGAAATTTTATATGAGTAAGTTCAAAAACTTGCTCTTGAATTGTAATAGTTTCATGGAAAGTACTAGTATGCATATGTTGATCGTATAAAATATCTAGATCAATTTTTTCTCCTGAATCATCTACAACCAATATAGTTGGAGCATCTTCTGAGCGTACAAAATACCAAAGAATATGTTCTAATAACTGAGCGGCAATAGTTAAACCTTTTGCTGCCACATTGTCTCGGTAATCAGCATCGAACCCTTTAAGTTCAACTATTGTACCGGTTTCCTCTTGGTCGCTATTACTTATTACATCACTATGAACCCCTTTTTTGCTATCAAAGTAAAAAACTCTTTGTTTTCGTTCTCTACCCTCATCAATAAACTGACTATTAATTACTACCTGACTAAATACTTTTAACCAAATCAGACGACCTATACCTCGACATCCTTTATCTATCTTGTGATCAGAATCCAATGTTTTAAAAGATTGAAAGTTTTTTTCATTAAAACCACAACCATTATCTATAATCGTAAAACCAGTAATAGCTGGTAATGCTTTTGCATCAAAATCTAAGTGTTCTTGACTTACGCGATTAATCTTTAAAGTAATCTTTCCTGAAGAAAGATTACCTTTCTCTTCTATCGAATGAATAGAGTTTACAACCGCCTCAAAGACAGGCATAAGCCCATGACTTTTGGGCAAGGATGTATTGCGTAGACGACCTTGTAAATTAGTCTGTAAACTCATTTTGATCTCTTCTTTAACGGTTATAAAAAAACTATTTTAATTAATTTCGTCTAATGGCACTAATCTGTCCCTAACTTTTATTATATTCCATGGATTTAAGTTAGCAAGTCAAATATAAGGCTTTACAACATCTACTCACTAAGTTTTACTATAAACTTGCTTAATATACCTCCCTCGCCCATCCCCATGCCCTAAATCCATCGAGGTTTTAGCCAACGCCTCTTGTTCGCTGTAACCTTGTGTTAGGTACTGGTCGACTTGCTCTTGGGTAAAGGCATAACGCAGGCTATGCGGCGAAATTTTGCCTGTTAAACCTAAACGATAGGTGCTATTACGCCAATAATTCATAGCTTGTTTTAAGCTGGGCTTATCAATCAATTTGCCGTTTTGTTGTTGCATAATGGCAAGCGCATTATTAATAACTTGTAAGGTTTGTTGTGGGTTGATGATATGTACATCTCTCGGTCTACCTCCTTTGGTACCAAACACAACATGAAGCGTTGTTTTGTCTTGTTGTAGGGCCTTTTGCCATGTTTTCATCGATTGACAGCTTTGCACCGCCTCTTCACCGCGTAGTCCTAAGGTGACAGCAATATCTAAGGTGGCAGCCAGTGCGGGGCTTTTTTGTAATGCTTGTTGATAGATAGCTTGATATTGTTCTTGGCTAATCGCCACTTTAGTGCCTTTACGACTGGCACCGCTGATCCCTAACGCTGAGTTGCTGATTCTCGGATGGTCAGCCAATTTATATCTGCCCGCTGCTCTTAATGTTTGTCGAATGGCGGACATTTCATTGTGTAGGGTGCGTTGACTGATCCCTTGGCTTAATCGGGTTTTAATATAGTTCTCTATATAGCTGACCTTGATGTGGCTCATATCGCTGATTTGGATGTTGTTGTCTTTTAAATACTGGCCAAACCGTTTTATCATCTTTTGCCGATTATCCACTGTTTTATGAGCACCGCCGGCTTGCCTTGCGTTGTTTGTCAGTTGCTGTTGTAAGGACTTCGGTTTTGCCTTGGTCTGACGGCTATGCTTCATGTTGGTTTTATTAAATTTAGTTTGTGAATTGATTAATTTCATCGGTATTATCTCATTCTTATCTGGTTAGTTGTTACTGTTTTTACTTTGACTGCTGTGATGACGCATAAAAAAATACTCCCTAAAAAAATGACTCTTACCACTAAAATAAAACCCCTCTCTGGCGCGTGCTACAAAATGACAAAGTCTCGCTTTGCCGTTGACGATACCTATGCACCAGAGCGAAATGGTGTTGAGGTGTTGGGGTTCGGTGATGTACTCAGTACAGCCGCCTGTTATCAATACAGGAATTCCCACTGGCGGTGACCAGCCGTCGGTATCGGTCAACATAACTCCTAAAAAATAATGGTCAACTATGCCTACTGCTTTATAAAACAGTGGTTAGTTAACTGGGGTTTAAAAATACGGAGGGTAATTAATCCATTGGAATAATTTCAATGATTAAACACGCCTTAAGATTGAGATTTTTTAGCTTAAAAAGCCTAAAAAAGGGTGTGTCATTTACTCACAAAGAGTGACATCCCTTGTCAGCAAAGACTTAGCTTGAGGTATTTACGTAGCGTCACTTTCTCATTATTCATGGTAAAGTGACGCTACGACCGTTTTTGGCTTCCAAAAATTCACCGTTAAGCGATAATTTTGTGTGGTAAATGGATTATCCATTGCGCTTGATTAATTACGATGGATGTATTTGAGAGTGAGCAGCTTAGTTGCTGTTTAAGTGTTATAGCGTGATGACATAAAACGACGTTTAGGGTTAAACATTTTTGATTGAACCATGCCGCTTAAGCAATTGAAATATATACCGTGTATGCGTTAAGCAATCGAGGTTAAAAGTTAGCTAAATTAAAAAATCTTAACTAATAGAATGCGTAACTCAACCAACGAATTGGTAAGTGAGTGCAATGGCATTGATTAAAAGAGCATAAAAAAACATTCCGTTTAACCAAACCTATGTAAAATAATACATCCGTGCCCATTAAGGCTAATTTACTATTCATGTAACCTTCACTGCAATATGGGTAACTACAGTAATCCCCCACCGGAGCGGAAACTAATGTGGGTGGTTTCAACCTGTAGGTTCAAAGACCTACCGCCGACTTAAAGGTTGTGTCAGCCTGGGTCGTTTACTCATTTCGTTAACAACGAAACACAGCCTCAAAGAGTAGAGCTGTCTGGGTATGTTGCTAACTACGTTAGCGAAACATACCTTGATTATGGCGTGTCGCTTTAGCAAAATCAACCTTTATTTTAGCTTCATGCGCCTGTTTGCAATGGATTAGGATACGTCTATACACGTCATTGGATGGCTATATACCTTAATGGAATCATTTAAATTTTTTTTCATTGTTTGTAATGTTTATACTGATAATTGTTCATGGGTTAAATCAAATAACATCGTCGATTTTATAGTCGACTATATTCGAATAACTGTTTTACGACCTCACTTTTTTTACGCTGTCTTTAATTAAAAACATCAATAAAATCAATTTATAGTTAATTTATTAGACTATAGTCTAATTGACTGCTTTTTGGTTATTTTTTATAAGTCAATTTATCTTTAGTCGTATTTTTGTTACAAGGAGTAAGCCGATGTTTGAGTCCGCCAATAGCACACACTATTCATTGGACGTTGAGGGCGTGGATAGTTCGAAGTTACAGGTGTTGTCATTTGACGGAATTGAAGGACTCGATGCGGAATATGCCTTTGAAATTACCCTTGTCCATGAACGAGTGCGTTTTGATATCACGCAGTTACTCTCTAAACCCGCTTTTTTATCGTTTACTTCTGACAAGCAGGAAGGGATTCATGGTGTTATCCACGAAGTACAACGTGGCGCAATAGGTGAGCATTATGCGCAGTTTAAGGTTATTTTAGCCCCACGCTTTAGTCATTTGTATAAGCGAATGAATCAACGCCGTTGGGTCGATAAAACGTCACTGGAAATTATTACCGATGTCCTTGCTGACCATGCGATGGTGCGTGATGAGCAAAATGGCTTTGCATTTAAGTTAAAAGATGAATCACTCTATCAACCCCGTGAGTTTTGTGTGCAGTATGATGAAACTGATTCGGATTTTATTCATCGGTTGTGTGAAGAGGATGGCTGGGCGATGTCTTATCGTTTTAGTCAAAATAGCCATCAATTGGTGTTTTCTGATGCACAGCCGTTTTTCCCTTCTTTAGATAAAGCGCTTGAGTATAAAAGTGACACGGGATTTGTGGCGGATTATCCCGTATTAAAGCGTTTTGATGTGTTGTTACAGGCCGCGACAAAGACTGCGAGTTTTCGTAATTATAATTTTACTAACATGAAAATTCCTGAAGGCAGTGCCGAGGGGATGTTAAGCGAAAAAGCCAACAACGCCCAAGAACCCCTACTCGAATCCTACAATTACCCCAATCCCCATTCTAATATTGCCCAAGCAAAACACTATGCTGAAAATGAGATTCAGCGCTTACGAGCCCGACAAGTCTTAGCCGAAGGTGATTCTGATATTCCCCGCTTACATGCGGGTTGTTTTTTTGAGGTGGACGGTTTTCCTGCACTCGAATCGATGGACAGTAAAGGACCTTGGTTATTAAATCAAGTGCGACACCAAGGCAGACAACCACAGGTACTTGAAGCCTTTGGTGGTTCAAGTTCAGCAGACTCATCTCAGCCCGCGCGTACGCAACAAAAAATAGAAAAATATTTTCGTCATCCGATTGCCGAAGAGCTGGGGTTTCCGTTTGATGCCTTTACCCAAGGGTATCGTAATTGTTTTATTGCTACCCCTCGGAAGGTGGTTTATCAACCTACACGGTTACATCCTAAACCGCAAGTGTTAGGCAGTCAGACGGCGATTGTTGTAGGCCCTGCCGGTGAGGAAATATTTTGTGATGAATATGGTCGGGTGAAGCTTCAGTTTATGTGGGATAGAGAGGGAAATTTCGACGAACACAGCTCGAATTGGGTCAGGGTTGCCTCTAATTGGGCTCATGACGGTTATGGTGCGGTGGTGATTCCACGGGTGGGCATGGAAGTTAAGGTGGATTTTTTAGAGGGCGATCCTGAAGCGCCATTGGTGACGGGGGCGTTGCATAACGGGGTTAATAAAGTGCCTTATGATCTACCGGCTAATAAAACGCGCAGTGTGTTTAAAACCAGTAGTAGTAAAGGTGGTGTGGGTTCTAACGAACTGCGAATCGAGGATAAGGCTGGACAAGAGCAAATCTTTGTGCAATCACAGCGTAATTTTGATGCTTTGACCAAGAATAATCACACGGTACAGGTCAATAATAACTCGCACTTGCAAGTGAATAACGAGCACTCAGAAACTATCAAAGCCAACCGATATACCCACAACAAAAGTGAAGAGCACCATCTGACAGACCAAAATCGCATGACACAAATCATGATGAATGACTATAAAACGGTGGGCATCTCAGAGCATGAAACTATTGGCACGGTCAAAACCACAGAAGCGGGGATGGAGATTCATTTAAAAAGTGGTTTGCAGACCATTGTGGATGGAGGCCTTTCGCTGACTTTACGTGCTGGGGGGCAACACATCGTGTTAAACCCTGCCGGGATTTGGATGACCATGCCGGTATGGACAGGAGGCATACCAATGGAAGGAACACCGGCGGTATCGATGCCGCCACTCAGTAAAGCGGGTTCTGTAGCCGCTACTTCTGCGCCTGTACCACGGCCATTAACGGCGGTACAAACCCAAACCATGGCCAGTGATGCGCCATTTTGTTTGGAGTGTATGTTGAATGCCATGGGCATTTGTGCCACTGATTTTAGTAATAAAGCCACACCGGATGCGGTATTGGATACCAACAGCCTGAACAGTAGTTTAGGTACACCGAGCTTTGCCGGTGGCTTAACCGACGGTTTAAGCAGTAGTATGACTGGAGTAATGGGTGGTATGAGTAATTTAACCGGTAGCATGGGTAATCTTACTAACATGGCTGATATGAGTAATATGGCGAATATGACCGATACGTTACAAGGCTTGACCAAAGACCCAACTCAAGCAATCCAGCAGCAAGCCACAAAGGCTGCTACCGATGCAGCAATACAAGCGGTTAACAGTAACGAAACCTTAAAAACAGCCACTGAAACCGTACAACAAGGGGCTGACTTAGCCAACAAAGCCAAACAAACTCCAGAAACGCTCACTCAAGCCACCACGGCGGCTACCAGCTTAAAAACACCAGATATCAGCTCAACGACAACGGGGTTTAATCCGAATGGTGGGAATAACGTATGATTACCACCCAACAATGGCTTGAAACCATTCCTGATAATTTAACCATTTATACATTATTGGGCAGTATCAGTTCAGCTAAACCCGTTACAGCCTATTTTAAAAAAACCAACCAAGTGAATTTAACCGCCCTATGGCAAGAAACGCCTTATGCCAATTGGTTTGAAGCAATGCCTTATATTGCGCCCATTCCGCGTGATAGCAAGTTCTTTGAATGGGTGGATCAAACTAAACCCAAGGATTGGGGTTGGCTTGCGGCGTCATCCTATGAGCCTGAAACTATTCGCCAACACTTTAAAAGCCTCACCAAGGTATTGATGCCTGATGGCATGGATGTGTTTTTTAGATACTGGGATGGTAAATACCTCTACCCTATTCTCGATTACCTCAACCAAAAACAACAAGCCGCTCAGTTAATTCCTGTGTTTAGTCATTATTTGATTAATCAACAGGCGTTAGAAGTAGCACTATCGCCTAACCTGCCTGAACCTAAAGCTTATCCTTGGTGGCGAGTAGAAAAAGAATTACTTAACAAGCTTACTGAACAAAACCCGACCAGTTTAATTAATAATCTCATGCAATGGCTAAAGGAAGAGAACTCAGCCCTGTTTTACCAATACCCTGAACCCAATGTGCGAAGCAAAGTGACTTACTTTGTTGAAAACCATGAGTACAGCGCTGATACCGTAGCCAATCAGTTATTAGATTACTTGACTCAAGAAGAGATTTAACCATGATTATTGCTTACATGCTTGATAGAATGATAAAAGAACGCGATATTCCAGATATTTATGAATATTTAAATGATTATATCACTGGTATTGCAAAACATGACTCAGATAATGTTGGGTTTACTAGCTTCAATACACATATGGCGATTTCCGCCTATCGGGCTATAACAAGAGAAGTAGAAAAAGACGTTGCAACCTGTCCTAACTCCGGTCAAATTATTATAGAGCATACCTTCCCTTCAGGGAAAATACCTATCACTAAAGTTCCCTATGCAGCCGATAGAAATGACTGGAAGGGTTATTTTACCGCTGAAAAAACAGGTTTTACCGATGAAAATGGGCATGCTGTTATTGACGAATGCACACCTGGCGTTGAATATCTGATTAAATTTTATCCTGATTACGACGGAACGAGTGAAGCTGCAATTAATGACGAATATCTGGATATCATAGCTCAAGCCGCTGCCTTATTAAAAATGCAATGGGATTCAAAGCATCATCCCAATTGGATTGATTTTAAAACTCGCTATCAATCTAGCAGTGAACAAGAAAAGTTTTATGAATTTCTTAAACAAAATGGAGAAGCCTTTTGGAAAACCTTAGTGGGGCTCTGGGATATGATTTCGTCCATTGCTTCATTTGTTGTGAATCACTGGGATGATATCGCCGCATTTACTACTTTTGGCATGGGGGGCTCGCTGTATTTACGCAGTAAATACAAAGATTCCATAGAAAAATTCACGAATGAACTTATTGCTAATTTAAAAAAGCTTGAGCGCTCAAAAATTGAGCGGATTTTCTTTTTACTTATTGATAAATCGCTGCTTTACGTTGTGTATTCAGCGGTGATTAATTGGATTTGCTTACTTCCCCCTGATTTATTATGCGCTTTCATCTCTAGAGGGATGGCTGAATTAGTTGTTAATATTGTCATCGGTGTAGTTTTAACGGGGGGAGCTGGGCTTGCCGCTAAAATTTCGATACAAGCTGCCTTAGTAGCTAGAGATGCCGTGGTAGTAAAAGGCATCGTCTCTGAACTTTCCGCTATTGAAAAAGTCACAACCTATGTCAGTTCATTTTCGGGGGAGCTTGGCAATATCATTGCCAAGAGCATGAATCGCTACGTTGATATTATAAAACCCAACATTTTAAAACCGTCAAATAGCGGTAATGCGAGAGCTATTGCCACTACGGAAGGCACGACAACAGGAACAAATACAGCAGATGATGCAGGCAAGCTTATCAACCAGATTGAAAGCTCTAATAAAACTGAAATTAGAGCAGAAAGAGCCGACACCACCCCAACGAGTGAGGTCGATAAACCGACTACGACTCCGAAAGATGAATCATCACCTAATTCAAAAACCTGTCCTGCTGATGGTTGCCCCGTTTCCATGGTCACTGGAGAAGAGCTTTTATCACTTGATGATGGCGAACTTAGAGGCCTACTCCCCTTCGTTTGGAAACGGCTTTACCGCACCAGTGCCGCAGAAATTGATGTCGGCTTAGGTTATGGCTGGAGTCATGCTTTATCACACCAACTCATTATTGAGCACGACAAAGTACGCTGGATCAATGATGAAAACCTAACCACTGAGCTACCTCTGCCCACTAAAGATATTCCTGTCGGGATTAATAATCTAGCTGAAGCCGCTATTTATTTAGGGCGTGATGAATCGGAAATTATTCTTGCCCAAGCCCACGGACAAGGTTTTTATCACTTTAAACGCACAAAATCTGGTGCACAGCTTGAATACATTAGTGATAAACACGATAACCGCATTGTCATCACCCGCAATTTGCTAGGTCGTATTCACCGTATCCACAATACCGCAGGACGAGGTTTATTAATTCGTTATGAAGATAATCATATTGTTGGTATAGATTATCAACGTGAAATCGCTGCGGATAACCTTGAAGACTCATGGCAAACCATACAACCGCTGGTTAACTATCGTTATAACAAGCAATTCCAACTCATTCAAGCCATAAATGCGGTTGGTGAGTCGGAACATTATAGCTATGACGAATTAAACGTTATTCAAGAACGTAAAATGGCCGGTGGAGCGACCTTCTACTGGCAATGGGAAGGTCAAGGTAAAGAAGTACGCTGTTTACGCCACTGGGCTAACTTTGAGCAAATGGAATCCCGTTATGATTGGGATGATAATGGCAAGGTTACCATCACCCGTAAAGACGGTAGCCAACAAGTCTATGAACACGATAAAGACGCAAAACTGATCAAAGAAATCGCACCGGATGGCGGTGAAGTCACCAAAGATTACGACCCACAAGGCCGCATTATTGCGGAAAAAAATCCACTGGGAGCGAAAACACTTTACCAATATGACTATCAAGGTAATTTAAGGCTAGTTATCTCTCCCTCTGGCGAACTTACCCAATATGGTTATGACCTTGGACGTGTGGACTCTATCTCGAAAGGTGATGCTACGTGGCGATGTGCTTACAATGAACAAGGTGAAATCGCTTGGCAAACCGAACCTGATGGACAAATTACCTATTATGAATACACCACCACGGGTAAAATCAAACAAATCAAGTACCCTGATGGCAGTATTCATGAACTCACATGGAATCGCCTAGGACAACTGATTGAAGAAAAGCTCCCTGAAGGTGGCACTGTACGTTACCGATATGACACGCTAGGCCGTCAAATCACTCGCCAAGATGAGTTTGGCAAAGTTACTCAAATGGAGTACGATGCCATTGATCGACTCATTAAAATAACTCGCGCCGATGGTAAAAGTAATGCCTTTGAGTACAATGGCTACAACAAAGTCACCAAGGTGACTGATGAGCAAGGCCGCATCACTCGTTATGACTATGTACCTAACCTACACGTTATCAGTCGCAAGATTAATCCTGATGGTTCAGAGGTTAACTACCAATACAATAATGCACAACTTAACTTAACCGATATTATCAATGAAACAGGGCAACGCTATCATATAGACTACTACCCTAATGGGCTAGTTAGCCAAGAAACCTCTTTTGAAGGATTAACAACGAGCTATCAATATGATCTTGGTGGGCATCTACTCTCTAAAACAGAATATGATAAACAAGGTAATGCCTACACCACCACCTATCAACGTACCAATACGGGTGAACTGCTACAAAAAACCTTGCCCGATGGTAAACAAATCAACTACCGCTACAATCCAGCAGGCAAACTGTTAAGCGTAGAGGATGGTAACTGGCCAATCAACTATGAGTATGACCTTGCAGGTCGATTAACCACCGAACACCAAGGTTGGGCAACACTACGCTATCAATACAGCCCACTCGGTATTTTAAGCCAATGCAAACTGCCTGATGGCAATATTATTGACTACAAACACACCAAAGGTGGCCAACTTAGCCAAGTGAATTTAAATGGTCAAAAACTGACTGAACACTTCTACAACTTAGGCCAAGAAGTGGAGCGCCAACAAGGTGCGTTAACCAGTATCTATGATTACGATGACGAGGGTCGTCTCAAATCACACTTTATCAGTAATCAACATAAAACTCTTTACAAACGCCACTATCAATACAGTCCTGCGGGCAATTTGGAGCAAATTGAAGATAGCCGTAAAGGTAAACGTGAATATTTTTATGACCCGCTGGATCGCCTCACTAAAGTCCGTGGCGATATCACTGAAGACCTGATTCATGATCCTGCTGGTAACTTACTCAGTCAAGAACATAACGTTCATCACGTCAATATGCAAGGCAATCGCTTGCTTATGCAAGGCGATAAACATTTTAGTTATGATGATTTTGGTTGCTTAATTGAAGAGCGCCGAGGGCAAAATCAACAGCTCGTTACCCACTACCAATACGACAGCCAACACCAGCTACAAACTGCTACTCTACCCGATGGAACAGTAGCTGAATACCAATACGATGCCTTTGGTCGTCGTATTCGTAAAACAGTGACTGACAAAGCTGGTACAAAAACTAAAACCGAATACATTTGGCAAGGCAGTAAAATTGTTGCAGAAAGCAGTAAACAACATTACCAAAGTTACCTTTACGAACCCGGTACGTTTAAACCACTTGCTTTACTCAAAGGCAAAGGCAAAGAAGCCCAAGTTTACTACTACCAACTTGACCACCTAGGTACACCACAGGAGCTCACCAATACTCATGGTAGTATCTGCTGGTCTGCTCGCTATAAAGCCTACGGTAATTTAGCCGTATTGGATATTGCAGAAGTAAATAATCCGTTACGTTTCCAAGGCCAATATTACGACCAAGAAACGGGGCTTCACTACAACCGCTATCGGTATTATAATCCAACCGTTGGTCGCTATATGACCCCTGACCCTATCAAGTTGGCGGGAGGTTTAAATAACTATCAATACACCAAAAATCCAGTGGGTTATGTTGATCCGTTAGGATTGAGTGATCTTTGTCCTTTAAAACGACCGATTGATGATGCAGATATTCCAACAGGCATTACTAGAACTTCTTTTGAAGAAAAGATAAAATATTTTAGAGATAATGTTACCTCATCAAATTATGAAACATGGAAAAAGCAGTTAGCCAAAGACTTGAAGGCAGAAGGGCTTAGTGAAGCGCAGGCAAATGAAAGTATAAGAGAAATTTTTTATCGTGGCTCTCTTGAGAAAAATGAAAATATTTTTGGAGGAGGTAAAGACTGGGGCAAATACTGGTCTGAGGTTTCAGGGACAACACATCCTGGAGATCCAATGCATGCACATCACTTGGTGGAAAAAGTAGGCGGTGGGGTTGCAGGCGCAGAAAATAGGACAATATTACAAGAGGTAGGTATTAATCCTAACTTACAAAGAGAAAACTTTACATGGGCTCCGAATAAAGTAAAAGGGCAACATGGACAAATACCTCAAGCAGAATTAAATAGAAGGTTACAGCCTGTTCGTGGAAATAAAGAAGGCATAGAGCAAGTACTTAAAGAATGGGCTATAGAGTGTCAAAATAGAGGAAAATAGATATGTTACTTAATAGCGTAGAAAAAGAGCTTGAAGAATTATTATATCAAGCATTAGTCAAAGACATAGATCATATTAAGCAAAATTTTACACAAGATAATATTATTGCATATGCAGTTTATTGTGATAGTGGTTTTAGAAGTTTTGGTACGGCTGCATGTACTGAAAAACAATTAATAACTCAATCCAAAGAGTTAGTTGAAAAAGAAATTCAGTTAAATGAAGAGTCTGCACAATTATATGTTGCTACATTTGCAGCTGAATGGGATTATTATAATGATAATAAACTTAATTTATTTTTTAAAGTCAATGAACTTAATCAAAAAATAGTAGATGCTGACAATGAGGGGAAAATAATAGGTGTATATAAGGTAGGAGACTTCAACTACAATCTTTTTTTCCAATTTTATGTAAGTATTATTATAAAAGTTCTACAAAAATTAAAAGCATCTGGCCTCTTCAGTACTGTTCCTTTTTCTAAAGATACTTTATTAGGTTTACAGTTTGGTAGTCCAGATGAAGATGAAAGAGAATGGATACTTCAAATCTCTGAGAAATTAAATAGTAATGCTCTACATGATAAAATGATTGAATCATATGAAATTAACTGATTAAACTTGATATCAGTTCTTTAAGGAAGCTCTTTGTTTAAGAGCTTTCTTATAAATACTTATTGAAATAATACTATAAAACCTTCGTTGTACAAGACATCTAAACTCTGATTCCTCTTTTAAAAGCAATAGTCAATCAAAAAAATTAGAAGATATTGATACAAATTTATTACTTAATGGAGAAAATTTTACGGCGGCTCTCAATAAAATAACAGGACAACATGGTGAACTCCCTCAAGCTGAATTGAATAGACGTTTAGCGCCTGTTAAAGGTAATCGAGGTGCTATTGAGGCGGTTTTAAAAGAATAGGCTATTGAATGTCAAAATATAGGAAAATAATATGCTATTAAGAGAGTTAAAAAATCACCTAATTGATTTGTTATATGATGCTTGTGTACAAGATATTAATTATATTAAAACTGAATTATCTCAAGACATTTTTTTTGCTTATACGATTTATTGTGATAGTGGTTTTGTTAGTTTTGGAAGTGCTGCCTGTACTAGGAAAAGTATAGAAAATATATTTTTTGAGGATAAACAAGCATATTTAAGAGCTGAAACTTTTTCATCAGAATGGAATTATGTTAAAAATACATGGCAATTATTTAGTAGTGTTAATGAGAAAGTTGATCAGATATTTAATGCCTTTTATGCTAATGAAATTGTTGACTTACCTGAAATTCCTGGTTCTTTGGATTTTAAGAGGTTATATGATTTTTTTATTTCTATAGTTGAAGATCTTATTAAAAAAATTAAAGACTCAAAAATATTATTCAATATTAATTTTGAAAATGATGTTTTACTAGGGCTCCAATTTGGAGATCCAGATGAGACAGAGGTAAATTTTATTTTAGATATTTCTGAGAAAGTAAACTCGCCAGCATGGCATAAAAAAATGTTAAAAGCTTATAACCCTTAATACAGCAATATTTTTTAGAAGCCTCTATATTTTAGAGGCTTTTTTCTATACTCAATAAAGTGATATACAAACAACTATATATTCAAAAAAATGGGCTGTAGAATGTCAAAAAATAGGTAGTTAATATGATATTATTGAAAAATATTAAACTCGAACTTGCAGAAGATCTATACTTTGCATGTAAACAAGATATTGACTTAATAATAAAGGATTTGAAAAGTGAGAGTGTTTTTTCTTATGCTATATTAGGTAATAGCGGTTTTGACTCACTCAGTAGTTGTGCATGTACAAGGAAGAGACTAGAAAGTTATACTCATGAACTATTTGAGCAGGGATTAACACAAAAGAAAGCTTGTTTAATAGCTGAATCTTCTTCTGATCTCTGGGATTATCTTAATAAGAATAGTCAATTTTTTAGAAGTGTAGATAAATTAATCGAAAAAGTACAAGATGCTTTTTACGATGGTGAGATTGAAGATATAACTGATGATACAACTGATCTTGATGACTTTTTCTTTGATATCTCTGTTCAAGTGTTATCAAAGTTAAAAGATGATAATATTTTTAAGACTAAACCCTTCGAAATAGATATGTTTTTAGGAATTCAGTTTTCAGACCCAACAGATGGTGCTAAAAAATATATATTGAACTCTGTTGAAAAACTTAGTTCTGAAAATTGGTATCAAAAAATGCTAGAAGCCTATAGTTCTTAATTCAATAGCGTTCTTAAAAAACCTCTATTTTTAGAGGTTTTTTATCCATAAGGCACTGAAAAAGCAATAAGTGTGGAGGTGTGGATGATTTTAAGTGAACATAGAAATGAATTTGAAAGTTTATTAATACAAGCTTATAGCGAAGATATATCTATTGTAAAAGAAAAACTATGTAAAGAAACTATTCTTTCATATTGCATATTTTGTGATAGTGCATTTAGTAATTTTGGAGCTGCTGTTTGCACAGAAAGCTGGCTAAAATCTCAATCAATAAAAATACAAGAAATAAATGCATGCAGTATACAGCAAGCAATTTTATATGTGGAAATGCATGCAGCTGAATGGGGATATTATAGCCCTAGTAGTAAGAGCTTTTCTGCTATAAATGACTTCACACAAAAAATACGAAATGCTGATTATGATGGAGACTTAATAGGAATTTATAAAGAAGGAGATTTTGATGGTACAAATTATGATGATTATAGTAAATTTTATATTGACTGTATCATCAATATATTTGAGCAATTAATTAAATCTCGCTATTTTATTGGTTCACCATTTGGGTCTGATATATTATTAGGTTTGCAGTATCCAGACCCCACAAAGTTACAACAAAGTTTTATGATTAAAGTTTCAGAAAAAGTAAATTCACCATCATGGCATAAGAAAATGCTATAGGCCTATAGCGCTTGATACAGCAATATTTTTTAGAAGCCTCTTATTTACGAGGTTTTATTTTATCTTTAGTAATAGACTTATAAATTATCCCTAACTCACCGATCAATAATACTCAATTGATCTAAACAAACGATTATAAAATAGCTCATTAATTTGTTATAACTAGGGTGCAGTTATTAACCATTGAACAGAACATTTGAATTGTTCTTAACGAAACCCCGCTGTGGTGGAACACAACGAGGCTTCTAACCACAACATTACGGGAGGTAATGCCATGGCTATTTATAAGCATACAGGATCTTTATTTTTTCGCAAATATCATTTCTGGGTAACCACGACAGATAAGGTGGTGCAACCATGAAAGATCTTGCCAGTTACATCACACAAGAACCCGATGAGCTCATCATGCAATGTATTGCTATGACGCGAGCAGCACTCAATACTGATGATGCAGGCTTTCGTGAAACACTCCTTTACGCTGTGTTTGACAAACAAATCATCCTCGCAGAAGTGTTAGGAGCCCTAAATGATAACGATCTTATCAATTAATTGAGATAATTGAAATTAACCTTGATGCTTGGCTATCAAGCGTCAGGATTATAAGTCTTTTCCTTTTAAAGTATTGATCCTTTTCCAGATAGTCGCCATTTCGCTAGAAATGGCTTCTCTTAATTTTAATACCCCTTCCCTTTTTTATGGCCCTTACGCCTTTTTCTTTTGTACCTTTTAGGTAATTTGTATTGATTAACTGCTGTATCACTATTAAAATAGGTATCTAGCAAGAAGTGGTACATTAACAGGTACATTCTTACTAATTGGTATTTTTTAACTCTTGAGATTTCAAAGAGTTAGCACTAAAAACCAGAGAACGTTTCCCGCTCCAATTTAAGTGATTAATTTATTGATTTTAAAGTATTTTTAAAAAGTAAGTTCAATTTTATACCCCTATTTATGCCCCTATTTTATTTGGGTAGAGTTAGTTGCTTCATCTTTTTAGTAATCACTGCTACATTTTGTAGTATCAATATTTCCCATGTCATATTTACATGATATAGACTCTATTAATTTAATATGCTTTGTATCCTCAATAGCGTAATGCTTCCAAAAACTAACTCTTCGATTAAGTTCGTCTGCTAGTATTTGCACTGTCCATATATTTTTTAACTGTTCATCTATATAGTAATACTGAGTGATTGCAGCTGTTTCTGACACTTTTTCACTATATATTTTTAAAGTATCAATAAGCTCATTATTATTCTCTATAAGTAAAGTTATTTCTAACACATTTTCTTGTATACTATCTTTCCTAAGAAAATATTTAGATTCTTTGTCTTTTTGTAAATAAACTTGTTGTTGATTTACAAATTGCTCTTCAATTAGTCCACCATAATAAATTTCTAATTTAACCACTTCACATTGATTATCCTTTTCATTGTCATATGATGGAAAATTACAGTTTTTGTTAGTTTCAGTTATAAAATTTTTATTACTAATAATAGGATCACCTAATAAGCTAAACTCACTCTTTTCATTTAAATCTACAACATTTTGTTTATATTTATAATTCTTTTCTTGTAAAAAAAATAGTAAATATCCTTCTTTAGTAACTGCTACTAAATAATTGTTAGTTTCAATAAGCTCTGTAAATGGAGCAGGACAATCTTTATCGGGGTATAAAGACATTAAAACATTCATATCACTATCTAAAGAAATACCTTCTTTTAAAAAAAGCTGTTTATATAATTCTGCCGTTTTCACTGACATCCAATATTCAACTGGTTTTCTTTGATATTTAACATACTGAACCGAACAAAGGTTGTTAACTGTTAATTGCTTATTGTGTATACTAACTTTAGTATCTTTATATTGTTCTATAAGATTGTCTCTATAATTATCATTATTGCTTAATACATTTCTTTCAGAAACCTTATAAAAATCCCATACCTCTGTATTATCTGAGCTAGTAATACTTTCAGC
>NZ_NASD01000017.1 GCF_002142155.1 Gilliamella apis | reverse complement strand
GATAGAGATCTTATATGCCACAAAACTTTAAAAATTATAATCAAGATCTATTAAAAAAAGTTGTATTAAAGAAAAATATAACAACAATAGTACAGCTTTCAGTGGCACTCTTGTTTATTCTTAATATTCTTTTTACTTTGCGATTTCACCAAAAAACAATTATTTTTCCTAAAGTTGAATATGCATTTTTTACTGTAGCCATCCTGCTTAGTTTTCTCCTCGCTTTTTCTAGAAAAAAAATGTTAAAAAAATCATTTTTAGAACGAATTAAACATTACCTTACACGTACTTTTATGATTTTTTCGTTTAATCTCATAATTTTTTTAGTTCTACCAGCAGAGATCATTTATTTCTATCCTACTGAATATAAAACTTATACCACTGAATATAAAATTACCACGCCAGGGCCAAGTAGAGGTAGGCATGGACGTTGTAAACATGGTTTAAAGATTCTTGATAAAGATAACAATTATTACTTTTTTCTATGCATAAATTTAAATGACAAAATCAAATATGGTACTAAAGCTCAAGTAAGAGTCAAAGAAACACCAATAGGCTCATATTTAACTGATTATAAGTTATTTGTTACTAGCAAATAATTTATTAGTTAATCACATTTGCAATGTCATGCAAACCATTTCAACGCACTTTCTGCCTAGTGTTATTACCTTAAAAACCGATATTATGCAGGACTTTAATTTGACGATTTGAATCACTTAATGTTTATAATACAACATTAAACATTCATCCCTAGAAACGTTAATTACATAATAATGTTACTCACATTGAGAAAGTTATGATTAAGAAGAATAATGATAATTATCCAGCAAATAATGATTTAAATAATAACAATACTGGTACACAATCCGAGATCACATCGTTACAGACAAAACAGCCGTTATTTCTGTCAATCATTGATAAATTAACGCCTTTTTCCATGATTTGGGTTAGTTTGGTGTTGATGTATGGTGTTATCTGTATGTATACAAATAGAATGGGACAAGATGAGTTTTATCGTTTTATCTTTTTCTTACAAAGCCCAGTTGTTGTAGTGCTAAACTGTATTGCATTACTACTCGCTTTATTTCATTCAATAAACTGGTTTAGGTTAATGCCAAAGATTATTTTTAAGCAAAATATTCATAAAAAGAAACAAGGATATTTACTTATTATTGGCTTATGGGGTGTAACAATTTTACTTTCATATTGCTTACTATTATTGATAATTAAATAAGTGGTATTTGATCAATGAAAAATCAACAAACTCAACCAATACAGTCAGACTCAAAAGTGGCAAAAGGATTATTTGCTTTAGGTGGGCTTTGGGCAGCTATTTTCGCACCAGTGGTATTAATCATTGTTGCGTTTATCATTCCTTTTGGTGACGCGATAACGCGTTCATATATTTTAAAGTTAGCTAATACTGAATTAGGTAAATTATTTTTGTGCTTAATGATTTCGCTACCAATTTGGTGTGGATTGCAACAGATTCTAACTTTGTTACATCAATTTAATATCTATCCAAAGCGAGAAAAGCTACTTACGTATGGTTTAGCGTTAGCATGGACAGCTCATGCGATTTATATTTTATTTGTAAGATAAAACTAGAGTGATGTTCATTCATTGGCGTTATCGAGTTCACTAGTGATAACGCCATGTTTAATTGATTAATAATAAGTAATCTGCCGAACGATATTAGTTTGTTTGTTTTTCCTATTTTGTTTTGATTGTGTTGCACTCAACCAATCATTTTTCTCATTAAAAGTTAAAAATTCAGTCATGTAATGAGTTGTATTTTTTCCAACTATTGAATAAGTCGATTGGATTGCATTTAATCGATTTTTATCATCATATTGGTAAGAAAAATCGCTTTCATTTTTAGTTTTATTACTATATTGCGCCGATACCTTTGCTAGATGGCGATTTTGATAACCAAACGCATAAATCGAAGCACCTTTTTGCACTGTTCCTACTACTTGACCATTAGCATCCAACTCTTTTAGCTGCCATTGCACATTTTTATTAATTAAACAATTGTTATTATCAAATTGATAACTATCATTCTCAATAAAGGTAAAATCGGGCGCTTGTTTTATCTGTTCAGAAGCAATAACTCTACCTTGTGTATCGATTTTGAACTGAGTAGTGCTCCTTGTTTTATCCTCAATATCCTCAATCACATTTTGCCAGCCAGATTGGTTTTTTTGTAGATGTTCAGAATAGAGTTTTTCATTGTCACCGGAATAAAGATCGTAATGACTTTCTGTAATCAAACCATTTGGATCATAATTTAAACTATGTTTGACAATTGAACGTATCGTACCAGTATCTGATGTAATGGTTGAAGTTCTCACTTCTTGCTTAATCCCTTTAGCTGTTGAATCAATAAAGTCTAATATTTTAAAAATATAGTTATTTGCCTCAACTTTATTTTGTTCGGGATTATCTGAACACGTCAATGCCATTGCATTTATTGAGATAAATGATAAACATGAAGCGGTTAAAAAACGGAATATATTTTTTTGCATAATGAACCTGTTAACTCGTTTACTAAACTAAATATTTAATAGTGGCTTATAGCTAAGCCACAAAGTTGTACATTTATTTTTTTCGCATTAATAATGCGTCTTCCCAATTAACCTTTTGTTCTTGTTTATGCTCTTGCTGAGCTTGTTGTTTTTCATCAGACTGTTCATCTTTTTCTACATTTTCAGATGATTCTGCTTTTTGAGTTTTTTCGATAATATCCGCATGAATTAACGTTTTAGTCGCTTTTCTCGGTGGTTTATCTAAAAATGATAGTAAAACTTTGGTGTACTCAGATTCCGGCGTATAAAACACTTTTTCTCGTGAACCTTGTTCAACAATTTTACCGTCTTTCATAACTACAATCTGATGACATATTGAATAGACTAAGGCAAGATCATGGCTAATAAACAGATAGCTAAGATGATGTTTCTCTTGCAATGATTTAAGTAAATTAATTATCTGCTTTTGAATTGTATGATCTAAAGATGACGTTGGCTCATCTAAAATTAATAGTTCCGGTTGCAATATTAAAGCTCTAGCAATCGCTATTCTTTGCCGTTGTCCACCAGAAAACTCATTTGGATAACGAAAACGCATTTCAGGGTCCAAACCAACCTCTAGCATAATATCAATTACCGCTTGTTCTCGCTCAGCTTTAGTCAATTTTTTATGTGTCATTAGACCTTCACTGATAATTTGCTCAACATTAAAGCGCGGATTAAGTGATGAAAAGGGATCTTGAAATACAACCTGAATTCGGCTACGGAATGGTAATAACTTCTTACCAGATAAATTCTGGATAGGATGGCTATCAAATAGGATATCACCTTTTGATTTGATTAAACGTAAAATAGCCAGTGCGGTGGTACTTTTACCTGAGCCTGACTCCCCAACAATACCAACTGTCTCACCTTGGTGTACCGCAAAACCTATATTATCAACAATTTTTTTCTTTTTGCTGCTAAATAATCGTTTTTGAGTGACGACCTCAACATTAAGATGATTCACATTCAGCAATATACCGGGAGTATCAGGTAAAGGAACCGGTTCACCACTAGGCTGAGAATTTAATAATGTTTGAGTATATTCATGCTGTGGACGCAAAAAGATACGTTGTTTATTATTGAATTCAACAATTTGGCCATCCTGCATTACCGCTACTTTATCTGCCAATTTTTTTACTATGCCCAAATTATGTGAAATAAATAACATGCTCATATTAAGCTCTTTTTTGAGCTCTTTGAGTAGTTCAATAATTTGTCCTTGAACAGAAACATCTAAAGCAGTAGTTGGTTCATCAGCAATTAATAATTTTGGATGAGTTAAAATAGCCATGGCAATCATTACACGTTGCCTTTCACCACCAGATAACTGATGAGGATAAGAAGCCAGTTTGCTTTTAGGATCTTTAATGCCAACCCGATCGAGATATTGTAAGATTTCACTTCGAGCCTCATTACGTCGCATACCTCTATGTAAAGATAAGACTTCATAAAGTTGTTTTTCAACGGTATGCAATGGATTAAGTGATACCATTGGCTCTTGAAATATCATACTAATTTCATTACCGCGAATTTTACGCAATTCTTTTTCAGAGGCATGTAATAATGATTTATCTTCGAAAATAATATCTCCTGAAGGATAAATCACTCGCTCTTTTGATAACAGCCTTAATATTGACAGTGCTGTTACACTTTTACCAGAGCCTGACTCACCGACTAATGCCACTGTTTCTTGTTCATTAATATCAAAACTAATAGCGTCAACAACTTGATTTTGTGAATGCTGGCCAGTTTTAAAGGCAATACTTAAATCAATGATAGATAATAAAGGAGAACTCATTTATATACTCCTTTGTTTGGATCGAATGCATCTCTAATTGCTTCACCAATAAATATTAACAGTGACAATAAGATGGAAATAACTAAAAAAGAACTAATTCCTAACCAAGGCGCTTGCAAATTATTTTTGCCTTGGAGTAATAATCGCCCTAAAGATGGTGAATCAATTGGTAAACCAAAGCCAAGAAAATCAAGTGCCGTTAGTGTTGAAATTGAACCACAAAGAATAAATGGTAAAAATGTTAATGTTGCCACCATCGCATTTGGTAGCATATGACGTAACATAATTTTACTATCGCTTACTCCCATAGCTTTAGCAGCTCGAATATAATCGAAGTTACGGGTTCGGAAGAATTCTGCTCGAACAACACCGACCAATGCCATCCAGCCAAATAACACCGTAATACCTAATAACCACCAAAAATTAAGCGGTAAGATACTGGCAAGCAGAATTATCACAAATAGTTCAGGTAAACCACTCCAAATCTCAATAAATCGTTGTCCTAATAGATCAACTTTTCCGCCATAATAACCTTGAATTGCGCCAATTAGCACGCCGATAATGGAGGTGAAAAAGGTAAGAAACAAGGCAAAAAACATTGAAACTCTAAAACCATAGGCAATGTTTGCTAAAACATCAAATCCAGCGTCGGTGGTGCCAAGCAGATGGTTTTTTGATGGTGGTGTAGGAAACGTGCTGGTTGTGTCATGAATCACAGTATTATGAGTATAACGAAATGGAGGCCAAAGTATCCAACCATCAGACTCGATCTTATTTTGTACCGCTGGATCTAAATAATTAGTTTGTGTTTTAAATTGCCCACCAAATTCGGTTTCCGGATAAAAATGGAATATGGGCGAATAATAGTTATTTTGATACTTGATAAATATCGGTCGATCATTAAATATAAAATCAGAAAATAGGCTGATTATAAATAATATTGAAAATAACCATAATGAATAATACCCACGTCGATTGCGTTTAAATCGTTGCCAACGTAGCTGATTAATTGAATAGTGCGTAGTCATCAGTTGCGAGCCTCAAAGTCAATACGTGGATCGATTATCATATAAGATAAATCTGATAAGAGTTTGGTAATAAGCCCAATCAATGTAAATATATACAATGAACCAAAAATAACCGGGTAATCGCGCTGAATAATTGCTTCATAACCGAGAAGACCCAATCCATTAAGCGAAAAAATAGCTTCAATCAATACGGAACCGGTAAATAAAATGCCAACAAATGCCGCAGGAAAACCCGATACAATAAGCAAGGTTGCATTACGAAAAACATGCTTATACAGAATTTGCCTTTCACTTAACCCTTTCGCTCTGGCAGTAACAACATATTGTTTACGAATCTCATCTAAGAATGAGTTTTTGGTTAACATGGTTAGTGTGGCAAAACCACTTACTACCATAGCAATAGTCGGTAAGCAAATATGCCACGCATAATCTTTTACTTTGCCCCAAAAATCTAATTGTTCAAAATTATTAGAAATCAATCCGCGTAGCGGGAAAATATCCCAATAACTGCCACCTGCGAACAAAACAATTAATAATACGGCTAATAAAAAAGCGGGTATTGCATAACCAATGATAATTAACGTACTTGACCAAAAATCAAATCTTGAACCATCTTTAACCGCTTTACGAATTCCTAATGGGATTGAGATTAAATAAATGATTAATGTACTCCATAATCCCAATGAAATAGAAACAGGTAAACTTTTGGCAATTAAACTTAATACTGATTCACTTTTAAAAAAACTGTTACCAAAATCAAATTGAATATATTGTCGCAACGTATTGATATAGCGTTCCCAAATCGGTTTATCAAAACCATACTGTTTTTCAATCATTGCCACAATTTCTGGATCTAAACCACGAGCACCACGATAATTTGATTTATTTTTTGGTTCGGTCAACTTAGCAGGGCTATTTTCACTGCCAGGCAGCAATACTTGCCCTGCTTGAGGGCCATTCTCTATCATAGCTAAAGCTTGATCGACGGGGCCACCCGGTGCAATTTGCACAATAAAAAAGTTGATAGTCAAAATGATTAATAAGGTTGGTATAATTAGCAATAATCGACGGATAAAATAATTCAACATATTAGTGTACTCTATTCTTTGTCAAACTAGCTGCTTTGTCTGCATCATACCACCAGCTACCAATACCTATTCCATAAGCTGGCTGTATGGCTGGTTGCCCAAACTTGTTCCAATATGCATAATAAGTTTTGCTGTTATACCACATTGGAATCATCGGATATTCTTGAGTTAAAATACGATCAAGCGCTCGCCCCAGTGAAATTAACTCACTTTGATTACCTACATTTTTAATTATTTCAGCAATAATCGAATCAATTGCCTGATTATGTAAGCCGGAACCATTATATGTAGAGTTTAAATATTCACTTCCCCAAAAAAGTACTAAACCTGAAGATGGATAGTCTATTGCACTATAATTACGTGGCATCATGTCATAATCACGTTCACGCATTCTGCGCGTCAATTGGGCATAATCTAATGAAGTTATTTTCATTGTAATCCCTAAACGGACTAAATTTTGCTGAAATGGAATTGCATATTTGACGTCCGCACCCGTATAAGTTAATAGCTCGAATTCAAAAGGTTGCTCAGTTTTAGCATTAATTAACTTACCATCTTTAATAATCCAACCCGCGTCTTCTAACAATTTAGCGGCGGTTAATAAGTTATTGCGGTTAAAACCGTGTCCATCACTTTTCGCAATAGTATAGGCATCATCAAAGGCTTGCTCGGGAATAATATCCTTATATGGTGTTAACCATTTAAGTTCTTGTTCACTAGGTTTACCTTTTGCAGCATAAATGGTATTTTCAAAAAAGCTAAACGGTCTTTTATAACTATCATAATAAAAGGCGTGATTAAGCCATTCAAAATCAAAAGCTAAAGTTATTGCTTGGCGAACTTTAACATCTTTAAAAAGATCTTTCTGCAAATTAAACGCTAACCATCTAGTATCTACTGCAGTTTCGACGTTTTTTTCTTGCTTTATGATATCTTTTGAATCAAAGTATTTTCCTTGATATTGAGTAAACCAGTTTTTGGGTTGCCCTTCACCTCGAAAATCGTATTCCCCAGCTTTAAATGCCTCTAGAGCAATACTATCATCTATATAATAATCAATACGCTTTTCATCAAAATTATCTAAACCTTTATTAACAGGTAAATCTTTTGCCCAATAGTCAGGATTACGCTTATAAACCACGTACTGTCCCATTTTATAATCACTAATATAATAAGGACCGCTGCCAACAGGAGGGGTGCTTAACGGTTCAGAAAAATTACGATCTTGCCAAAAATGTTTAGGTAAAACATGCATACTACCAACAAAAGAAAGTAATTTTTCACGATCGCTTTCTGGTAATTCAACACGGACTCGATAATCATCTATAACTTTAACATTTACCCCTTTGTTATAAACTCGATATTGTGAAACACCTTCGGTCATAAATTTATGAAAAGTAAATTCCACGTCATATGCGGTTATTGGCTTACCATCCTGAAAACGTGCATTAGGATTAATCGAGACTTCTGCCCAACGATAACTATCAGAATAAGTAATTGAAGTTGCTATCAGTGGATAAAAGCTGGAAATATCATCGGCTGTTGAGGTAAACAGAGAATCGTATAACTCACCAGAATAATGTTCAGGTGCGCCACGACTAGCATAACGGTTAAAATTATCAAAGTTACCTATTTCATGTAGTTTGATAATCCCACCTTTAGGGGCATTGGGATTCACATATTCTAGATGGTCAAAATTTTCAGGATATTTAGGATCACCCAATAACGAAAAAATGGTTTTATGGTAAATATGCTCGGTTGGTTGATTCGGTTCAATGCTGTCAATCGGCTGGGATTCAATGGTCTCAGTTGATGGGTTAGCTTCTACCGGTGTATCTGACAGCAAAGTGACATTTGGTTCTTCTTCGGCATAGACAGTCATTGAACAAAATAATAATCCACTCAAACAACTTGAGATGAATAACTTTTTGATATTTTTTTTTCTTTGACTAATCATCCTAATTTAGTTCCTGTTTTATCAACAATTTATCAAAATAAGATTTTACCCTATTGAGTATTAAAAATTTCAAACGATTTAGAATACGCTAAATAACATAGTAAGTTAACTATTTTGCCAAACTTCCAGCGAATGAGCAAAACCTTATTAATAAACTTAATAATGAACAGCGATTATAACATTAATTGTTATCAATATTTGTTTAAGATTTATTCTTTTATAGAAAACAAATTTTAACTAGATAAGAATAAATCGTCATGATTCATAATAAAAAAATTTTGAGGAACGGGGTTTTTTAGTATAAAAATTTAGCAATTTAATCGATATTCTTTTATTATTTTAGAATCATTAAAGATATTTAGCTAAATATTCCAACCAGTTAATCATCTAAAATAAGGATATCCGTTTTAATGCTTGAATCATTCTATCAATATTGGGGAAAATGCCAACAAGGCGATCAATCAGATAATTATCACCTTTTAGCCTACCACAATTTAGATGTTGCGGCTTGTGGATATCATATAGTAAAAAACGATTATTTTAATTCTGCAGAGCTATTTGAACAGATTGGTTTTTCATCAGATGAGACTGAAACAGCAGCCCTTTGGTTCGCCTATTTTCTAGCTTGGCATGATATTGGCAAATTCGCTAATGGATTTCAGCAATTATTCAAACACAATAATCCCAATCTCGTCGCCCCAGATCCTGCCAAAAGTTATTTAACTCGACATGATTCTCTTGGACACTGGTTATGGAAGAATTATTTAATGCAAGAATCAGAAATCCAATTAGAACATTACAATTATAATATTGACCAAATATATAATATCTGGTTATTAATCATGACCGGCCACCATGGCAAGCCGCCAATCTTAGATGCCAAAGGCAACTTAGCATTTAATTCACAAGATAAACATGCATCTTTAGATTATATTAAAGCAATTAATAAGTTGTTTATTGTAGATAATCGGTTAGCTGGCTACCACACTAGTTTTTTTGATAAAAAATTTCGCAAAATTCTCAGCAAACTGAGCTGGTTAATCGCAGCCATAACAGTTATTAGCGATTGGTTAGGTTCCAATGAGCAATTTTTCCCTTTTTGTTCAAAATCAATGGAGTTATCAGAGTATTGGGCAAACTATGCACTCGCCAATGCTGAAAAAGCCGTAGCAACTTTACCTAAAAGGTCCTCGATTACTCCTTTTAATGGTATTAAAAACCTGTTTCCATTTATAGCAAAGCCGACACCACTACAGCAACAAGCACTATCCTGCCAATTAACCAATATTGGACCTGAATTATTTATTATGGAGGATGTCACCGGTGCCGGTAAAACCGAAGCATCCATGATTTTGGCACATCGATTAATGGCTGCCGGGAAAGCACAAGGTATTTATATCGGCTTACCCACTCAAGCAACGGCTAATGCTATCTACCAACGAACATCAATGGTATATGGCCAATTATATAAATCGGATAGTCATCCATCACTTGTTCTAGCTCATGGCGCTAGTTATATGAATCCAAATTTTACTCAAACAATAATTAATTTAGATAATATTAGTCAGCAAAAATATCTTAACAATGATAATTCAGCCAGTAGCGAGTGCAATGAGTGGTTTGTCGATACTCGTAAAAAGTCATTACTGGCGGAAGTTGGGGTTGGTACGTTGGATCAAGCTTTGATGGCTGTAATGCCGTTTAAACATCAATCGTTGCGATTATTAGGGTTGCGTCATAAATTACTTATTTTAGACGAAGTTCATGCTTATGATAGTTATATGGTAAAACTATTAGAATCATTATTGCATTATCATGCATCGCAAGGTGGCAGTGCAATTATTCTTACTGCGACTTTACCATTTTTTCTGCGCGAAAAATTGCTTAACGCCTTCTATAGTGGATTAACATCAACACCATCATCTTTAACACTTAATACAGATTTACCTTTTCCTTTATTTACTCAACTAAATCAAAAAAACTTAGTCGAACAAGCAATAGAAACAAGAGATGAAGTAAAGCGACAAGTTAAGATCGACTGGATTGATAATATCAATTCCGGTATCGAAAAAATAAAGAGTGCAATTGAGCAAGGAAAAATTATTTGTTGGATAAAAAATAGTGTAGCTGATGCTATTAGTTTATATCAACAAATAAAACAAAATTTGCATCTTGATAGTAAGCAAATTTTGCTATTTCATAGTCGTTTTGCTTATTGTGATCGTTTGGCTATCGAGCAAAAAACTATCGAATGGGCGGGAAAAACTTCAAATAACACCATTCGCTCGGCAAAAATCATAATTGCGACTCAAGTCATTGAGCAATCATTAGATCTTGATTTTGACGAAATGATTAGTGACATTGCACCTATTGATCTATTGATTCAACGTGCAGGGCGTTTACAACGACATGTGCGAGATAAACACGGAAATATCAAATCAGCCACTCACCAGAATCAACCACGTGATGAGCGAAATCCACCTATATTGACCGTATTTGCGCCAACATGGCAGGATGATCCAAGCGAAGATTGGCTAGATAATCCAGAATTTCGCAATACTAAATATGTTTACGCTAATCATGCCTATTTATGGTTTACCCAACGAATCTTACGTGAAAGAGGTGTAATAACAATGCCTGAAGAGGCGAGACTACTTATAGAAGCTGTTTATCGCCATGATCTTGAACCACCAAAAGGTTTACAAGAGGCTTTTTATAAAGCATTAGGAGAACAATTAGGACAAAGTTCACAAGCTAAAAGTATTATATTGAATTTTAATAAATGCTATAGCCGTGAACAGTTCAATGGTGAATGGGATAAGGAAATTGAAGTTTCAACCCGTTTATCAAAAGATAATATTGATCTTTATTTAGCATATCAACAAGATGGAAAAGTTATTCCTTACTGTAGTAGTAACGAATACGCATGGGAACAAAGCCATGTTACAATTAGTGCATCTAAATGGGCTAGAGTTAAAAAAGCCGTCCCACAACTTGACGAACAGCCTCTAGAAAAATTGAGACAACAAATACATAGACCAAATGCCATTATTGTGTTAATTGAGCCAGAAAAAGAGCCTTCTTTTTATTCTAAGGAATTAGGCTTTTATCTAAATTAATTTAAAGTTAAATATTAATAATTTTAACTTGCAATAAGTTGAGTGAATTTCATACAGAAAAAATCGGTAAAAAATTACTCCCTTATATTTCAATTATAAAACAAATGGTTATAATTAGGGTGTTCCCTATACACATAGGGATAAACCGCTTCTTTTTCTAATTTTAATCCATCAATTCAAGTGTTCCCTATACACATAGGGATAAACCGGGTGAATTCGTTTTTACAAAAGAAGCAACCAAGTGTTCCCTATACACATAGGGATAAACCGCCATTTGATTGGGTGCTAGGTATTAGCTGGAAGTGTTCCCTATACACATAGGGATAAACCGCGCATACAAGATGCCCCGTTTTGTCTAATTCGGTGTTCCCTATACACATAGGGATAAACCGGAAAACGGTAAACGTTTCTAATAATACTATGAGTGTTCCCTATACACATAGGGATAAACCGTTAGCCGAGGGGTATAACCATTTGGCTAAAAAGTGTTCCCTATACACATAGGGATAAACCGCCGGTTATCGAACTGCACGAAAATATATGGGGGTGTTCCCTATACACATAGGGATAAACCTTATTACTGGCTAATTCGTTAAAACTGCCTGGCTAGATTTGGGTGAGGATGGAATACTTTGATCATCTGCAAAAATCAGTAGTTCGCCGTCGCTATATCTAACGTTTTATGATTGATGGTGAGGTTAAGCCAATGTTAGCTGTATTAGAGTATTTAAATGAACATAAAATAAAACCCAACCGCCGACACGTTGGGTAGGCTGCGCGTGGGATTGGAGGTCCTGTCGGAGACTGCCCGCGAATACCTTTTAAATAGTATAGGTAAAAAAATGACTGGCGTAAATATTGAATTCAATGTACAAGACGCACTAATCAACATAGAATTTGCTTTGCTCGATACACATGGTTTATTTAATCATATAAGTAAAACATTACTTGATATTCATGAAGCACGCTTTAATACACAGGAATCACCTGATGGTATACACCATGGCAAGCATTATCACCATGGTATCAAGAAAGTAAGCCAAAACAAAAAGATAAAGCTTAAGGCTCGATGGCACACTGCGCAGATTGTTCCTTATATACATAGGGATAAGCATAGATTTAGTAATTAGCTAGAATAAAATATTAATTAGCTTTGATTAACCCAAGCCAAAATATTTTGGATGGCTGTTTTAGCTTGATGGCTATTTTTCCAACATGATGATCCAGTTAGTAAAGCACCTTTATTTAATATTTCATCTAAATTGCTATTACGTAGTTTTTCGAAGGAATCTAATTCCATCTGTTGTAATCTTTCAATAATTTTATCGCCAACATATTTAAGTTGTAGCAATTGTTCTTTTTCTAATTCTGAAAAGGCCATTTTTTCTATCCATTTAAAAAATTGTTATGATGTTACTAATGTGAATTTAGTTTTTTCCATTTCCTGATTTTAGTTCTAAAAGATTTAAATGGCGCAACTGAATTAATATGAATAAATCGTGCCACAGGCCATGCTGAAGGATAAGGTTTTGTCCAATTGCGAGCATCTTTAGTAAAAAGCGTATTATCATCTAATGACTCAATCCAACTATTCCAAGTAGTCAGTTTCTGCTTAAATAATTGAATCAGCTCTTGTAATGAATAATCTTGATATATTTTATAAAAATGTTGGTATAATTCACCTAACTGATTCCATTTATATCCTTCCGCTGGCAATACAGGGGTTTGCTCAGCAAGTTCAGCATCATCCCAAGATTTAACAAGATCTAACCATCCAAGTTGATAAGCAATCATTTGTGCTGGCGTTCGATCAACACCTTCAATTAATTTATCTTTTTCGGCTTCGCTTAATTCACTGAATTCATCAATAAATAGCTTAGCTGTTTTGTTAATTTCATCTAATAGTTGTTGTTTATTGGCGTAATTCATTTTATTTACCATTATTATTAAAATACTTTAATTCTTCATCAATAAAATATCTAACTAAGTTAGCATACAATTCTTTAATTACATCGCCATTGAGACCTAACTCATCAGCCCAAAGTTTACGTTGCTCAAGCATGCTATTAAAACGTTCTTTAGCTTGCACATCGGTAGTATTTTTTTTGAATTGGCTTGCTGTTTTAACATAGTCAAAACGAGTTGCGAGTAATTGAATTACCAGATGATCTATATTATCAATTTCCGCTCGAATATCATTCATATCACGACATTCATTTGCTAAGATTTTTGGATTGTATTGAATCATATTTAATGACTAATAATTGCTAGTTTTGCTATCTTAGCACTGTATAAATATTTCTAAAAGGATTTGAATTGCAGAATTTAGAATTGGTGGAGCCAAGGGGGATCGAACCCCTGACCTCAACGCTGCCAGCGTTGCGCTCTCCCAGCTGAGCTATGGCCCCTAAAGGGATGAAAAACTGTGGCTAATAATATGCAACTAGTTAAAGGGTGTCAAATAAATTAATATTATTTGCTCAAAAAAAAGCTAACAAAGCTCTGTCAGGCTATGACAGAGCTTGAATGATTAACGTAAAATTGCGTTTTGATCCGCGCCTTCTGCTTCAACTTTTGGTGGCATAAAGTGTTCACGTTTCACACCTAATTTAAGCGACATATATGCTGCTACATAAATTGATGAAATTGTACCTAACACAATACCAACCCCTAATGTTTCAGAGAAACCTTTTAACATTGAACCACCGAAAATATATAAGATAATAACAACGGCTAACGTTGTGCCAGATGTCATTAAGGTTCGATGTAATGTTTGAGTTAATGAGATGTTGATAACATCATATGGCGACGCACGTCGTATTTTTCTAAAATTCTCACGAATTCGATCGAATACAACGATAGTATCATTAAGTGAATAACCAATTATAGATAACATTGCTGCAATAATGGTTAAATCTAATTCACGATCAAAGAGTGATAAATAGCCCGCGGTAATGACGACGTCATGCGCTAATGCTACAACAGCACCAGTACCAAATCGCCATTCAAATCGAAATGCAATATAAATTAAGATACATATTAATGCGGCGCAGATCGCCAAAATACCATCTTGAGCTAATTCAGAACCAACCGTAGGACCAACGAATTCAACTCGCTTAATTTCAGCATTACTATCAATATCTTTATGTACTAAATTAGAGATTTTAGTACCTAATGCATTATCAATTGCAGATGATGCACTACCCTCATTTTGATTGGCGGTGGCTAAACGGATAATAATATCTTTACTGCTGCCATAATACTGAACGACTGGTTCATGATAACCTGCATCACGTAAACTATTACGTAAATCATCAAGATTTACGGCTTTAGTTACTGTCAGTTCAACTGTGGTGCCACCGGTAAAATCCTGTCCAAGATTAAAGCCTTTAACAAGAACAACCACAAATGAAGCAACAACCAATAACATTGAGATAACAAAAGCGATGAAGCCAAATTTTAAAAAGTCGAGTACTCTTCGTCCATGATTTAATTCTCTAACATCATGATTTTCTTTTTTATTAATAGTCACAATAAACCTCTAAATTGATAACTTATTGACGCGACGACCACCATAAATAAGATTGGCCAGAGCTCGAGTCCCTACGATCGAGGTAAACATCGATGTTACAATACCGATACCTAATGTAATGGCAAAGCCTTTGATAGAACCTGTACCTACTGCATAAAGAATAATCGCAGTTATTAATGTGGTAATATTGGCATCAAAAATACTACTCCAAGCGCCAGCATAACCTTCGTTAATTGCATGTTGGACACCTCGACCATTACTGAGCTCTTCTTTTATACGCTCATTAATTAAAACATTCGCATCAACTGCCATACCTACAGTTAGTACAATACCGGCAATACCTGGCATACTTAATGTTGCCCCAGGTAATAAAGACATTGCACCAACAATAAGAATTAAGTTTGCAACTAATGCAAGGCTAGCGAATACACCAAATAAACGATATACCACTAACATAAAGATTACCGAAATTAATAATCCCCATACACAAGATTCTAAACCTTGAGTAATATTTTCTTGCCCCATTGACGGACCAACGGTACGTTCTTCAATTATTTGGATCGGCGCAATCAATGCACCTGCTCTTAATAGTAGTGATAAGTTTCTAGCTTCATCAACACTACTAATCCCAGTTACTTGGAATCGGTCACTAAAAATACCTTGGATCGTTGCTACATTGATAACTCTCTCTTGTTTTTCAAGAATTGGTTTATCATTTTCATCACGTTTTCCAGTATCTTTATATTCAACAAATAATGTTGCCATTGCTTTTTTCAGATGTTTCTGCGTGAAATCAAGCATAGTTTTGCCACCAGCACTATCTAAGTTAATAGAAACTTCAGGCTGGCTATATTCATTTACTCTAAATGAAGAATCGGTAATATGATCACCTGTTAATACTACACGTTTATAAAGTAAGACCGGACGACCATTTTCCATATATTTTATTTCAGAACCATATGGAACACGCATTTCACCTTTTAAAATAGCTTCTAAGTCAGTTGAACCATCTTCATTTACTTGTCTAAACTCGAGGGTTGCAGTTGCACCTAAAATTCGTTTAGCTAATGCAGTATCTTGAATACCAGGTAACTCAACAACAATACGATCAGAACCTTGACGTTGAACAATTGGTTCAGCAACACCTAATTGATTAACACGATTACGCAAAATGGTGGTATTTTGTTGTACAGCATCACTTTTAGCTTGTTGTAGCCGCTGTTGGCTGACACTAATAACGATGCTATTTTCACTTTGCGAAGTTAATTCATAATCTTGCAATCCATTAATTTTAGTAATAGCTTTGTTTCGATCTTCTGTATTATCGAATTGCATTAAGATTTGTTGATTACTACTTTTATTTAATGCTTTGTAATTTAGATTATTTTTATTGAACTCTGCTTTTAAATTTTCAATCGATTGTTCTGTCAATTTACTTAACGCAGTAGTCATATCTACTTCCATTAAGAAATGCACACCACCACGCAAATCAAGCCCTAATTTCATGGGTTCGGCACCAATCATTGTTAACCATGATGGTGTTGCAGGCGCTAGATTTAGTGCAACAGTATAATCATCACCTAATTCTTGTGATATTAATTCCTTAGCTTTCAGCTGAGTATCATTATCACTTAAACGAATTAAAATAGATTTATTTTCATAAACTAGTGATTTAGGTTCAATTTGATTTTTCACCAAAAGTTGTTTGACTTTATCTTGCGTAGCAACATTAATTTCGGCACTATTTGAACCTGAAATTTGTATAGCGGGATCTTCACCATAAATATTTGGAAGAGCATAAAGTAGGCCGACGCAAATCACGACGACCAACATAATGTACTTCCACAAAGGATAGCGATTTAGCACGACATATTCTCTTGTGGGATTAGATAATTAATACAATGAATTATAATAGCAAAATCTATTATAATGATTTCATTGTTCCTTTTGGTAATACCGATGTGATGAAGTCACGTTTGATAACAACTTCAGTTGTATCATTTAACTCTAACACAATATAACCATTTTCATTAACTTTTGATACTCGACCAATAAGTCCACCATTAGTTAATACTTCATCACCTTTTGAAATAGAAGCCATTAACTCACGATGTGCTTTAGCACGTTTTTGTTGTGGACGCATAATCATAAAATAGAAAAATAGCCCAAACACCACCAACATAATTGGCATTATGTAATCGCCACCAGGCTGAGCACCATCAGCTGCGTATGCATTAGAAATAAAAAAGTCCATATTGGTCCTCTTAATGAATATAAAAATATTAAAGTGCAGAATTATAACACAATAAATAAATCGATTATTAACTATTTCTTGCCAATATCTTTTAAGTTAACAACAAATATCGCTATTATTAACAATTTTATTCAATTAACTAAATAAATACAGTACCCGCCAACAATGAACCAGCAAAAAAATTAAGTCGTTAAATATTGTGCCATACTAACCAAGTTAAATAACCATTTAGGATAAACACCACATACCATGGTTAATAATGCTGCGATAACAATAAATAATTCACTCACTTTTATATCTTGCCATTTCAATTTAATAATAGAATTATTACCTGAGAAATCATCATGGCTGGTAGGAGGCCTAATATAAAGATTAAGAATAAGTCGTGAGTAGAAATATAAACCTATAGTACTACCAATCACTACTGCAGCAATTAACCACCATAACTCAGCCGTCACACCTAATAGTACTAAAAGAAAACGTCCTACAAAACCTGCTGTAAGTGGTGCACCTGCTAGAGATAATAAACCAACTCCCATTGCCAAGGCTAAAATAGGGCGACGCCAAAATAATCCTGAAAGATCAATTTCTTTTTCATGATCTTGTAACTCATTGGAATGGGATTCTAAGCTGATCACGCCTAAAACACAGATGTTGGCAAAAATGTAGCCAATTAAATAAACACCTATTGTTTCTAAAGCGAGCACCTGATACTGCACGGCAATTAAAGCCAGTAAAAGATAGCCAAAATGGGCAACTGAGGAATAAGCCAATAACCTTTTTAAGCTACTTTGCATTAATGCCAATAAATTTCCCCATAAAATTGAACAAAAGGCCATAATAACCAAAATAATACGGATTGTTTCATTATTTACTATTGGTGCTAATAAAAATAGTCTGGCAATAGCACAAAACACGGCGACTTTACCTACCGTTGATAGTAGTAATGAAACAACTGTCGGAGCCCCTTGGTAAACGTCAGGTAACCAAAGTTGAAAAGGTACCAGCGAAAGTTTAAAACCAATACCAACTAACATTAAACAAATACCAATTAATAATAATGTACTTGGATAGGTCATGGTTGATAATTGATAACTTAAACCACTAAATGTCAGCTCGCCAGTCGTAGCATAATAAAAAGCAATACCCATTAACAAAAATGAACTAGCAATGGCAGACAAAATCATATATTTAATCGCAGCTTCTAGCGCATGGGTTTGGATGTATTGATAGCCGATTAAGCCAATAAATGGAATCGAAAGTAATTCAATTCCAAGAAAGAATGACATTAAATGACTAGCATAAACTAAAGTGATTCCGCCTAATGTCATAAATAGTAAAATTATATAGAATAATCCATGGTTGATTTCTTCTTGTACAAACCATCGATAAGCTAATGATGCGACCACAATTGAAATGATTAAAATTAAGCTGGTATAAAGTAACCCATAACCATCACAAGTAAATAACGCAGTAACATGATGAGCTCCCCATTCGTTATTAGCATCATTCTGCTGAGTATCATCTACATTAGGTGACGATCCAACCATATCATTATTTTCTGTAACAGACTCTGTAATTTCCGAATTTTCCGAAGTAGTGATTTCTTGTTCTGTAGGTACGGCATCAATAGCTACCGTTTGTTCAGTTGCAGGCGTTTTATCACTAGTATCTAGTGGCGAAGAAACAGATATTTGCATATTGTCACTACTAATATCTGATATTGCTTGGGTATTAAATGAAATTTTATACCCCAAAATTGCTGAGAAAACTAATGCAAAAATTAATCCCGATATGGTTAAAGTAGCACATTTTTTAGTATCTATTTTGAAAATAAATAATGCGATGAGCAAAACTATTATGGCAAAGCTCAATATAAATATTGGCAATAAAGCTATCATAAGTTATTACTCTCCCACTCTTTCAGTAATTATATATTGCAGTGTTTGGTTGACAATAGAATAAGACATATCTAAAACCATTTTTGGATATAATCCAATAAAAATTAATACAATAAGCACACTAGACAATAGAAAAATATCTTTTTTACTCAGCAAGTGTTTTGTAACCGTAATTTTATCAACTACGCCATAAAAAATAGGTTGCATGCGAATAATTAACGATATCGACAATAACAATAATCCAATTGCCAGTAAGATAGTGTAATAAGGATATGAGTTATAACTACCTAATAACATCATATAATTACCAACAAAGTTAGCCGTTCCTGGAATACCTAACACAGCTAACATAAAAAATAGAGTAAAAGAAGACAAATACTTTACTTGCTCTTTTAATCCAACGAATTGATTAATGTTTCGGGTTAAATAACATTCTGCTAACAAACCACTTATTATAAACATACCAACAATAGCTAAATTAACAGCTATCATTTGAATAACAACACCTTGGAAAGCAATAACTGAGCCGCTATAAATAATAGCCGTGACAAATCCCATTAAAGCAATATGGATATAAGCAATCAGCTTCTTAATATCTGTCTGATTAAAAGCAAGTAAAGCGGTATAAAACAACGTACATATAGCCAACACTAAAATAAACGGCATAATTGTTAGCGAAGCATTAGGAAAAAGTGGGATCACAAAACGTAATAAACCAAATGCTGCTGTATTAACTAACAAACCACTTATCATCATCGAACCACTTGTTGACGATTCAATATGTGCTTCAATAAACCAATTATGAAAAGGGATTAAAGGAATACGTATAATAAAAGCAGCTAAAAAGCCTAGCATTAATAAAAATTCGGTATTACTTGAAATCGGCGTATTAGTTAAAATTTGATAATCAAAAGTCCATTTCGCCGTTATGTTCCAGTTGATTAAGGCCAATGATACAATCGATATTAGCATTAGTAGGCTACTTATCTGAGTGTAAATTAAAAATTTGCTAGCACCATTAAAACGTAATTGTGAATTTAAATCTCGTCTGCCCCACAACGAAATTAAAAAATAGATTGGAATAGCTACCGCTTCCCAAAAGAAAAACATTAAAAACAGATCAGTGATTACAAATAACATCATAATGGCTGATGCCATAAATAATACACATAAATAAAATAATCCGACATTATTAAGATTTTCTTTACTAGAATAAACAATAACTAACAATACAACAAAGAGTGTTGAACTAATAACAATCAAAGATAAACCATCTAATACCAAATGAAAATGAATACCAAGTAAAGGGATCCAATCAATATTAACTTCTTTAATCCAGTTTGGACTTTGTTCTAAAGAACTGCTTGCATCTGCCCATAAAACAATTACCAAAATAAACGTGATTAATATGGTTGTAAGAGCAATCATCATTGGTAAACGTTGCCAACGCAACTGTATATCGGTTGAAGTCATGATTCTCTGTAAAAATACATGACAAAGCCAACCAATAAATCCGCCAATTACAGGTAAGAAAACAAGCCATAACAACATTAAGTTCACACCTTTATCAAATAAAAATCAATAACATTAATATAATAATGCTACCTATTACCATTGAAACCATATACCATCTTATTTGTCCGTTTTCTAAACTGACAATATAAGCATTTATTTTCTTTATCCCCCACATAATCCAATCATCCCATAAGGCTAATGGATCCTTTTTCAGTAAGTTTGCTAAATAAATATATGGTTTTACAAAAACATTATTTAACAAATAGTCAAATCGCCAATCACTTTTACATAATTTTCCTAACGATTTGATCATCGGAGTATTGAGAATTTCATGAACTTCAGCGTTCGGATGAGCATAAAGAATATAGGCAATGACTAAACTTAATAAGGTTACTGCACACAGCAATATTCTAAATGGGATCTGACCTTGCGTATCTAAATTGGCTATTGGGATTATCCCTTTTATCGGCAATGGCAAGTAAATAAACAGTGCCGTAGTAAATATCAATAAGATAAAAAGCGGATAATAATTTATTTTTCTGATTCTTATTATCTTTTCAATTTTAATTGAATGATGGAAAACCAAAAATATCAATCGCCAAATACATAAACTAGACAATAAAATACCTAATAAGCCGATAGTACCGGCCATTAAGCTATCTTGAGCCATTAATCCCCAAATAATATCACCTTTAATATAAAATGATGCTGACACCCACGGTAAGGCACTAAGTGATAACATGATTACTAAGAAGATTGCATATAAAACTCGATTAGACTTTAACAAGCCACCAAGTTTATTGATGTCTCGTTCACCTTGGCACTGTTTGATTAAAATTGCAGAAGCAAGAATGAGTAATGTGCTAGTTACAGCATAATTAATCAAACAACTTAATGACAAATTCCAGCTCTGGGTCGAAAATGCATAAAATAGATAACTTATTTGCGCTAAATTGATATAAGTTATAATCTGTTTTATATCATTTTGAACCAAAGCAATACTACTGGCAAAAATAACAGTCAAAGAAGCAAATAAAAGCATTATATTAAGCGTATCACTTGACATCATAAACAGATTGCTTAGTCTTAAGACCAGATAAACACCAGCAAATATAACAGTAGAAGATTGCAATAACGCAACCGCTGGCATCGGTGCTAGTGTTGTTTCTTTGAACCATGAATGCATTGGGAAAAGCGCAGATTTACTCATAGCGCCAAGAAATAACATTAACGTAATCCAAAAAATAATATCTGAATCAACAGCTAAATCATTATGCGCTTTTATTAAAATATCGCTAATTTTTAATGTTTCTAAAGTCTGATAAAGTAAGAATATACCTATGATTAGAAAAATATCAGTTAAATGCATCATAACAAATGCTTTAACGGCAGCATAACTATTGCGAGCTTGTTTGTAGTAGATACCAATAAGTAAGTAAGTACTTATACTCACCCCTTCCCAACCAAGTAACATCACAAACAAATTATCAACAAGAACAACCGTTAACACACTTGCTATAAGTAAATTGCTATATGCATAAAAAGTATAAATATCTTTTCTCGATTTTAAATAACAGGCGGCAAAAAAATAAATCAATAAACCAAAGAATGATATTAATACTAAGAATGTTAGTGATAAGCCATCTAGTGTTAAAGATATAGGAACTTCAAAATCACCGACTGAAAACCAAGTCCATAAATTTCTTGTATAAACCAATGTCATATCTGGAACAGTATTGGTAGTAAAATCAATACAAGAAAATATTGTTATTAATCCAACAAGAAACATCGTACAAATCCCGATTAACATCACATTAATGGATTGTATTTGTCGCCCAAAACAGACTAATATCAAGAAAGATAATAATGGAACAATGATAGTTAAATAAAGTAAATTCATCCTTTCATTTCACTCAATGAGTCAATATTAAAGTTTTTACGTCGATAAATTAATTTTACCAGTAAAGCAAGCCCGACAGATATTTGAGCTAATACCGCCGTTACCGCTAATATAGCAAGCACCTCTCCATCAGATTGCTGCCAATAACTACTTGCAACAAAAAGTGCTGCAATGGCTCCATTATTCATGATGACAAGACTTAACAATAAGAAGTAGAGATTACGTCTAATCATTACCCCTAAAAGCCCTATTACAAATAAGATAGAGGCAAAAATCAAACCATACATAAGTGGTATCACATTATTTCTCCGACAGCATTCGATGCATAAAATGATAAGATATAACTGCAGCACCTAATAATAAAAATGTAGCTAACTCAGCCATTAATACATAAGCATAGATTGACATTTGGTGCATCAATTCATGAGATTCCGTGAACTGTGTATAGTCAGTGCTTACTACGCCATAAATAAGAACAACTAATAAAATAAATGCTAAAACTAATGGTCCTAGCCAAATTTTGGGGCTGATACCATGTTTACCATTTTCAACATTGTCACGACGCATTTCGAGCATTAAAGAAACAGCCCTAAACAGAATGACAGCTCCACCAATAAAAAAAAGAATATATAAAACAGCCGAAATATATGTTTCAAGGAGAATAAATATTAATGCTGATGCAAAAAGTGATATAGCCAGATATAAAATTGCTTTTTCTACTCGCCGACAAAAAATCACTTTTATACTTGCAAAAACAGCAATTATCGATGCGATATAAAAAACAACGATCATTAATTCATCCAATACTTATTCATAATGACATTAGTATATACTTAATTGACAACAATATACAGTTTACTAACGCAGTGTTAATACAAAAAAGTCTTTCTAAATAAAATTTTAACTTTTCATAATAGTAAGAATATTTATTTAGCAAATATAATAAAAACAATAGAAATAATAAAATCCATAAAATTTTATTATTTAAATTCAATACAACATTGTTATAAAGTATGTATCCTGAGCAATTAATCTATATTTATACCTTTTTCTTTAAATTGTCATTTTAATCATACAGTTTAAACGCACTTAGGCAAAAATATAAACAAGTAGAGAATAGAATGAATAATCAATACTCATCAATGCGAAGTAACGTCAATATGTTAGGCACCCTATTAGGCGATGCAATTAAACGCGCAACAGGTAATGAAACTTTCGATTTAGTCGAAAAAATCCGTCAGTTATCCAAATCGGCGCAACAAGGAAATAAACAAGCGCATAATGAATTACTTAAGTTAATTGAGAATCTTAATGATCAAGATCTACTTCATGTTGCACGTGCATTTAACCAGTTTTTAAATTTAGTTAACACTGCAGCAGAGTATTATGGTATTTCGCCTCATGGCGAAGCATCAAGTAGTCCTAAAAAGATGACTGAATTATTCAAATCACTTAAAAACTTAAATTTTGCTCCTCAGACTATTTCACAAGCGATTGATAATTTATCTATTGAGTTAGTACTTACTGCTCATCCAACCGAAATCAATCGCCGCACAATGATTAATACTTATACCGCAATTAATAGTTGCTTATCACAACTTGACCATAATGATTTAGCCGATTATGAAAAAGAACGGATTATGCGTCGTTTAAAACAGCTCGTTTGCCAAGCATGGTATACCGACGAAATTCGTAAAAAACGCCCTACACCTCTTGATGAAGCTAAATGGGGATTTTCGGTTATTGAAGATAGTTTATGGGAAGGTGTTCCTCTATTTTTACGTGAGTTCAATGATCAACTAGTTGATTCATTTAATGAAGAGCTATCCGTTGAACATGTACCAGTTAAATTTACCTCATGGATGGGCGGAGATCGAGATGGCAATCCAAATGTCACAGCTAAGGTGACAGAAAAGGTCATGTTACAAGCCAGATTAAAAGCAATTGAATTATTTTTAGCGGATATTCAGATTCTAGTTCGTGAATTATCCATGACAGAATGTAGTCAATCGGTTATTGATTTATTAAACGAACAAAATAAAACTGCATCAGAGCCTTACCGAGCCGTAATGAAACAACTACGATCTCGTTTAGTTAAAACCCACGGTTATATCATTTCACTATTAAACAATGAGCAAGTTTTAGCGCCAGCCGATCTTTTGACTAAAAATGAACAATTATGGACACCACTTTATATCTGTTATGAATCTTTAATAGAGAATGGCATGTCAACTATTGCTCATGGGCCATTATTAGATACATTAAGACGTATTAAAAGCTTTGGATTGCAATTAGTTCGATTAGATATTCGCCAAGATAGTTCTGTACATACAGAAGCATTAGACGCCTTAACTAAAGAACTTAATTTAGGTAGTTATGCCTCATGGACAGAAGAAGAAAAACAGGAATTTTTATTAGCTGAATTGCAATCTAATCGACCATTACTTCCTTATAATTGGCAACCAGATGAAATGGTAAAAGAAGTATTAGATACCTGCCGAGTGATTAAAAAAGCGGGTGAGGAATCAATTGCTTCTTATGTAATTTCAATGGCCAAAGCACCTTCTGATATTTTGGCAGTTTATTTACTTCTAAAAAGTGTTGATTGCCAAAAAAATATTCCTGTTGCACCTTTATTTGAAACCTTAGACGATTTAAATAATGCTAAATCTGTTATGCAAAAACTTTTAGATATTCCTTGGTATCGTGAAAAGATCAATGGCAAACAGATGGTAATGATTGGCTATTCAGATTCAGCGAAAGATGCAGGATCACTTGCTGCGTCATGGGCACAATATCGGTCACAAGAAGAACTAGTCAATTTATTTGAAAAATATAATATTAACTTAGTATTATTCCATGGTCGTGGTGGTTCAATTGGACGTGGTGGTGCACCAGCTCATGCGGCTTTACTTTCACAACCACCAGGATCACTTAAAGGTGGTTTACGTGTTACAGAACAAGGCGAGATGATTAGATTTAAGCTTGGTTTACCTGAGGTTGCACTTAGTAGCTTAATGCTTTATGCATCAGCGATTTTACAAGCAAATTTACTTCCACCTCCAGAGCCTAAGCAAGTCTGGCGAGATATTATGGATGAAATGTCAGATTATTCTTGCCAATGCTATCGAAGCTATGTTCGAGAAAAAGCTGAATTTGTTGATTATTTTAGAGCAGTTACACCAGAAGCAGAACTAGGTAGATTACCATTAGGTTCCCGTCCACAAAAACGTCGAACAGGTGGTGGAATTGAGAGCCTACGTGCAATACCATGGATTTTTGCTTGGACTCAAAACCGTTTAATGGTGCCTTCATGGCTTGGTGCAGGTAGTGCACTTAGAGTTGTTATCCTTGAAGGTAAAAAAGAGCAATTGCAAGATATGTATCATAATTGGCCATTTTTTAATGCTCGTTTAGGAATGCTAGAAATGGTTTATGCCAAAGCAGCACCAAATATTCATGAATATTATGAACAACGTCTAGTTTCCTCTACATTATGGCCATTAGGTGATGAATTAAGAAATTTATTAACTGAGGATATCAATACTGTACTAACCATCACGGATGATATTAGCTTAATGGCTGACTTACCATGGATTGCCGAGTCAGTCGCATTGCGTAATACTTATATTGAACCACTTAACTTATTGCAAGCCGAATTATTGAGTCGTTCTCGTAAAAATAATGATGAAAATAGTATTGTTGAACAAGGATTAATGATAACAATTTCAGGTATTGCAGCAGGAATGCGAAATTCAGGATAATAAAAAAGGGCTATTCGCCCTTTTTATTTTGAGAAAGTTGTTCCAGATATGCTTTAGCATCTTCATCACCTTGCTCACTGGCTTTAGTGAACCAATAGATAGCTAAATTAATATTCTGTTTAATATCCTGACCTTCAAGATATTTAATAGCTAAATTATATTGAGCATCAACACTTCCTTGATTGGCAGCTTTATTATACCAATCTATAGCTTTCTTTTCGTCTTTCGGGACACCACCACCCACATCATACATAACAGCAATATTATATTGGGCATCAGCATTACCGCCTTCGGCAGCTTTAGTAAACCAATGAGCTGCTTGAGTATTATCAGGTCTTGTTCCTGAGCCTGTTGCATACATAATACCTAAATTATACATGGCCAATATATGTCCACGTTCTGCAGCTTGCGTATAAAAATAAAGTGCAGCAACATAATCCTGAGTTAAACCATCACCATTTTGAGACATTAATCCTAAATAATATTGTGCTTCAGCATTATTATCTTTCGCTGCTTGACTAAACCAATCAGCAGCAAGCATTCGATCTTTTTCTACATCATCACCAAAAAAGTACATAATACCCAAATTTAAGTAAGCATCATAAATACCCTGATCACCTGCTTGACGAAAATAATTAATCGCAGCAGAAATATCTTTAGCAACTCCTTCACCATTTTTATACATTAACGCCAAATTATATTTAGCTAAAGGATAATTCTGATCAGCTGCCAATTTAAAAAATTTGAATGCTTCAGATAAATTCGCTTTGGTTCCTAATCCATTTTGATACATATAAGCTAAATTATTTTGTGCTTTAGCTAATCCTTGTTCCGCAGCTTTATTGAACCAAAAAAATGCTTTTAAATCATTAACTTCAACACCTAACCCTTGTTTATAAATGGTACCGAGATTATATTGTGATTGCATATCACCCTTTTCAGCAGCAAGCAATAAAGAAGGTATTAGTGAACCTGGGTCGCTCACTTTTAATTCCGTATCAGGCTGTGTTTTAGCTTCACTTGCCATTACTCCACAAGAGATAAATAACATCAAAGCCAATATAATTTGAAGTTTTTTCATAATTGTCTAAATGCCATAATATTGGCAATAATTATACATAATTGCTCCAAAAGGGAATAGTTTTGTTTTGCAATTAACTTTATCCATTATTTTCCCATTAATTAGTTAAATATATTACAAACCAAGTTCCTGCCAAATTTTATCAATATGGGCAACCACTTTTTCATCTTTAGTAATAATGCTTCCCCATTCTCGATTTGTTTCACCCTGCCACTTATTTGTAGCATCCAATCCCATTTTAGACCCTAAACCAGATACAGGTGAAGCGAAGTCTAGATAATCAATTGGAGTATTATCAACAAATGTAGTATCTCGGTGTGGATCCATTCTTGTTGATATAGCCCACATAACATCTTTCCAATCCCTTGCATTAATATCATCATCACAAACAATAATAAATTTAGTATACATAAATTGTCTTAAATAGGACCAAATACCCATCATGACTCTTTTGGCATGCCCTGGATATTGTTTTTTGATTGTGACAATAGCAATTCGGTAAGAACATCCCTCTGGTGGAAGATAAAAATCAACAATTTCAGGAAATTGTTTTTGTAATATTGGAATAAACACTTCATTTAATGCTAATCCCATTACTGCCGGTTCATCTGGTGGCCTACCGGTATAAGTGGAATGATAAATGGCATCTTTGCGTCTAGTTAAATGAGTTACCGTGAACACGGCAAATTTTTCAACTTCATTATAATAACCAGTATGATCACCATAAGGGCCTTCAGCAGCAAGTTCGTTGGGATCGATATAACCTTCGAGAATAATTTCAGCTGTTGCTGGCACTTCTAATTCATTTGATAATGACTTAACAACTTCAGTTCGACTATTTCGTAACAATCCTGCAAAAGCGTATTCTGATAATGTATCTGGTACCGGTGTAACGGCACTCAATATAGTTGCCGGATCTGCGCCTATTGCGATACTAACCGGAAAATTTTCATTTGGATGAGATTTTTGCCATTCAGCAAAATCAAGCGCGCCACCTCGATGTGATAACCAACGCATGATTAATTTATTTTTACCTAATAATTGTAAGCGATAAACGCCAATATTTTGACGCTCTTTATGAGGACCTTTGGTTATTGTTAACCCCCAAGTTACGAGTGGGGCTACATCTCCTGGCCAGCAATGCATAATAGGTAATTGAGTTAAATCGACTTCATCATCTTTAAAAATTAATTCCTGACAAGGTGCTGAAGAACGACGCTTTACCGGCATATTGAGAACTTGTTTATATTTAGGCAAAACATCAAAAAATTGTCGAATACCTTTCGGTGGTTCAGGCTCTCGTAAAAAAGCGAGCAATTCGCCAATTGCTCGCAATTCTGTAGTTTCTTCTCGCCCCATCGCCATAGCAACTCGTTTAGCCGTACCAAAAAGATTACACAACACTGGGATTTTATAACCAATTGGATTTTCGAACAATAATGCCGGACCTTGTGAACGTAATACACGATCAGCGATTTCTGTCATTTCAAGATGAGGATTAACCGGATAACTAATTCGTTTCAGTTCGCCTTGCTGTTCAAGGTAATCTAAAAAATCCCGAAAATTAGATAATGCCATTATTGCTCCTTTCAACTCTAAATTACATTAATCAAATACAAGCTGATAAATATTAATTAATCTGCATCGAAATTTTCACTATATATAGGAACTTCTTTGATCTGATTACACCCAACAATTTTAGGTAATAAAATTTGAAACTGTTGCTGATCAATTTCAGTAAATTTATTTTGATCTACTTGATAAAATAAATAATCTTCAGTTTTATTATCAGTTTGAATCGAAGCTAACCAATAATTACGATCATCACTATTTTCATTGGCGAAAATTTTAATAATACTATTTTCTCGTTTCTCGGGTTGATTATGTAATTTATAATCGATGATTTTTTCGGCGATTTGAGAATCATACTCATCAAAAATGATGTAGTCACCTTGATTAACTTTGCACCTTTTTATATTTATCTCAGCATAACTGTTTGATATTAAAAAGGATAAACTAAACAACAAAAAGATATATTGATTAAATTTCATTTTTGATCTCTTAAATTAATTTTCTCAATTGAACCAATTTTACCAATAGCCTCACTATTATTTGGTGATACAGTAAGATTGGCTGCACTATTTATAGTTAACCATTGATAAGATAAATGTTCAGTAAGTACTGGCGTTACCTCATCACAAAGAGGTAAATAAAACCAATGCTCTTTATTTATCTTTACTTCTGGTGCATACCGATATCTAAACTGAGGGAAAATTTCAAATTCAACCACATGTTTTGCATCAATTAATTTAAGATTTTTTCCATTAATATCTATACCGGTCTCTTCAAAAACCTCACGAATTGCCGTATCCCTAGGCAATTCATTTTTTTCCAAACTACCTGTAACTGATTGCCAAAAATTAGGATCATCTTTACGTTGCAACATAAGAACTCGCTGAGTGCTTTTACAATAAATAACAACTAAAACTGACTCAGGGTTCTTATACTTTTGCATATAAATACCGTTACTTTTGGCTCACTTCAATACCAAGTTCCTTTAACGCTGCTGGATTAGCTGGACTAGGTGCATCAGTTAACAAACATGTTGCTGCAGTTGTTTTTGGAAAAGCAATAACATCACGGATATTATCAGTTCCAGTTAACAGCATAGTTAATCTATCTAAGCCAAAGGCTAAACCTGCATGCGGTGGTGTACCATATTTTAGTGCATCAAGTAAGAAACCAAATTTTTCACGCTGATCACCTTCATTAATACCCAAAATTGAGAATACAGCTTGTTGCATTTCGCTTCGATGAATACGTACAGAACCACCACCTACTTCATAACCATTAATAACCATATCGTATGCATTAGCTACCGCATTTTCAGGATTATTAATTAATTGCTCTGGCGTGAAATCCTTCGGTGATGTGAATGGATGATGCATAGCACTTAAGCCTTCCTCTGTTTCTTCAAACATTGGGAAATCAACAACCCAAAGTACTGCCCATTTATTCTCATCAGTTATACTTAAATCTTTACCGACTTTCAAACGTAAGGCCCCTAATGCATCACTAACAACTTTATAACTATCTGCACCAAATAGTAAAATATCACCATCTTTAGCATCAGCACGATTCAATAAAGCTTCCATTTGAGATTCATTAAAGAATTTAGCTACTGGGCTTTGGACACCAGCTAAACCTTTGTTACGTTCATTAACTTTTATCCACGCCATACCTTTAGCGCCATATACCGAGATAAATTGCGTATAATCATCTAATTGTTTGCGCGTTAATTGTGCACCATTTGGTACGCAAAGCAGTGCAACGCGGCCTTTTGGATCATTCGCTGGTGTTGAAAATACTTTAAAATCAATATCTTTTACTAAATCAGCCACATCAATAATTTCCAGTGGATTACGTAAATCTGGTTTATCACTACCAAATCGTCGCATTGCTTCAGCAAAAGTTAATATTGGAAAACGACCTAAATCGATATTTTTTACATGTAACCAAAGTTCGCGAATCATTTTCTCCATAATTTCACGCACTTGTTCGGCACTCATAAAAGAGGTCTCAACATCAATTTGAGTAAATTCTGGCTGACGATCAGCACGAAGATCTTCGTCACGAAAACATTTAACAATTTGATAATAACGATCAAAACCAGACATCATCAGTAACTGTTTAAACAGTTGTGGTGATTGTGGAAGTGCATAAAACTCACCATTATGAACACGACTTGGTACAAGATAATCACGAGCACCTTCCGGCGTCGCTTTGGTTAACATTGGTGTTTCAATATCTAAAAAGCCATGTTCATTCATGAAAGAACGAACAAATGCGGTAATTTGGGCTCTAGTTTTGAAAATGGTAGACATTTCTGGTCGACGCAAATCAATATAGCGATATTTTAAACGTTGTTCTTCACTATTGTTTTGATTAAAATCAAGAGGTAAGACATCACTACGATTGAAAATAGTCAGCTCAGTAGCCAAAATTTCAACTTCGCCAGTTGCCATATCTTTATTAACTTGACCTTCAGGTCTTGCCCTTACTTTTCCTTTAATTTGAATACAAAATTCATTACGTAATTCGCCAGCTAATTCGTGTGCTTGTGGGTAATCAGGATCAAAAAAAACTTGCACAATTCCTTCACGATCACGCATATCAATAAAAATCATTCCACCTAAATCTCGGCGTTTATTGACCCATCCACATAGCGTGACTTCTTGATTAATATAACTTGCGTTTAATTGTCCGCAATAAATTGTTCTCATTAAATATATCCTGTGTACAATTATCAAAAATGATAATTATTATAGAGCAATTTATCGGGGGATAAAGACTATCTATAAAAATAATCCTTATTTAATTTATTTATACTCAGTTTATGATAATAATTTTAATTTATATAATCATTTGTAAATTTATTTAAATTCAATAAGATAATTAACCAAAATACATCTTTTATAAATAAATTTGAAAAATGATTAATTTAATAACTTGTCATATCTGATATTTATTAATAAGCTTTAGGATTATTTAAATGTTGTTTATTGGATATGAAAGCTTTAATTTCAATTGATTATACTAATGATTTCATTGCTGATAATGGAGCTTTAACAACCGGTTCCGTAGGTCAACAAATTGAATCAGAAATGATAAACATAACTCAATCATTTATTAACAATAATGAATTTATCGTTTTTGCTATTGATGCTCATGAACCTTTAGATAAATACCATCCGGAAAATTCGCTATTTCCCCCTCACAATCTTGTTGGGACTGTTGGCCAACAATTATTTGGTAAATTACAGCAACTTTACCAACAACATCAATATTCAGACAATATCTACTGGATCAATAAACGTCACTACTCAGCATTTTGTGGTACGGATCTTGACCTCCGTTTACGCGAAAGACATATCACTGAAATCCATCTGATTGGCGTTTGTACTGATATTTGTATTTTACATACGGCTGTAGATGCCTATAACTTAGGTTATAAATTAGTTATTCATCAAAATGCTGTTGCAAGCTTTGATCCCATTGGCCATCAATGGGCTTTAAAGCATTTTCAAAATACCTTAGGAGCAACCGTAGTATAAGAAGTGCAGTGTAAAAATAGATAAAAAAATGAAGAAGGAGCAAGAATGGAAGTTTTACGAGACTATAAATTGCATTTAATTGCCTTTTTAGTAGTAATTATTTGTGAGCTTATCGGTAGACAAACTATATGGATTATTGCCGTTTATCCAATGCTATATGCAATGATTTTTGGTGGCATCATTAGCTTCCCAAAACTAAAAATATTAACCAACAAAAATATGCAAAATGCAAGTCTTGTGATGATGGTTACATTAATTCTACTTGTGGCAAAACTTGGTGTAGCTGTAGGCCCGAAAATTGATATGATTTTAGAAGATGCCAAGCTAGCCCTAATTTTTCAAGAATTAGGTCATTTTGCCGGAACCATTTTACTTGGCCTACCATTAGCAATGATATTAGGTATGAAACGAGAAGCCGTTGGGGCTACTTATTCGGTAGCTCGCGAACCTAATATCGCCATAGTTGCAGATAAATATGGTTTAGATTCACCCGAAGGTCGAGGTGTCATGGCTATGTATGTCTGCGGTACGCTTTATGGTGCGATTTGGATGAGTATTCTTGCCAGCTTAATAGCACAATTGAACATTTTACACCCATATGCGCTAGCAATGGGAGCTGGCGTAGGTAGTGGAAGTATGATGGCAGCCTCACTTGCACCAATAAGTGATTTATACCCTGACTTATCAGAAAACATTAATGCTTATGCTACCACAGCGAATTTAATGTCGGGAATGGTGGGCATGTATATTTACACACTATTTTCTTTGCCTTTCGCTTCTTTTATGTATAACACTTTAGACCGTTTCCGACGCAAGAAATAAGGATGTCATAATGAAGATTTTTGAGACGATTTTTGTATTTATTCTAGTCGCCATTATTATGGCAGCTGGTAACACCGTGGGATATAAAATTGATTTGATTTCATCGCTTGAAGCAGTAGCGATGCTAGTTATTATCTCTATTGTAGGACTGTTAATCAGTAAGTTACCCGGATTTAATAAATTACCGGTAATTTTATGGGTATCTGTGGTTGCAGCTATCATGTCAGCACCAATATTCCCATACCATCAAGAAATTGTTGCAATTACTGATCAAGTGTCATTACTTGCTGTTTGTACTCCTATACTTGCTTATGCAGGATTGGCTATCGGTAAAGATCTTGCACTATTTAAAAATATATCTTGGCGCATTATTCCTGTATCTTTAGCCGTTTTTTCTGGTACATTTATTTTTGCTGCTATAATTGCTCAAGTCACACTACACTGGGAAGGCGTTATCTAAATTTAGATAAGGATTTTATTTATGACAAAAGAAGAACTAAAGAAAAAAGTTTGCGATGCAATTGCAAATCGAAAAGCAGATATCAAGTCAATTGCCGAAGCAATTTGGTCAGAACCAGAGCTTGGTTACAAAGAACATAAAACCGCTAAAAAAGTAGAAGATGCTTTTGAAAAATTAGGTGTTCCTTTTAAAAATAAATTAGCCTTAACCGGAGTAAAAGGTCGTCTTAAAGGCGGTAAAGGTAGCAAATATAGTATAGCGGTTATTGGTGAGCTAGATGCTATCATCTGTGCCGACCACCCAGCTGCTGATGAAACATCAGGTGCAGCTCACTGCTGTGGACATAATGCCCAAATAGCCAACATGATGGCGGTTACCATGGGATTAATTGACTCAGGTGCCATGCAATTTTTAGCTGGTGATGTAGTACCATTTGCTGTCCCAGCCGAAGAATATGTTGAAATAACCTATCGCAATCGATTAATTGAAGAAGGTAAAATCAAATACATTGGTGGCAAACCAGAATTGATTGCTCGCGGTGATTTTGATGATGTTGATATGGCATTACAAATACATTTAACCAGTGTACCTGCTGAACGCCAAGATGGTTTTATTGAGATCTCAACTACAAGCAATGGCTTTATTGGTAAACTAATTAAATATAAAGGTGAAGCATCCCATGCTGCCGCAGCTCCTCATGCTGGTGTAAATGCATTAAATGCAGCTATGATGGGAATGATGGGTGTACATGCTATCCGTGAAACATTTCAAGAAAAAGATTATATTCGTTTTCATCCAATTATTACCCAAGGTGGTGATTTAGTAAATGTTGTACCAAGCGATGTAAGAATGGAAAGTTATGTGCGAGCAGGTAATGTACCAGCCATGATTGATGCTAATGAAAGAATTAATCAAGCACTAAAGGCAGGAGCAATGGCTGTTGGTGCTACTTGTGAAATTAAAGATCTTCCAGGTTATCTGCCGTTAAATAATAATCCAACACTCAATGATTTTCTAAAACAAAATGCTGAAAATTTAATTGGTGAAGAAAATGTTTCAATTGCACCTCATATGACAGGAAGTACCGACACAGGTGATCTATCGCATATTATGCCAGTAAGTCACCCTTGGATTGGTTCGGTTAGAGGCGTGTTACATGGTAAAGATTACACCGTATTTGATGAAGATATGGCTTATATCCGCCCTGCACAAATGATGGCCTGTACCATTATTGATTTACTTTATGATGATGCTGAATCAGCTCAAACACTAATGGCAAACTACAAGCCACTTATGACAAAAGAAGAATATTTAACATTCTTATCTGGTTTTGATAAATAAAATTAAAAACTTGGCACAATCATGTGCCAAGTTTTTGTTATACTATACAAATCATTATCAACAATAACTATCACTTCATATGTTAACGCTTTCTGATCAAGAATTGCTACGCTACGACCGACAAATCACTTTGCATGGATTCGATATCGATAAGCAGCAAATTTTAAAAAATAGTACAGCATTAATTATAGGATTAGGCGGGTTAGGTTGTGCTGCTGCCGTCTATTTAGCAGCATCAGGCATCGGTAAACTAACATTGATTGATTTTGATACAATATCAGCGTCGAATTTAAATAGACAAATTTTATATACTCAACAATCAATAAATCAGTATAAGGTTGAAGTCGCAAAACAAGCATTATGTAATATTAATGCCGATATGATTATTGAAACAATTAATCAGAAACTGAGTGATAATGAGCTAATTTCGCTAATCAAACAACATAATATCGTTATTGATTGCACCGATAATTTAACCAGCCGTGAACAAATTAATCGCTGTTGTTTTCTCGAAAAGAAACCATTAATTTCTGGTGCGGCAATCCGCATGGAAGGTTTACTCACTGTATTCAATTATCAAGATAATCAACCATGCTATCAATGCTTAAGTCAATTATTTGGGCAAAACCAGCTGACTTGTATTGAAGCCGGGGTAATGGCACCATTAGTTGGCATGTTCGGTTCAATGCAAGCTCTAGAGGCAATCAAAGTACTTACCAATTATGGAAAACCTTTAATTGGTCGAGTTCTAATGATTGATACTATGACGATGGAATTTAACCAAGTCATATTTACTAAACAAACTAATTGTATTGTGTGTGGAAACCAACATGCTAAACAGGAGCTAAAATGCAAATAAATCGCATCATTTTAGCACCAATGGAAGGGGTTCTTGATTATCATGTGCGGCAAATATTAACTGAAATCAATCAATTTGATTATTGTGTCACTGAGTTTGTAAGAGTAACTCAGCATAAATTATCAAACCGAACTTTTTATCGACTATGTCCAGAACTTTATAATGAAGGAAAAACCTTATCAGGAACACCAGTCCGAGTTCAATTATTAGGACAATCTCCTGAATGGATGGCTGAAAATGCCATTAAAGCGCTTGAACTAGGTTCTTATGGCATAGATATCAATTTTGGTTGTCCAGCTAAAACCGTTGTTGGCAGCCATGGTGGTGCTTATTTATTACAATATCCTGAGCAAATATTTAATATTGTAACTCAAGTTAGGACAGCAATTGGCTCTGCCTCAACTTTATCTGTTAAAATTCGATTAGGTTGGGATGATAAATCTCACTGTTACGAAATAGCTGAAGCAATTGAACAAGCTGGTGCTAATGAAATTGTTATTCATGGACGAACCAAAATAGATGGATATAAAGCCGAGAAAATTGATTGGCCAACCATTGGTAAAATTAAACAAAAATTAACCATTCCGGTTATTGCTAATGGCGAAATATTTTCTGCTGAAGATGCTAAAAATTGCATAACACAAAGTCATACAAATGACATTATGCTAGGACGAGGAATACTTAATATTCCTAATTTAGCCAATACAATTCGTTTTAATCATTCACCATTAAATTGGCATAAAGTTATACAATTACTGCTTCGTTATGCAATGACATCCATCGAAGATGCTAAACCACTTTACCATTCGGCTAGGATAAAGCAGTGGTTAGCTTATTTAAGACAATATTACCCACAAGCATCAATAGTATTACCGGAAATCAGGCAACTAAAATCACAAAATGAAATCTGTAATTTTTTGAAAACCAAATTAGATAATGAATCTAACTAATTTTGACTCTTTCTAAATACTGCCTTACCAAAATAATATTTAGTTGTTTTATTAATAGTTAGACAAATCAATGAAATAAGCAATATCACTAAAAGTAATTTATTAATATTGTTAAAAACAGATATAAATGAATCAATATAGTATTTTGATGGATTATTATCAATGATAGTAAAGGCAATAAAAATAAAGAAGAAAATTAAACCACTTGATATTGATACACTTTTAAAAAGTTTTTCATATTGAATTTTATCAAAGAAAACATGAAAAGATTGTTTGCTTAATACCAAACCACATAATATCGCAACCAAATAAATAGCCGTTAAATAATTATAAATAGAACCATTAAATACATTTAAAAAGGCTCGATTTAGAAAGATAAAAGATTTAATCAATATAAAGCAACTAAAAATAGAAAAAAGAACGAAGTGAATATTTGGGGAGTCTTTTTTCGTTAAAATAAACTCATTTTGGCTTTTAATAAAATAACCTTTACAAAAAACAATCAAATAATATAAAAGTAAAGCATCAAGTACATAACGGATAATAGCAAATGCTATATTAAAAAATATTAGAAACAAAGGCGATTCTATTTTTAAATAAACGTTCGTATTAATTGTTATGAAATAGGCAACAATACAATAAATCAACATTATAATAATCAACAAAATAATATTAACTTTATTAACAACATAAACATGGACAGAATGAAAGAATAGAGTTAAAAGGCCAAAAACTAATAAGGAATCTATAAAATAGTGTTGAAAAAAAAACTGTAATAAAGATGAAAAAGGTACATTAAAAAATACATACCAAGTAAAATTACCTAAGAAAAGTTCATCTGCGTGCAAATATAAAGAAAATATATTCAATAATATGTTTAACAAAAAATAGATTAAACAACCTATCAACGGTAGTTTAAAAAAACTCTTTTCCATATGTATATTACACTCCATTCCATTGATTATTTTTTATTATCAAATTTTAAAAAATAATATTTAGTCACTTTATTGAAAATTAGATAAGTTAATAAAAGAAAAAATACAACTAAAAAAAACAGTTTAATATAATCTAAGATTAACGAGGAATAATCAAAATAAAAACTTCTAGACTTTCCTCTAAGAAGTAAAAAAATTAAAACATTAAGTAACAACAAGACACTGGATATGAATACACTTTTAAATAACCTTGCATATTGAATTTCATCAAAAGAAATCATGAAATTTTTTTTACTAACACGCATACAAAATAGTATAAAAAGAACAAAAGTAAATTTTAAATTAGGATTAACAGATAGATCGTAAAAAACTTCAATTATTTCAAATCCACTAAAAAAAATTGGACAAATAAATGCTAAAAAAAGTATCGCATGAATTAAACTACTATTTTGGGGCGTTAAACGAAAAGCTTGCCGATGTTTTAAAAAAAATTTTTTTGATAGTTCAATCAAATAATACAGAAGTAAAGAATAAAAAATATAATGAAGAAAAATGAATGCAGAATAACATAATATACGCTGTGATAAAGAAGATAGCTCATCAATATAAGTGTCAATAAAACACCATATACAAAAAGTGATGCCTGAATACATTAATATTAATAGCATTAATAAAAGGACATTATGTAAGTTAACAAGATAAATATTATTAAAATGAAGAAATAATGTTAATACTCCAAAAAGCCATAACACTTCAAAAAATTGATATAAAAAAAACGAATCTAATAAGCTAACGGAGTTAAGATAATCCCAAAATGATTCTTGTGAAAAACCTGTATCTGGTAGACAAGAGCAATAAAAGATAATCAATAAAAAACTCAGAAACAAATAAATTGTACTACCTATCATCGACAATTTAAAAAAAGATGCTTTCTCCATCTTACTTCCTTGTTATCTATATTTATTCAATCCGTTTAATAAAATGCTTTATTTTAAAACCCAATAAAGCCAGTGTTCCAAAATAGATAAAAATACCGATAATAACCAACAGTAATAACCGTCCTACTCTGGCTAACATTGAGCCAGTTGACCAATCGGGTAATAACTGTGCACCAAACCACAAAGTAAAAGACATCAATATAACAGCAATAATTACCTTGATTAAAAATCGGTACCAGCCCGGTTGAGGTTGATAGAGTTTCTTTTTACGAAGTTGCCAAAATAACAGCCCAGCATTAAAACATGCTGCCAGCCCAATTGATAATGAAAGTCCTGCATGTTGTAATGGCCCAATAAATGCCAAATTCATTAACTGAGTTAATATCAAAGTGACAATAGCTATTTTAACGGGTGTTTTAATATCTTGTCTGGAATAAAACGCAGGAGCCAATACTTTAATTAAAATCAGCCCGAGTAAACCAATTGAATACGCAATTAATGCACGTTGAGTCATTAACGTATCATTCAAAGTAAATTGCCCATACTCGAAAAGAGTTGATATTAATGGTTTTGAAATAACACCTAATGCTACGGTACTTGGCAAAGCTAATAAAAAGCAGAGACGAAGCCCCCAATCTAATAGCTCTGAATATTGTTTTTGGTCACCTTTGGCAAAACTTTTAGCTAAAGATGGCAATAAAATAGTACCTAGAGCCACACCGAGCACACCGGCTGGAAACTCCATAAGTCGGTCAGCATAATACATCCAAGAAACAGAACCTGAAATTAGGAATGAGGCAAAAATCGTATTTATAATCAGTGATATTTGTCCAACTGATACACCTAAAATAGCTGGCCCCATCTGTTTTAACACTCGCCAAACACCACTATCTTTAAAACTAATTCGAGGCAAAACTAACATGCCAATCTTTTTCAAATAAGGTAATTGGTAAAGTAGCTGTATAACACCACCCACAACAACTGAAACTGCTAAAGCAAGTACAGGCGGATTAAAATAAGGGGTTAAAAATAAAGTAAAAGCAATCATGCTAATATTTAGGAATGTTGGCACAAATGCTGGTACTGAAAAACGATTCCAGGTATTAAGTATGGCCCCCACTAATGATGCGAGTGAAATAAAAAAGATATAGGGAAATGTTATTCTCAACATCACAGTAGCAAGCTCAAACTTTTCAGTTGAATCTTGCATAAATCCGGGGGCAGTTAACATTATAATAAAAGGTGCAGTTATAACACCAATCAAGGTAACAATAGCCAATACTAGCGTTAGTAGCCCAGCGACATAAGCTACAAAAGTACGTGAAGCCTCAATGCCTTGTTGATTTTTATATTCAGCTAAAATCGGTACAAACGCCTGTGAAAACGCACCTTCGGCAAAAATACGACGAAGCAAATTTGGTAATTTGAAAGCAACAAAAAAGGCATCAGTTGCCATCCCCGCACCAAAAAAGCGGGCAATAATCGCATCACGAACAAAGCCTAAAACTCGTGAAACCATTGTCATTGAGCTAACTGTAGCTAAAGATTTTAAAAGATTCATATATAATTTATGTACAAAGTACATAGCCAAAAACGATTAATTAGGCATAGTCTACAAACTATTGTTCTAAATCACCACGATTTTTTAATAAGCAATATTTTTAGCAGCTACCGTCAGGAAATACTGACGGTAAATAAACTAACGATCTTTTAAAGGAGTAAATGACATAAGTTGGCCAATATTTTTATAGGCCGGACGGATAATTCGACGATCATCAAAATTGAGTTCTTCAATGCGATGAGCACACCAACCAACAATTCGCGACATAGCAAATAGAGGAGTATAAACTTCTTTAGGTAAACCAATCATGTCGTAAACAAACCCAGAGTAAAAATCAACATTGGCACAAACTTGTTTTTTGGTTCGGGCATTTTTACGATTCACCACCGCATGAATAGCTCGTTCTTCTAATAAATTTAAGAAGTTATACTCTTTTTCACGGCCTTTTTCTTGAGCGAGTTTATATGCCATCTCTTTTAGTAACATTGCCCGTGGATCTGATACCGTATAAACAGCATGACCAATACCATAAATTAGCCCTTTTTGATCAAAGACCTCTTTATTTAAAATACGTTGTAAATAAGCATCAATTTCATTCACGTCAGTCCAATTTTTAATCTCTTCAGCAAGATGTTTAAGCATTTTTCCGACTTGTAAATTTGCTCCGCCATGTAATGGGCCTTTCAATGAACCAATCCCAGCGGCAATCGATGAGTAAGTATCAGTACCCGTTGAGCTCGTTACTCGAACAGTAAAAGTTGAGTTATTCCCACCACCATGCTCGGCATGAATTATCATGGCTAAATCAAGCACTCTTACATCTAACTCTGTATATCCTCCTGACCCTTTCATCATATAAAGAAAATTTTCCGCAATTGAAAAATCCTCATGAGGATGGCGAATATGTAAGGATTTACCTTTAGCGCTATGACTTAACATATTATAAGCATACGCAATAATAGCTGGAAATTTAGCAATCAGATCTATGGATTGACGCATTAAATTATCACGTGAGGTATCGTCAGGCTCAGGATCATAAGTGTACATTTCAAGAACAGTTCTAGCCAAAATGTTCATTACATCGTGCCCTTCAAGCTCCATAATTGCAATCTTGGTTTGCTTTTCTAATGCCATTGATTCACAAAGTAAACGTGAGAAATCACGTAATTCTTCTTTATCGGGCAAAGAACCAGATAAGAGTAAATAAATAGTCTCTTCGAAACCTGTACGTTGTTCTTTTTGTGCATTATGTACTAATTCTTCAATATCGATACCACGATACAATAATTTACCCGCAATGGGTTTCAATGAACCATCATCTAAGCGTTCATAACCTAATACATCACCAATTTTGGTTAACCCAACTAATACACCGGTATGGTCAGCATTACGTAATCCACGTTTTACATTAAATTGTTCGAATAGCTGAGATTCAATTTTACTGGTATTTTTAATGGTTTCCGATAATTTATAAACTAAGAACTTTTCTTTCATTAACCATCCCCTTTGAATTATAAATTATCGATAACGGCTTGAGTAAATTGGGTTGTTGATAATGGTTGCCCATTTTGCATAAAGCGCGCTAAATCTGCAGTTGCTTTGCCTGATTGAAATAAGCTTTCCATTGCATTAGTAATTAGTTGCCCAACTTCATGCCATCCTAAATATTCAAACATCATCACGCCAGATAATAAAAGTGATGATGGATTGGCCTGATTTTGGCCAGCAATATCAGGAGCGGTACCATGAGTCGCTTCGAATATAGCATGTCCGGTTAAATAATTAATATTGGCGCCCGGTGCAATTCCAATACCCCCAACCATTGCAGCCAGCTGATCAGAAACATAATCACCATTAAGGTTTAATGTCGCAACAACCGAATAATCCTCGGGTTTTAACAAGGTATTTTGTAAAAATGCATCACAAATCACATCTTTTATAATTAATTTACCGGCTGATTTCGCAGCTTGTAATGCTTGTTCAGCTGCTGCCTTACCTTCGGCTTTTTGAATTTTGGCATATTGATTCATGGTGAACACTACGTCAGTAAATTCTCTTTCCGCAAGTTCATAACCCCATTGCTTAAATCCACCTTCTGTGAATTTCATAATATTACCTTTATGAACTAATGTAACCGATGGTAATTTATGTTGTAATGCATAGTTAATTGCTGCTCGGATTAAACGTTCAGATCCCTCAATAGAGACAGGTTTAACCCCGAAAGCCGAAGTATTAGGAAAACGGACTTTGGTCACTTTCATCTGGTCAGCTAAAAAATGATAAAACTTTTCAGCTTCAGCTGTACCTTGTTGCCATTCAATCCCGGCATAAATGTCTTCAGTATTTTCACGAAAAATAGTCATACTGACTTTTTCTGGGTGCTTTAACGGTGATTCAACACCTTTAAACCAACGCACTGGACGCAAACAGACATAAAGATCTAACTCTTGACGCAAAGCAACATTGAGTGAGCGGATCCCACCGCCAACAGGTGTCATTAATGGTCCTTTAATACCGATAAGATAATGTTTGAAGGCATCCATAGTCTCTTGCGGTAACCATGATCCATTTGCATTAAACGACTTTTTACCAGCAAGTACCTCTTTCCATTGAACACTACGTTTGCCTTGATAAGCCTTTTCAACTGCTTTATCAAAAATGGTTTGAGCAGCATGCCAAATCTCTTTGCCAACACCATCGCCTTCAATAAAAGGAATCGTTGGATGATTTGGAACGACTAATTGTCCATTTTCAATTGAAACTTGCTGATTCATATTGTCTCTTCCTCTTATTTCTTATTTAAATTCTTCTTTTAACTTATTCAATGCGCTACCCGCTTTGAACCACTCAATTTGTGCTTGATTATAAGTATGCGCTACTGCAAAAAAATCTTGACTACCATCACGATGATGAAGAGTTAATGTCAAATTTTTACCCGGTGCAAAATCGCAAAGTCCAGTAATGCTAATTTGATCATCTTCCCGAATCTTGTCATAGTCATCTTTGTTAACAAAGGTTAATGCAAGCATGCCTTGTTTTTTCAGATTAGTTTCATGAATACGCGCAAACGATTTAACCACAATTGCTTTAACATTTAAAAAGCGCGGCTCCATTGCGGCATGCTCCCTTGACGAACCTTCACCGTAATTCTCTTCAGCAACGACTATTGAGCCGACTCCTTGTGCTTTTAATTTACGAGCCAACGCAGGGACTTCAACATAATCGCCAGTTTGTGCATCCAACACACTGTTGGTTTTCTGGTTAAAAGCATTAACCGCACCAATTAACATATTATTGGAAATATTATCTAAATGACCACGAAATTTTAACCAGTTACCGGCCATTGAAATATGGTCAGTGGTACATTTACCGGTTGCTTTAATCAATAATGGTTGCGAAAGAATATCTTTACCATCCCAAGGTGAGAAAGGTAACAGCTGTTGCAACCGTTCTGAATTAGGTGCAATACGAACTTCAACTAAACTACCATCAGCCATCGGCTCAATATAACCGGCATCATCGACAGCAAATCCTTGTCTTGGTAACTCATCGCCGATGGGTTCAGGGAGTTTCACTTTTTCACCTTTATCATTGATGAGATTGTCGGTTAATGGATTAAAACTTAATTTACCAGCAATTGATAGCGCTACTACAATTTCTGGTGAACAAACAAATGCATAAGTGTTTGGGCTACCATCATTACGTTTAGCGAAATTACGATTGAACGAAGTAACAATCGAATTTTTGTGTTCATCGGCAACATCATCACGACGCCATTGCCCAATACAAGGCCCACATGCATTAGCCATAATAGCTGCACCAGCTTGTTCAAAACGACTTAAAATACCATCTCGTTTTGAAGTATATTTAACTTGCTCTGAACCAGGATTGATAATTAATTTGGCATTTACTTTCAAACCTAACTTATTGGCGTTATCAATCACTGAAGCTGCGCGCATCATATCTTCGTAAGAAGAGTTAGTGCATGATCCAATAAGTCCAACTTCCATATTATCAGGATAATCATGTTCCTTAACAGCAGAGGCAAGCTGGGAAATTGGATAAGCTAAGTCAGGTGTAAATGGACCATTTACATAAGGTTCTAACGTCGATAAGTTAATCTCGATAACTTGGTCGTAATAATTTTCAGGTTGTTCTAATACCGCTTTATCAGGATTGAAACAATCAGTTAACGTATTGGCTAAATCAACCACTTCTTGACGACCTGTCATACTCAAATAATCAGCAGATTTTTTACTATAAGGGAAGATTGAAGTCGTTGCTCCCACTTCTGCCCCCATATTACAAATTGTTGCTTTACCGGTGGCAGATAATGACTCAGTACCTTCACCAAAATATTCAATAATAGAATTAGTACCACCTTTAACTGTTAAGATACCGGCTAGTTTTAAAATGACATCTTTTGGTGATGCCCAACCCGATAATTTGCCAATCAATTTTACGCCAATAATTTTTGGCATTTTCAGTTCCCATGGCATACCAGCCATTACATCAACAGCATCAGCACCACCAACACCAATTGCAATCATGGATAAACCACCTGCATTAGGGGTATGTGAATCGGTACCAATCATCATGCCACCAGGAAAGGCATAATTCTCCAGTACCACTTGGTGAATGATACCTGCATCAGGTTTCCAAAATCCGATGCCATATTTATTCGAAACATCGCGTAAGAATTGATAAACTTCGTGGTTGTTACTTTCAGCTACAATCAGATCGTCATGGGCATTTTTATAAGCTTGGATAAGGTGATCACAGTGGACTGTTGATGGAACTGCAACTCGTTTACGGCCTGAATTCATTAACTGCAATAGTGCCATCTGCGCGGTTGCATCTTGCATCGCGACACGATCGGGGGAGAAATTTACATAATCTTCCCCTCGTTTATAAGCTTTAAGTTCCTCTCCTTCAGCCAGATGAGCATAGAGAATTTTTTCCGTCAATGTTAATGGTTTTCCAATTTTCTGGCGGATAACATCAATTTTTTGTGGATAACTTTGATAAATATCTTTTATTAAATCAATATCGAAAACCATAATGAAGCTCCCATTGCTGATATTATAATATCCTTTAAAGCTCTATTCACAAGCACAATAATTGAATATTTATTCTATTTTTTTGATTAATTATTCATATAATATAGCATTGTTTTTATTTTATGCAATCCTAACGTAATTGCTGATATCAATATTATTAGTAGTAATTAGTTTAGACTTGTTAACTAGTACAAATTCTATACTAGCGGAATATTAAATATTATGCACATTAAAGAAAATTCAAAATTAGCAAATTGTATAAGTAAAAATAATGTAAAAATTTTGAGGAGAGGGATTTTTAAGCCATAAAATAGCAAAATAAAGATGTTTTTTGATATTAATAAATGATTTTTTGCTACATCTAAATTTTATTTTGAGTTTGTTAACATTAACCTCATTATTCAAATTAGTTGCTCAGAATTATTTAATCAGTCGTTAAAAGATAAGAATAATTAAAAAAGGGAATACTATTCCCTCTTTAATGTATCAAAACCTAATTTAGCTCTGACAAATTCTTATTAACAATTATAATTTATAACTAGCAGTTAGTAAGAAAGCTCTAGGTGTTCCCGGCATACTACTTGATCGCCAATACTCTTTACCCAATAAATTAGTTACTGCTAAAGTTACATCAACAGATCGTGTTTGATAACCTACAGCCGCATTCCATGTTCCATAACCTGAACGCTTAACCAGATTTTTATCATCGTTATACATCGAGCCTTTATAATTAAATTCGACTTCGGTAAACCAATTTTCGTAAGGTAAATAACGAACACCAATATGACCACTATGTTTGGCTGTGTTAGATAAATACTTACCTTTATTATCAGGTGTTTTTTTATCTTTATGAACTTTAGCCTGTTGATAACCAACACCACTATTGATATACCAATTTTTACTCAATTGTCCTATTGCACTTAATTCTATACCTTGGCTTCGATCACTACCTCTAACCTGCCAATTATAAGGGTCATTGACGGCATCTGGTTGATAACGAACATTATACAGTTCAAGGTCATAGAGGGCGATTTGAGAAGATAGCTTATCATTAAACCAATCACTCTTAATCCCTACTTCATACTGGCGTGAATATTGAGGTTTGTCATCATAGACCGTCTTAGAATCAGTAGCAATAGTTATCATGCCTCGACCACCATAGGGTGCAAAATTTTTACTATAAGAAGCATAAAAACTTTGTGACTCTATCGGCTGCCAAATTAATCCTATCCGTGGACTTAAAGAGTGACCATCATAAGAACGACTTTGTTGATTTAATTTATTATCCGAAGCAAACTCATACTTATCATAACGTAATCCTGCTAGTAATTTCCATTGTTCAGTGAAACTGATGAGATCTTGCCAATATAATCCTTTAAACGCTAGCGTTCTCATCGCTTTATCTATTAATTTTATTTGAGTTGTTTTTTATATTGATGAAAAAGTGGTGGTGGGTCGTGAGCGATTCGAACGCTCGACAAACGGATTAAAAGTCCGCTGCTCTACCGACTGAGCTAACAACCCATTTTGATAAGATAATTCTTGTTAAATTACTTTGTGTTTCAAGCAATTTCGGGTTGCTATAATACTTAGAATTGTAAAAAGGCGCAACCCTTTTATTGCTATTTTTATTCGATAGCTGGTTATTTATACACTTTGTTACAGCGATGATAGCTTTTTATTTGCTTGCTCAACTGCATTTTTATCTTTAGCGTATTTATTTACCACTTGTTGAAAAACAGCTTTAGCATTCTTTTTATCACCTTTATCAAGTAAGATAACACCTACTTTATAAAGACTATCTGCAGCTTTTGGTGAAGAAGGAAAATCTTTTACTACTGTTGCATAATAGAATGAAGCATCATCTTTTTTACCTTTTTTATAGCAAAGTTGACCAAGCCAATAGTTAACATTTGCACGATAGTTGGTCTTTGGATAAGCTTTTAAGAAATTTTGGAAGGCAACAATAGCATTGTCACTTTGTTTGTCATCATTGATAAATTGCATGACAAAATTATAATCAGCTTTATCATCTCCCGATGTCGACCATCCAGATAGTTCTGAAGATGATTGTTCAGGACTCGCAACCGAATCAGAACTGTTTTCTTGTGATCCTGTATTGGAATTACTTGCGGAGAAACCTGTACCATTAGCCATTTCCTGCAAAATCATTTTTTGACGTTCAATAGTTTGATTAAGTTGGTGCCTTGTTTCTTCTAATTGGCCACGAAGTGTATCTAAATCAGATTGTAGATCACTAATTTTTTGTTGATTCTGAATGATTAACTGCCCTTGAGCTTGTATTGTTCTATCAACATCAGAACTACCAGCAGCACAACCATAACCAGCAAACAAAAGAAATAAGGACAATGTGATTATTTTTTTATACATATTATATAAACTCAACGTGAACATTGGAAATAAAAAACGGCTGATGATTCAGCCGTCATTAGATGGGATTAGTATCCAGCGTAAGTAACTACTGCACGACGGTTTTTAGCATAAGCTGCTTCGTTGTGACCTAATACTGCTGGTTTTTCTTTACCATAAGAAACGATTGATAATTGTTCACCAGAAACACCATTACCTTGTAGGTAAGATTTAACTGCTGATGCACGACGTTCACCTAAAGCGATATTATATTCTGGAGTACCACGCTCATCGGCATGACCTTCAATAACAACATTTAAGTTAGTTGAACGAATAAATACAGCATGTGCATTTAACAATGTTTCATATTCTGATTTAACATTGTATTTATCATAATCAAAATAAACAGTGTTAATTTGTTGTAGTTTTTGAAGTTGCTCTAAAGCTTCTTTTGATAAAGCACCGTTACCGCCTGCTTTACTGCTACTGTTTGATGAACATGCAGTTACAGCGATTAATGGTAAAGCAACCGCGGCTACTTTAAGAAATTTAGAAAATTGCATTGTATTAACTCCTTTGTTTTTAAATAAATTTTACTTATTTTTTTATACATCTAACCAACTTCAAAGTAACGCACGGTTACTAACTAGAAAGATTAGAAGTATATATTATAACGACCTTAACATTTACACAATTTTAATAATGTCATTATTGCCTAAAATTTAGCCGTTCTTATAAATAAGGTGACCAAGAAGGGAATTTCACTTGCCCATCCGTTGCTGGTAACCTTGCTTTAAAATTACCATCAGTAGAAACAAGATTTAAAATTGTACCCAAACCTTGTGAAGAACTGTAGATAATCATAGTGCCATTTGGAGCAATACTCGGTGTTTCATCTAAAAAAGTATCGGTTAATCTTTGATATGTATTAGTTTCTACATCATATCGAGTAATATGTTGCTCACCATTATTAGTAGAAATTACAGCAATAAACTTGCCGTCTGGAGATACACGAGCATTTTGATTTTGGGTATTATCCCAAGTTACCCTTTGCGATGCTCCACTACCAATATTAATTGAATAAAGTTGCGGACGTCCAGCCTGGTCAGAGGTATAAACTATGGTCTGATTATCTGGCATCCAAGAAGGTTCTGTATCATTGCTACGTCCTGATGTAACTTGGGTAATTTTTTTAGAACTCAAATTCATCATATATAAATTTAAACTGCCCCCTTTTGACAAAGCAAAAGCTAATTTACTACCATCAGGCGAAAATGCTGGTGCACCATTATGTTGAGGGAATGAAGCAATAGTTTCAATTGCACCACTATCTAAAGTCTTTAATACTAGAGCAGAACGGCCGCTTTCAAAAGTTACGTAAGCTAATTTTTTACCATCAGGAGACCATGTTGGCGACATTAATGGCTCTTTAGAACGATGTACTGTAATTTGATCATAACCATCATAATCTGATACACGCAATTCATGGGTATAAGGTCCTTTATTATTTTTTACCACATAAGCAATACGTGTTCTAAATGCACCTCTAATACCGGTTAATGCTTCAAAGATTTCATCACTTGCAGTATGAGAGGCATAACGTAACCAACGTTGCTCTATAGAGAATTGGTTTTCTGCTAATACTGAACCTGGTCGATCAACTGTATCAATTAGTTGATAAGTTATAAGATATTTCCCCGACACATCTGGTTGAATTGATCCTACTACAACAGCAGAAATACCCATATTACTCCAAACGCCAGGATTAACTTCTGATGCTGTAGTTGGTTTTTGTGGCATTGCTGCGACGTCAATAGGATTAAATTTACCACTATTACGTAAGTCAGATGCGACAATATTATCTACAAGTTGGGGAGGCTCTCCGCTACCAGTCCATTTAAATGGTACGACAGCAATTGGCTTGGCCGAACTGACGCCATCAGTAATTACAATCTTAACTTCAGCTGTAGCCATCATTGTTGATAATAAAACAAAACAAGCTATCAAAAAGCGAGAAGCAAATTTGATCATCTTAAATTCCTTAATCAAAGCGAAATACACTAGGTTAAAATAAACTTAACCCCATATAAAGAAAAGTATTTTAAAATTAAAACATTATAATTAATTTATAATAGATACTATGCTTTACAAAATATAGTTAATTTTACAGCGAGAAAGATAGCCGATATTGTGTAACAAGTCCATAGCCTTTTGAGTAAAAAAGATTTTTTAATTGATACTATTATATTCTTTTTGATTCCATAAATAAATTGTTTATTATCTATACTATTCCGAAATAAACTAAGTGAAAAGAGATTAATAAGTATTTTTATATGATTGATAACTAAAAAGAGTTGAATTTATATTACTATCAATAATTAAAACAATTGTTAGAAAAGAAAAATATAATTAAATTTATCTATTATTTTTGGCAGGTTTCACAATAAAATGTATTACGTTGTCCTATTCTATTAGACTTGATATTGGATTGACAAATTAAGCATTTCTCACCTTCTCGGCCATATACTTGAAGGTTCTGGACAAAATACCCCGGTTTACCATCAGATTGAACAAAATCTTTAAGTGTCGTTCCTCCTTGCTCTATAGATTTTGTAAGTACCAGCTTAATTGCTGTAACTAATCGTTCACATTCAACTAATGTTAAGCTACTAACTTTTCGATTTGGATTAATTTTTGCCAAAAACAATGATTCTGAAGCATAAATATTACCAACACCAACGACAATATGATTATCCATAATCCAACTTTTAATTGGTATTTTTCGATTGTTAGCTTTTTCAAATAAATAATTAGCTGAAAAGTTATCACTAAGTGGCTCTGGCCCCAAGTGCTTCAATTGAGTTAATTCTTCAATAGTGTGAGTCCATAGCCATGATCCAAAACGTCTTGGATCGGTATATCTTAATATCACTCCATTCGCTAATACTAAATCGACATGATCATGTTTAGCTGGTTCTTGGTATGATTCTAATATGCGTAAACTACCTGACATTCCCAAATGTATGACAATCCAATCATGTGTCAGTTGTAACAGTAGATATTTGGCACGCCTTTTAATATCTACTATAACTTGACCTTTAGCACCAGAAATAGCCGTATCAATAGGCCAACGAAGTTTTGAGTTTCGGACAATAATCTGCGCGATAGTTTGGCCTTTTAAATAAGGTAAAATACCTCGTCGACTCGTCTCAACTTCAGGTAATTCAGGCATATGATAACCTCATTTAATTATTTAACATGTCAGTCACCCAACTTGGTGCTTGTTGATTAGATACAGCCTGAGGACTAGCCGAACATAAACTTTGAGGATTGATTGTCCATGCAGGTAAACTACGTACACCACCACCATTACACTGCCATTGACCATTACTATCAATAGGTACCATAAATATATTTTGCGGTACGGGAAGTTGTAACCTTTTTGGTGGATTATTTTGTAAGTATTCACTATATATTTTTAAGGCACCCGTTGCACCCGTTAATTTCATCGGAGAATGATCATCAAGACCTATCCAAACTACCGCAACATTTTTACCATCAATTCCGGTAAACCAGCTATCACGAGAATCATTACTAGTCCCCGTTTTCGCGGCTAAATTAAATGATCCATATTTAGCTTTTAACGAGCGCGATGTTCCTGATTCAACTACTTGTTGCATAGCATAAGTCGTCAAATAAGCAGATTGTTGAGAAACCGCTTGAATTTGCTGTGGGTAATTTTGATAAACAAGTTCGCCCTTATCGGACAATACATATCTTAAAATTGTTAGTGGTGAGCGTTGACCATTATTGGAAATAGTTTGGAACATCTGTGCTGTTTCTAAAGGTGTTAACTCTAGTGCACCTAATAATCGTGATGGTAAATTCGGAATACGATCTTCTGGCACACCCAGTGCTTGTAAAGTATTTTTGGTTGCATCTAAACCTAATCCCATCCCTAAATTAACGGTAGGGACATTAAGCGAAAGGGCTAACGCATCAATTAACATCACTTTATCGCGAAACTTGCGGTCAAAATTCTTTGGTTGCCAATAAGTACCATTATCCAACTTTATTGATAATGGACTATCATCAAGCCAACTATTAAGCTGATAACGCCCCGGTTGGCCTAATGCTGTTAAGTAAGTTGATGGTTTTGCAAGTGAACCAATTGCTCGTCTTGTCAACCACGCGCGGTTATAACCAGGATAACGAGGTTCAGCACTACCAATAATTGCACGAATTTCACCAGTTTCACGACTGACAATGACCATTGCCGTTTGTAAATCTTTATTCGTCGATTTGCGTAAATTTTCGATTTCATTGGTTACGGATTGTTCAGCTGCAGCTTGAGCAACCGGATCAAAGGTGGTAAAAATTTTCATACCAGAAAGATGATCTGCTTTATCGCCTAACTGTTTTCTCAGCTCACTACGCACAACTTGCATAAATGCTGGTTGTGGAGATATTACTCCCCCTTTTGGTAAAACGGAAAGTGGACGCTGACTAAGTAAGTTGAATAACTCCTCATCAATAATCCCTTGCTGTTCAGCAAGCTTTAAGACAACATTACGACGTTCAATCACTTGTTGTGGTTGAGTCCAAGGATTATAGTATGAAGCACCTTTTACCATCCCCACTAATACAGCTTGTTGATCTAATGTCAATTCATTAACTGGGCGGCCAAAGTAATAAAGACTCGCTAATGGGAAACCATGTATCTCTTCACTACCAGCTTGCCCTAGATAAACCTCATTTAGATAAAGTTCTAAAATACGTTCTTTACTATAACGAGCATCTAAAATTATAGCCATATATGCTTCACGTATTTTACGGCTTAAGCTTCTTTCATTGGTCAAAAATAAGTTTTTAACCGTTTGTTGTGTTAATGTGCTACCACCTTCTGTTCGGCCAGTGGTCAAATTGACAAAAATAGCCCGTCCAATTGAGTATAAACTTACACCATGATGGTCATAAAAACGTTTATCTTCAGTTGCAATTAAGGTTTTTATTAACGAATCAGAAAACTCTTTTAACGGAACAAAAAGTCGTTGTTCACCGTTAGGTGAATGCATCATAGTTATTAATTTAGGATCAATTTTAAGTAAGCCAAAGTCACGGCCAGTATCTAAATTAGATATACGATCAATTCTATTATCATAAAAAGTTATTCTAACTCGAAAAGCTTGTTCTTCACCATCAGGAAAAGTAAATGGTCGTCGATAGATTTCAACAGCATCGTTTTGGACAATAAATTCACCAGGACGTGTTGCTTTACTATCTTGCTGACGATATTGTGCACCTTTTAACAAAGTAACAACATCACTAAGGCTATAATCACTATCAGGTTCAAGATCAACAATTTGACCATATACAGCAGCCGGTAATTCCCAGACATTACCATCGATCCGTTCTTTAATTTGTTGATCTAAATAAATCCCATAAACAACAGTTACTGCAACAAATATAAGAAATAACTTAAATAGCAACCACCAGATACGGCGCCACCATGATTTGTTATTTTTCTTCGAAGCTTTTTTAGTAGATGTTTTTTTCGTTGGTTTGTTCAAACTACACCCGATATTTATTTTAAATAAAATTACCTTATGATAGCACAACTTTTTACTGACGCATTGGCCTTCTTTCGAATAAGAATTTTTAGTTTAAATAATGGATTTGAAGACAAAATCAGTTAAAAGTTAAGTTTAGGTTTAATATTTTTAACTTTTTCAATAAATGCTTTTTTAGATTTACCAGTCAAACCTTCATTAATTGGCAAACTAGCAGTTAATGGATTAACCGGTTTGTTATTGATATGCAATTCAAAATGCAAATGAGGTCCTGTTGAACGTCCAGTATTACCGGACAACCCAATTTTATCGCCTTGCTTAACTTGTTGCCCTGGTTTTACTAAAATTTTATCCAGATGCATATAAGCTGTCATATATTGCCTACCGTGTCGAATAGCCACATAGTTACCAGCAGAACCACTATATTTAGCAATAACGACCTCACCATTACCAACTGATAAAACAGGTGTTCCCCGAGACACAGCAAAATCAACACCATTATGCGGAGTAACGATGCCTGTAACAGGATTTAAACGGCGAGGATTAAATCCTGATGATACGCGAGCTTGCTTCGCCAAAGGATAACGGAAAAAACTTTGCGACAAACTACTCGCATTAATATCATAGTATTTACCATCATCAGCCAAAATAGCGTAATAATCTTTAGTTCCATTTTTAATTCGAACACCAAGAAGTTTGCTTTTAGATAATCTTTTACCATGCATTTCACGTGACAAATATACGGCAAATTTATCTCCGACTTTTAAACGGCGAAAATCCAAGCGCCATTGCAAGGCTCGGGTAATAATACCGATTTCATTGCCAGTTAGACCGGCTTTACGTGCATCAGCAACAAAACTCGTTTTAAGATCTCCAGTAATGACAACATTTTCAGATGTACCTTCTATAGTTTCAGAACTCTCTATAAATTTATTGCCTGACTTTTCAAAAATTCGAACGTTATTACTTGATATTGTCCAATTGAAAGTTAATAAATTATGGTTGTCATCAGTTGTCCAACTCACTTGTTGCCCAATTCTTAAATTGGCGAGCTGTTTAAATTTACTGGTTAGTTGTGAAATATCATTTCGATTAACATTATAACGAACTAAAATATCGTGTAATGTATCTCCACGTGAAATGGTATATTGTACAGTGTTATCTTTTTCTTCAGCAATATCGTCTAATTCATCTTTAGCTATAGCATCTTCTGGAACATCGGACGATTCAGTGACGTTTTCTGATTTTGATTTATCACCAACCATATCTACTCGGCCATCACCAATAACAACTGATGATGTTGATGTATCTGTCACTGTGGTTTGCGCTTGTGAATTTAAAGGAACATACTCTGTACGATCTAAATTTAAAGGACGCCACAATATAGTTACTAAAATCACAGCAACAAGGACTCCCAATATTGAAAAATAAGGAATTTTCAAATTATTTTTTTCAATATCAGAGGATTTAATCTGCCGTACCAAAATTAACCTTAACTATCTATTATCTAAATTATTTTTCATCTAAACAATCCAACAGTTCTTGTGTCAATGCAAATAAAAAGTGTGAATATGAATCTTTTGTTATAGGGATACCTGTCCCTAATGGATTTAACTCACCAATTCGAACATCCGTACCATTCACTATCTTTTTAATTATTGCAGGGCTAAACTGTGGCTCTCTAAAAACACAGACCGCTTGGTGTTCAGCTAACTCTTTTTGAATTGCATAAACTTTTTGAACACCAGGTTGTACTGCTGGATTTATGGTAAAACTTCCTAGATTTTTTAATCCGAAATATGATTCAAAATAGCCATAAGCATCATGAAACACAAAATAGCCCCTATTTTGGACGTTAATTAGTTTTTTTGCAATGTTTTGTTCCGTTTCTGATAAATTTGTAATGAATTTGTCTAGATTTAAGTCAAGTATTGCCGCTTTATTGGGGTATAAATCAAGCAGCTTATCATGAATTGATTTAGCAATGATTTTAGCAATAGTAGGAGAAAGCCAAATATGTTCATCATATTCACCATGATGCTCATCATCTGCGTGCATATTATGATGCGTATCATCTTCATGGTTTATGCGAAGTAAGTTTTTAATTTCACCAACATCCATTAATTCTATTTGTTTCTGGTGATCAATATTTTTTAATACAGTTGGCATAAAAGTTTCCATCTCCTCACCAACCCAAATTATTAAGTCTGCATTTTTGATTTTAATTAAATCGGAAGGTTTCAATGAATAAGTGTGTGGTGAAGCACCATCCGGTAATAATATATCAGTATCTATTACACCTGATGCGATTGCTTCGGTAATAAATCCAATAGGTCTTACTGAAGAAATTATTGTCGCATTGGCATTAGCTATTAGCCCGAAAATAAATAAAAAAGCTAATAAAAAAAAACGGATAAACTTTATAGTACTATTAATAGAATTTTTCACTTTATCATCCAATATTTATAAAATATGATGGAATAAACCAGAATATTGTTATAATATAACATAACATATTGACCAGCAAGGACTAATAATATCATGACGCAATTAATGTCACTTGATAATGTTTCCATTGAAATAAATAACCAGAAAATATTATATGATATTTCATTAACGGTTAATTTAAATCAAATTATTACAATATTAGGACCAAATGGCGCTGGTAAATCAACACTTGTCAAAATTATCTTAGGTTTAATTCAACCAACCACTGGTACCATTAAACGTGCATCTGATTTAACTATTGGCTATGTTCCTCAATCCATAAACTTAAATCCGACTTTACCGATTACTGTAAAACGTTTTATGCAGTTAAATAAACAGTTAAGTCAAATAGATATTCATAAAACATTATCATTAGTTAAGGCTGAATATTTGATAAATCGATCCATGCATCAACTATCAGGTGGTGAACTTCAGCGAGTTCTTTTAGCACAAGCATTAGCCAAACGCCCAAAGTTACTCATTCTTGATGAACCGACCCAAGGCGTTGATGTTAATGGACAGGTACTGTTATATGATCTAATTATTAATGCAAAAAATGAGTTTAACTGTGGTGTATTAATGGTTTCACATGATCTACATCTAGTCATGGCAAAAACTGATGAGGTAATTTGTTTAAACCACCATATTTGTTGTTCAGGAACACCAGCAAGTGTTTCAAATGATCCTGAGTTTATTTCGCTTTTTGGACAACATGGTGCATCACAAATTGCTTTATATAAACATCATCACAATCATGATCATGATTTTTGCCAACATCAGCATCAACATAATCAAAAAATTATATTACCTGACCAACGAGGAAAAAAATAATGATAGAGTTACTGTTACCCTCTTTACTGGCAGGATTAAGCTTAACCTGTTTGACAGGACCTTTAGGCACATTTGTTGTTTGGCGAAGAATGTCCTATTTTGGTGATACTTTATCTCACGCTGCATTATTAGGGGTAGCTTTTGGTTTTCTTTTAAATATCAATCTATTTTATGCCATTATTTTAGTAACATTGATATTAGCTATTGGATTATTATGGTTAGAATCTCAAAAGCAACTTCCTGTTGATACCTTACTGGGTATTTTAGCGCATAGCGCTCTTTCATTGGGTTTAGTTGTAATAAGTTTAATGAATAATATACGTATTGATTTAATGGGCTATCTATTTGGTGATCTTTTATCTATAACAATGTTTGATGTTTACCAAATAGTCATTTGTGTAGTAACAATTGGATTATTGTTAATATGGCGGTGGAATCATTTTTTATTTATTACGGTTAGTGAAGAATTAGCATTTAGTCATGGAATTAATGTACCAATAACAAAATTTATTCTAACCATACTATTAGCATTAACGATAGGTATTGCTATGAAATTTGTTGGCGCTTTGATAATTACAGCACTGTTAATCATCCCAGCAGCTACTGCAAAATACTATGCTAAAAATCCTGAATCAATGGCAATCATTGCAATATTAATCGGTATGATCTCAATCATTGGTGGCATACTATTTTCATTATTTTATGACACCCCAACAGGTCCTTCTGTTGTATTAAGCAACACTTGTTTATTTTTTATATCACTATTTATTTCTAAATTCTTTATAAGAACAAAAAATTGAAGTAGTAACAAAATTAGGAAATTTTTTGCGAACGAACACGCATTTTTAGTCATAAATTTATGCACATTCTAGAATTATTAATAAAGTGCTAAAAATCTCAAATTAATGACGATAAATTATGTCACTCGCAATCATTTATACAAGAGCCTCTATTGGTATACAAGCACCTCAAATTAACGTCGAAGTACATATTAGTAATGGTTTACCTGGTTTTGTGCTTGTTGGCCTACCAGAAGCAACAGTAAAAGAATCCAAAGACCGTGTTAGAAGTGCTATTATTAATAGTGGTTTTACATTTCCAGCAAAGAAAATAACCGTTAATTTATCTCCTGCCGATCTTCCTAAAGAAGGAAGTCGGTTTGATTTACCTATAGCTATTGCTATTCTTGCAGCAACAGAACAGATACCAATGGATCACCTTGCTAAATATGAGTTTTTAGGTGAATTAGCTCTTTCGGGCGAAATTAAGGCAGTAAAAGGGGCGATTCCCGCTGCTTTGTCTTCTAAAAAAAATAATCGAACTCTAATTATTTCAGCAGAGAATCAATCTGAAATATCGTTAATTCATCAAAATCATACATTAATTACGCATAATTTACTGGAATTATGTCAATATTTATATAATGAAATTAACTTATCATCAGTCGAATATAGACAATATCAAGAAGAAAATAATCAACTCGCTAATCTACAAGATGTAATTGGACAAGAACATGCTAAAAGAGCATTAGAAATCGCTGCAGCTGGTGGACATAATCTATTATTGATAGGACCACCAGGAACAGGAAAAACAATGTTAGCAACACGATTAACGTCATTATTACCACCATTATCAGATGATGAAGCACTAGAAAGTGCAGCAATTGCAAGCCTAGTTAACTCAAATGGTTCAATAAAGAATTGGCGAACAAGGCCATTTAGATCACCACATCACAGTGCATCAGCTGCTGCACTAGTAGGAGGTGGATCAATTCCAAGACCAGGCGAAATCTCATTAGCACATAATGGGGTTTTATTTTTAGATGAATTACCAGAGTTTAACCGTAAAGTTTTAGATGCATTAAGAGAACCCATTGAGTCAGGTGAAATAGTTATTTCAAGGGCTAATGCAAAAATAAAATTTCCAGCAAAGTTTCAACTCATAGCAGCAATGAATCCAAGTCCCACAGGTCATTATCAAGGCACTCATAACAGAACAACACCACAACAAATAATACGTTACTTAAATAGGCTATCTGGGCCATTTTTAGATCGGTTTGATATTTCTATTGAAGTACCATTACTACCAAGAGGCACATTAAGTCAAAAGGCTACAGCAACAGAGCCAACTGAAATAGTAAAAAAAAGAGTTATTGATACAAGAAAGATTCAAATGACAAGAAATAACAAATTAAACAGTCAATTATCACCAAAAGAAATTCAAATACATTGCTTACTAAGTGATGAAGACAATAATTATTTGGAGCAGGCTTTAATCAAGTTAGGTCTCTCTGCTAGAGCGTGGCATCGGATATTAAAAGTATCACGAACTATTGCTGACTTAGACTGTTCAAAAAACATAGAACGAAAACATATTTCAGAAGCACTGAGTTATCGTTCTATGGATCGTTTATTAATTCAACTGCACAAAAATATTGGCTAAAGCATTAATCATCACTATCAACAAAATCATCACTTACATCAACTTGAGGTTTTCCTCCTGATAATGTGTGAAAACGTTTTGGCTTATTAATTTTAGAAAGGTACTTTATCCACGCTTTTTCATAATCAGTAGATGGCTCTTTTTTCCCTTTACAAACCGCAACAAAAGATTTTTCTTCTGGAGTAGCTGGCTTTTTAGCTTCTGTATCAAGATCTCTAAAAGCACAACCATATTTTTCTAAGATCTGAGCTTCTTTGATAGTAAAATCACCATGTCGAGAAAGTCCTCTTGGATAATTCTTGTTATCAAAAAAACGTTGTTGACTTACAAAACTCTCAGCCATGTTATATCCTCTAGATTATAAATATTGTTGGGCGGGAATTATAATTGACAAAGTAAATCTGTAAACAAAATTTTTTTATTTATGTAAAGAAATTTGAATAAGTGATTAAATTTAGAGCAAAATATCATTTTTTATGGCAGGGGCGGAGAGTCTCGAACTCCCAACACCCGGTTTTGGAGACCGGTGCTCTACCAATTGAACTACGCCCCTAGAAAAGGTGGCGGAACGGACGGGGCTCGAACCCGCGACCCCCTGCGTGACAGGCAGGTATTCTAACCAACTGAACTACCGCTCCACCGTATTTGGTATGTATATATAAAATTTAAAAGTCTGGCGGCACCCTACTCTCACATGGGTAATACCCACACTACCATCGGCACTACGGCGTTTCACTTCTGAGTTCGGCATGGGGTCAGGTGGGACCACCGCGCTATTACCGCCAGACAT
>NZ_NASD01000016.1 GCF_002142155.1 Gilliamella apis | reverse complement strand
ATTCTGTCTTTACCTTCTAAAAACGATTATAAAATTGTCAAAATCAAAAGCCTAATCTGCAAATTATTAATATTAAAAATGGTGATTTTTTAAGAGGGGATAAAGGGGATATTATTTCTAATAAACAGCAAATAACCGATGCTGTTTTCGGGCTAGCAGTATTCATCTTTACAAAAGTTAACAATTAAACCATCAAAAAAAGTTGCATGGTTTTTTGCAATCACTATACTTTTATAGCATATTTATACGAATGGATAAATTTTATGCCGTTAGGCTTAAAATTTTAAATAAATCATAAAATTGGATTGACAAGGATATCTGATATGGATTATAATTTTCAACACGCAACACGCAACACGCAACCTGCCCAACCTATAAATTCACCTTTCTAAAGTTAAGCTCACACCGTTTATTATTTCACCGCAGTTTATTATTTCGACAATTTCCAAAATTTCCGAAATTCCGGCAAAATTTTTCAAAATTTCTTGGTTTAGCCTGTTTATCTCGGCCGATGGTTTTGGTATTAACTGTGGTTGTTTTACAGTCTATCTCTTTTGCTAATTATGCATTAACCACTACAACGACCAATATTATTTATGGCTCAGCACCTTATTTAACCTTTGATGGTGGTCGTACCCGGGTAACAAATAGCGAAGCGCTACTCAGGATATCCCTTTCTGATGGTAGAAAATTTACTCCCACAACCAATAATTCGAGTTATTACAATCCTATCGAGTTACCTGTTGATGGTCAGAGTTTTGCGGATATTGGTATGTTAGTACCAACGGATACTAATTCTATTGCATTAAGTTCACTTATTGGCACACCGTATAATTATTGGGGGGATGATGATGGCGATGGTCAGGGAGTTAATGGTGTCACCGCTACTGGTAGTTTAAATTTATCCATTGTCGATAAAAATAATCGAGCTGTTGCCCGTAGTGAAGTACTGACAATTTGTAAAGCGCCATATAAATTAACCTTATCTAATGGTGAAGGTAGATTAACAACACGTTATGGGGTACCTAATGAAAGTCGTTTTAGTGCAGGTAATGCCACTTATTATATTAATCCTAAGGCATCGCCAGCGATTTGTTTTGCAAGACCTAACTTAGACATGGATGGAGCTATTTCTGCTGCCGTTTGGAACCGTGAGAAGGGTTTTCTAACCCAGTCAGTTACACCGTCGTCTTATGGTTTAAACTTCCCGACTACCGGTGCTAATAAGTTGTGGTTTGATTTAAATATTAGTGGTATTAATCAGGCCTTATCTTGGGCTCCGGTTTCTCATGGTGGTATTACGGCAACTATGACCGATTCAACAAGTACCAGCGTTCGAGTCACCCTAACGGGTCCTGTTGCTACTTACTCGCAATGGTGGGCAGATAATCCAGGTGAAATCGCCAGACCATCTTTGCCTCAGGTATTTGAGTTAGTCGGTCGTGATAGCAGTGGTAATGCGGTGGTCAAATATGGATTTGAGTTAAAGCAGTGGTTTATTAATCGTGGTAATCATAAAAATAACCTTTCTAATATGTTATCTTTTTGTAATAAGATTGGATATCGTGTCGCAAAGGTCAGGGATTTAACTAATGGGCGTTGTCATTATCTTTATGAGGAATGTCGAAGTGCAACGCCTTCGTCACCTGATAATGAATTTCGTCGTCACATTGGTGCCGGATTTTTCACGGAATGGGGGGATATGCGCGATTACAGGGGGGCTAATTTCCCCAACTACAACGACACCAGAGTGTTATACTTTTGGACGAATGATTCCGAGTGGAATAATACAGTTAGTAAAAGTCGGTATTATTTGGTTAACTCGTACAATGGTTCTATTTCTTCTACCTTTGAGGATACTCGCGACTACTACGTAGTCTGTGCCTATCCTTAGCTATTATTTCTTAGTTCTTAGGTATTGAAGCTGAGGATAAGAAAAATAATGTTAGGGCGATAAAAAACGATTTTGTGGTGCGACATTCGCAATGTGCTGACAACTGAGTGAGGTTAGCATGGCAAACAGGGATGTTTGCCAAGGCGGTGCTTTGTCAGGAACAAATCACAGCCGGTGCGTTAAAAGCGAACGAAGGCGGCAGGCAGTCACGCAGTGACCACTTGCGTAGTCGCCGCGGGAGATTGTAAAGAGGGTTCGCGCCAACCCTCTTAACTCGGACGTAATCGCCGTATAGAATTAGCCGCAAAACAACAAACGTCCGAAACTCAAACAACCAAAAATTTTGAGGAGAGGGGTTTTTGAAACGCAAAAATCCATCCAATAAATCGCTAACGTTAGTTATAACATCAGCTAGTTCCAATAATAAGAGTTTATTTTGGCAAATAAGTTTGGTGTATTTAATTTAGCGACATTCGCAACGTGCTGACAACTGAGTGAGGTTAGCATGGCAAACAGGGATGTTTGCCAAGGCGGTGCTTTGTCAGGAACAAATCACAGCCGGTGCGTTAAGAGCGAACGAAGGCGGAAGGCAGTCACATCGTGACCACTTGCGTAGTCGCCGCGGGAGATTGTAAAGAGGGTTGGCGCCAACCCTCTTAACTCGGACGTAATCACCGTATAGAAACAACCACAAAACAACAAAACGTCCGAAACTCAAAGAACTAAAAAATAAAAAACTAAAAAATTTTGAGGAACGGGGTTTTTAAAGCCAAAACCCATCCAATAAATCGTTAACGTTAGTTATAACATCAGCTAATTCCAATAATAAAAGTTTATTTTTATCAATCAGTTTGATGCTTCTTATTTAGCGACATTGGCAATGTGCTGACAACTGAGTGAGGTTAGCATGGCAAACAGGGATGTTTGCCAAGGAGCGTTAAGAGCGAACGAAGGCGGAAGGCAGTCACATCGTGACCACTTGCGTGGTCGCCGCGGGAGATTGTAAAGAGGGTTGGCGCCAACCCTCTTAACTCGGACGTAATCGCCGTATAAAAACAACCACAAAACAACAAAACGTCCGAAACTCAAACAACCAAAAAAATTGAGGAAAGGGGTTTTTGAAATCTAAAACATCCTACTACTAACCCTTTTTTTTAACTTAAAATAAAATAATTAAAAATCAATATATTAAAAAATCACTTAAAAAAAGGGTTTTTAATAGTAAAATTGCGCTTTTTCTTTTTGCCAACTGCATTTATAGTATATGGGATTCTAGTTCACTACCGTATAGGTAGCTTAGAAACTGTTCGGCGGTAATTTCGAAATAATTAAATAGTTCACTACCGTATAGGTAGCTTAGAAACATAGCCAGCATGTGCTTGGTAATGCATCGGAGTTCACTACCGTATAGGTAGCTTAGAAATGTGGTAGCGGTCGGCAGCGGTGAAAACTATAGTTCACTACCGTATAGGTAGCTTAGAAATCAATTGATGAATTGAGGCTTGCTGCCAAAAAGTTCACTACCGTATAGGTAGCTTAGAAAGTTATGACTACCACCGACAAAAACCACTCGTTGTTCACTACCGTATAGGTAGCTTAGAAATGCCGAGCATAAATGCTTAAATAACCGAAAAGGTTCACTACCGTGTAGGTAGTTTAGAAATCGAGTTACAACTCCTCAAATTGCAGAACACGGTTCACTGCCGTGTAGGCGGTTTTTTTATGCCTGTCATTCGACCACTCAGCAGATGAAGTAACCAAACTTTTACAAAGAGCTAAAATTATCATTGATGTACAAAAAAGCAACGATAAGCTACGTAAAAATTGTAGGTAAGGATTATTTTAAAGATGATTATGAGAATGGAAATTTGTTTCAATATTGAGTGACCTTGTTTGTTGATTATGAAGCTAAAAATGATTTTGGTGTTGATTTAAAAAACACTTCAATATGTTATTTTTATTCTATTTTAATAAGGAATGATTATTTTATGTTCCCAGATTTTGATAAAATGGCGATCTCAAATAAAATATATAGTTATATTGATTTAATGGCATCAATAGAACATTTTCATTCTTCTTTATTTGATATTGGAAAAATAAGTATTGTCGATAAAATATCGTACCAGATTGATAAAAATAATTTCCTCTATTATGAGAATGATTGAATTAATAACTTTTATTGCACTTGGCTAACAAATTTTATACTATCTATCAAAATTATTTATAGGAGAATGGGGTGAAAAAATTATTATTATTAACGTGTTTAGGTTTTGTTTTCTCTGGTTGTAGTGTTCATCATCAATTTAATGATAGGTTGTCTTATCAATCATTAAAGCAAATAAAATCAGAGATACATATTACTAAAAAACAAAGCTTAGATATTACATGGATCCCTAGTGATTTTACGTCACGAATTGATATACAAGGGGCCTCAGGATTTGTTGGTGGTGGGACTCGTACTAGAATTCCGATTGGAATAGGTCTTTCATCAAGAATTGAAGAAGCAATTAGCACGTACGCAGATTTAAATTCTGGCGGTAGAAAGTTAACATTAATAGTTAATAATGCTAAAACAAAATTCACTTATGGAGTAACGAATATTGATAGTGCGAGCGTAATTTTAAATGTAACATTTGAATTATCAGGCAATAGATGGACTAAAGAATTTTCTACTAAACAGAATGATAGCGGAGTAAAAGATGCAAAAGTTACTTCGGTTATTGAGTATGCGTGGGATCAGATAGCTTTAGACGTGGCTAGAGAAATAGCTACACACTTATAATCAAACCCTCTAAAAGGGTTTTATAACATGTTCCCTATATGCATAGTGATAAACCGGATCCGATATTATTGAGAAATAAAACCAATCCGAGTTCCCTATACATAAAGGGATAAAAATAAAAAAATATTACAAACTGCCTAAGTGTTAGTTTAGAAAGTTAGCGGTGATAATGATATCGTCTGTGACTAGTTCACCGCCGCATAGTTAGTCAAAAAATTCTGTTGAAACACTTTATTAAAAATGTCTAACTCATGATTTAGGCATTTGTCACTTTTTGACTGCTGCAAAATGGTGAAATTGGCATTTAAAAAATTGAGGAACGGGGTTTTTAATCACCGCAAATTTAGTGAAAAAATTAAATGTTAATCCGGAAAAACAAAATTGTAACTTAAACTTGAACGCTTAAGCAGATCGCTATATTATACGCGCGTTAAAATTCATCAATCAGTCTGATACTGAAAGAATCCCAATGTTAATTAATGCCAAAGATATTCTCGAAAAATTAAATCCACATAATAAAGTGAATTATGATTCAGTTTTGCAAGAGGTGATTGCTGATTGGCAGTTGGCGTCGGCTCGGCCAAAATTGTTGATTCATAGTTGCTGTGCCCCGTGTAGTACTTATGTACTGGAGTATTTGGCGCAGTATGCCGATATTACGATTTATTTTGCTAATTCCAATATTCACCCGCGCGTGGAATATGAATATCGCAGTAAGGTTCAGCAGAAGTTTATTGCCGACTTTAATCAAAAAACCGGCAACAATGTACAGTTTTTAGAAGCTCCGTATCAACCAGCAGAATTTATTAAAAAGGTTGAGCATCTACGTGATGCTCCAGAAGGCGGTGAACGTTGTCATCTTTGTTATAAGATGCGCTTAGATTTGGCGGCAATCAAGGCTCAGGAGTTGGGTTTTGACTATTTTGCTAGTGCATTAACACTGAGTCCGAAAAAGAATAGTCAAAAAATTAACCAACTTGGTTTTGAAATTCAAGAGCTTTTTTCGGTTAATTATTTACCTTCTGATTTTAAGAAGAATAATGGTTATAAGCGTTCTATCGAACTTTGTAAGGAGTACGATGTTTATCGTCAATGTTATTGCGGTTGTATTTTTGCTGCAAAAGCACAAGGGATCGATTTAAAGAATGTTATTGCTACGGCTAAGCAAGGTTTGGCGCAGGATTAGCGCCAATAAGATTTATTTTCTTTAGTTTCTGTTAGTTAAAAAATATCCAAAAATGTCATTTTTCAAACAAATAGATTAAAAATTAGAAAGATTTCGCTATAATAATCCCATAATAAAAATATAGTTATTTAGTAATATTTGTGACCCTATTATAGGTTAAGTCTAATTTTGCAAATGTGAGTTTGTTTATGTCAAAAATGTATAGACTTGGATTGGATGTTGGTTCTACTACTGCAAAATGTGTTGTGCTTGATGAGCAAGATAATTTTGTTTATACCAATTATGTTCGCCATAATACCCATATTGTTTCTACAGTTTTATCGCTATTAGATGAAATTAAACAGCAATTGGGTGAAGAGATTGTATTATCGGTCAAGGTGACTGGTTCTGCTGGGATGGGGATTTCGGAAAAAGCTGATATTGCCTTTATTCAAGAGGTAGTTGCCGCATCGGAAGTGGTGCAGCGCAAATATCCAGAGGTTAGAACGTTAATCGATATTGGCGGGGAAGATAGTAAGATGATCTTCTTTTTTCCTGATCGTCCGCCTGATATTCGAATGAATGGTAGTTGTGCTGGAGGCACAGGGGCATTTATCGATCAGATGGCGACCTTGCTTAATACCCCAGTGCAGGAGTTTGATCTGCTGGCAACTCAACATGATAAAGTCTATCCGATTGCTTCACGTTGTGGTGTATTTGCTAAGACTGATGTGCAAAATTTAATTAGCCGTAATGTATCAAAAGAGAATATTGCCTATTCAGTTTTACATGCCGTTTGTATTCAATTGGTCAATACGTTAGCTCGTGGTTATGATATTGTACCGAAAGTAATGTTGATTGGTGGACCGTTTTCGTTTATTCCAACGTTAGGCAAGGCCGCGTTAGAGACACTAAAGTTAAATGAAGATCAGATAGTTACCACCGAGCATCCTACTTTGTTGTCCGCTTGGGGCGCAGCGATTCATGCTATTGAACGTAGTCAACTTACACTCACTGAATTTATTGATAGATTAAATGCCTCAACCAAGATTCAAGTTAATCAGTCTTTTAGGTTAAAACCGCTCTTTAATCAAGCTTTGTCTTTTGATGATTGGCAACAAAAACGCAAATATATTCAAATCCCTCGTCTAGCTTTAACTGCTTATCAAAAGCAGAAAGCGTATTTGGGAATTGATAGTGGTTCAACTACCACTAAAATTACCTTAATTAGTGAGGATGACGAGCTACTTTTTACTTATTATGCACCGAATAATGGCCACTCAATTACCGCATTAATTAAAGGTTTAACGGTATTAAAAGATGAGATTGCGGCATCAGGTAAAGAGATTATTATTGCTCGCACTGGCGTTACTGGTTATGGTGAGGAACTGCTAAAAGCCGCTTTTGCCATCGATGATGGTTTAGTCGAAACAATGGCGCATTTTGCTGCCGCTAAACATATCGATCCTAAGGTCAGTTTTATCATGGATATTGGTGGCCAAGATATGAAAGCCATCTTTATTGCTAATGGCGTGGTAAATCATATTGAGTTAAACGAAGCATGTTCTTCTGGCTGTGGTTCATTTATTGAAACTTTCGCAAAATCACTTAACTCAAATACGATTGATTTTGCCGATGCAGCGTGTAAGTCCAATAATCCTTGTGATTTGGGTACCCGTTGTACGGTTTTTATGAACTCAAAAGTGAAACAAGCACTGCGTGAAAATGCAACAATGGGCGATATTTCAGCGGGTCTAGCTTTTTCGGTGATTAAAAATGCCATTCATAAAGTACTGAAATTACATGATATGCGCAAATTAGGTGATCATATTGTGGTGCAAGGCGGAACTTTTAAAAATCCGGCGGTGTTTCGTGCCCTAGAGCAGTTAACTGGCGCACAGATTGCTAGCTCCAATATTCCTGAACTGATGGGGGCTTATGGCGCAGCATTAGTGGCCAAAAACAATTATGCACAACAACAAACTCCTTCGCAATTTATTGGATTGGATAATTTACATAAAGCTGAAGATAATAAAGCGAAACCATCACGCTGTAAGGGGTGTGAGAATAAATGCGATATTATGATTTATCGTTTTGCCAATGGGCAGCGCTATTATTCTGGTAATAAATGTGAACGCTTTTTGAGTAATAATCAATATCAAGATAAAAATGCATTTAATATGTTTGATTATAAAAATGCGTTGTTATTTGATCGAACCAATATCCATAATGCTCAAGCTAAGCTTAATGTTGGTATTCCTCGTGTTTTAGGACAATACGAAAATTTTCCATTCTGGCACACGTTGTTAACCAATAGTGGTATTAATGTAACGTTATCACCATACTCGACGCATGAGATTTATGAAAAGGGCGCCGGTACAGTAATGTCGGATAGTATCTGTTTTCCTGCCAAATTAGTTCATGGGCATATTATGGAGCTGATTGAGCAAAAGGTTGATCGTATTTTTATGCCGATGGTGGTGTTTGAATCTGATCAGTTTACTAATACAGTTAATAGCTATAACTGTCCAATTGTGAGTAGCTATGCAGAGGTGGTGAATAGTGCTATCAATCCTAGCCAAAAATATGACGTGCCACTGGATTATCCAGTAATCAATTTCAGTAATCAAAAATTATTGAAAAAGGGCTGTATTAATTATTTAACTTCGCTTGGTATTACAGAAAAGATAGCTAATCAAGCATTTTCTGATGCATTAGTGGCTCAAGCTGAATATAAAAAATCGCTGTATAACAAAGCGGTTGAAGTACTAAATAATGCTAAACAAACGGGGCGTTATGTATTTATTTTGGCAGGTCGTCCTTATCATAGTGATAGTTTAATTAATCATAAAACGCCAGAGATTTTAAATGCGCTTGGTTGCGATGTAATAACCGAAGATTCAGTGTTAGGGGCGATCAGTCAATTATCGCCCGAACTACAAATTTGCTCACAATGGAGTTATCCAAATCGCTTATATGCAGCAGCTAGTTTTGTTGCTGAACAACCAAAAAATATTCAATTTGTACAACTTAATTCGTTTGGTTGTGGGCCTGATGCGATTGTCACCGATGAGTGTAAGGCGATTTTAGAGTCGAAAGGTAAGACATGTACAATAATTCGGGTCGACGAGATCACCGCAACTGGTTCGGTGCGTTTGCGTTTACGTTCGATTATTGAGTCAATCCGTATGAATCACCAACAACCGTTAAAAGTTGTTGAGCGTAAAAAGACGGCTATTTTTGCTAAACAAGATAAACAGAGAAGGACTATTTTAGCACCTTATATCTCCGATTTTTATTCACCATTATTACCACCGATTTTTGAGTTGTCAGGTTATAAACTTGAAACCTTGCCAAAACCAGATAAAAGTTCGGTTGAGTGGGGACTTAAATACTGTAATAACGAGATATGCTATCCAGCAACCATTATTGTTGGTGATATTATTAAAGCGCTAAATTCCGGTAAATATCAACGTGATGAAGTGGCAATCGGCATTACTCAAACGGGTGGCCAGTGTCGAGCGAGTAGTTATCTTTCTTTGATTAAGAAAGCAATGATTAGTAATGGTTTTGAAGATATTCCTATCGTGTCGCTCAGTACTGGTAATATTAATGAAATTGAGCAACCAGGTTTTAGAATTAATTGGCTAAAAACTTTACCAACGACGTTTTTTGCGATGTTATTTACTGATTCGATTTCGAAGATGTTTTACTCGATTGCGCCTAGAGCCAAATTTAAACAACAAGCTAACCAAGCGAAAGATCTTTATATTAGAAAATTACAACAACTTATCAATCAACATAAAGGCAAAAAGGCGATCTTTGCGCTGTTGAAAGAGGCGGTCGATCATTTTAATCAAATCGAGACATTGAATAAAGATTGCCCACAAATTGGTATTGTTGGTGAAATTTATGTTAAATATAACAGTTTTGGTAATCAACATAGTGTTGATTGGCTTGTCGATCAGGGTATTGAACCTGTTATTCCGCCAATGATTGAATTTTTTGCGCAATGTTTTGTTAACTATGATAGTAATGTTGACAATTATATTGTTAACAAGAGTTTTGTCGCTTATTTTGTGCACTTTTTTGAAAAGGTGGCACAAAAGTATATTGATAAAACTAATCAGATTTTATCTGGCTTTAAACATTATCAACCATTTCATAATATTCGTGATATGGCGAAAAAAGCAGAGGAAATTTTGAATTTAGCCAATCAATATGGCGAGGGTTGGTTAATTCCTGCTGGAATTATGACCTTTGCTGAGCATGGCATCAATAATGTTATTAGTTTGCAACCGTTTGGCTGTATTGCTAATCATGTTGTGTCTAAAGGGGTTGAGAAGCGGATGCGCGATCTTAATCCAAAACTGAATCTGCTCTATTTGGATTTTGATGATGGTGCAGGTGAGGTCAATGTACTTAACCGTTTGCATTTTATGGTAAGTTCATTAAAGTATGCTCAACTACAACGAATTGTATAATTACCTATTAAGGGACGATCTGTGTTTTCTATTTATCAATTAAAATCTCGCTTTCAAGCACTGCTTCGTCCTTATGTGAATTCGCTTTATTATTCACGAATAACTGCTAATCAAGTTACGTTAGCTGCTTGTGCTGGGTCGATATTGATTGCTTTAGTAGTTGGCTTTTTTGCCGATCATCAATGGTTATTTTTGTTAATACCCATATGGATGTTTATTCGGATGGCTCTTAATGCTATTGATGGTATGTTAGCCAGAGAATATCGTCAGAAATCCAATTTAGGTGCCTATTTAAATGAGATTTGTGATGTGATTTCCGATAGTGCTCTGCTGTTAATCTTTACTCAAATAAATCAAGTTAATACCAATTTAATGATATTAGTGATCTTATTATCATTTCTAACCGAATACGCGGGTGTACTCGGTGTGATGATTGGTAGCTCTCGACGTTATGATGGACCTATGGGGAAAAGCGATCGAGCTTTAGCTTTTAGCCTAATTAGTTTAGGCATTGCAACCTATCTATTGCCGCTTGAATGGCTAAATGTTCTATTATGGTTTATCTCCTTTTTGCTACTAATTACGGTGATTAATAGAGTGAGAAAAGGATTGCTAGAAGCGAAATATAATAAGGAATAATTAATGCGCGAACAGCAGCAAAACACATTTATTTGTCATGATGGCTGTCAATTATTTTATCGTTATTGGCCAGCAGTCGATAGTGATACGAAAACAGCTTCAAAAGCAATTGTACTTTTTCATCGTGGGCATGAACATTCGGGACGAATGGCGCATTTAGCCGAAGAGCTGGAATTACCTGATTTCCATATCTTTGCTTGGGATGCACGAGGAAATGGCCAATCTGATGGTCAACGTGGTGATGCCCCTAATTTTGCTACGTTAATCAAAGATGCTAACTGTTTTATACAACATATCATTAAAGAATATACGATTGATATGCAAGATATTGCTATTATCGCTCAAAGTGTTGGTGCCGTAATTGCTGCTGGTTGGGTGCATGATTATGTACCGAATATTCGCGCTTTAGTTTTAGGTGCTCCAGCTTTTAGCGTTAAATTATATGTGCCATTAGCGGTGCCTGGACTTAAGTTATTATATAACTTGAAGGGCAATTTCTTTGTAAATAGTTATGTTAAACCGAACTTGTTAACCCATGATGGCAGTCGAGCAGACTCTTTTAATAAAGATCCTTTAATTACTAAACCTATTTCGGTGAGATTACTACTTGATTTGTATGCGGTAGCGGATCGAATTGTTAAGGATGCCAACGCGATCACTGTACCCACTCAGTTATTAGTTTCTGGCTGTGATTTTGTGGTGCGACGCAAACCACAACAGGCGTTTTATGATAATTTAGGAACCAATCAAAAAGAGTTTCATATCCTCCCAAAATTTTATCATGATACCTTTGGTGAGAAAGATCGTTATATGGCAATTGATAGAGCAAGGCGATTTATTCAAGGCTGTTTTGCGAATCAACCCGATGTTCCAACGTTAACCAATGCCGATCGGGTTGGTTATACTCGATCTGAATCCGATAAGTTAGCTTTACCGCCTTCTGGTTGGCTTAAACCATGGTATTGGAAGTTAGTTAAAGCGACCTTGAAATATGCGAGTAATCTGTCGGAGGGAATTAAACTAGGCTTTGAAACCGGTTTTGATTCCGGTAGTACACTTGATTATGTTTATCGAAATCAGCCATCCGGCACTTCAAAATTGGGGCAATTTTTTGATTATCTCTATTTGCAATCTATTGGTTGGCGAGGGATTCGGCAACGAAAAATTCATCTTGAACAGCTCTTAAAGCAAGCTATTGAACAGTTACAACAACAATTTACTGAAGTAAATATTGTTGATATAGCCGCAGGGCATGGTCGATACATTCTAGAAACCATTAATCAAATCGCTAATAAACCTAATTCGGTGTTGTTGCGGGATTATAGTGATATTAATATCCGTGATGGACAAGCATTAATTGCGCAACAAGGGTTAAGTGATATTGTCCGTTTTGAAAAAGGTGATGCATTTAACCGTGAGCAACTTGCACAATTATCACCGCAGCCTAATTTAGCGGTAGTATCAGGACTGTATGAATTATTTGGTGATAATCAACTGTTACAGCAATCTTTAGCTGGCTTGGCTGATGTAATACCACAAGGTGGCTATTTACTTTACACCAATCAACCTTGGCATCCGCAATTAGAATTTATTGCCAGAGCGTTAACTTCACATCGACAAGGACAACCGTGGATTATGCGACGCCGAACACAGATCGAGATGGATCAGTTAGTTGCTGAAGCAGGTTTTAGTAAAGTGACCATGTTAGTAGACCAGTGGGGGATTTTTACCGTATCACTGGCACAACGAACTTGGCATTGATTATGTTAAAACTGTTTAGCCGACTTAATGTCTATAAATGTGTATGGTTAGCCGGTTTATCAGTGTTCTTTTTTGCTAGCTATAATTTTGCCAACTGGCTATCAGCTCAGCGTGAGGATGTTGCAAGTCTATTTTTTAGTTGGGAATATTCTATTCCACTTTGGTCATGGACGATAATTCCTTATTGGTCTATCGATCTGATGTATGGTCTTGCTATTTTATTGACAACTTCTTGGCAATCCCTGAAAACTCTTGGTTTGCGACTGTTAACGGCACAAGTGATTTGTATCATCTGTTTTCTAATTTTTCCGCTTAAGTTCTATTTTGAACGGCCTGCTTTGGATGGCTTTTTTGGCTTGATGTTTGATATTTTAATGGGATTTGATAAGCCGTTTAATCAAGCACCATCATTACATATCACGTTATTAGTGATTTTGTGGCAATTTTATGCGCAATATTTTCGGGGGATGGGGCGTTATCTTTTACATATTTGGTGTTTGTTAATTGCACTTTCGGTTTTAACTACTTGGCAGCATCATTTTTTCGATATTCCAACTGGATTATGGGTAGGGTGTTTTTCTATTTGGCTATGGCCAGATAATATGACGACGCCATTAAAACATCGACCATTAACTAAAAATTATACTTGGGCGATGATCTATTTTTGTTTATGCCTACTGTCACTCACTATAGCTATTTATGTTTCTGGCTGGGCACTTTGGTTGTTATGGTTGGCTGGTGCCTGGTTATTGATTGCAGCTAATTATTGGTTGTTTGGCGCCTGCGGTTTGCAAAAACAGCAAAATGGTCATTTTAAGTTAGCCGTTTATCTGCTCTATTTGCCATTTTTTGCTATTATGTGGCTCAATTCAAGGTTATGGACAATTAAACATCCAACTGATGATTTGATTATTGATGAAGTCTATTTAGGTCGTATTCCATCCTCAAAATCGCTAAATCAAAATCATTTTATATCGGTTGTCGATCTTTGTGCCGAGTTGCCAATTGGATGTTTTGACGGTAATTATAAGCTTATTCCGGTTTTAGATATGACGCCCTTATCACAACAAGAGTGTCAGCAGGCTGCACAAGCTATCGAATATTATCGGCAGCAGGGTAAATTATTAGTCTGTTGTGCTTTAGGTTATTCGAGGAGTGCAACTGCAGTTATTGCATGGTTATTGTGGACTAAAAGAGCTAACACGCTGCAACAGGCGATAGGAATAGTAAAAGAACAACGGAATTCAATTGTGATTTCTCGCCAGCAACAACTGATTTTATCCAATTGGTTGGCTAACTTTAAAGATGAGACAGTGATATGTTGAGTAGTAATAATAGTTGGCAAAATAGTGTAACTAAACTAGATTTAGTAACGTTTTGTTGTTTTTTATCGATAAGTAAACAGATTGATCTTTTTTCGATGCTATTATCGCTATTAGTTGTTTTTGTTGCCTTGCTAAGTTCTTGGGCAATACTATTAACCATTATTTGTTTGATGATCTTTATTCTCGGTTTAATAAGTAAGTATTATGCAATAAGGATAGATTTTGATAGAAAATTGTTTGTATATTTATCTGAGCATGTTGATCATTTGTCAGAAGAGCTGTTAGCTATGGATAAAGCATTAGTCAATTTGCAATTAATCAAATCTTATCAATCATCAAGAACGGTCGCTGAACGGCAAAAAGGGATTTTATCCTTGTTTAAAAAGCAGATAATTCTATTTTTATTACAAAATTGTTTAATCGTTTTTATGGTGATTAATGCTATTATCACAAGTTAATAGATTAGAACTACAGCAATATAAGGAGCGCTGAGATGTCCCATTTCCAACATGATACGCTATTATTATTTTTGGGCATCGGCTTGTTTTTGTTAGTGGCAACAATTATTGGTCAATTGTTAAAATATCGTCTTACATCACCTAATAGTGTTATCGATAATTTAAATACTCGCATCAATGCGTGGTGGGTAATGGTTGCCATTATTGGTTTAGCGTTTTGGTTTGGACAACTGGCAGTAATTTTTTTGTTTTTTGTTATTTCTGCTTTAGCATTGCGAGAGTTTCTTATTTTAACTCCTATCAATCGCTCTGACTTTTTTGCCCTAATCTTTGCTTTTGCAGTTGCTTTACCCGTGCAATATATTTTGGTCGCCTTAGCATGGTATGGTCTATTTAGTATCTTTATTCCAGTTTATGCTTTCTTGTTTTTGGCGATATTTGCCACAATAACTGGTTCAACCACTAATTTTTTGGCGAGAATAGCCGATGTGCAATGGGGATTGATGATTACGGTATATAGTATCTCGTGTGTGCCGGCATTATTAGTATTAGATATCGAAAATTACCAAGGCCGTAATCTATTACTCATTGCTTATTTAGTGTTAATCGTTCAGTTATCTGACGTGTTGCAGTACGTATTTGGTAAATTGTTTGGTAAACATAAAATTAGCCCAAACGTATCACCATCAAAGACGATTGAAGGCTTTATTGGTGGCGTTTTATCTGCTAGTTTTATTGGTGCCTGTATGTGTTGGATCACTCCGTTTACTTTTCTGCAATCAGGTCTTATTTCTTTAATGATCACTTTGTTAGGATTTATGGGTGGTCTAGTTATGTCGGCTATTAAACGTGATCGCGGAGTAAAAGATTGGGGCAAACTAATAGGTGGTCACGGTGGAATACTTGATCGTTTTGATTCTATTTGCTTTGCCGCGCCGATATTTTTTCATATCGTAAGGTATTTTTGGTTAGTATAGTTTTTTATGTGATGAAAAATTATATTAAAACTGAAATATAATCAAATAATTTCAAAAATTGATGCTAAAAAAGAGCAAAAAAAGTTAATTTATGATATAAATACATGCATTGTATTAACGTTATATATATGTAAGGACTATAATATGTTAAAAGAGCAAATGGTAGTAAAAAATGCAACTGGTTTACATGCACGACCAGTTACAACTCTGGTTAAATTAGCTGGCCGTTATAAATCATCAATTGAACTTGTTTATAACGATAAAACCATTAAATTAAAAAGCATGATGGGTTTACTTGGTGCTGGCGTTAAAGGTGGTTCAACTGTTGAAATCATCTGTGATGGTGAAGATGAACAAGCAGCAATGGATGAAATCCGTGAATTATTTGCTACAGGCTTTGGTGAATAATTTTAAGCGATTTTAATTTAGCTTATTTTATTTACTGAGAAATGAAAATTCCGTCGACCTTGGTCGACGGAATTGTTTTAAAAGGGCATCAACTAAATACTTTTAAGTAGACCTAATAGATTACTAATCTTTGATGATTGAATCCAATTCTGTATGATCAATAGAAGGTAGTGATTTGGTAAAACATCGAGTTAGATAAAGTAAATAACAAAATCCAATTACTAACCATATTAAACCTACCGTCATCGCTGTCGCTTCAAGACTGGTCCATAGCCATAACGAAAGTGATACGCCAATTGCTGGCATTAATCCATATTTTAAAAGCATTGGTACTGTTTTTTTCGTACCACTTAGGTAGCTTTTTATTACACATAGGTTAACGAAGGTAAAGGCTACTAAGGCGCCAAAACTGATCATCGAAACGACTAAGCTTAAATCAAGTACCAAAGAGAGTAGGGAAAAACAGGAAACAAAAATAATTGATAAATAAGGTGTTCGAAAACGTGGATGAATTTTATAGAAGATCTGTTTTGGTAACACACCTTCACGTCCCATCGCATAAAAGATTCGTGACACACTAGTTTGTGCGGTCATTGTAGAGGCAAATACACCTGTCAAATAAGCGGTTTGGAAGAAATTATACATAAAATCATTACCGTATTTGCCAAGTATACTGGTTAGATGACTTATGCTATCAACTTTACGCATTACATCTAAACTGGCAGTATCTTTATTATCAACAAAATCTGTCCATTGTGGGTAAGCTAAATGTGCACAATATGAGACAACTAAAAATATACAACCAGCAATCAATACGGTGCCGATAATTGCTCTTGGTAAGGTTTTTTTCGCATCATTGGATTCTTCTGCTAGTGTTGCTATAGCATCAAAACCTAAGAAGGCAAGACATAATATGGCAGCTCCAGAAAATAAACCACTAAAATCATCGGTTGTGACGGATATTGGTTTTAACATTGTTTCAGGTGTCAAATGAACATTTGTCAATGTCAAAATAATAAACAATACGATGAATAATGCTTGAAAGAAATTCAAAGTAATATTGGCCCAATTAATTAACTTGATTCCAAGGTAATTTAATACACTTACACCTATAATCGATGCCAATACATATACATAAGCTGGAATACTATCATATAGTTCATGTAGATAGATCCCTAAAACCAAATAATTTAATATTGGTAAAAATAGGTAATCAAGAATTTGTGCCCAACCAACTAAGAAACCTGCTTTTCCACCAAACGTTCGTTGTACATAGGTATAAGCCGAACCAGCAATAGGCAGTTTATTTGCCATTCGGCAATAACTTAATGCTGTGAAAAAGATCATGGCAAGGGTGATGATATAGGCTACAGGCAAGTGTCCATTACTGACAACGGTAACTTCCCCATAAGTGGTAAAGATCCCTAAAGGAACCATATAAGCTAAACCAAATGCAATCAATGCAGGTGTGGTTAAAACTCGTTTCATTTTTATTGCGGACATGATTTAATTTGCTCCTCTGTCCCAAAAAACAATAAAAAACTACTAAGTATAGTTTTGCCTTTTTACCCGCTTAAAGCGGCAGGGAATTCTCCCATATTATTATAATTATGCAAGCTAATTTTTAGTAAAGATCATAAGTCCGCGTAATTTGTGAGCTTTTTTTGATAAAAAAAATAAGTCAGCTTGTTAATTGTGTTCAATAAATACTAAAGTTGAATAATTTAATTGGCTATTTGATGGCTTTATTGTTGTTTGAAAAATGTATTTTCCAATCGATTGTTGCACAGGTTTGATGTTGATTAGTTATAAAAAAACACCCTGACAATGGCAGGGTGTTATATTTTTTAAAACAATAGGTTAGTTCAATTATGCTTGTTGGTAAACTGTTTTGCCGCCTACAATTGTGGTTAATACTTTGACGTTTTGTATATCTGTTGCCGGAATGGTAAATGGATTACGATCTAAAATAATTACATCAGCAAACTTACCTTTCTCAATAGATCCGATATAGTCTTCTTGTTTTAAAACATAAGCAGCACCGATGGTCGCACAGCGTAGTACTTCAAGTGCTGTTAAATTGCGATCACTGTTTAAACGTGGATGTTCAGCATCAATCTGTCTAGTCATAGCTATTTGGAAATCATACCATTCATTAAGCGGATCAATTGGCCAATCACTACCAAAAGCACAAGTTACCCCAGCATCAATATATTGACCGTGTGCTTCTAAACCATTATAACGTTCAGCACCAAACAGAGTTTGGTATTGTTCAACCATTGCCGAGCTACAGCCAGCCCATTGGAATGAGAATACCACACTGGCTTTTAATTGTTTATAACGGTCAAATTGATGCATCGCACTAAGTTCATTATGAGCCGTGCTTGGTCGAATATCCGCATTGGGTAGTGCTTTACGCATTTTTTCAATCGCATTAAGCACCACTTCAATGGCGCCTTCGCCAACGGTGTGCATGTGAGGATGAAAGCCTGCCCGTGATGATTCTAAAATTAATGCATCAAGCATTTCTATCGAATAATAGAGGTCACCATAGCGATCTTTTTCATTTTCTAATTGATAAGGTTGTAATAAACGAGCGGTCATTAGTGGCGCTTGCATTACACCATCGACAAATAATTTGGTATGAGATACTTTAATTCCTGGTTTTGGTTGCCAGTTTTGGTCATTATAACGCTCAGCAAATTGTTTTACGCGATTAATAACAGCTGGGATATCTTCAATGCTACCAACATCATCAGGTGGTAATTCTCGAGCACCAAATAATCGGATTGACAGTTGATCTTGTTGTTGTAATTTTAGAAATGCATCGGCTTGGGTTTCTGTTATCCGCGCATCCATTACCGCTGTTACACCTTGCTTATTTAATTCTTCTTGTGTTAATTTAGCAATGTTTACTGCTTGTTCGTCAGTAAGTTTGGAAATACTGTCAAATGCACGCATTGCAGGGGCATCTTCTAATATACCGTTTAAATCACCATCCTCAGTACGCCCAATTTTGCCATCAGATGGTTCAGGTGTATTACGATCAAGGCCAAATTTTTCTAATGCAATGCTGTTGGCAACTAGCGTATGACAGTCATTTGAAAATAGAATGATAGGACGCTGAGTATTAAGTTTATCTAAATCGAATCGAGTAATATCTGTACCAATTGGTAAAACTTCTTGGCGCAACCAACCTCGAACTTGTAACCAACTACTACTATTGTGAACGGAATCATTGTCTAAATATTGTTGAATAATGGCTAAAGTATCATCTACAGTTAAACTCTGGTAATTTAGATTACATGAGGATAATTGCATGCCGCCCCAAAAGGTATGTAAATGGGCATCAATAATCCCTGGCATCATAGTTTTACCTTGTAGGTCATAGATTATCGTGGAATTATCAACATATTGACTGTTATTTATCTCTTGCGTGCAGCCGATTGCAATAATATAGCCATTTTGAATTGCAATCGCTTCACAAACCGTATCGTGTTGGTCAGCAGTGTAGATGTAACCATTAATATAAATAACATCGGCTTTTGCCATTATTTTTGATTCCTTAAAAAAGATCTAAAGTTAAGGGTGAACGATAGCAGATTTATAAAAAATTTGTCAAATGCAATAATTTTCTTTATTGTGTGTCAAGATTATGTTACAACTAACATATTTAGTTACAGCGTCACAAGGTGAACCGATGAAATACCAGCAGTTAGAAAACCTTGAATGCGGTTGGAAGTGGCACTATTTAGTAAAAAGACATTTGGAAGGGGAGCTTATCACTCGTTATATTGAGAAGAGTGCAGCAGAGCAAGCCGTAAATGAATTATTGTTATTGGAACACAAACCGACTGCGGTTATTGATTGGATTAAGCAGCATTTAAATCCAGATTTAGATAATCGCATGAAGCAAACCATTCGAGCACGACGAAAACGACATTTTAATGCCGAACAGCAAAATACACGTAAAAAGTCTATTGATTTGGAATTTCTTGTCTGGCAACGATTGGCTAATTTAGCTAAGCGCCGAGGATGTACGTTGTCACAAACAATTACGCAACTAATTGAAGATGCTGAGCAAAAAGAGCAGTATGCTAGTAAAGTATCGACAATTAAAGATGATTTACTGTCATTACTTGATGTCAATATAGACGGTAAATAACTTAAACTACAGGATAAATAGGTTTAATTATGGGAAAATCCCTTGTTATTGTGGAATCACCAGCCAAAGCAAAAACGATTAATAAATATCTTGGCAAAGATTTCGTAGTTAAATCAAGTGTCGGACATATTCGCGATCTGCCAGTGAGTGGTAGTAGTCAACGCACTGAAAAAACAAGTAAAGATAAAGCCGAGAAAAAAGTTAAACGATCAGAAAAACAAGTGTTAGTCGATCGTATGAGCGTTGATCCTTACAATGGCTGGCAAGCGCATTATGAAATTTTACCTGGCAAAGAACGAGTGGTTGCCGAACTTAAAAAGTTAGCCAAAGATGCCGATATGATTTATCTGGCAACCGACTTGGATAGAGAAGGGGAAGCTATTGCTTGGCATCTAAAAGATGTTATTGGCGGTGATGATAATAAGTATCGTCGAGTTGTATTTAACGAGATCACCAAAACGGCGATTAAAAATGCTTTTAATCATCCAGCAATGTTGGACATGGATCGGGTTAACGCTCAACAAGCAAGACGATTTATGGATCGTGTGGTTGGCTTTATGTTATCACCACTTCTTTGGAAAAAAGTCGCGCGTGGCTTATCAGCTGGTCGTGTTCAATCAGTTGCGGTGCGCCTAGTGGTTGAACGTGAGCGAGAAATTCATGCATTTATTCCTGAAGAGTACTGGGATCTTTATGCTGATTTAAAAACCGCTCATCAAGAGCAATTAACTATGCAAGTAACGCATTATAAAAATGATGCGTTTGAACCTAAGGATCGTGTTGCTATTGATATTGCTTTGGATGAATTGAATAAAAGCCAATATCAAGTTACTAATATTGAAGAAAAACCGACTAAAAGTAATCCAACTGCGCCGTTTATTACGTCAACTTTGCAACAAGCGGCAAGTACTCGTTTAGGTTTTGGTGTTAAAAAGACAATGATGTTAGCACAACGCCTATATGAAGCTGGTTATATTACTTATATGCGTACCGACTCGACTAATTTGAGTCAGGATGCGTTAACTATGGTTCGGGACTACATTGGACAAAACTTCGGCGAAAAGTATTTGCCTAAATCCGCTAACGTTTATAGCAGTAAGAAAAATTCGCAAGAGGCGCATGAGGCAATTCGTCCATCGGACGTGAATATTCTTGCGGATAGTCTTGGCGATGTTGAGGCTGATGCGGCTAAATTATATCAGTTAATTTGGCGTCAATTTGTGGCTTGCCAAATGACATCTGCCGAATACAACTCAACAACTATTACAGTTAAAGCGGGTGATTTTACCTTAAAAGCTAAAGGTCGTACCTTACGTTTCGATGGTTGGACAAAAGTGCAACCACAATTAACTAAAAATAATGAAGATAAGCTGTTGCCGGCAGTATCTATGCAAGATATGTTGGAATTAATTGGCTTAGATCCTAATCAACACTTTACCAAGCCTCCTGCGCGTTACAACGAAGCGTCATTAGTTAAGGAACTTGAAAAACGGGAGATTGGTCGTCCTTCGACTTATGCAACGATTATCTCAACTATTCAAGATCGTGGTTATGTACGATTAGATAATCGTCGTTTTTATGCGGAAAAAATTGGCGAAATTGTCACAGATCGTTTAAGTGAAAATTTCAATGACTTAATGAGTTACGATTTTACTGCTCGCATGGAGCATGCCCTTGATGAAATTGCCAATAAAAAGCAAGAATGGCGTGAAGTTTTAGATCAATTTTTTGATGATTTCAGCCAACATTTAACCATTGCAGAACAAGATCCTGATCGTGGTGGCATGCAATTAAATCCACTCGTTTTAACGCCGGAAATTAAATGTCCTAATTGTGGCCGTGAAATGGGTATTAAAACTGCCGGCACTGGTGTATTTTTAGCCTGTTCGGGTTATGCATTACCTCCTAAAGAGCGTTGTAAGCAAACAATTAACTTAATTCCAGAATATGAAACATTAAATATTTTGGAAGAGGCAGAGACAGCCGAAACTGACGCGCTAAGAGCACTTAAACGTTGTCCTAAATGTCATACGGCTATGGATAGTTATTTGCTGGATAATGAGCGTAAATTACATATTTGTGGTAATAATCCAATTTGTGATGGTTCGTTGGTTGAAAAAGGCACATTTAAGGTAAAAAGCTATGAAGGTCCAATTATTGAATGTGAAAAATGTGGATCAGAAATGCATCTTAAATCAGGCCGTTTTGGACTTTATATGGGATGTACCAATCAAGATTGTAAAAATACTCGTAAGATCTTAAAAAATGGTGATGTAGCGCCACCTAAAGAAGATCCTGTTGATCTGCCTGAGTTAAAATGTACTAAGTCAGATGCACATTTTGTATTACGAGATGGTGCTTCAGGTATCTTTTTAGCGGCACATAATTTCCCGAAATCAAGAGAAACTCGTGCACCACTAATTGAAGAACTGCAACGTTTTAAAGATCGTTTACCGGAAAAATTTATTTATTTAACGCAAGCGCCGAGTCAAGATCCAGAAGGTAATCCAGCTATTGTGCGATTTAGCCGTAAAAGTAAACAGCAATATGTTACTTCGGAAGTCAATGGCAAATCGACTGGCTGGGTAATGCAATACGTTGATGGTAAGTGGGTTAATAGTAAAAAATAGGTAAGAACACCTGATGATTTTGTTTAAAATCGCTTAGGTTTAGGAATCGTTTTAGTATAAAAAGCTGTTTTTTGTTTGTGCTAAAGTGTGAAAGGAATTACCTTACGATTTCCCTCTTTTTAACTTTTTGAATAGTTTTAAAAAGAGGGAAAGGTATATGGTTAAAGGAGCCTTTGTCATGAAGTTGCAACAACTGCGTTATATTGTTGAGGTCGTCAATAACGATCTAAATGTGTCTCTTACCTCTGAAAAACTCTATACCTCTCAGCCTGGGATCAGTAAGCAGATTAAATTATTGGAAGATGAGCTCAATGTACAAATCTTTACCCGAGTAGGTAAACATCTTTCAGAAGTTACGCCAGTTGGTGAGCAAATTATTGCTTTAGCTAGAGAGATTTTAACTAAATCGCAAGATATTAAAATTATTGCTAAAGAATTTAGCCAGCCTAATCAAGGCTCATTAACCATTACAACAACCTATACTCAAGCTCGGTATACTTTACCGTTGGTTATCCAGCAATTTATGCTGCAATATCCAAGTATCACCCTTCATATGGAGCAAGGATCATCGCCGCAATGTCTCTTACAAGCACAAACCGGCCAAGCTGATTTTGCTATCGTTACTGATTTATCTGAACTTAGCGATGATATGATTGCTATACCTTGCTATCATTGGAACCAAGCGGTGATTGTAATGAAAGATCATCCATTAGCTAAAAGCAGTTTAATTACTATCGACGAATTGTCTAAATATCCTTTAGTCAGTTATGACTTTTCTAATGATGGATCTGATTTGAATCAAGCTTTTATTAAAGCCAATCAAATTCCTAATATTGTTTTTAGTACCACTGATGCGGAACTGATTAAGACTTATGTTAAGTTAGGGGTAGGTGTTGGCATTGTCGCTAAAATGGCGGTTAATGAAAGATCTGATAGTGATTTTGTGGTACTTAATGCTGGGCATATATTTCCATATAGTACCACTTATATTGCCTTTGCTCGTTCGCTATTTCTACGCAATTATATGTATGATTTTATTAATCAGTTTTCGGCGCATTTAAATAGGCAAACAGTTGATAGACTTATCTTATGTGAAAATAATGTGGCAGTACAGGCTATGTTTAATGGGATCAAGTTACCAGTTAGGTAGTAGGAAAATATTTTGCTTATAAATTTTAAACACCAAGCACAACAGATTATGCTTGGTGACTAATGTTATTTATGTCTAGCTTTTAAAATAGCAATGACATCTTGCATTGACAGATTTTGATCTTGTAGTAAGACCAATAAGTGATAAATTAAATCGGCTGATTCATTTTTTAACTCTTCTTTGTCGTGTACTGTAGCTGCAAGTGCAGTTTCAACACCTTCTTCTCCCACTTTTTGGGCAATACGCTTGGTACCATCATGGTAGAGTTTTGCCGTATAAGATGATTTAGGATCAGCATTTTTACGAGCACCAAGTAATTGTTCTAGATCGTATAAAAAGCCCCATTCAGTTTGGTTATTGTTAAAACAGCTATTTGTTCCAGTATGGCAAGTAGGGCCAATTGGATTAACTAAAATCAGTAGAGTATCATTATCACAATCGGTCGAGATACTTACCACATTTAAAAAGTTACCCGAGGTTTCACCTTTGGTCCATAAGCGTTGTTTGGTACGCGAATAGAAGGTTACTTTGCCACTCGTTTGTGTCTGAGTTAATGCCTCTTGATTCATATAGCCAAGCATAAGCACTTCACCAGAAACATAGTGTTGTATGATAACCGGCATTAAATTATCAACTTTTTGCCAATCAAGTTGTTTGGTATCTATTTGTATTTGGGAATGTTGAGTTAACATAATCGGATTTCTACTCCATGTTGAGCTAAATATTGTTTAAGTTCACCAATATTAATTATTTGTTTGTGAAAGACGGAAGCCGCTAATGCACCATCAACATTGGCTTCTTGAAAAGCTTGCAAAAAATGCTCCATAGTACCAGCGCCGCCAGATGCAATCAGTGGTACATGGCAAACTTCTCGAATTGTTTTTAGTTGTTTTAGATCGTAACCATTACGGACACCGTCTTGATTCATCATATTTAGCACTATTTCACCGGCACCGCGTTTTTGTACTTCTTGCACCCAATCAATCGTATTCCATTTGGTGGCGACTGTGCGTTTTTCATCGCCAGTGAATTGATAAACGTGGTAACTATCTGAATCTTTATCATACCAAGTATCAATCCCCACCACGATACACTGCACTCCATAACAATCCGCTAATTCAGTAATTAAGCCCGGATTAGCTAAAGCAGGGGAGTTAATTGAAATTTTATCCGCACCATAAGTGAGAATTCTTCCTGCATCTTCAACCGTTTTTATACCGCCAGCGACACAAAAGGGGATATCTATTACTTCAGCAACTTTTGCCACCCAACTTTTGTCTACTACCCGACCGTCGGATGAGGCCGTAATATCATAGAATACCAATTCGTCGGCCCCTTCTTCGGCATAGCGTTTGGCTAATGGTACAATATCACCTATGATTTCGTGATTACGGAATTGTACACCTTTAACAACTTGCCCATTACGAACGTCCAAACAAGGTATTATCCTTTTTGCCAACATGCAATTGCCTCCTGAACTGTAAATTTGCCTTCTAATAATGCTCTACCAACAATAACGCCGGCAACACCACTATCTTTTAATGCTTTAACATCATCTATTTGGCCAATACCGCCAGAAGCTTGCAACGCAATTTGGGGATATTTTTGGCTGATCTCTTGATATAGTTTTACATTAGAGCCACTTAGCGTTCCATCTTTGGAAATATCTGTACATAGTACATGTTTCAAGCCATAGGGTAGATAATCATCAATAACTTGTTCCAAGGTTTGTTTAGAATCTTCTTGCCAACCATGAATAGCGACGTTTTTGTTACCTTGTTGGTCAATACGAACATCTAAGGCTAATACCAAAGATTCAGGACCATAAGTATTAAACCATTTTTTTACCAAATCAGGTTGTTTGATAGCGGTAGAGCCAATAACTACGCGGGTGGCACCTGCGGATAATAATGCTTTAACGTCATCTTCTGTACGAATTCCTCCACCAATTTGTACCGGAACTTGTACGCCGTTAATCAGTGATTTTATCAATGAGATTTGTCGAGCTTGCGGATCTTTAGCGCCAGTTAAATCAACTAGATGTAATAGTTTCGCACCTTGCTTTTGATAATCTTGTAGACGAGTTAAAGGATCATTACCATAATCTCGTTTTTGCTCATAATCACCTTGATGTAACCGCACAACAGTACCATCAATTAAATCAAGCGCGGGAATGATAATAGGATAAACTGCCATAGTTACATCTCCAAAAAGTTCTTGAGCAATTTTGCACCGGCTAAGCCAGAACGCTCTGGATGAAATTGCACACCGTAAAAGTTGTCTTTTTGTACGGCAGCAGTAAAGCTTTCGCCGTAATTGGTTTCTGCGATAGTTGATGAGCATAATGGTAAGGCGTATCCATGTACAAAGTAAAAGTAAGCACCATCAGGAATATCTCTAAATAGATGATGTCCGGCTTTTGGGTTGACTTGATTCCAGCCCATATGTGGTAGTGGTAATCCACAATCAGGAATTTGCACTACTTTTTCGTGAATAATACCTAAGGTATCGACATGACCTTCATTGCTATAATCAGCTAAAAGTTGCATACCAAGGCAGATACCTAACACCGGTTGAGTACAGACTTTGATAAGCTTAATTAAATTACGTTCTTCTAATTTTTGCATTGCAGCTGACGCTGATCCCACTCCAGGTAACAAGAGTTTGTCAGATTCAAGCACAGTATCAGGATCAAGGCTAATGATTGGATTATAGCCTAATCTCTGTATTGCATATTTGACTGAGGAAAGATTAGCACAGCCAGTATCTAGAATGACAATTTTCATCTATAACACTCCTTTCGAGCTAGGTAATCTGTCACTTTCAATTTTAATCGCTTGTTTAAGCGTACGCGCGAAAGCTTTAAATAAACTTTCGATTCGGTGATGGTCGTTGTCGCCAGTTGTTGCAATATGTAAAGTAATTGCCATCGCATAACTCAAAGAATAGAAGAAGTGCTCGACCATTTGCGTGCTCATATCACCAACTTTCGGATCACTAAATTGCGCCGAAAACTTGAGGTAAGGCCGACCTGAAATATCCATTGCACATTTTGCTAAACACTCATCCATTGGAATAACAGATGCATAACGAGTGATACCTCGTTTATCGCCAAGTGCTTTTTTTAGTGCTTCGCCTAAGGCAAGACCAGTATCTTCAATAGTGTGGTGATCATCTATATGTAAATCGCCTTCTACTTGAATGTTTAATTTGATACCGCCATGAGTGGCGATTTGGTCAAGCATGTGATCAAAAAAACCAATGCCGGTATTAATTTGACTGCCACCTTGTCTATCTAACCAAACTTCAACTAAAATTTTGGTTTCTTTGGTATTTCGTTCAACTTTAGCATAACGATCTGCTGTGGTTAAACGTTGTGCTATTTCATTCCAATTAAGTGATTCTGGATTATATTGTAATCCTTTTATTTGCATATTTTCAGCAAGCTGCATATCTGTGACCCTGTCACCGATTACATAACTATTTTGTTTATCTAACTTACCACTAGTTAAATAAGGTAGAACTAAAGTGATTTTCGGCTTACGACATTCACAATTATCTTGAGGAAAATGAGGGCAGATCAGTACATCTTCAAAGTTAACACCTTGTGATTCGAATATTTGCATCATTAAATTATGCGGTCCATCAAAATCAGCTTGCGGATAACTACTGGTTCCTAATCCATCTTGATTGGTCACCATCACTAATTTGTAACCAGCTGCTTGTAGTTTTAGTAGCGCCGGGATCACATTAGGTTCAAATGCAAGTTTTGCAAAACTATCAACTTGAAAATCGATAGGCGGTTCAACTATCAATGTTCCATCACGGTCGATAAATAAATATTTTTGTAACATACTTGCTCCTATTTTATCGCTTTGAGTGCGGTTATTACTGCTTCACATTCTGCTTGTGTACCAATCGAAATTCGCACAAAACCATTTTGGCCAATTGATTTGCTTTGATCTCGCAAAATAATGCCTTGATTCCATAATTTGCTAAATACCTCTTTATTACTTTGAAATTTAACGCATAAATAATTTGATTCACTAGGATAAACTTTTTCGACAATTGGTAAAGCAGTAAGTTGTTTAGCAAACTTCTCTTTTTGATTATTTAGATTGATGACATGCAATCTCATCGTTTCGATACCTTCTTTACTCAATGCCTGAGTGGCAATGTCCGCTACTGGGGTAGCGAGAGGGTATGGAGCGATCACTTTCTGTAAAGCATCTATTACTGGTTTATTTGCTAAAGTGAAGCCACACCGTAATCCTGCTAGCGCAAAAGCCTTCGATAAAGTTCGTAAAATAACTAGGTGAGGATAATTTGCAAGCCAGCTCACAACGGTTGAATTTGGAGAAAACTCAATATAAGCTTCATCAATAATTACTAAAGCGCGATTTTCGGCTAATTTAAGTAAAGTTTTAATATCATCTTGGTCTATTAAATTACCTGTTGGATTATTAGGTGAACATACATAGATCAATTTAACATTGTCTAGATTTTGTTTAATTCCGTCTAAATCGAGTTGCCAATTAGATTTAGTTGGTACGGTTTTGGTTTTTATACCTAGTGTTTCGGCACTGACTTGATACATACCATAAGTTGGTGGGCAATAAAGCACAGTATCGGTTTCTGGCTCACAAAAAGCCCGCATTAATAGTTCTATTGCTTCATCGGCACCCCGACTAACAATCACTTGCTCTGGGGTAACTCCAGCATATTGCGCATAACGATTAATCACTTGTTCGGGTTGTGCTTCAGGATAGCGGTTTAAGTTGTGTTCAGTTAACTGAAAGTTGGGCGCAACAGGGTATTCATTGGCATTTAGCCATACATCACCATTACCGCCTATACGTCTAGCGGATTGATAAGGCGTCAATTTTTGTACGTTCTTTCTGACTAATTGATTAATGTCCATTTTATTCACCTATTTTTCAGAATCTGAGTTAAGTTTAGCTAAACGAATTGTTACGGCATTTTTGTGGGCGGTAAGTTGCTCAGCTTGAGCCATTAGCTCAACAGCATTACCGATTGCTTTTAACCCTTCAGCAGTTAATTTTTGTACTGTCATACGTTTTTGAAAATCGGCTAAGCCAAGGCTCGAGTAAGTAGCGGTATAACCATAAGTAGGTAAAACGTGATTAGTACCCGAAGCATAGTCACCTGCTGATTCCGGTGACCAATCACCTAAAAATATCGAGCCAGCGCTATTAATTTTATCAACTAATTCATCAGCATTTTGCGTTTGAATAATTAAATGCTCCGGTCCATAGCGATTACTGATATTCACACATTCTTCTAAATCTTTAGTAACAATAAGTCGGCTCTCTTGTAACGCTTTTTCAGCAATTCCTTGACGTGAAAGTTGAGCAAGTTGCTTATCAACTTCGATTGAGACTGCTTGGGCGATCTTCTCATCTGGTGTAAGTAGTACAACCTGTGAATCGGGGCCATGTTCAGCTTGAGAAAGTAGATCAGCGGCAATAAATGCTGGATTAGCAAAACTGTCAGCAATCACCAAGACTTCTGACGGGCCGGCTGGCATATCTATTGCTGCGCTATCCAATCGTTGGCTAACTTGGCGTTTCGCCTCGGTAACATAAGCATTACCGGGACCAAATATTTTATCGACTTTTGGTACTGATGCGGTACCTAATGCCATTGCTGCAATCGCTTGTGCGCCACCCAATTGATAAATTTCTGTTACACCACAAAGTTCTGCAGCATATAGAATCTCGTCAGCAATTGGTGGCGGTGAGCATAAAATCACTTTACGACAACCAGCAATTTTAGCTGGTATTGCTAGCATCAATACGGTAGATAATAAAGGTGCCGAACCACCCGGTATATACAGACCTACCGAATCAATTGGTCTAGTGACTAATTGACATTTGATGCCAGGCATCGTTTCCACTGTTATAGTTTGTCTTACTTGTGCTTGGTGGAATTTTTCGATGTTACTTACCGCTAATTGCATTGCCTGTTTTAATTCTGGTTTAACACGGCTAGTTGCTGTTTTTATCTCATCTTTAGTTAATTTGATTTGCTTAATTTGTACTTTATCAAATTTATTACTTAATTCTTTTAGAGCTTCATCGCCATTTTGTTTTACTTGCGTCAAAATATCTTTAACCGCTTGGCTAATAGTATCAGAAGCAGCTATAGCAGGACGAGTTAGTAATTCTGCTTGTTTTTCTTTAGAACATTGTTGCCAATATGATAGTTTCATTTGATTACTCCATCATTTTTTCAATTGGTAATACAAGGATTGAACTTGCACCTAATGCTTTTAGTTTTTCCATGGTTTCCCAGAATAATGATTCAGTACTCACCATATGTAGTGCTACCCGATTTTGTTCGCCAGTTAATGGTAAAATGGTTGGATTTTCTGCTCCTGGTAATAGTGATACGACTTGATCTAAAACGGCTGTTGGCGCGTGCAGCATAATGTATTTAGATTCACGAGCTTGAATCACACCTTGAATACGCGTCATCACTTTATCGATTAACGCCTGTTTGGTGGCAGACATTTCACCTTCACGTTGAATTAAACAAGCTTTCGATTTATAAATAACTTCAATTTCTTGTAGACCATTAGCTTCAAGTGTGGCTCCACTGGATACTAAATCACAAATTACATCAGCAAGGCCAGCTCGTGGTGCAACTTCTACAGAACCATTAAGTAGACAGGTTTTAAAATTGACATTGTATTGTGAAAGGTAACGGCGGAGTAGGTGAGGATAAGTGGTTGCAATGCGTAAATTATTTAAACATTCTGGTCCGCTATAAACAAAATCACGAGGAGCAGCAATTGATAAGCGACAGCCACCAAAATCAAGGCGACGTAAGGTTTTATATTGTGGGTTTTCACCTTCGGCTTGTCTATCAAGAACTTCTTCTTCTAACACATTCTCACCGACAATACCAATATCAACAACGCCATCAATGACTAGTCCGGGTATATCATCATCGCGAACGCGTAAAATATCAATTGGCATATTTTCGGCAAAAGCAATTAAGCGTTGTTCTTGCAAATTGATTTTTATGCCACATTGAGCCAATAATTTTTTCGACTCATCGCTTAAACGTCCCGATTTTTGCATTGCTATACGTAAACGTGAATTATCCAACATATTCTTCTCCAACTTGTTTAAATAAATTTATAAACCACAAATAAAAAACCCTCGGAAGACTGATCTTCCGAGGGTTCTCTAAATGCTTTTGCGATATCACCGGAAGACCTTTTGTCTTCCAGCACCAATCGCCCGAAGACTATTCAGGAATGATGGTGATGATGATGTTTAGTAACGAAAACACAAAAACAATTCATAAAAAATAAAACCTTTAAATTTAACTGTTGTACAAAATATAATATAAATGACTAACTAGCAACTTAATTTTGTCGATTTATTAAAAAAATATAAAAAATTCAAATTTTTTAATTATCTGTTTTGTCTTAATTCATTCCGTGATCTTGAATTTAACGGTAATATTATTTCATCGTCAGATGTTCATAATAGCTTTATGTCAGCATTGATGCAATTTGCAACAGTAATGGATATTGAATCATTCATTGAAACAAATTAATAAGTTAAAATACTTTTTCTTAATTTTTGAGGATTAATAAAAAATCCTCATTTTTTGACATAAATATTTATCCGTGATAATCATAACTGAAAGGAATTTTGTTATAGCTAGTTTTATAAATTGGATTTTATATGGATCATCCTGCTAATCATATCGATAGTTACATTTTTGTTTGGTTTTTCATGCTACCATTTTTTTATGGTATTTATACGTTTTCGTTAATATTTGTTTTTGTCCGGATGCATTGGATTATCAAAGCAATTTTTACAATTCCAATGGTTGTTTGGTTAATATTTTGCTTTATGCATACCAATCTTATTATTTTTCTATTTACATTAACAGGTATGGTTTTTCCAATAATACTTCGACTATGCCAATTACAAGCAAAAAAATCTTATGGTATAAAACGTAAATTCGCTTCAATATTTAGTTATGTATTATTACCATTATTTTGTACTTTCTTTTGGCCTGCCTATTTAATAGCTCCTATAGTTGTAGAATTTGTAGAAAGTAGACCCAGTAGTGAATGTAGAGAAAATGGACGTTTAGTTGAATTGTCTAAAGATACTATTCTGCGAGTTTATCCTAATTCCAAATATTCACCATTTTGGATTAGAAAATTACATGATTCTACTTCTGTAAATAATTCTGAAAAAGATTTTTGTGAGCAGTTTTCCCATACTCAAGCCTATCAAATTGACAAAATCAGTGAAATTAGAATTAATTCAGGGAATTTATGCATTCATCCAACATCTAAAGCAATAATAGCTTATTGCAGTAATCTAAAAAATGAACTTTTAAAATTGGATAGTTTAGACATCGAATTTGTGAAAAAAAATAAAGATGAAGTTAGTGGTATTCGGCTTAAATCATTTCAGAAAAGATTAGAAAATATAAAGGAGATAAAGAGAAATAGAAATTCAGAAGATTGGTATGGAGATTGGCTTGAGACAAAACAATTCAATAATGGCATAGAATTACATAGATTTTATAAACATGAAAACACACTAATCATTCCTCAAGTAGATTGGTTGCCACCGCAAACAGAAGCTTTAGAAATTAATTGCTACCGTAAAAGTGTTTTAAGGTGTAGTTATAATTATGAGTATAATCAAGATTGGAATGTATCAGTTTTCTATATATTCAATATTGGCGATAGTATCGAAAATGAAAATGACGATAATAATATGCCAGTTTATGATCAAACTTTCATTGATATGAATTTAGAAGGTGCGCAAAAAGCTCATCAAATAGTTGAAGATTTCATTGAAGGTCTAAGTGTGAAATGAATTAATATTATACTTTTTAGTCATAGTAAATATCAAAATAGGAATAAGAAAACTTGAATGCTGCATTATTTTATAGAAAATTTGGAAGACCAGAACAAGTATTAACATTCGATTAAATCATGGAAATTATAATATTTTATTAATTAAGAGCATTTAAATATTTATACCATTTACCTAAGTTGCAAATTATTACCACTTAGAACTTGATATTTGATTGATTTTTTAATTATTGAATTAAAAAATTTACAATGATGAAAAATGATAAATAAAATATTTACTTAATATAGGTAAGTAGATATTATTGCTAAAGTTTTATAGCGCCAATTACCATAAAGTGTACTAAATTGGATTTAATTTAAAATAGTTGTCATAAGGAATATTAAATGGGTATATTTTCTCGTTTTTTTGGTAAAAAAACAGAATCAAAACAGATGGATAATTCGATTGTCCCAAATCCTGATATTGAAAATGCCGTTAGCTTAAGTGTTGTTTTTAGCGGTGTGCTTAATATTAATAACGATGAATTATTAACAAAACTTAAATCGATTAATCCGATCATAAAAGATATTCGATATGAAACACCGTTCGGACAACTTGAAGAAGGTATGTGTATTTTAGTAAGTTGGGGTAAACATGTTATTAGAATAGTTGGTCTCAATGCGCCTTATCCTAAAGCTGTATTAGAAGCATGTGTTACTCCTGCTAGTTATAGTCAAGAAATAAAACAACAAGTTTATGAAAGTGATAGTCATTTATTATTATATTATGTTGGCTATGAACAAGATGTATTAGAGCAGTACTTAGCTTTAACTCGTTTAGTAGCATGCTTTGAACAATTTAATGCGTTAGCAGTAATTAATGAAGATGCTCATACTTCATTACCAGTTAACTTTATTAATTCACTAGCTTCGGAAAAAGATGGTTTAGCCACTTTAGGGGAATGTTTACCTTTATTGTTTTGTGGTTTTGTTAAATATGAAATAGAAAATATTAAAGGGATTTGGATGCGCACTTATGGCGCTAATAAATTTGGTTTACCTAATTTTGCAGCATTAGCCAATAGTTATCAGGAAAGTGAGTATTATTTTGACATGTTTAGTAACATTTTAAATTATTTGCGACAAAGTCAAGCGACAATGAATCCTGGTGATACGATGGAAATGGGTGATAATCGTATGATGTCATTACGAGCGCCTCAAGATGATGAATATTTCTTAAAAGATCAAGGTGATCTTTTAGTAATTGAAATTAATAATTAATTTTAACTATGCAATTTTTAGGAAAGGTAATAAATAATTGGCGCTACCTTTCCTAAATATTTAGCATCTTATTGTTGAGTTATTTGTGGATATTTTTTACCTGCTAAAACACTAAACCGACCAGTCCCTAATAATGCCAAACTAAAAGCAGTTAATGACATAAAAGCTGGATACTCCCAACCACCTCCTGGATTAGTAAATGACCAACCATTAGTCCAATGTACAATAGTTATTATTGCTAATTGAAAGAAAGCAATTAGCGCTACCGCACGGGTTAAAATACCGAGTAACAATAGTGCACCGCCACCAATTTCAAAAATGATAACGATATAAGAAAAAAAACCGGGAAAGCCAAGAGTATGAAAATACTCTGCGGTACCTTCTGGGGTTAGAACAAGTAATTTGGTAAACCCATGGGCCAAAAACATCATACCTAAAGCAATTCGTAATACAAATGCAGCTACATCAGTTTGATATTCTCTCATTTTGTGTTTCCTATATTAAGTTAGCAAAATAACAATAATGAAACTCATAAAAATTTCTTACAAACGTTATTACTTTTTTAAAACATAGGATACTGCAGTTACGATTGTCTCACAGTTAACAATCAATAGTAAAGTAGTAGACAATTATCATCAATTTTTATCACTGAAAATTAAGATGGTATAAGTATAATTTGCTTAGGTTGGAGAATAGAAAAAATAGCAGTGCGACGAGTGGTCGCACCGTTATTGCTTACTTATTGTTGGTGTCGAATAGCTTTAAATCTTTCTGTCGTCTGAGTTAATGCTGTTTCTGTTGGCAAACGTTCCATTGAACTTGCGCCATAAAAACCATTACAATCAGGACAATTTTGTAAAATATATTCTGCATCTTCAGGGGATGAAATAGGTCCGCCATGGCAAAGTATGATAATATCTGGACGAATTGCTTTAGCTGCTTTGGCCCATTGATTGATTAAAGGAACACAATCCGCAAGTTTTAATGCAGTTTGGGCACCAATACTACCACCGGTGGTTAAGCCCATATGTGGAACTAAAATATCCGCCCCAGCTTTGGTCATGTCAATAGCATCTTGCTCACTAAATACATATGGTGTAGTTAGCAGATCTTTTTCATGTGCTTTGCGAATCATCTCAACTTCTAACGCATAGCCCATACCCGTTTCTTCAAGATTAGCTCTAAAATTACCATCAATTAAACCAACAGTAGGGAAGTTTTGTACGCCAGCAAATCCGGTAGCTTTAATTTGATCTAAAAACTGATCGAATTGGCAGAAGGGGTCGGTGCCATTAACACCAGCTAACACAGGGGTATGTTTTACAACCGGTAATACTTCTTTTGCCATATCCATAACAATTTCATTGGCATTACCATAAGCTAATAAGCCTGCTAGTGATCCACGACCCGCCATACGATAGCGACCAGAATTGTAAATTACAATCAGATCAATACCACCAGCTTCTTCACATTTTGCCGATAATCCTGTACCAGCTCCTCCACCGATGATTGGTTGACCTTTAGCAATCATATCATGGAATTTTTTTAATAATTGAGCACGTTTACTACTCATAATTTTCTCCATTACTTTATTTAATTATATTTTTAAATTCGTTAATAACTAAATTACAAAATTCTGGTGAATTAATATGATGCGAGGTTTTTATTAACCGTCGTTTTTCAGTTTGAATAAAGACTTTTTCAAACTCATCTATGAAAGCTTGATCCGCTTGCGGTGACCAAAAATCCCCATTTTCAATATCAAGGGCAGAAAAACCACTTTCAGGAATAATAAAAACTACTTCACCTTGACATTTATTTAGTTTTGTAGCGATCCAATTTGCCATGATTTTATTTTCTTCAGGCGTGGTTCGCATTAAAGTAACTTGTGGATTATGAGGATAAAACAGACGATCTCGATATTTTTCTGGAATAGTATCTGGACTACCGAAATTAACCATATCAAGGGCGCCACATGATCCAATATATGGGACTTCGCTTCTTGCGATGGCTTCAAATCGGTCATCATCACAAGCAAGTACTCCATCAAATAGATGATCACAAACTTCCGTTGTAGTAATATCAAGTACACCTTTTAATAAATGGCTATCAGCTAATTTTTCCATTGCTTTACCGCCACTACCCGTTGCATGAAAAACTAAGCAATCATATTTATCATTTAATTTTGCTGAAAGCGATTGAACACACGGGGTTGTAACTCCGAACATGGTTAATCCAATTGCTGGTTTATCTTCGACTTGTTCTTGTGTTTTAAATAACACTGAACCTGCGATAGCATTAGCTGCATTGGCGAGTACTTTTCTTGATATAACATTTACGCCAGCAATATCGGTAACGGAATAGAGCATCGCAATATCACTTGCACCGATATACCCAGATATATCACCTGAGGCCATGGTTGAAACCATCAACTTTGGTACGCCAATAGGCAGTGCTTGCATAGCTGGAGTGATTAATGCGGTACCACCCGAGCCACCTAAACCGAGGATAGCGTCAACATCATTTTGCGCTATTAAAAATTGTTTAAATGCATTAGCCATTGCAACGATAGCCTTTCCTCTATCGGTGGCAAAAACAGCTTTTTCACCCTCGGGATGATATTTAGCAACAGTGCTGGCGCTAATATCAGCAATGTGATTAAAAGAATGCGGTTGTTTAGTAGAGATATCAACTATTTTACTTTCAACATTTCTTTTACTAAGTAAATGTTTGACGTAAACAATCTCTTCTCCTTTTGTGTCTAGTGTCGCGACTAAGTAAACCATGTTATGCGATGCCATTTATTTCTCCTTAACAGATAAAATAGAACTCGATACTTCTTACTCAACTATCAGCGATTACTACTTTGATAATTATAAGCTAAAAATGAGACATTAGTCTCATTTTTTTTAAATTTTTTTGAAAATTTTTTAAATATTATAGTTTGTTAAAAAAAGTTGTATAATTTACAAAAGTTTACTAGTTGGCAATAAATAACAATATGAATATAAATAGCTTAATGAACTCTAAGAAATATTCTGGGGCCAAAAAAAGAACTTACGATCGTCTTATCGAAACTGCGATTGAGGCTTTAGAGCAGGGTAAAGATATATCTATTACTGAATTATCAGATAGAACAGGTATTTCTAGAGCTACTGCTTATCGCTATTTCCCGACTAAAACCGATTTAATATCAGCGGCTGTTGAACAATCACTTAGTCCAATATTCTTATGGCAATCAGATAGAGAAAATGTCGAAGATCGGATAAATGATTTTTTAGCTTTTGCTTTGCCGCAAATGTTAAAACATGAGGGAACATTACGTGCAGCTTTAAGCCTTTCTTTAAAACAATGGGCAGATGAACGCTCACAAATAACGGAAAAGACTAAAAAACTTGTGCGAGGTAATCGTAAGGAAATTCTTACCAATTTATTACAGCCACTCAGAGCTCAATTCTCTGATGAGCTTTTTGATAAAGTTATCTACTCAATTTCAATCATATATGGTTCTGAAATATTCATGGTGCTAAAAGATATTTGGAACTTTGAGAGTGAGCAAGTGATAGATCTTTCACAATGGATTGTTAAAGCTATCATCAATCAAGCTAAACAAGAAGCGCAAGATGAATCGATGACCGAATCTTGATTGCTCTGAGTTCGGTTAACAATTTTTTTCACTCATTTAACTTACAATTCCAACTAGCAGTTTAACTTGATTCAACAACTTTTATAAAAGTTCGCTTATATTTTGCTACAGTAAACAATTTAACTTATTCGGTGATTTAACATTAATGATAGTGGTATAAATAAAAAAAGACACTACCACATTAGATAGTGTCTTTTTATAACAACGGCTGTTAATAAAAAATAATTAAATGGTATGCCAAACACTATTTTTATTTGAACGGTTAATTTTCAAATTAATGGTATTGAATAGCTGGCTGACTTTGTTCATCGTGAACTAAGAATAAACATGTATCGCTAGTTAATACGGCCTGTTGTAAACGTTGTTTGTCCTGCTCATTAAGATCGTTAATACAAGCAACCACATAACTACAGGTTTTACTTTGTAGTGCCTTTTCTATAGTCGAGACTAAATTATTATTAGTTAAGTTAGCCAAATGTACGACTTTTTGTTTATCAAGCCCGGCAATATTTAACCATGAACGTTTTAACATTGGACGATCTGATAGCCATAATTGCCATTTTTTTTCTTTATTGAATGAACGTAATAAAGGTCTCTGCTGTTGCAACACTTGTTGAAAAGGTGTTTCAAAATTTATAGCCATAAGTTGTGGTGATGAATGTTCAATAAGCATAATAACCTCTATACTGTTTACTTATACAGTGTATATTAATACAGTATTTTGCGGTTGTAAATACTATTTATGCTCATTTTTTAGATTATTATGGAGTAATATATCTTCATGAGCGAAAATATTGATAGGTTAAAACACCTAAAAAGGTCATCAATACTGAACCTGCGACATGAATCACGATGGTAGTTAATCCCCAACCAAAACGTCCCTCCTGAAGAAAATTAACAATCTCAGCTGAAAAGGTGGAAAAAGTCGATAATCCACCACAAAAACCAGTAATTATTAACAATCGCCATTCAGGGGATAGGGGCGTGTGATTAAAAAAGGCAATGGCTAAACCGATAATATAACCAGCAATTAAATTAGCAACTAAGGTTCCTAACGGAATAGTAAAAGCAATCACATTTAACTTTAACGATAAAAACCAGCGCAATAAGCCTCCAGCAACTGAACCGACCGAAATAGCTAAAATAAGTTTTAACATAAATGGAAAACCTTTAAATCATTAATTAACCATGATCATATCAGTAGACTAATAAAATGGGTATCTTTTTACAGAGTAAATTATTTCATTTATCAGGCAGGTTAACCAAAATCATTTGATTGTAATCATTATTATTTTTTTATCGTTTGCGCTAAAATAGCTGATAATCATGATGAATAATAAAGGTTATAATAATGTTTACTGGAATCGTTCAAGGTGTTGGTCAAATTATTGATATCATCGATCAAGATAAATTACGTACTTATAAGGTAAAATTACCAGCAAAATTAACACAACATATCGAAATCGGTGCATCCATTGCTAACGATGGATGTTGTTTAACCGTGACCGATTTTCAAGATGATTGGGTTACTTTTGATATTATGCAAGAAACGTTAGCCTTAACAACTCTCGGCAGTAAAAAGTTAAATGATTTGGTAAATATTGAACGAAGTGCTAAATACGGCGATGAAATTGGTGGTCATGTAATGTCTGGGCATGTCTCTTGCCGTGCTTCCATTATTGACATCCAGAAAACAGCAACTAATTGTCAAATGACATTAGCTATACCAGAAAGATTTATAAAATATGTTTTATTCAAAGGTTTTATTGGTATAGATGGTGCAAGTTTAACGGTAGGAGAAGTAAAAGATAATCAATTTAATATCCATCTAATTCCTGAAACATTAGCGATTACCACTCTAGATAGTAAAAAGATTGGTGATGAAGTAAATATTGAAATTGACTCACAAACTCAAGCTATCGTTGATACGGTAGAAAGGGTATTAGCAACAAAAAAATAAAGTTAAGCTAATTTGTACCTAAATTGGCTGATAGTGTACTGATTGTTCGTTAATAATGGTTTATTGTTAAACATTCATATGTTAATAAAAAAGGAAACAACATGTTTATAGCAAAACACTTTAAACCATTATTATTAAGCTTGGCGATGCTTGCACCTTTTGATTGTTTAGCCGATCAATTAAAATTAATCATTCCAGAATTAGCTAAAGATGGATTTACTAGTAAATTTATTGCCAATCAATTTGGTTGTACTGGCGATAACATCTCACCGCAAATTGAATGGCAGAATGTTCCAACTAATGCTAAAAGTTTAGTATTGACCATGTATGATCCTGATGCACCGACGGGATCCGGTTGGTGGCATTGGCAGGTGGTAAATATTCCTGTGCAAAGCCAACTTATCGCCCAATCAGTTGGTTATGATAGTGGTTCTCGTTTTGCCTATTATTTTAAAAAACGTTTTGGTATTTCGCCTAAGATGTTACGTTCTGCATAAGTTTCTATTTTAATATCTACCAATTATTGGTTATCTATATTAAAACAAATACCCTATTTTAAGCTTGATATTCAGTCAATCTCATCACTCTACATTAATTAAGATCACATTCTATTCCAGATTAATCTGGAAAAAAATGTAATCGTCTTATTTATTTAACTAACTATACTTTAAATCATCAAGTTATGAATGTATTGCAACAACAATTAGAAAAGGAGTTGAGTAATGGAAAGACAAATCAAATTACTTAAACTACTTTTTAGCCAATCGGAATTTAAACCGGCTGCTTTTTTTAGTTCAAAATTATCAATTTCAACTAAAACGGTATATTACGATATTGAAAAACTAAATGAACAGTTAATAACGGTACCGAATACGGATATTCGAATCGAAAAGTCTCCCCGTAAAGGGCTAATGCTAGTAGGTGAAAAAACCGATATTGAGCCGATTATTAGCTATTTAGAACAAAAAAATAGTCATAGCTATTTTAATCAAAAATCACGACGCTTAAGTCCTGAATACCGTCGATTAGATATCGTCAAACGCTGTTTACTTAAAAGTGAATCAGTATCACTGGAACAATTATCGGATGATTATTTAGTCAGTAAAACATCGTTACACAAAGATATTGAATTTATTAATCGGGCTCTTGAACAAGAAAATATTCTATTAAATGTCACTCATAAAGGAATTTATATTGACGGTAATGAAAATCAAATTCAACGAGCGATTAAACATTTCTTATCTTTGTATATTCATAAACAAGATGATTATTATCTCAATCAATTGATGAAATCATTTATTGGCGATGACTCTTTTGAACAGATAACTCAGTTATTATTTGAACGTTTTGAATCGGTAGTCGTACAATCTTCGGAACATTATTTATCTTCATTACTGATATCTATCACCATTCAGCTAAAAAGATTGTGTTTAGGTTATTCAATTCCGGAAGAGAGTGATTTCTTATTTAATCATATCCGATATATGCAATCTTATTTGATTGCCTCGGAACTGGCTAAAACGTTAGAGTTGACTTTTAATGTGACGTTTTCGACCAATGATATTAAATACCTAAGTAAATTGTTTTTTGCTCATCGTATTATTGATGAAAATGTCATTGTTGATGATAGTTTTTATGAGCAAATTATTCGTAGGATCATCAAAAAAATAGGCGATATTGAAAGTGTCGATCTCTCGGGTGATGGAAAATTATTTCACTCATTATTGTCGCATTTTCCACCGATGATTACTCGGTTACAAAAGCAAATTCGTATTATTAATCCAATATTAGATGAAATAAAACAGGAATATTCGAAATTATTTAGTGTGTTATGGTATGCACTTTCAGACTTAGAACGTAAATTTGATATTCATTTAAATGATCATGAAATATCTTTTTTATTGATTCATTTCCAGATAGCCTTAGATAAAGCCGCTGATGCCAATAACATCGTTATTATATGTCAATATGGATGTTCATCATCAAATTTAATCTTAAATAAAGTCCGCAAATTTTTGCCATCTAAAGACAATATTGAAGTCTATTCTGTGGCTAAACTGAATTCGACTAAGCTTAGTAATGTCGACTTGATCATCACCACTCTCGATATCAAAAATATTAATAAACCGATGGTCAAAATATCATCTTTGTTGAACAAACAAGACTATCAAAATATTATTCAAGCTTACGCTAACTATGTCTTGAATAAACAATCCGATTTTTCAGACAAAGGTAATTATTACCCATCTACCGCCAAATTTGTCAATGCGGATTTAATTGAATTAAATGTTGATATTCAGCATAAAAGTGACTGCCTTAATTTGCTGATAAGTAAGTTAGAAGATAAAGGCTTAGTGACTAAAAACTATCGTGACTCAGTTTTATATCGAGAAGAAATCGGCGACACTTCAATCGAAAACGGCATTGCTTTACCGCATGGTTCGCCAATGTTTGTTATTAAATCAAGTATCTCAATTATGACCCTCAAACGACCAATAAAATGGGGCATGATTGATGTCAGTATTATTATTATGGTTAGTCTTTCCGAAGACAATATCAATAGCATTAATGACGTTTTTACCGAAATTTATGAAATTGTTTCAAATAAACAAGCAATTTCATCCTTAAAAAATCTTATAAATTTTAAACAACTTAAACAATTTTTGGATAATCAAAGAGGAATCAAGAATGTACTTTGATCAACATTTATGCCTATTTAACATTGAGGCAAAAACCAAAGAAGAGATCTTAACCACAATGGCACAAATGTTATTGTCACATGGCATTGTTAAACAAGATTATTTAACAGGTATTTTAGAAAGAGAACAGCAATACCCGACTGGTTTATTAGTTAATTCGATTGGTTTTGCAATTCCCCACACCGATTCCTCAAAAGTGAATCAATCACAAATTTGTTTTGCATCGCTAAAACATCCGGTGATTTTTTCTGGTATGACCGATGATAAAGAGCAAATACCAGTCAAATTTATTTTCATGTTAGCAATGAAGCAACCACATGAACAGGTTGAGAATTTACAAAATTTAATCGGCTTATTTCAAAATGAGGAGCAAATAAAATTATTAGAACAATGTCAGTCAACTAACGAATTTATCTCTATTTTAAATAGCGCTGGTGTTAAATAGGATGGATTATTTTTATTAAGGAGTTACAAATGGATAGTGTCATTAATATTTTTCAATGGCTAATAAATTTAGGTGGGGTCGTTTTTTTACCTATCATCATTTTTATTATCGCCTTGTTTTTCAGAGTTAGCTTTTCCAAAGCAATAATGTCTGGTATTACCGTCGGTATTGGTATTGTCGGTCTTGGTTTAGTTATTGGTTTATTATCAGATACGTTAGGTGTTGCGATTCAAAAAATGGGTGAGCAATATGGAACGTCATTAAGCATCATGGATATTGGTTGTGGAGTAGGTGGTCCGTTAGCATTCTCAACTACATTGGGATTATTACTCATTCCTGCTTCATTAATTATCAACTTTTTATTTATTTCACTAGGTTGGACTAGAACGTTAAATGTTGATATTTGGAACTTCTGGTTTGCAATTTTCCTCGGCTTGGTGGCTTATTCAGTAACTGGTGAATATTGGGTTGGTATTATTGGTTGTATCACTGCTGTAATGTTGCAATGGTTTTTGGCTGATCTTTTACAAAAACCAATTAGTTCATTCTTTGGATATCCGGGTATTGCCGTTACTCACCTTATGGCGTTATCAGGGGCAATTGTTGCAATCCCATTAAATTGGATATTTGACCGTATTCCAGGACTAAACAAATTAAATGCTGATTCAGAAACATTAACCAAACGATTTGGGATTTTCGGTGATACAGTGGTAATTGGTTTAATCATCGGTATTGTTGTTGGTATCTTAGCTAATTACGATGTTCCACAAATTGGTAAATTAGCAATTTCAACAGCAGCAATCATGAAAATTATGCCGAAAATGGTGGCTATGTTTATGGAAGGCTTACTTCCTGTTGCTGATGCTGCTCGTGAATTTACCAGTAAAAAACTCAATGGCAAACAAGTTAACATCGGTATGGATGCTGCGTTAACTGTTGGTCATCCTGCGGTAATGGCAACTGCGTTAATTATGGTGCCAGTTTCATTATTATTAGCCTTAATTTTACCGGGTAATAAAGTGCTACCTTTTGGTGATTTAGCTTTCTATGCCTTTGGCATCTGTTTAATGGTACCGTTTTTCAAAGGTAATATTATTCGTTCAATTTTAGGTGGCACCATCTATTTGGTCGTCTGCTTATATATGGCAACATGGCTTGCTCCAGTTATTACTGATGTATTCCATTTGGCTAATTACGATGTAGGTACTGCTGGTATTGTTACTGTGATTTTATGTGGATTATGGCCAGTAACCTTATTCGTACTATTGTTAACCCATCTTGGTTTTATTGGTTTAATTGGTTTAGCGCTAGTTATTCTTTGCTTACTTATCTATATCAACAAAATCAAAAAAATTGAAATGTATTAAAAGGAAATAATCATATGAAGAATTTACTTATCATGTGTGGTGCAGGGCATGCAACTTCAACCATCGCAGTAAGCAAAGTGAATAAATGGCTTAGTGATGAAAAATTAACAGATCAGGTAAAAATCTATCAATCTAAGATTGCTGATGAACTTAATAAGATAGACTCTTATGATGTGGTTGTAAGCACTACTATTGTACCTGATTCAATTAAAGCGAAAGTAATTAATGGATTACCACTACTTACTGGTGTTGGATTAAATGAATTTTTTGCTGAATTGAAAAAGCGTTTAGCTATTTAATCCAAATTAATCTTAAGTATTGATAATGATCGCCTCATTTATTTTGTAAAGCTTAACTACAAATTAGATGGGGCTATAACAAGGAATAAACTATTATGAATATTATTCATCACGCCATTGAAATCAACACAGTTGCAGGTAGGCATTCATACCACGATATTACTGAGCAATTAAAACAGTTTGTAAAGCAATCCAATATCCAAAATGGTCAATTAACGATAGCTACTAGCCATACAACATGTTCACTTTTTTTTGAAGAATGCATGCATGATACCAATTTTTTTGGTGATGAATTTCTGCAAGTGGATATCAACAATACATTAGAAAAAATTGCTCCACGGATGACCAGCGAAAATCAATATAACTCACCAGGTCCAAAGCATGTTGAATTTGGTTTAAGTCTTAGTGATCCTAATTATCCAGCTGAAAAATGGGTTATGTTAAATACCGATGCTCATATCAAATCATCACTGTTTGGTCATTTTTCAATTGTATTAATTATTAAAGATGGTCAGCCGTTATTAGGGCAGTTAGGACGAATTTATTTTGTTGATTGGGATGCACTACGTGAAAGGAAACGTAATGTTAATTTTATGCTGATGGGTCTTTAATAAAAGGAGATAATTATGATACTGTCTCCATCACTATTTAATTCTGATCTTTATCAGATCAAAGAAACTCTAGAAAATCTACAAACTTTAGGTATTCGCCAACTACATATTGATGTAATGGATAATCATTATGTACCAAATCTAGGCTTTAATGCTAGCTTTGTTAAAAATCTAAAAGCGCATACTGATTTTATTTTAGATTGCCATTTAATGGTTGAAAGACCTGAATTAGCTATAGTTGATTTTATTGATGCTAAAGCTGATATTATTACCTTTCATTATGAAGCGACAGCGCATCATTCATATATTATTAATAAAATCAAAAATAGTAATATTAAAGTCGGTATAGCTATAAACCCTTGTACTCCAGTTGAAAATCTGAAGCTCTTATTACCTCAGGTCGATCAGGTTTTAGTTATGACGGTCAATCCAGGCCAAAAAAATGAAAGTTTTTTACCTTTTACGCTACAAAAAATAGAACAATTAAAAAGTTTAAAGCAAATCGATAATTACCATTACGATATTCAGGTTGATGGCAATATTAACGATCAAAACATATCTTTATGTGTTACAGCTGGCGCCAACAGTATCGTATCGGGTGGCTTTATCTTTAACAATAATCCGCTCGAAAGCAATATAGAAAGATTAAAAGCGGCAATCAAATAGGGAAATAATAATGGATACTAAAGATGTATTATCAAAAATATTAACTGAAATATCAGCACAAGTAAGCTCTATCAATGAGGAACAACTCAGACAATTTAAAAATGCCATTATTGCTGCACAACATATCTTTCTTGCTGGGACAGGCCGCTCTGGATTAATGATTGGGGCATTTGCTAATCGATTAATGCATTTGGGCTTGAATGTTAGTTTGATAACTGAAATTAGTAAACCAAGAGCAAATGTTGGTGATTTATTAATTTTAGGATCGAGTTCCGGTGAAACCAAAAGCTTAATTGCTTATGCCAATCAAGCAAAAGCACTCGGCGTTAAAATAATATTATTTACTACCAATAGCAACTCTAGCTTAGCCAAATTAGCGGATAATATTGTGGCAATTCCAATAAAAGTGCTTGAACTAAATCAACCGATGGGCAGTACGTTTGAACAACTATCATTACTCACTTATGACAGCATTATTTACAGTCTAATGACCGAATTGCAACAGACGCCAGAAATAATGAAAAACCGTCATGCTAATATCGAATAGAATACAAACTAAACTTACATTCTTGATATAAAATTCTACTTATTACAGTAGTTCCGATGCTAGATAGGTCCGATGAATGTTATGTTATTAAATGTGGGTGAAAAAATTTTGAGGAAAGCACTTTTTTGAAGCAAAAAAATTGAGGAGAGGGGTTTTTTAGGTTATAAAATTCCTAATTTTATAAAAAACACCGTTAATCAATCTTAGCGATTTAATTAACGGTGCTGATTTATTTGTCTATGGCTATAAATTTAATCTATCGATTATACTTAATTAGCTGCTTTTAAATAGTGAGCAATTTTTGCAATATCATTTGGAGTCGTTTGACAGCAGCCACCAATCAATTTTGCCCCTAACTTGATCCAAACTGGCAATTGATTATCAAAGGTACAATTATGTTGATGATCTTTGTGCCATTGTTTAGTGGTTGGATCATATTGCTCACCTGAATTAGGATAAACAATTAAAGGTTTCGCCGTGAGTGTTTGTAATTCAGTTAATGCCTGAGAGACCTTTTCTAAGGCAATGCAATTAATACCGATACTAACTACCTGATCAATCTGATTTAGATAATCAATCACTTCGACAAGTGGAGTTCCATCACTAAGGTGATTGGCATCTTTTAACGTTAACGAAAACCATGCTGTCATTGTTGGATATTGTTGTAGTAGTTTAGCTAACGCTTTTATTTCAACAAAATTGGGTAGGGTTTCACAAGCTAAAATATCAACTTTTGCATCTATAAGTGCTTGCATTCTGGCCTGATGAAAATCGATAAATTCATTTTCACTGAGTTGATAATTGCCTGTATATTCTGAACCGTCTGCCAAATAGGCTCCATAAGGCCCCACCGAACCAGCGATAACTAATAACTTATCTGACTTAATTTGATCTAGATATTGTTGTTTGGCTTGTTGAGCTAATGTTACACTTTGTTTAATCAAATTTATTGATTCGGCAAGTGATATCCCTTTTTGGGCAAAACCTAATGGTGTCGCTTGATAACTAGCGGTAATAGCACAATCAGCACCGGCATTAAAATAATCATAATGAACTTGTCTAATAAGATCGGGTTGTTCAATTAATACTTTAGCTGACCATAAGCTATCATTAAGATCACAACCACGGCGCTGTAGCTCACTTGCTAAAGCACCGTCAATAATTACGTAGTTATTTTGGTTTAATAGCTGCGATATAGGATTTTCTTTTGACATTATCGATTTACTCGTTGTTGATAAGCTCGGGTAACATGATAGGCGATATAGCAAACCACTACAAATGGAATACCACAATAAAGGGCAATCCGTTGTTCAGGATCGAAAGCCAGTCCAATACAAGCAATTAAACATAATATAAACCCTAAAATAGGCACTAATGGATAAAGAGGTGCTTTATATTTTAGAGATTGTATTTCAGAGGCAGATAATTGTTTTCTAAAAAAGTAATGTGAGGCACAAATACTTAACCAAACAGCAACGACGGCAAATCCTGAAATTGCCGTTAAGCCTACAAACACAGTATCTGGTGCAATAACACTGGAAAACAGTGCTAATAAACCACCAATCATACTAACGGCAATAGCGGTAGTTGGAATACCTTTGGGATTTAATCTACCAAAGCATTTTGGTAATGTACCCTGATTAGATAGCGACCACAACATACGACCAGAAGCATATAATCCAGAGTTAGCTGCGGATAAAATGGCAGTTAAGATAACAAAATTCATAATGTCAGCAGCATAAGGTATACCGATACTTTCAAATACTTCGACAAATGGACTTTTAATAACTCCTGCTTGTTCCATTGGTAGCAGGGCAGCTAACACAAAAATGGTACCAACAAAAAAGATAATCAATCTTAGAATAGTGGTTTTAATCGCTAAGGGAATGGTTCTTTCTGGTTGATGGGTTTCGCCAGCGGCTATACCGATAAGTTCTGTTCCTGAAAATGCGAAGTTCACTGATACCATGGTCATAACAATCGGTATAATACCATTAGGAAACCAGCCATGTTCAGTAATATTATGCAAAAATGGCGCAGGTAGGTTATTTTTCATTGGAATAAACCCAAAGATAGCCGCACTACCAGCGATAATAAATACAATAATGGTAATCACTTTAATAATGGAAAACCAAAATTCACTTTCGGCAAAAAATTGTGCGGTAATAATATTTAACAAGAAAATGACTACACAAAAAACTAAGCACCAAATCCAAACTGATACTTGTGGGAACCAATATTGCATACATAAACCGGCAGCAGTAAAACTTGATCCTAATGCTACAGTCCAGGTTAACCAATAGAGCCAAGCAACCGTATAGCCCGTTGCAGGACTAATAAATTTTGATGCATAAGTATGAAATGCGCCCGTTTCAGGCATCGCGACAGCCAGCTCACCCAAGCAAAGCATAACTAAATAGACAACAATTGCACCAATTAAATAAGCAATAATTGCACCGATAGCACCAGCAGTAGCAATGATATAACCAGTATTAAAAAATAATCCAGTTCCTATAACACCACCTAGTGATAACATGATTAAGTGGCGAGTCTTCATTGATCGTTTAAATTGATTTTCAGGCACAGCAGAAGAGTTAGTGTTCATATAAATATTGACTCATTAAATTGTTTTTAAATGAAATTCCGCCTGATGATAGGCGGAATTTTTTAGATTAGAAGTTTAAATTGTTAAGAAATTCTTGTTTGCTAATTTTATTGCCATTGATGGTTACTTGATCTTTTGATTTTGAGTAATCAAGTTCGCTAAATATACCAGAGGTATTACCTTTTTTAAAGGTGACTAATGGCGAAGTACTCAGTGCCATTTGTGCCATTAATTGTAAATTATTGTTTGTTTTTTGCAGCTGATTGTCGGTTATTTGTTCTGACTCAGGAGCTTCTATTTGTGACATAAATCTTGCCATTACAGCAAATGGCGCTTCAAGATTTATTGAAAGTTGGTTAATTTTGTCAATGTCTCTATCATAAATTGTCATTTGGTTAAGGTTAGCAATATCAACTAATGCACTAAAGTTGAAATCACCAGAAGCATTGTGCCAATGAAATTTTTTAATGTCTATTTTAGTATTGGTGATGTTTGAGTTATTAGTTGAATCTAATAACCAAGATATTTGCGTATAATCGTCTAAAAATGATTTATCTAATCCTTGAACATTAAGTTCAAGAGTACCATTTCCCATTTGTTGCTTGCCGTAATTAAAGGCATCAATTGCAATATCCATATTACCTTCAAGGCCAGTTGTTTTATTGGCAAGTTTATAGTCCATTACAAAATTTTTAAGCACAATTGTTGGTTTGTTGGTATTAGCCTTTAAATTAATAAATAAATCATCAACTCTATTTTGTGCTTCGAAGAAATAATTTTGATAATCAATTTTATTAATAACTTTTAAATTTTTTAGTTTAATTTCATCACCATCGTGTCTTTTATAATTTAAATTATCAATAAATATTGAAAAAGAAGGTTTTTCATAGTCTAGGTTGCTAGACACCTCATAATTTATTTGGCCTAGTTCAAGCTTACCTTCAAGAAATTGGAAAATAAGATCTTCATCACTCAAAACAAGCGGTTGGGTGGTCATATTAAAGGTTAGATTATTAGAATAAGACAAATTGATATGCCCATTTACAAATGACCGGTTACCAGCAAGTTTCCATAAAATTGGGTTAGATTTTTCTGTACCTTGATACTCAAGCCACGCCATTTGTGGCGAAAAAGTACCTTGTTTTAAGGCTGCTAGTGGGAATGGGCCATGATGAATAATGATATCATCATCGTATAGTGTAATAGGATCGAATTCATCATCTGGCTGAGCTATAATTTTTATATGTGTTTTAGTTGAAAAAATACCTTTTTCATCATTAGAATGGGTGATTTGTACTTCAACATCATTCTGTAAATTATTAACTTGTTTTGTTATGTTTTTTAATGTGTTATCTAACTCAGCTTCAATTACATTGCCTGTATGCCAAGCTATACCAACATAACCAAGGCCTAATATTGCAATAACGCCAATTGCCAGTGTACTTTTCTTCATGTTTACTCTCTTACCTTCTATTTTCTTTAAATTATTTATAAATATATTTCATTAAAATATGATTTAGTTATTTAGTTAAATTATGACTAAGCTAGTTTAAAATAGACTAAGCATATCATCTTTGTTAAAAATATCACCATTAACGTTAGCTTGGCCACTGTTGTTAGGGATATCAATATTAGTAAATATTCCTTGTTCGTCACCTTTATTATATTTGAATAGTGGTGAATTATTTAATATCTGTTGGTATAGATTTTTAACGATTTGTTTCGATTCGTTAAGCTGTTGTTCAGTTAGTTCATTATTTTCTGGATGATGAAATTGAGCATAGCTACGGGCTAAGACTTTAAGTGGTGCATCAATATTTAATTTAAAACTATTGATTCTATTTAAATTGTCATCGTCTAACATGGTGTTATCAAAATTGTTGATAGTCGTTATGCCACTAATATTGATATCACCATCAAGATTGTGCCAATTTAGTTGTTTAAGTTCAATTTTACTGTGAATAGGTTGATTATCTGTAGCATCTCCATTTATGAATCCATCACCAAACAGTGCTTTATCTATACCTTGATAATCTATATCTATATTTGCATTACCTAAGTTCTGTTGTCCATATAAGATTGAGTCAACACTGCAAGTGAACGAGCCATTAAGAACGCGAGTATCACTTAAATCGATTTTTTGCTTAATAGATAGTTTGTCTAATTTAGTAGAGGGTAGTTGTTCATCTGATTCAGCCATTAAGCTGAATTTATCAAGATTAGTATTTAAAGTTATATTTTGATTAACGTAATCAATAATCCCATTTGCTTTTAAATTTTCAATTAAAAAGGTATTGTTATCAGGTTTGTCATAGTCATATTCATAATTGAAGTAAATATCTTTTAAATTAGTCTTTAAAGAATCTAAATTCAAATTATAACGAATCATATTTGACTGTTTTTCGCCATCAAGATCAATGTGAAGCTTATCTAATGTAATATATTGAACTGATTTTTTAGTGTGAAATCTATCTAAATTTAGTGTTATCGAAGGGATAGCCGAATCAATATTACTAATAAATGTGAAATTACCATTGCCTAATTCGGATTCGAATTTAATATGATTATCTGTTTCTCTATGATGAATTATTTTCCTGCTGAAAAGTTTTATAATTATATTATTACTATAATCTAAACTAATATAACCAGTAATAAAGGGGCGATTACCATTAGTCTTCCATAATAATGGATTAGATTCTTCGCTAGTTTCATATTCCACCCAAGCCATTTGCGGTGAAAATATGCCTTGTTTTAAGCCCGCGATTGGTAATGGACCATGATGGATTGTGAAATCTTTATCAGCAAGCGTTAAAACATCAGCAAAACTGCCATCTTTGGAAGATAGGGTCATATTAATATGAGTTTTGGTTGAAAATAGCTGTTTTTCATCATTAGAATGGCTGATGTTGATTTTAAACACATTTTGACTATTGTTAAATTGCTCAGTAACTTGCGTTAATGATTTATCAAGATTGCTTTCAATTAGGTTTCCTGTATGCCAGACAATACCGACATAACTTAAACCTAATATAGCGATAACGCCAACAGCCAGTGTCGTCTTTTTCATTTTTACTCTTTATATTCTGTTATATTTTTAGCTATTTTTCTTGATGCTCTGCAAAATCAGCTAATAAATTTTTAATATAATCAATGCGATCAACTCGCTGTAAATCAGATTTAAGCAATTTTAATCGATTTGTTCCTTCTAGGCGATAATTTTTTGGCGATTTTTGAATCGTTTCGATTAAATAATCTATCGCAATTTTGTTGTTAGAGCCAAATTCTATAAAGCCGCCTTTTTCACCATATTCGATTTTTGTAATGCCCAATTTACTTGCTTGATAGCGGATTTTAGTCGTTTCTAATAAAAATAGCACTGGATCGGGTAATTGACCAAAACGGTCTCGCATTTCAACTTGTATATCGGTAAGTTCATCTAGGTTTTCAATACTCGCAATTCGTTTATATAGTGATAATCGGGTATTTACATCAGGAATAAAATCATCTGGAATCAGTGTTGGTAACCGTAATTCAACTTCAGTTTGTTGATTATTAAGTAGTGATTCGAGGGTAGGCTCTTTGCCTTCTTTAAGTGATTTAACCGCATCATCAAGTAATTCAATGTATAAATTAAAACCTATTGTTTCAATTTGACCACTTTGATCACTACCAAGTAACTCACCGGCACCTCGTATTTCAAGATCATGGGTGGCTAAGGCAAATCCAGCACCTAAATCTTCTAAAGTAGCAATAGCGTCAAGACGTTTTTTAGCATCTTTAGTTAATAATTTTGGATGTGGTGTCAATAAATAAGCATAGGCTTGATGATATGAACGCCCAACTCGACCTCGCAATTGATGTAATTGTGCAAGACCAAATTTATCAGCACGATCGATAATAATCGTATTGGCATTAGGAATATCGATTCCTGTTTCGACAATAGTTGTACATACTAATAAATTGAATCGTTGGTGATGAAAATCATTCATAACTCGCTCAAGATCACGTTCATGCATCTGACCATGGCCTATAGCAACACGAGCTTCAGGTACCAATTCCGTTAGTTTTTCTGCCACTTTTTCAATGTCCGACACATCATTGTGTAGATAATAAATCTGACCACCACGGAGAATTTCCCGTAGAATTGCTTCACGAATAACTAAATCATCAGATTCTCGAACAAAGGTTTTTATAGCTAATCGACGTGCAGGTGGTGTGGCAATAATTGATAAATCACGCATACCACTCATTGCCATATTTAAGGTACGCGGAATAGGGGTGGCGGTCAAAGTGAGTATATCGATATTGGCGCGCATTGCTTTGATTCGTTCTTTTTGACGAACACCAAAGCGATGTTCTTCATCAACAATTAATAAGCCTAAATCTTGCCATTTTACATCTTCTTGTAATAATTTATGGGTACCGATGACAATATCGATTTTACCTTCAGCAAGTTCTTGAATAATGGCTTGCTGCTGTTTAGCGGTTTTAAATCGAGACAAACTTTCGATACGGATTGGCCAATTGGCAAATCTATCACAAAAACTCTCATAATGTTGCTGAGCCAGTAATGTGGTCGGAACTAATACGGCGGTCTGTTTATGGTTAATCACTGCTAAAAATGCGGCACGAATAGCCACTTCGGTTTTACCAAAACCAACATCACCACAGACTAATCGATCCATTGCGTAAGGTGAACACATATCACCAATAACTGCACCAATGGCATTTTGTTGGTCGTCAGTTTCTTGATACGGGAAAGCTTGGCAAAACAGCTCATATTGTTCACGATCTTGTTTAAATTCAAAGCCAGGTTTGCTTTCTCGTTCAGCATAAATATCAAGTAATTCAGCGGCAACATCTCGTACTTTTTCGGCTGCCTTTTGTCGTGCCTTACTCCATGTATCCGTTCCTAATTTGTTTAGCGGGGCATTATCTTCATCACCACCTGAATAACGGCTAATTAAATTTAGTGATGAAACCGGTACATAGAGTTTAGTTTCATTCGCATAGAGCAAGATAAGATATTCGGCTGTTATACCACCGGTCTCTAATGTTGTTAAACCCGCATATCGACCAACTCCATGCTCTAAATGTACCACTGGTTTGCCAGGGGTTAATTCGGCTAAGCTACGAATTAAACTATCGGTATTGATCGCCTGTTTGCTCTCTTTTTTTCGCCGAATAACCCGACGACCTAATAGTTCGTTTTCAGTGATAAAAGCGAAATTTTGTTGCTGATCGATAAAACCTTGTTCGCTGGCACCGATCATTAAAAAGTAGCGATTTTCGGTATTGGCTAATTGATCAAGTTGCGAGATGGATGTCGGATGTATTCGCATTCGGCCTAAGATCTCTTGTAAGGCATCTTTACGGCCTTCCGATTCAACTGAAAAAATGATTTTACCATGGAAATCTTGAGTAAATTGCTGAAAATGTAAATAAGGTTGTTTTTGCTGAATTTGTATCGCAATCTCTGGCAAAAAACTAAATGGTAAATTAACACTTTTGTTCGAATCACTAATTTCAGTATGTGATATTGTGATTCGAGGGTATTGTTTAAAATGGGCAAAGATCTCATCGGTTTTTGACCAGATTACCGCTGGCGTTAACAATGGTCGCATCGGATCGACTTTGCGACTCTCATAACGTTGCGTGATATCTTGCCAATATTTATTAGCAAATTGTTCAATATTGGCTGTGTTAATGATCAACGTATTGGATAAAAAGTAAGAAAATAGTGGCGTGAGTGGCTCGTTAAAAAATAGTGCCTGCCAATATTCGATACCTGTAGGTAAAATATTTTTACTGACTTGTTGATAGATACTTTCAGGATCGAGTCTTACTTCAAATTGCTCTCGCCATTGACTACGAAACAGTTCAATGGATGCTTTATCAAATGGAAACTCATGGGCTGGAAGAAGTTGAATTTCATTAATTTCATCGAGTGTTCGCTGGCTTTCAACATCAAAAGTGCGAATACTATCTATTTCGTCATCAAAAAAGTCGATACGATATGGTTTTTCACTGCCCATTGGGTAGATATCAAATAGCGCACCGCGAGTAGCATATTCACCATGCTCCATGACTTGACTTACTGAACGATAACCGGCATTTTCAAGTTGTAATCGCAGATTTTCACGGCTTATAGCTAAGCCTTTCTTCATCATAAATACATGCCCACCTAAGTAGTTTTGTGGACATACTTTTTGCATAAGAGTATTAATTGGTAGGATTAAGGCACCTTTAGTTAAATGACCAAGTTGATAAAGACAAGATAGCCGCTCGGAAACAATATCTTGATGCGGTGAAAAACTATCATAAGGTAGTGTTTCCCAATCGGGGAAAAAAATCGATGGGAAAGTTGAAAATTGTTTCAACTCTTCATGAAGACGAGTTGTTTGTTGCATGTCATCGGTAACAATCACCACTAAACCATCGTGCGCAGCAATAGCCTGTGCACAAAATTGGGATAGGGAAGAACCAACAAGTTGACCGACTTGTTTTACTTCACCTGATTTTTTAGGAATGATGTTAGAAATATTGTATTTTTTTGACATGTTAGAATAATAGATAATTGCGACAAAGTTAGCCTAAGATTATAACGTAATTATATGGTTGTTTTCTATAACTGTTTAATCCTGTATGATAAGCAGTTAAAATTTAACTGGTTAAACTTAATTGAAAACTTTAGGTACTTTATAACTATTATGTCAAAAATATTTCGTCCATTAGTATTTTATATAGGTTTACGCTATGTATACGGGCAAAAAACCGATGGGTTTGGTCGCTTTGTTTCTTGGCTATCTATGATTGGCATCATGCTCGGTTCTATCGGTTTGATTGTGGTTTTGTCGGTAATGAATGGATTGGAAGATCAGATGCAAAATAGTATCTTAAAGTTTTTCCCCCAAGCGCAAATTACTTCAAAAACCGGAAGAATCAATACAACAGTCATTCATTCTAAACAATTTGAAAATACCCCTGGCGTTGAACGAATTACGCCAATAATTACCGGTGATGTGGTACTACAAAGTCAACAAAGTATTACGGTTAGTACCTTAATGGGTATCACCGCAGAGGATCATGATCCAATAGAAAATTATGTTTATACAGGTTCAATCGATTCATTACAAGCGGGTAGCTATAATGTGATACTGGGACAGACATTGGCTAATCAACTTGGTGTTTTGGTTGGTGACAAAATTCGCTTAATGGTTACCGATGCTAGCCAGATAACACCAGTTGGACGCATTCCTTCACAACGTTTGTTTACTATAAGTGGTTTATTTTCGGTCAATCATGATATTAACCAAGCGTTAATCTATATCAATCAATCTGATGCCAAAAATTTATTACGTTATCCAGCGAATAATATTAGTGGTTGGCGATTATTTTTAACACATCCACTGGACATCTCATCAGTAACTAATCGTTCGTTACCCGATGATTTAGTTTTTACTGACTGGCGAGCTAAACGTGGTGAATTGTTTCAAGCAATCAAGATGGAAAAAAATGTAATGGGCTTATTGATCAGTTTGATTGTAATTGTGGCAGCTTTTAACATTATTACTTCATTAAGTTTGTTGGTTATGGAAAAACAAGGAGAAGTCGCGATTTTAAAAACGCAAGGCTTGTCACGTTTTAAAATTATGCTGATTTTTATTATTCAAGGTGCTAGTTCTGGTGTCATTGGTACTTTACTTGGTAGTGCTATAGGACTGTTACTGGCTTCCTATCTCAATGAATTGATGTCAGTACTTGGATTATCCTTTGCTGGTATTGAATTACCTAGTTTGGTTGAGCCTTCACAGATAGTATTTATTATTTTCGGATTACTTATGTTATCACTAATTTCAACACTTTATCCTGCCTACCGTGCAGCCAATATTCAACCAGCGGAGGCTTTACGTTATGAATAATTTACAGCCACTTCTTTCGGCTAAAAATCTTTATAAAACCTATAAAGAAGGCAAAATGGTCACTGAAGTACTAAAAAATGTTTCATTTGATATTTATCCGCAATCATTACTCGCTATTATTGGTAGCTCAGGATCTGGAAAGAGTACCTTATTGCATTTATTGGGTGGATTAGACAAACCAACTTCAGGTGAAATTATATTTAAATCACAACAACTTAATCAGTTATCAGAACAAGAAAAAGCACATTTACGTAATCAAGAAATTGGTTTCGTGTATCAGTTTCATCATCTACTTCCAGACTTTACTGCATTGGAAAATGTGGCGATGCCGTTATTAATTGCTGGTACCTCTCCAAATGAGGCTAAAAAACGCGCTATGGCAATGCTAGAGTCGGTAAATTTAGTTAAACGAGCTAATCACCGTCCTGCAGAATTATCTGGAGGTGAACGTCAACGAGTGGCAATAGGCAGGGCATTGATAAATAATCCGGCTTTAGTGATGGCCGATGAACCTACTGGTAACTTAGATAAATCAACCGCTGATGCCATTTTTGATCTGTTAATCAAACTTAACCGTGAACACGGCACAGCGTTTTTAGTCGTAACTCATGATTTAGTTTTAGCGAACAAACTTGATCAACAGTTGATTATGAGTGATGGTCAGTTATCTGCCAGTAATTCTGTTAATTAAGGGTGAATGGATAATTAAACATGAATTTATCATTAATTACAGCCATTAAATTTCGTAAAGGTCGCCGTAAAAGTGGCATGGTTTCGTTGATATCAATTATTTCAACTTTGAGCATTGCTATCGGTATTGCCGCATTGATTATTGGTTTAAGCGCCATGAATGGTTTTGAACGAGAACTCAACGATAGGGTGTTATCGGTAGTACCACATGGCCAAATTTATTCACAATATGGCAATTTAGATAATTGGCAACAGGTACAAACCGAGTTACAAGAGAACAAAAATATCTTATCGGTGACGCCTTATGTTAGTTTTACCGGATTGATTGAAAATGGAAGTAAGCTTGGTGCTGTTGAAGTACAAGGACTTGATCCTGAACAAGAACAGAAAATTAGTTCTTTACCTAGCTATGTACTTAATAATAAATGGCAAGATTTTAAAGCTGATAGCCAACAAATCATTTTAGGTGCCGGATTAGCTAAATCGTTAGCAGTTAATGAAGGGCAGTGGGTTACCTTACTTATTCCTGTATCAAACAATCCTGAGCAACTTAAGCCTCCTCGTCGTGTTCGTTTGCAAGTACACGGTATTTTAGATCTAAGTGGTACGTTAAGTAACAATGTTGCATTATTACCATTAGCTGATTCACAAAAGTTACTTGCTATTGGTGACAGTGTCACGGGATTAATGCTTAATGTTGATAATGTCTATCAAGCTAGTGCTATTATTGGTCATGCAATATTGAATCTGGAAGAAGATCTTAGTTTTAACAGTTGGGAACATACCTTTGGCTTCATGTATCGTGATATTCAAATGATTAGACAAATTATGTATTTAGCGATGATTGTGGTTATTGGTGTGGCTTGTTTTAATATTGTGTCGACGCTGGTTATTGCGGTAAAAGATAAACAACGTGATATTGCTATTTTAAAAACACTCGGGGCGACTAATCGTCTAATAAAACGCATTTTTATTTGGTATGGTGTGCTTTCTGGATTAATTGGTAGTGTGATTGGTGTATTGCTTGGATCTATTTTGGCATGGCAACTTTCCAATATTATGGCAGCGGTTGAATCAATAATGGGGCACAAATTTTTAAACAGCAATATCTATTTTGTTGATTTTTTACCATCAGAAATTCATCTTTTGGATGTCATCTTGGTATTTATTACGGCTATGTTACTAAGTTTGATTGCCAGCTATTATCCAGCGCAAAGAGCTTGTAAAATCGATCCGGCCAGAGTGTTAAGTAGTTATTAATTTACAATTAAACAGAATATAAACAAGGCGCAATATCTGATTTGCGCCTTATTTTTAATAATATAGATAGCCACTTATCAATTGATAATGCTGATAGCCCCAATATAAAAGTAAAGATGAAACTATTAATATCGTGATAATTAATATTGTGCAGATCTGTTTTTGATTGCGGAATTTTTCTAAACAAAAGCTAATTAATCCGCCTAAAATAAGCCCTGTGATTGCTCCACCAATATGCGCCATATTATCAATAGAAGGTAGCAACCCTAAACCAAAGGTCAGTAATAAACTGACTACGATTGATTTGATTGGCATCTCTTGTAAGTCAGTACGATTAATTAAGCTATAAGCAAGTAATGCGGTAATAATCCCTAAAATTGCACCTGATGCGCCACAACTAATGACATTATAATTAATAGTGGCAACATCACTGGCTAAACTACCAAATAATCCTGATAATAGATAAATGCCAATAAATGCTAATGGTGGTATCAAGCGTTCTAGAATAGTGCCAATACTCCACAATGCTAACATATTCATGGCAAGATGGGTTAAGCTAACATGCATGAAAATATTAGTAAATAAGCGCCAATATTGCCCAGAAAAAGTTAATTGAGCAATATCAGCACCCCAATCAATCAGGAATCTATTCTGACTGAATGTTGAGAATCCCCGCTCATCAAGTAGTCGAGAAATAAAAAAACAGGCAATATTAATCAGTATCAAAATACTGGTAATTTTCGCTTGATTATAGAGCGGTTGAACATTTTTTAAGATAGACATATGCTAAAGTTTCCGTTGAAAAACTCACATTAAATTAGATAATTAGTTTAATCAAATCGTTTACCTAAAATAACCAAATCACGTTTAATACCATCAAGTTCAGCAATTTTGGGTAATAATGCCCATTGTTGATAATGCATTTTTTCGAATAGCTTAATGCTTGGAATATTATGGCCAAAAACATAGCTCAATATAGCATCAATACCCGCTTGTTTGGCAAAAGCTTCAATCTGTGCCACCGTGGTTTGGCCAATTTTCTTACCTCGGAAATCTTGATGAAGATATAGACTGATTTCAACTGTTTTATCATAAGCTGGACGACCATAAAAAGATGACAAACTGACCCAGCCACAAGGTTGATTTTGATATTTGATTAACCAAAGCGGACGTTTTTGCGGATTATGTTGCTCAAACCAAGCATAGCGACTTTCGACTGAAACAGGTTGTAAGTCGGCGGTAATTTGACGGCTAGCAATGGTTGAATTATAAACATCAACAATAAAAGGTAAATCATCTAAAGTGGCATTAACATAAGTAATCATAGGAATAAAAGAGTTATGGTTAATTGTGCTTCATTGTAATGGCTTTGCTATTAGCAAGCAATATTTGTTAAAGTTGCTTGAATCGTAAGTAATTATAAAATCGGAACAATAACTCACTCAAAAAAACTGTTTCGCAACATTTTTATTATTGCTTAATATATTGCTTAACAAATGTTTACATAAAAAAATATTACATATCATCAATTTTAGATTAATATTCTATGTACATTTTTTGTGATTTTAGTTTGATGGATTATTAAACATTACAAATGTAATGTTTAATACTTATCTTATTG
>NZ_NASD01000015.1 GCF_002142155.1 Gilliamella apis | reverse complement strand
CCAATAAATAGTATTGGGTTAATTGATGCTCCACTCTATTTGTATAAAAAAGGATATTATAATTTTCTTAAAACTGAGCTGGTAATTTAAATGCTTAAAAACCAAAAAACAAATGATATTCATATAGAAAACTTGGTTGAATTTATTGAACAAATATTAGTAATAAAAAATAACAATAAATTGCAGCATATATTTTATCGTGGTCATTCATGCGAACATTATCGTTTGGAACCATCACTATTTAGGAAAAATGATCAAGATGATTTCTTATATAAAACACAAGAACATATATTATATAGAGAGTTATATTTATCTGAATATAAAGAGTTTATAAATGATAAATATACTTTAGACAAATTAGTCCGAATGCAACATTATTCAATGCCAACAAGATTACTGGACTTAACTTCTAATCCACTTGTAGCGCTTTATTTTGCTTGTAAATCAAATAGAAATAAGAATGAAAATACGGGAGAAGTTATCGTATTTTTTATTGATGATGAACATATTAAATATTACGATTCTGATACGGCTAGTTGTCTTGCTAATTTAGCTAGATTGTCCAATTTTGAAAAAGAATCAATTAATTTTCATAAAGAACGAGAGCGTTTTAATCAACAGCCTAGTATCAAAAAACTCCTTCATTTTATTAAGGAAGAAAAACCTTTTTTTGAACCAAGAATAGATAAAAATGATCTAGTTAATATTATTTGTATCAAAGGAATAAAAAATAATATTAGGATATCATCTCAATCAGGAGTTTTCCTTTTATTTGGATTAGATTCTTATTTAGAAGAAACTGGAAATGATTATATAAAAATTCAGAGAATAAAAATTCACAATCAAAAAAAAATATTAGACGAACTTGATTTACTAAATATTAATGAAAGCACCATTTTTCCTGGAATTGAAAGTTCGGCTAAGTATATATCTCATAAGAACTAAACTTTTTTATAAAGAAATATCATTTTTTAAAACAATGGAATTAAAATAATTCAACTAAAAAATTCATTCAAATAATTTAGAATCAATTAATTATTTCTAATCAATATAACAATCAAAATTGGCTTTATAATAAACATCAATAAAGCCAATCAAAATTCATTTATTAATCAACAATAATTCGACCATTTAATGGCTGTACTGGGCGGTTGTTGTTGTGATGCATGATTGAGTGGAATTTTTCAATTTGTTGTTCTGAGGTGGTCACAGGTTGTTCTAACACAATCCATCTTACACCTTCAGTACACGGTGGTGTTGTTAATGATCCACTAAAGCGATAATAATCGAGTGTTTTAGGAAATAATGTACTGATATCAACAGTTTTGTCTAAAGTTGCTTTGTTATCCACTTCCGTAGGCATTTGCTGCCAAGCCTTCGCAATTTCAGAATTCGCTTCGCCATTATTAAACATTAAGGCGACGACGGTAAGCTCACCAGTTTTATTTTTGTAAACAAAGTGGGGTTCCATTGGATAACTTTTACCTTTAATGGTATTTTCACTTGGGCTGTGAAAATGGAATTGTTGTAACGTAAAGGTTTGCTCATCTAATATTAACTGATTATCACCAGTAACGTTAACCTGAATAGTATGTCCGTTATTAATAATTTCTTGTTTACTTGGTTTGAATGAGAACTTTAAGTTTTCATGCTCTGTCTTTAATGCATGATCGATATTGATCGGTGACTGATTTTTACCATTCTCACAGATAAAATACTCTGCTGATAATTTACCCCAGTTTTCTGGTTTTTCTTGACCTTCATATCCCCAATGAGATGAATGTCCTATAGCGGCACAAGATAAGCTAGTTGCCATTAATACTGCAATTACTACGTTATGTTTCGTTGATTTCACACTTTGGTATTAATTGGAGGGAGGCTGAATTATACTCTGCAAGAATAAGGCTTTCCAGCTAAAACACGCCTTATAAAAAATAATTATATATCGCTGTTCAAACATGGTTAAACGGCGAATTAATAATGTTTATGCAGATAAAAGTGATCTTGAAGTATCTATTGAATGGTAGATATAAAAAAACCTGCTATATAAGCAGGTTCTTAAAAACTGAAATTGGCTCCTCCAACAGGACTTGAACCTGTGACATACGGATTAACAGTCCGCCGTTCTACCGACTGAACTATGGAGGAACACTTAACGGACAAGATATTAACCATCTATGACGATTCTGTCAATCTCTAAAACACTAATTAGGTTTAACTGCTCAGCTTGTAAGCAAATCGAGGTAAAACTATGCTAAAATAGCGAGAAAATAGCATAACCAGTAGAGTAAAATTGATGAAAAAAAATATTTGTGTGTTTTGTGGCGCGAGTGAAGGTAATCGTCCAGAATATCGTATAGCAGCAGAGCAATTAGGTATGACCATTGCTAAACAAAATAGACGATTAATCTATGGTGGTGGCAATAAAGGACTAATGGGGGTTATTGCTAATGCCGTTCTCGCTCATGGTGGTGAAGTTATTGGCATTATTCCTGAGCGGTTAGTTAAAGCTGAAACTGCACACCATGGTATTACACGTTTGGAAGTTGTTGAAAATATGCATCAACGCAAAGCAAGATTAACTGAGCTAGCTGATGGTTTTATTGCTATGCCTGGAGGCACAGGGACATTAGAAGAGCTGTTTGAGGTATGGACAGGTATGCAAATTGGTTATCATGAAAAACCAGTTGCCTTATTAAATAGTCAATTTTGGCAACCTATGCTCAATTTTTTAGAACACGCAGTACAAGAAGGCTTTATCCGAGACAGTTTTTATCGAACATTGATCGTAGCAGATGTTGCTGATGAAATGTTAGAGAGAATGGATAATTTTATCCCAAAAGATTTACAGCGTTGGGTAAAAAAATAGATTAAGGCAAGAATAAAAAAACGCCATCAGATGATGGCGTTTTTAGTTGCATAATGTATTATGCGCTAACTAATTCAGAAGTCTGTGCTTCAGGTTTTTTAATCAATGCGTAAGCGACACCCGCAATAACCGAACCAACAACAATTGATAGTAAATAACCACCAACTGGTTTAACTACGCCAGGGATTGCTAAAGCGAATAGACCACCATGTGGTGTCATAAGCTCAGAACCAAATGCTAATGATAAACCACCAGTGATTGCCCCACCAATAATACAACAAGGAATAACACGTAATGGATCACGAGCAGCGAAAGGAATTGCCCCTTCAGAAATAAAGCATAAGCCTAATACTAATGAAGCTTTACCACTTTCTTGTTCTGCTTTGGCAAATTTTTTGCGCGCAATTAAGGTTGCTAATCCCATTGCTAAAGGTGGAACCATACCACCAGCCATAACCGCTGCCATTGGTGCATATACTTGAGCCGAAATTAAGCCTGTACCAAACGCATAAGCAACTTTATTGATTGGTCCACCCATATCAGTACACATCATACCACCTAAAAGTGCACCTAACAGAACAGCGTTGGCTGTTCCCATTGATTTCAACCATTCAGTTAAAGCTTCCATTAGCCATGCTATCGGCGTACCAACAATAAACTGCATAACTAAGCCTGTAGCTAATGTAGCAAGTAATGGTACAATAAGAATTGGTTTTAATGCTTCAAGTGTTTTTGGTAATGGTAAATACTTAGTAATTAACATTGCTAAGTAACCGGCAAAATAACCGATGATTATACCACCTAAAAAGCCCGCACCAGTAGAGACAGCAAGCAAACCACCAACAAGCCCAGGGGCTAAACCTGGTCTATCAGCAATAGAATAAGCAATATAACCCGCAAGTAAAGGTACCATGAGCGAGAATGCAAGCCCACCGATTTGTGCTAAATGAGATTCACCTACCAGTTTTTGTACGCCATCAACCATTTCAAATGAACCAAAAGCAAATGATAAAGCAATGATTAATCCACCTGCAACCACCATTGGTAACATGTAAGATACACCAGTTAATAGATGCTTATAGACACCTTTCTTTTCGTTACTTGATTTTGTTGTTGAAGCAGAACTAGTTGGTTGATAGATTGTAGCTTCGTTAAAAGCTCTGTCTAATTCTTGTGCAGTTTTTTTAAGAGCTGGACCGGTTTTAGTTCGGTACATCTTTTTACCTGCAAACTTACTTAAATCAACGTCTATATCACATGCTACTATCACTAGATCAGCTGAAGCCACCTCTTCTGGAGTTAATTCATTACCAACACCAACCGAACCTCGAGTTTCAACTTTACACCACCAGCCACGTTTTTTCGCTTCTTCTTCAATCGCTTCAGCAGCCATAAATGTATGCGCAACACCAGTTGGACAAGCTGTTACCGCAACAATACGTTTTTGTCCGTTATTTGCTGCTGAAACAGGTGCAGAACTAGCAGATTGATCATAAACAGTCGCTTTGGTTTGTGCATCATTTAGAATTTTTTTAGGATCAGCAAAAACTTCATTGAGATCATTTACCACATAAACTTTTTTGCCAATCACTGATTTATCGCTGATATCACCATTACCAACCGAAATAATCGTATCAGCTGATGCTGCATTATCAACAACTTTGAAATTTAATGAATTAGCGGCTAACACTAATTCCGCTTTAGCTAAACGGCCATTAACTGGGCCTGAATTACTACCTTCTACAATATATATATTCATGAATACTCCTATCCCGCAATTATTTCAATTTTTTCCGACATGTTGGTAACCGCTTGACGGTCTGATACCCCAACACCGGCTTGTTCAACTGATAAAGCGGCAACACTTGATGCAAATACTAAGGTGTCTTTAATTGATTGGTTAGTTAGTAAACCATACATTAAACCACCGACCATTGAATCACCAGCACCAACCGTGCTAACCACCTTACATTTAGGCGGTTTGGCTAACCATGCTTCATGTTTAGTAACCCATAAAGCACCTTTACTTCCTAGTGAAATTACTACGTTTTCTACGCCACCATCGATAAGCTCCATAGCAGCAGTTTTGATTTCTGATAATGTAGTTAGTTTTCTACCAACCCACATTTCGAGTTCTTTATCATTTGGTTTAATTAACCATGGATTAGCTTTCAACCCAGCAACTAAAGCATCACGGCTACTGTCAAACACAACTTTAGGACAAATTGCTTTTACTTGTTTCATCCACTCAGTGAACTTTTCAAGAGATACGCCTGCAGGTAAACTGCCACTAATGGCAACCATATCAATCTCTTTCAACCATTCCAATGAATTAGTCACAAATGTTTGCCAATCTTGCTCGCTAATAGTAAAACCAGAAAAATTAAGATCTGTAACTTCACTGTTTTCTTCGGTTAATTTAACATTAATACGAGTACGACCTTCGACTGTTTGGAATTTATCAGTAACATTTAATGATTCAAACAGTAAATTAAAACCATCACGATTCTCTTTCCCTAAAAAACCACCAACGGTTAATTTAATACCTAAGTCAGATAAAATTTTAGCAACATTGATACCTTTACCAGCTGGCAGTAACGCATTAGTTTGCACTAAATTAACATCACCTAACTCAACTTTAGGACAAAAACCTAATAGATCATAAGCAGGATTTAAAGTGATAGTTGCAACACGATAAGCCATGATTAAGCACCCTCACCTAAGCCGCTTTCAATAGCTTTACCGATTGCATCTAATACTTGTTCAGCATCATCACCAACTGCTGTGAATTGTAAACGACTGCCTTTTTTTGCACCTAATGCAACAATCTTCATTAAACTGGTTGCACTAACTGGTTCATTTTTACCATCGAGATTAGCAACAGTCACTTTACTATTGAACTCTTTTACTAATTTAACTAGCACCGATGCAGGGCGAGTATGCAATCCATTTTCATTAGGAATGACAAATTCTCTGCTTAGCTCACCATTAGATTCACCACTTTCTGATGAAGCACTTGACGTTGTAGATTGAGTTTCTGCTTGTTGTGATGAAACTGACTGCGAACCTGATAATAAAATATTGCTAAAATCATCGCTATTTGCAGTGATTAGTAAGTTTAATTTTTGATTGTAAGCTAAGGTAGCAATGTTATTTACAATAGCTGTAACATTATCATCAACCGCTGCAATGGTAATCAGAAGTTTAACTGGCTTACCGTCTTGGTTTAGCTCACTTACTGTACGACTAATCGCAATTGCATTTTTTAAATTACCTTCACGGCTGTCATTTAACCATACGCCGTCACCCAAATAATTCGGTTTATTATCAAGGACGTTAGTAATAAAGCTAGCATTAACAGCATTTTGTTGTTTTAATCGTGATGCATTTAAAGCTTGTAAAGTAGCTAAACTGTCAGCTTGAATATTTAATAATAATGAAGATTCATTAATAACAAATTGACTATCTTCTAAACTCTCTTTGCCAGTTAAAATAGCGAGAGCTTCATCGGCTGATTGAATATTCTTAATTCTTTCTTCAACACCATCAGCACCAAGTACGTGAGTTAATTGACGAAGTAATTCTAAGTGTTCATCTGAACTTGCCGCAATACCGATGGCAAGATAGGCTTTTTCACCATCATCACCCCATTCTACACCTTCTGGGAAACAGAAAACTTGCACACCGGTTTTTTTAACTAGATGACGAGTTTTAGGCGTACCATGAGGTATAGCAATACCAATACCTAAATAAGTTGCTGCTTGACTTTCACGTTCAAGCATACCATCAACATATCCTTCTCCGACAAAACCAGCATTAGTTAATGCAGCTGCAATTTTCTTAATTGCTTCAGTTTTATTGGTTGCTTGTTCATTTAAATGAATATCTTCTTTAACTAAATGAAACATAAAATAAATACCTCTGGGTTATAATGTTGGGTCAACTAAAAACAACTCAGCAATCCCACAATCGTTCGTTATTGAATAATATTGAATCGTTTCAGCAATAATGAATATAAACTTGTTAATTATCAAGTAAATTATATCTATTAATTCCTAAAGTGTGATCTAGATCGTTTTTTTGAGAAAATAGCGGTCGTTATGACGGCTTAAATTGATTTTTTAGCAATACTTTTTCGACTCAGGCTACCTCGATAAATTAAGCGTCGAGGAATAACTGTGGTTCCTGGCTGATAGCTTTTATTATGTAAACTATCAAATAATAGTTTAATGGTTATTTCTGATATCGCTTTATGATCTTGTGATAACGCAATTATTTTACAAGGTAAGAAATTAAGTAACTCATTATCACCAAAAGTTGCAATAGTTAGATTTTCTGGCAGATGATCAAACTTTTTCAAAATTGCATCAATTGTGCCTTGTAATAAAGAAAAAGAAGTAGAAAAGATACCATCTGGTAAATCATTATATTCTAACCATTGACTAAAGGTAGCCTCAGCATCACGACGACTATAATTATTTGCACATAAAAAATCAACTTTATTGTTACTATTTGATGCAATTTCCTTAAAGCCTTCCATACGCTGCTGGCTAACGGATAGATTGGGTAAGGCACCAATATAAACTACTGTGCCATTAACTAACTGATCAAATGCTTTGGCTAGCATTTCTGAATCTTCTTTATCAGCACCAACAACATTCCTAAACTCTGATACAGATAATATTCTATCTAATGCGAACAGAGGGATATCACTATTTTGCCAACCATCATAAAAGGCATAATCTGGTTCAGCAACAAATGACGAAGATATCACCAACGCATCAACTCGTCGCTGTTTTAAATGCAGAACACACTCTTTTTCAATTTTCGGATCATCTTCAGAACAAGAGAGTAATAATTGATAACCTTCTTTTTTTACTAATTGCTCTAAATAGCTAGCAATTCGATTATAACTGATATTTTCGAAATCAGGAATAATGATACCAATTGTGCGAGTTTTACCTGCTCTTAAACCTGCAGCTACTGCGTTGGGTTGATAATTGTACTCATTTACCACCGCCATCACTTTTGCAATGGTTTTATCACTAACCCGATATTGTTTGGCTTTACCGTTAACCACATAACTCGCTGTGGTTCTTGATACGCCAGCTAACAATGCAATCTGCTCTAATTTCATGACTTAATCTCAAAAAAAAACTACTTGTTATTTAACCTGAACATAAATTAAATGTAAACAAAAGTTATATTATTTATAAATAAATTAAATAATTAAACGTTAGAAATAAAAAAGGATTTAGTTATTTTCTAAATCCTTGTTGTTAAAAAATTTAGATACTAATAATAAATAGCAATATTTTGATTATGAATATTTTCTATTTTGACTGGTGTATCAAAAATTTCCTCTAATATCTTTGAATCCATAATTTGTTTAGGACTGCCTTGATAAACCAGTTGGCCATCTTTCATCGCTAAAATATAATCGGAATAGACTGAAGCAAAGTTAATATCATGAATAACAATCACAATAGTTTTCCCCAGTTCATTGGCAGCTCGTCTTAGCTGTTTCATCATAGCAACCGCATGTTTCATATCAAGATTGTTTAATGGTTCATCTAGCAATACATATTCAGTATCCTGACAAAGTACCATTGCCACATAAGCACGCTGCCGTTGCCCGCCTGAAAGTTCATCTAAAAATCTATCTTTATATTCAGTTAAATTTAAAAATTCTAGGGCACGATTAATATAGACTAAATCATCTTTATTTAATCGCCCTTTAGAATAAGGATAACGGCCAAATCCAACCAACTCAAAAACGGTCAATCGACTGGTAAAACGGTTCTCTTGTCTTAACACAGATAAATAGGTTGCAAGTTTATCACTAGGCGTATTAACCACATCCATATTATGAACTTTTACTTGTCCCTCATCGGCAAGTAATAGACGGCTAATAATTGATAATAAGGTTGATTTGCCTGCACCATTTGGACCAATGATCGCCGTAATACCACCTTGAGGTATGATTGCTTTCACATTTTTTAATACAGGTATGGTTTGATACTTTTTACTAATATTATCAATTTCTATCACATCGGAACCTTTTTCAATAATAAGAAGATAAACAATGAACCACCAATAAACTCAATTACTATCGATAATGCGCCCACCATATTTAGGACCCGCTCTAAAAACATCTGTCCACCAACAAGAAAAATCACGCCTAATAAAAACGCAGTTGGTAATAAAAAACGATGCTGGCTAGAGCCACTAATACTATAAGCTAAATTAGCAATAAGTAGACCTAGGAATGTGAATGGCCCAACTAACGCGGTTGATATTGAGACTAATACCGAAACGAGTAATAGAATGATAGTGACACTTTTCTGATAATCGACCCCAAGATTAATAGCATTATCACGTCCTAATGCTAATACATCAAATCGAAAGCGCATTCGCCATAAAAACAGACCAATAATTGAGGCAATGATTAATGAAAACACGATTAAGACAGGCTCGGCTCGGGTAAATGTGGCAAAAATACGGCTTTGCAAAACAGCGAATTCCGTTGGCGTCATTAATCGTTGTAATAAATTGGAGAAACTACGAAATAGTGTACCTAAAATAATACCAATTAATAAAACCAAATGAAGATTTTGTTTAAGTTTGGTAAATAATCCTCGATACAAAAATAGAGAAAATAAAATTAATAATAATGATTCGAAAATAAATTTACCCACAATACCAATATAAGGAATACCTTGTGCATCAATAAAAAATATTACCAATGTTTGAATCAATACAAACAAAGATTCAAATCCCATTATTGAAGGTGTTAAAATTCGATTATTAGTAACAGTCTGAAAAAGCAAAGTCGACGTTGCAGCAGAAAAAGCCACTAAAATCATCGTTAAAACAATCCAAGTACGATGAGTCAATATATAACTAATATTGCCTTTTAAATTGAATGTCATGAAAAAAATGACACAAAATAGCGCAATACCCAGTAATATCAGTACAGTATTTCGACTTGAAATAAAGCGTTTTTGATTAACCAGCATGACGTTTTTTACTCAACAATACTAAAAATATAACAGCACCAACTACACCAAGGATTACACTAACTGGAATTTCGAAGGGATAGCGAATAACTCGTCCAATAATATCACAGAGTAAAACCAGACCACTACCTAGTAGACAAATCCACGGAATAGTTTTACGAACATTATCGCCAAACAATAAACTCACAATATTAGGAACGATTAAACCCAAAAATGGCAGTACCCCTACCACCACCACAACAATCCCACCAATAAGTGCAATGACAATCAGACCTGTTAGCATTACTCTATTATAATTAAGTCCGACATTAACAGAAAAGTCCCGCCCTAATCCAGCGACAGTAAAACGATCGGCACTCCAACAGGCAAGTAAGGTAATACCACCAACTAACCACAATAGTTCATAGCGACCTTGCAAAATGCCAGAAAAATCACCTGATTCCCAACCACCTAGTGATTGTAATAAATCAAAATACATGGCAAAAAAAGTACAAATTGCACTGATTACTGCGCCAAGCATAATCCCAATAAGCGGTACCATTAAGGCAGATTTAAAGATGATTTTACGTGAGATAAACATAAACAACATCGTGCCAGCCATTGCAAATAAACTTGCCACCACCATTTTCGTCATTACCGTTGCACCAGGAGCAAATACCATCATGACTAATAGCCCAAGACTTGCAGACTGGGTTGTCCCCACTAATGAAGGTTCAACAAACCGATTTTGCGTAAGTAATTGCATAATTAAGCCAGCAACACTCATAGCGCTACCGGCTAATAGTAATGCTACCGTTCTAGGAACACGACTAACAAGAAAGATTTGTCGCATATTACTATCAGACCAAAGATCGGCCAACGTCACATGCCCAGCACCAATAAACAGACTTAATGCAGCCATTGCTATTAAAAGAGAAATGCCTGCAATAAAATAAACCGTTTTTGTCATAACTTATGATTAGTTGGCTGATGTTTTTTGTAAAACATCACTTATTTGGTCGATTAATTGACTATAAGTTTGAATACCACCAGAGATATACATTGAAGTTGAATCTAAATAAACAATATGATTTTGTTGCCATGCATCAGTTTTTTGGATTAATTCGTTATTTAGAACTTGTTGTGCTGATTGAGCTTCTTTATTACCAATTGCATTGTCTCTATCTAACACAAATAACCATTGTGGATTAACACTTAACACAAATTCAGAAGTCACTGCATTACCATGACGTCCAGCTTCTTGGAAAGTTGTTGCAGGTTTGAAACCTAATACATCAAAGATAAAGCCAAAACGTGATTTAGGGCCATAAGCAGACATTTTACCACCATTAACCATAATCACTAAGGCAGTTCCTGCTGTATCTGTTTTAGGTTTTAGTGTTTCAATTTTTTGGTTAAAATCAGCAATTAATTTTTTAGCTTCTGCTTGTTTAGCAAAAATATCGCCTAACTGTTCAGTACGCTCGGTTAAGCTAGCTACAAAATTATTAGGATCAATATCAAGCGAAATAGTTGGTGCAATATCACTTAATTTTTTATAAACATCATTGGCACGGCCACCTGCGATAATCACATCAGGTTGTAATGAACTTAACACTTCATAATTTGGTTCAAATAAAGTACCAACATTGGTATAAGCTTTATCAGCATACTTTGATAAGAATTCTGGGAAATGTACATCCGATTGTGGAACACCGGTTACAGGAATATTTAATGCATCAATAATATCCAGTGTCGCTGTGTTATAAACTACCACTTTTTTCGGGTTTTCAGGAACATCTGTTTTACCTTGAGCATGTTCAACAGCTATAGTTTTATTAGCTACTGGTGCTTCTTGTTTTTTATCGTCACAGCCAGCTAATACAAATAAAGCGGCTAGTAATACTAAAAATTTAACTTTGATAGATGAATACATTGTAACTCCTAGTTATTAGCTTAGTCCAAAAGCGAATGGATGATAAATAGAATAATTATCATTTGCATTCGATTGTAACTAAAAATAAATAAGTGTTCAATGAACTTTAAGCAAACAGTAAAATAATAATAAATAAATTGGTAAAAACATTAGATAATAACATTATGACTTATTGCCGAAAAAATCGGCATGCTATCATAATCAATTATCATCTGATAATTCTTTGAGTTTTCTTGTTAAAGTATTTCTCCCCCAGCCAAGCAGATTCGCTGCATCTTGCTTATGTCCACGAGTAAAATTAAGTGCACACTTTAATAAAATTTTTTCAACATCACTCACTGTTTGCGTCAAAATTCCGGTTTTACCAGCTAATAAGGCTTGTTTAGCCCACAGTTCTAACAGTTTTTTCCAATCGGTTTCTGGTAATATCTGATTGGTTACATTTTTAATAACCTCATAATTAGTTGGGGCATCAGAAGCCGATAATTGTAATAGTTCTGGAGGTAAATCTTGCACATAAACTTCATTATTGGATGACATTACTGTTACCCAACGACAAACATTTTCTAATTGCCTTACATTGCCCGGCCAATTGAACAGACATAAAAGATTAAGAGCATCAGGGCTTAGCACTTTACTTTCAACACCTAATTCTTTGGCGGTGGTACGTAAAAAATGTTCAGCTAATTTAGGTATATCTTGCGCTCTATCACGTAATGGTGGCAATAAAATACGAATCACATTTAGCCGATGGAACAAATCTTCTCTAAATTTACCTTCCCTTACTCTAGCTTGTAAATCTTGATGCGTAGCGGCAATTATACGTACATCAACTTTTACAGGTGAATAACCACCTATCCGATAAAATTGACCATCAGCAAGAACTCTTAATAACCGAGTTTGCACATCCAATGGCATATCACCAATTTCATCTAAAAAAAGCGTTCCACCGTTAGCTTGTTCGAATCGACCATGCCTTATTTGAGCGGCACCAGTAAATGCACCTTTTTCATGCCCAAATAGTTCCGATTCAATCAGATCGTTAGGAATAGCAGCCATATTTAAGGCAATAAATGGTGACTGTGAGCGTGGACTATGAGTATGCAAAGCTTTAGCCACTAACTCCTTACCCGTTCCTGATTCACCATTAATAAGTACGCTGATAGATGATTTAGAGAGTCGTCCAATAATACGAAACACCTCCTGCATGGCGGGTGCTTCACCAATAATACCCGTAGAAGCTTTGCTGGTAGAGGAACTATTAGGTTTATTACTTTGACTTTGTAAAATAGCCCGCTCAACCAACTGAATTACTTCATCGACATCAAAAGGTTTAGGAATATAATCATAAGCTCCCTTTTGATAAGCATTCACTGCAGCATCAAGGTCTGAATGAGCAGTCATAATAATCACCGGTAAATTAGGCATTTGCTCTTTAATATAATTAAGCAAAGATAACCCATCAATACCCGGCATTTTAATATCGGATAATAATACTGCTGGCTTCTGTGGATGATTAACTAAAGCATCAATCACTTCTTGACCACTTGAAAAACTAATGCAGTTAAAATGAGCGTTAGTAAGCGCTTTTTCTAAAACCCATCTAATTGAACTATCATCATCAACAATCCAAACATTCATTGTCATTAACCTCATTGTTTGATTGGTAAATAGATAGAAAACTCAGTATGACCTGGCCAACTATTAAATTCAATCTTACCATTATGCTGGTCAATAATATTATGGGCAATAGACAAACCAATGCCGGTACCGCCTTCATAACCACTAACCATTGGATAAAATAATGTATCTTGAATATGCACTGGAACTCCAGGGCCATTATCTTCAATATCGATACGCGCACAAAGTCGGTAACGTTGACCATGCAAGGTGACTTGAAATGCAGTTCTAGTTCTAATCTTAATACAACCAGATTTTGAATCAATTGCTTGTAAGGCATTACGCACAATATTTAAAACCACTTGTTCAATCTGTTCTGAATCATGAGTGAATTCAGGCAAACTAGGATCATAATCGCGGATTATTTCAACATTTAGCGGTTTTTCTAAACATAAAAGCGCATAGATCCGTTCGATCGCTTGATGTATATTCTGTTGTTTCTGTTGTAACCGCTCTTGAGGGCCTAATAACCTATCAACTAAATTTCTTAACCTATCTGCCTGTTCAATGATAATTTTTGTATAATCTTGCAACTCATTGTTAGGTAGTTCTCGTGACAATAATTGCGCCGCTCCTCTTAGCCCACCAAGTGGATTTTTAATTTCATGAGCAAGTCCACGCACTAATTCACGGGCAGCATTTTGTTGAGCTTGCTGTAATTGTTCTTGACTCAACTTTTTATGACTATTTAATGGTGCCATTTCGATTAGCACATGGCCATTAGCCAGCAATTGTGCAGTTAACGATAAAATATGTAATTCATTGTTTATGACTAAATTAACTTCGCTATCGGTAAAACCTTGATTCTGCTCTAATGCATTTTGCATCAATTCAATATCGAGGGAAAAATAACCTAATAGGTCGGGAAAATAACTATCTAATATTTTTTTCGAACTTTGAGCAAGTAACTGTTGTGCAGCGGTATTGGCATAAAGAATATTGAGTTTTTTATCAAGTAATAAAATATTGGTAATCATTGAGTCGAGAACAAGATTTGCATCAGATTCATTATCAAATGTCATCGTTGGCTCTCCGTTCTCATTAGATACCACCGCCCTTCAGCGGTGGTTAAAGCTTTAAGTAATACAATAATGACTTATAGACTGTAGTAGAGTTCAAATTCAACCGGATGTGGTGTCATACGAACACGATCAACATCTTGACGTTTTAAGTCAATATAAGCATCAATGGTGTCATTAGTAAATACATTACCACGAGTTAAGAATTCACGATCCGCATCTAATGCATCAAGAGCTTCTTCAAGTGAACCAGCAACTTGTGGAATTAATTTAGACTCTTCTGGTGGTAAGTCGTATAAGTTTTTATCCATCGCATCACCCGGATGAATCTTATTGATAATACCATCTAAACCAGCCATTAATTGCGCAGCAAATGATAAGTATGGGTTACCTGCTGGATCTGGGAAGCGAACTTCAATACGACGCGCTTTAGGGCTAGTAACCACTGGAATACGAATTGATGCAGAACGGTTACGCGCAGAATAGGCAAGCATAACTGGTGCTTCATAACCTGGTACTAAACGTTTATAAGAGTTAGTCGCTGGGTTCGCAAAAGCATTAATCGCTTTAGCATGTTTGATAATACCACCGATATAGAATAACGCCATTTCAGAAAGGCCAGCATATTTATCACCAGCAAAAAGGTTTACGCCATCTTTAGCAAGCGATTGGTGACAGTGCATACCAGAGCCGTTATCACCAAACATTGGTTTAGGCATAAATGTCGCAGTTTTACCATAAGCATGAGCAACATTTTGGACAACATATTTATAGATTTGAACTTCGTCAGCTTTTTTAGTTAATGTATTGAAACGACAAGCAATCTCATTTTGGCCTGCAGTTGCAACTTCATGGTGATGAGCTTCAACCACTAAACCAAGTTGTTCCATGATTAAACACATTTCAGAACGGATATCTTGTGACGAGTCAACCGGAGGAAGTGGGAAATAACCACCTTTAACACCAGGACGGTGACCTTTATTACCTTCTTCGTATTTAGTACCTGAGTTCCAAGCAGCTTCGATATCATCAATATGTACAAAACTACCAGACATTGGTGAGCCAAAACGCACATCATCAAATAAGAAGAATTCCGGTTCTGGTCCAAAAATAACCGTATCAGCAATACCTGATGATTTTAAAAACTCTTCAGCGCGTTTAGCAATTGAGCGAGGGTCACGGTCATAACCTTGTAATGTCGCTGGCTCTAAAACGTCACAACGAATATTTAATGTTACATCTTCAAAAAATGGATCAATCACTGCGCTTGATGCATCTGGCATTAACACCATATCTGATTCGTTAATGCCTTTCCAACCAGCAATGGAAGAGCCATCAAACATTTTACCATCTTCAAAAAAATCAGCGTCGATTTGACTAACAGGAATGGTAACGTGTTGTTCTTTACCTTTAGTATCAGTAAAACGTAAATCAACAAACTTAACATCGTTTTCTTTTATTAGCGTTAAAACTTTTTGTGTAGACATGTAGCTTCTCCATTGAGGACATATAATAATTGTTCAGTTTAAAGGCATTTTGCCTATTTATTAAATTATATGCAAATATGATGCCAGTTTTTCATTAACCATTTTAGACGGTTTTTAGTGATTAAATAATAGCAGAAAAAGCATTAATGCACCATAATAATGCATAAAGCACCAAAATAATGCACCAAAATGTCACATAAACCATTTATGCCACAATTTTGCTCCATGACAAAGTAGTTAATTGGCGATGCTTCTTAACTAAGTTATATATCGAATCTTCGAAAACCGATTATGATTAAATAAAAAATCATTTCATCCCCATCACGTTTAAATGTTTCATTTAAAAAAACGACGCTTCATATAATAAACTATCTTTTGAATTAGCGATCATTACTGGATTTTATTGATGCCAATAACAGCATGAATATTTCAGTTCCCCCATCCCCATAGTTTTTATCAAGTATTAATGGGTTCACTTAGGATATTTATCGTCGATTTTATAAATTACAGTTATTGAACATGTTTGACCTTCATCTTGTATTGGACAATCATAATATTGAAAATAATCAGGTGCATTGGTATCAATTTCTAGAAAAATTCTCGACAGGTTAAATTTAGGTCAAACAATAATGGTTCACCTGTTATTTGCATGTTTTGATCTAAGTTTACGGTTTTATTTGTAGCATAATTATTTGGTTCGGCTAAAACAGACAAGATTACAGTAACTAAAAGCAATGCCAGTAAGATAAATCGTCTGAATAACATTAATTCTCTTCTTAGGATTCTTTAGTTCTTATTAGCATAAAATAAGATTTCTCCCTTTAGATCTGTATTTCAGTAGACAATATCGTTATAATCTTATCTTATTTTTAATAAATTAGGTAATCATAAAAGTATGGACTTTGTTACGCTCGAAATTATACCTTTTGTCAAAAATCATCATTTACTTTCATTAGGTTGGATTGTGTTATTTGTTGCAATCATTGTATTAACCGTAAAAATTAAATTGTCAAAAGTGAAAATAATTAATAACGCGCAAGCAATTAATATGATCAATAAACAAAATGCGGTTATTGTTGATATTCGTTCAGCAGATAGCTTCAAAAAAGGGCATATTACTGAATCACACAACATTCTACCCGTTGATATTAAAAATGCTAGTGCGAAAACTATTGAAAAATTTAAAGAAAACATCATTATTGTGATTGATGAAAATGGCTTAACATCAGCAGGTATTGGTGAAGTATTAGTCAAACAAGGTTTTTTACATGTATTTACATTAAAAGATGGTATTGCTGGTTGGAACGGCGAAAACTTACCATTGGTTAGAAAATAATATAATTTTAAAATAAGGTTTTATCATGACAGAACAAAACAATACACAACAACCAGAAACACAATTTGCAATTCAACGTATTTACACTAAAGATGTTTCTTTTGAAACCAATAATGTCCCTGAAATTTTTACTAAGCAGTGGCAACCAGAAATGAATTTAGAGCTAAATTCAGCATCACAAGCATTAAGTGATGAAGTGCATGAAGTTTCTTTACGTGTTACCGTAACGGTAAAACAGCAAGAAGAAGTTGTGTATATTTGTGAAGTTACTCAATCAGGAATTTTCTCGCTTATTGGTTTTGATGATGCACAAATTCAACATTGTGTTGGTGCTTATTGTCCAAATATTTTATTCCCTTATGCGCGTGAAGTTATTTCAAGCCTAGTGAATAAAGGAACATTCCCACAGCTTAATTTAGAGCCAGTAAATTTTGAAGCATTGTTCATTAACTATTTACAACAACAAGAACAACAAGCGCAAAATAGTGCAACTGAAACCTTACAATAATTGTAATTGTTTGGTTGATTAATCGAGTCTATTGGATTATATATGAGTAAAGATGCTGCAGTGACTGTAATTGGCGCCGGTTCTTATGGAACCTCGCTAGCAATATTACTAGCACGTAATGGCCATGAAACCTTATTGTGGGGGCATAACCCAGATAAGATGGCTATTTTGCAGCATGATAGACAAAATAGGCAATTTTTGCCTGATATCCCTTTCCCTGAGCAACTGCAAATTGAAGCTGATTTAGCCACTGCTGTTGCTGCTGCACCAATTTTACTTATTGTTGTACCTAGCCATGCGTTTGGTAGTATTCTTAAACAAATAAAACCATTGTTAAGAAAGGATAGTAAAATTGTTTGGGCAACAAAAGGGCTTGAAGTTGATACTGGACGATTATTACAAGATGTTGCACGCGAAGTTTTAGGTGACAAAATTCCATTAGCGGTTATTTCAGGTCCTACATTTGCTAAAGAAGTGGCATCTGGTTTACCCACTGCAGTTACTGTTGCGTCAACTGATGAACAATTTTTAACAGAACTACAAAATTTATTCCACTGTAGTAAATCGTTTCGAGTCTACAGCAGCAAAGATTTTATCGGTGTTCAACTTGGCGGAGCAGTCAAAAATGTGATCGCCATTGGTGCTGGATTGTCGGATGGGCTTGGTTTTGGTGCTAATGCCAGAACAGCATTAATCACTCGAGGATTGGCTGAAATGATGCGATTAGGCGAAGCACTTGGTGCCGATCCCGCCACTTTTATGGGGATGGCAGGATTAGGGGATTTGGTGCTGACATGTACCGATAATCAATCTCGCAATCGTCGTTTTGGTATTTTACTTGGTCAAAACAAATCAATTCAAGAAGCACAAGAGATCATTGCTCAAGTGGTTGAAGGCTGTAGAAATACCAAAGAAGTTTGGTCATTAGCACAAAAATATCATGTCGATATGCCTATTACTGAACAAATCTATAAAGTACTTTATGAACATAAAGATCCAAAACAGGCAGCCATGTCATTACTGGGTCGCTCACAAAAAGAGGAGCTAAAAAGCTAAGTTTCGATCTTAGAACCGCCCTTACCTCGCATTATTTTATTGTTTATGGCTAATCTATTGTTGATGTTAATAAGTAATACCATTAACGACAATTTTAAGCGCTAAAAAAACCTTTCCTATAATTTTTGATTTTATAGAACTAACTTCTTATTAATATTCATAAGAAGCACTATTAATGCCAATTTTAGACATTAAAAATCCCTTTCCTCAAATTTTTGGTTAAGGGATGATTTGGAGTTAAAAACAATTATTAGATAGTAGTTCCAATACCCTTTTGTTTAGCTTTCTGATAAATATCATAACCGACATAGACATCTAAAACTGCCGTTCCCACTGTTTTAAATAACGTGATTTGCTGATCGTTATGACGACATTTTTGCGGATCGATAACTAAATCTCCCAATTCATAAAAATCTTGTTTTGTGACCAAATTTTGATTAATTGGGTCGATAATATCACCAGCTTCAGCAAATACACCATCTTTAGTATCAAGTACACGAATATCTGCTTTTGCCACTATATTACTTGGGATTTCGTGCATTTCAGGTGTGTAAGCACCTACACCATTGATATGAGTTCCGGGTTTAACTAGCTCACCATTGAAAGTCACTTCTTTTGATGTAGTCACTGAAGTAATAATATCAGCATGGCGAATATCTTCATCCAAATCTTGTGAAAAATAGAGGTTAGCCGAAAAATGGGCGAAGCGTTGTTTCATCTCTTCAGTAAACTGCTTGCCTTTTTTGGCATCAAGTCCATAAATAGCTACATCGGTTAACTGCCGTACCGTTAACATAGCTTCTAATTGTGCCGCTGCTTGCCCACCAGTACCAATTAATACTGCTCGTTTAGCATCTTTTTTAGCTAATAAATCCGTGGCAGCGCCTTGTACCGCACCGGTTCGCAATTGCGTAACAAAGGTTCCATCTAATATCGCACAAACTTCGCCCGTTTGAGGATCGATCATAAACACTTGTGCCGGAACTGATGGTTTGCCCAATTTAGGATTATCAGGAAAAACCGAAACAATCTTTAAACCAACAACATCGTTTTCTTTAATATGGGCAGGCATAACTAGGCATTGTCCTTTTTGCATATCAAAATTAATACGTAAAGGCACTTCACTATTACCTTGAGTATAAATTTTTAATGCTTGCTTATCTGCTGCTACAGCATCTTTCATGGTATAAAATTGTTGGATATCTTGAGCTGTTAAAACTAACATTTTCATTCCTTACAGTTATTTAACTTTTATTTTACTTTTTTACTATTTATTGTCTATTAATTAATATTTCAAACTAGAAGAATTCGCATAACAAATTGTTTAATTTAAATTAAATTCAATTGAAATTTAGCTTCTTGTATATTGTAATTATTTTCACTATTATGACAGAGTGCAATTTTGCACGGAAATTGAGAAATCAAATGTTATTTAAAATATTAAAATTTTTTTTAAAGATTTTATTCCATGTCAAGATTCAAGGTAATCTTGATAACCTAAAACAAGACAGACTTCTTATCACCCCTAATCATGTTTCCTTCCTAGATGGCGTTTTAATCGGCGTATTTTTACCAGTAAAACCAGTATTTGCTATCTACGCAGGATATATTAATCACTGGCTAGTTCGTTTAGCCAAACGCTATGTCGATTTTGTGCCAATGGATCCATTAAGTCCTATGGCAATAAAAAAATTGGTCCGTGAAATTGAAAAAGGCCGACCAATTGTTATTTTTCCGGAAGGTCGAATTACCATAACCGGATCATTAATGAAGATTTATGACGGTGCGGCATTTGTTGCGGCACGTTCTCAGGCGACCATTGTACCTGTTTGGATAGAAGGAGCCGAATTTACCTTAACCAGTCGCTTAAAAGGCCTATTTAAACGTCGTCTATTTCCAAAAATTACTATTCATGTATTGGAACCAAAATCAATCCCAATGCCTGACGCAGCAAAAGCAAGTGATCGAAGATATATTGCTGGTGAAAAATTACATCAAATTATGATGAATGCCAGAATGGCAAGTCGCCCTAAATTAACCCTTTTTGAGGCTCTACTCGAAGCTCAAGTTCGTTATGGCGTAAAATCACGAATGGTTCAAGACCCTACCACTCATGAAGCCTCCTATCGAAACTTACTTAAGCAGATCATCGGTGTAAGTTGTATTATTTCTAAAATTACCAAACCGAAAGAACGAGTTGGCCTATTACTACCTAATGCAACAATTACTGTTGCCACTATTTTTGGTTTATCAGTTAAAAATCGTATTCCAGCAATGCTCAACTACACGGCTGGTACTAAAGGATTAACCTGTGCAATTACTGCAGCTGAAATAAAAACCATTATTACTTCACGTAAATTTATTAAAAAAGGGAAGCTTGATCACCTATTAGAAGAAATTAACGATGTAAATTGGTATTTCCTTGAAGATTTGCGTAGCAGTTTGAACTTTTTTGATAAACTATACGTTGCTGTACATCAATACATTCCTCGATTAGTTAAACGACGACAATCAAGTCAAGACGAGGCATTAGTCCTATTTACTTCCGGCTCAGAAGGCAATCCGAAAGGAGTTGTGCATAGCCATGGCAGTTTATTGGCTAATGTCGAACAAATTCGTACTGTTATCGATCCAACGCCTGCAGACCGTTTTATGTCGGCGTTACCTCTTTTTCACGCTTTTGGCATCACCGCAGGCTTATTTTTACCGTTGTTCTCTGGCAGTCGTACGTTTTTATATCCAAACCCATTACATTATCGTATGGTACCGGAAATCATTTATGACCAAAACTGTACGGTGTTATTTGGAACACCAACATTTTTAGCCAACTACGCCCGTTATGCACATCCATACGATTTTATGCGTTTACGCTACGTAGTCGCTGGTGCTGAAAAACTTTCTGATGCGGTGCGTGAACAATGGAAAGATAAATACGGTATTCGAATCTTAGAAGGTTATGGTGTAACCGAATGTGCACCAGTTGTTGCTCTTAATGTACCGATGGCATTTAAAGCTGGTACTGTTGGTCGTTTATTACCGGGCATGGAGTCAAGATTAATACCTGTTCCAGGCATTAGCAATGGCGGAGAGCTACAACTTAAAGGACCTAACGTAATGAAGGGGTACTTACGGGTTGAAAAACCAGGGGTACTTGAAGAACCAGTTGCTATTGATGAAAACGGTAATGTGGATAAAGGTTGGTATGATACCGGTGATATCGTTGCGATTGATAAAGATGAATTTTTAACTATCAAAGGACGATTAAAACGTTTTGCAAAAATTGCTGGCGAAATGGTCTCACTTGAAAGTGTTGAAGCTTTAGCTAAAAAGGTCGATGTTGATGCCATGCATGGCGCAACAGTAAAAGCCGATGCAGCCAAAGGAGAGGCTATTGTGCTATTTACAACCTCGACTAAATTAACTAGGGAACAGCTGAATCAAGCAGCGCAGGATTTAGGTATCCCGGCATTAGCGATCCCTCGAGATATTCGTGTTGTTAAAGAGTTACCATTATTGGGTACAGGTAAAATCGATTTTATTACCTTACGCAAAATGGCCGATGAGAATCAATAACAGCAAGGATTCGATATGTCTAAACAACCATTGTTATCAGTTGGCATGGCTGCGACCATGCTAGCTCAGTTTTTTTCAGCCTTCGCTGACAATGCCATTTTTTTTGCTATCCTTGCTTTTATTAAGCAGCTCCATTATCCAGAATGGAGCCAATCGGCATTGCAAATCGGTTTTGTAATTCCTTTTATCCTTCTTTCACCTTTTGTTGGTCAATTTGCTGACAGTATATCGAAAGGCAAAGCGATGATGATTGCAAATGGAGTAAAATTAATAGGCGCAGCGATTATCTGCTTAAATATCAATCCATTTTTAGGCTATTTTTTAGTCGGTGTTGGCGCTGCCGGTTACTCACCAGCAAAATATGGTATTTTAGGAGAACTTACTTCTGGCGATAATTTAGTTAAAGCGAATGGCTTAATAGAAGCGTCAACCATTGCAGCTATTTTACTTGGTTCACTTGCGGGTGGCCATATTGCTGATTTAGATATTACATTAGCGTTGCTTACTTGTGTTGTTATGTATGGGCTGGCGATGATAGCAAATATTTTTATCCCCAAACTACCTGCTGCTCGACAAGATATTGAGTGGAAGTTTATGAGTATGATAAAAGATTTTGCTAAAACCTTTAAAATCATCTTCAACAATAAACAAGCACTTTATACTTTACTCGGCACTAGCCTATTTTGGGGAGCCGGCATTACTCTGCGTTTCTTATTAATCAGCTGGGTACCAATTGTTTTAGGTATTACCGACAATTCAACGCCAACTAATCTAAATGCGGTTGTGGCAATAGGTATTGTTGTTGGCGCAGGGCTTGCTAGTGCGACGGTTTCAATATCCAATACCTTTCGCTGTATTCCAGCAGGAATATTAATGGGATTGGCGGTTATCGCATTCACGCTACAAAGTAATATGATTAGTTCTTATATATTATTAGTTGTGATTGGTGCATTAGGCGGTTATTTTTTAGTTCCACTAAATGCGTCAATTCAAAAAATAGGTAAAGAGCTTATCGGTGCAGGTAGTGTTATTTCGATACAGAACTTAAGTGAGTATAGTGCAATGATGATTATGCTTAGTGCTTATACTTTAGCTGTCGCTGGTGGATTATCAGTCATTACAATTGGCGTCGGTTTTGGTATGCTATTTGCTATTCTTATCGCGTTTGTATGGTTAGGATTAAAATCACATGCCAAACATTAATCTATCGGCTATGGTCACCGAAAATCGTAATAGTGTTAGTGAAAATATTGACTGCGCATCGACACTTGAAATTCTGCAAATTATTAATAATGAAGATAAACGAGTAGCAATCGCAGTCGAAAAACAGCTAGCCAATATAGCTATTGCAGTTGATGCAATCAGCCATGCTTTCCTAAATCATGGTCGCTTAATTTACCTTGGTGCCGGCACCTCGGGGAGGTTAGGAATTTTAGATGCCAGTGAGTGCCCTCCTACTTACGGAACATCACCTGAGCAAGTGGTTGGATTAATTGCTGGCGGGCACCCTGCCATATTTAAAGCGGTAGAAAACGCAGAAGATTCACCTGAATTGGCGATTAATGATCTAAAACACATTAATTTTAGTGCTAAAGATATCTTAGTTGGTATCGCGGCTAGTGGGCGCACACCTTATGTTATTGGTGGCATGCAATATGCAAAATCACTTGGCGCTACAGTGGTAAGTTTATGTTGCAATCCTAATGCACCAATGATTAGTTTGGCTAATATTGCCATTACCCCTATTGTCGGAGCCGAAGTCATTACCGGTTCATCAAGAATGAAAGCCGGCACTGCACAAAAGATGATCCTCAATATGTTAACAACTGCCAGTATGATTAAAATCGGCAAAGTTTATGGTAATTTAATGGTTGATGTTGAAGCCACTAATGCTAAGCTTGTTGAAAGGCAAATATCAATTGTTATGCAAGCCACTGATTGCAACCGAGATACAGCTATAACAACGTTAAATCAATGTAATCAACATTGTAAAACAGCTATTTTAATGATTCTTGCCGGACTAACCGCTCAGCAAGCAAAAACAAAACTAGAACAAAATAATGGCTTCATTCGTAAAGCATTAGTATAAAATAATACCTAATTTATTCTCTTATTGAACAGTAGTCTTAGAAAGCATGGCATAATCTTTATATGTTAGTTAAATGAAGATTATTTAATCAGTTGACAATTATTGTTATTAATCTTTGATACAGATCAAGGTAATAGCTTATTTTGTTAACTAAAATAAAATTACTTTGCTTTATTTTATTAACTTTATATTAGCAATAATATAGAAACCTAGGAGGTACGTTATGGTTGGAATTATCCTAGCAACTCATGGTGAGTTTGCTGAAGGTATTTTACAATCAGGGACGATGATATTTGGCGAGCAAGAAAACGTTAAAGCCGTTACCTTGCACCCAAGTGATAGTCCAGATAGTTTAAAAGAACGGATGCTAGCAGCAATAGCTACTTTCGATAACCAAAACGAAGTACTGTTTTTAGTTGATTTATGGGGTGGAACGCCATTTAATCAAGCCAATACACTCTGTGGCGAACACCCAAATTGGGCTATCGTTGCTGGCTTGAACCTTCCCATGCTGATCGAAGCCTATTCATCACGTTTATCCATGGATAGTGCCAAACAAGTGGCTGCAGCAATTATAGAGTCAGGTCAAGAAGGAATTCGAACAACTGTTGAAATTGCGGCTAAACCACAAGTAAACAACCAACAATCAAATACTATCCCAGAAGGTACTGTGTTAGGTGATGGTAAGTTGAAAATAGTATTAGCTCGTGTTGATTCGCGCTTATTACATGGTCAGGTGGCAACGTCTTGGACTAAAGCAACTAATCCTAACCGGATTATCGTGGTTTCTGATTCAGTAGCCAAAGATGAATTACGGAAAAAACTAATTGAAGAGGCGGCTCCTCCTGGTGTTAAAGCTAATGTCGTGCCAATTAAAAAGATTATTCAAGTTGCCCATGATCCGCGTTTTGGCAATACCAAAGCCTTATTACTGTTCGAAAACCCTGAAGATGTACTGCGAGCTTTAGACGGTGGTGTCGATATTGAAACATTAAATGTGGGTTCAATGGCACATTCAGTTGGCAAAGTAATGGTCAACAAAGTGTTATCAATGAGCGCTCAAGATGTTGACGCATTCGAAAAATTGAAAGCGAAAAATGTGAAATTTGATGTTCGCAAAGTACCTAATGATTCAAACGATAATATGGATGAATTATTAAAAAAAGCGAAACAAGAATTAGCTGAACAAAATTAGTTTAATTAAGGGGTTATTATTATGACTTTATCAATTGTTGCTATCATTCTAGTGATAGTTATTGCTTTTTTAGCCGGGATGGAAGGTATTTTGGATCAATTCCAATTCCACCAACCATTGGTTGCTTGTTCGTTAATTGGTCTGGTAACAGGTAATCTAGAAGCAGGCGTCGTACTTGGTGGATCATTACAGATGATTGCATTAGGTTGGGCGAATATTGGTGCAGCAGTAGCACCCGATGCAGCTCTTGCTGCTGTAGCTTCATCGATTATCTTAGTGCTTGGTGGTCAAGGTGTTGCAGGTGTATCAACTGCGATTGCCGTCGCCATTCCACTTGCTGTTGCTGGCCTATTTTTAACTATGATTGTGCGAACAATTGCCGTACCTTTAGTACACTTAATGGATGCTGCGGCTGAAGAAGGTAATATTCGCAAAATAGAATGGCTACAAATGTTAGGTGTTTGTTTACAAGGTCTACGTATTGCTATTCCAGCTGCTGCATTATTATTTATTCCTGCTGAAGCCGTCAAAGAAGCGTTAAACGCAATGCCTGAATGGTTAACAACGGGTATGGCTATTGGTGGTGGAATGGTTGTTGCCGTTGGTTATGCTATGGTAATCAATATGATGGCAAACCGTGAAGTTTGGCCATTTTTCATTATCGGTTTTGTCGTTGCCGCGATATCACAATTAACTTTAATTGCACTCGGTGCCTTAGGTATCGCTTTAGCACTGATTTATATAAACCTTTCTGAACGTGGCAATTCATCAAACGGTGGAAGTAAAGGCGATCCACTTGATGATATTTTGAATGATTACTAGGAACTTGGAGAAGAACATGACAGATCGAATTCAATTAAGCAAAAAAGACCGTTTAGCGGTAGCTTGGCGTTCAACTTTCCTCCAAGGTTCTTGGAATTATGAACGTATGCAAAATGGTGGTTGGGCCTATTCAATGATTCCCGCTATCAAAAAATTATATACCACAAAAGAAGATCGTTCAGCAGCTTTGAAACGCCATTTAGAATTTTTTAATACTCACCCTTATTTAGCATCACCAGTACTAGGTGTAACTCTAGCCTTAGAAGAAGAACGAGCTAATGGTGCACCGGTTGATGATGTTGCAATTCAAGGGGTAAAAGTGGGAATGATGGGACCTTTAGCCGGTGTAGGTGATCCGGTGTTCTGGTTTACTGTTCGTCCGATGCTCGGCGCACTTGGTGCATCACTCGCCCTAAGCGGTAACATTTTAGGACCAATTTTATTCTTCTTATTTTGGAATATTATTCGTTGGAGCTTTATGTGGTTTACCCAAGAATTCGGGTACCGTACTGGTTCAAAAATTACCGATAATTTAGGTGGTGGTTTGCTACAAAAAATCACCAAAGGTGCATCTATCTTGGGGATGTTTGTACTAGCAGCATTAGTGCAAAGATGGGTTTCAATAAAATTCCAACCAATTGTATCGACAGTTAAATTAGATAATGGTGCATTTATCGATTGGAATTCCCTTCCAGCTGGTGCCGAAGGTATTCACCAAGCATTGATTCAAATGCAAAGTGGATTAGCGCTTAACCAAGAAAAAGTCACCACCTTACAAAATAACTTAGATCAGTTAATACCTGGACTGGTGCCATTATTATTAACTTTCTTATGTATGTGGTTACTTCGTAAAAAAGTATCGCCAATTTTAATTATTCTTGGACTATTTTTAGTCGGTATTATTGGTCACGTTGTTGGTCTTTTATAGAAATAATCGTTTTGACTAAAAAAATTGAGGAGAGCACTTTTTAAAGCAAAAATTGTCGCTTTCCTCAAACATTAATCACCCTTTTTCAAAATAATCGAAAAAGGGTGTAATGAGTAACTCAAATTTGCATAAGGGATACAAACAACTAAATGGTTCAGTCATTAAATAGCAAAATAGATTTAACCGTAAAAGCGACTGCTTTTTCAGGACTTTCAGAATACGGTCATATTATGATTGGCGATAAAGCTTTCGAATTTTATCATCAGCGAGATCCCCGCAAATATATTCAAATACCTTGGGAAGAAGTCGATTATGTCATCGCATCGGTATTTTTTAAAGGAAGATGGATATCACGTTACTCTATACAAACCAAAAAAGATGGTACATTTGCCTTTGCATCTAAAGATCCCAAACAAGTATTAAGAGCTATCCGAGTATATGTTGATGGTCAGAGAATGGTTAAATCATTAGGTTTTTTTGATATTTTAATTCGCGCATTTAAGCGTAAAAAGTCTTAATTATTGGGCAAACAGCTATTTAAAAGGCTAACTATCGCAATATTATAATTCAGCTAATTAACCAACATAGCTTAAGCTTATTATCTATAATATAAATTGGTTAAAAGATTAATTTATATTCATTCATAACAAAACTTGCCAATAACCGAATCCACCAAGCTTTTTCACACTCAATCAATCATTGCACTTTTTGCTAGAAAGAGTATAATTCTGTGGCTTTGATTTTGTCCATGTTGGGCAAAAGAAAGATTATTTTTTAATTTAAGAGGATGTTATGGTAACTATTCGTTTAGCTCGTGGTGGCTCTAAAAAGCGCCCTTTTTATCAAGTAGTTGTCACTGATAGCCGTAACCCACGTGATGGTCGTTTTATTGAGCGCGTTGGCTTTTTTAATCCAATTGCACAAGGTAAAGCAGAAGAATTACGTTTAGATCTTGATCGCGTAAATCATTGGGTTGGTTTAGGTGCAACTGTTTCTGATCGTGTTAATGCATTGATCAAACAAGCACAAAAAGCTGCTTAATTAAGTAATAGTAACTGTGATGATGAATACTGAGAATCTAATTGTTGTGGGTAAACTTGGTTCAAGCTACGGCATTCGTGGATGGCTCAGGATTTTTTCGTTTACAGAATTTCCAGATAGTATTTTTGATTACAAACCTTGGTATATCCAGCGTGCTGGTAAATGGCAAGAAGTAGTCGTTGAGAGCTTTAAACCGCATAATCAGGACATGATTGTTAAACTCAAAGGCGTTGATGATCGCGACCAAGCTAATGCGTTAACGAATGCTGAAGTATTTGTTGATGCTGAGAAATTGCCTGAACTAAATCAAGGTGATTTTTATTGGAAAGATTTGATTGGCTGTCGAGTAAAAACAGTTAATGGTTATGACTTAGGTCAGGTAACTGATTTAATGGAAACCGGTTCTAATGATGTATTGGTTGTTAAAGCAAATCTAAAAGATGCATTTGGAGCAACAGAACGTTTAATCCCTTTTGTTGAAGAACAATTTATTAAACAAGTTGATTTAACAACAAAAATGATTGTGGTCGATTGGGATCCTGCATTTTAATTGGTAAGGTAAGAATATGTGGATTGGCGTAATTAGCCTTTTTCCCGAAATGTTCCAAGCTATTACCTGTTATGGCGTAACTGGTCGAGCCGTTAAAAATGGGCTGTTAACAGTAGATTATTGGAACCCGCGCGATTTTGCGCATGATAAGCATAAGACTGTCGACGATAGACCTTATGGTGGTGGTCCCGGCATGTTAATGATGGTACAACCACTTAGAGATGCGATTCATGCAGCCAAAGCTGTAGCAGGTGAAGATACTAAAGTAATCTATCTTTCCCCACAAGGGCGCAAATTAAACCAACAGGGAGTTTGCGAGTTGTCACAATATCAAAAATTGATTTTGATTTGTGGACGATACGAAGGTATAGATGAACGCGTTATCCAAACCGAAATTGATGAAGAATGGTCAATTGGGGATTACGTGTTAAGTGGCGGTGAATTACCGGCGATGACAATGATTGATGCATTAGCCAGATTTATTCCGGGTGTATTAAATCATGAATCATCAGCAGAAGAAGACTCTTTTGCTAACGGTTTACTTGATTGCCCTCACTATACTCGTCCAGAGGTGTTAGATGGAATGGCGGTGCCCGATGTATTAATGTCTGGTCACCATGAAGCGATTCGTCGTTGGCGATTAAAACAATCACTAGGACGAACTTGGTTGAGAAGAGAAGATCTTCTTGAAAATCTAGCTCTGACTGATGAAGAGCAACGTTTACTCGCTGAATTCCAACAGGAATATCGTGATAAACCGAGCCAATAATATTTCAGTATAACTAGTAAGAGACAAAATTATGAAAAATGCAATTATTCAGCAATTAGAACAAGAACAAATGAAGAAAGACATCCCGTCTTTTCGCCCGGGTGATACGGTAGAAGTTAAAGTATGGGTTGTTGAAGGTAACAAAAAACGTCTTCAAGCATATGAAGGTGTAGTTATAGCTATTCGTAATCGTGGTTTACATTCTGCATTTACAGTACGTAAAATTTCGAATGGCGAAGGTGTTGAACGAGTATTCCAAACTCACTCACCAATTGTTGATTCAATTACTGTGAAACGTCGTGGTCAAGTACGTCAAGCTAAACTTTACTACTTACGCGAACTTCGTGGTAAAGCTGCTCGTATCAAAGAGCGCCTTAACTAATTCCAATTGGTTCATATTTAATAAACTAATTAAAATATATCCAATTAAAAAGGTCACCTTTATGGTGACCGTTTTTATGGGTATTATAGTTCATTCCCGCCAACAATCGTTGACACATTTCAAGCAACATCCAGTGATAAAAAAAGGTAACACTATGGACAACTATCTTGTTGAGATTCTTGCCACCACAACCAAGTTATTTGCATTGATGACGCCACCAGCTGTGCTAAGTGCATTTTTAAGTGGCACTAAGCAGTATGATGAAGCACAACGCCGTAAAACGGCACTTAAAACATCGTGTGCGGTGTTCATTATTGGTATTGTGCTATTCTTTTTTGGTAATGCCATGTTTAGTGTATTCGGTTTTACACTCGATGCGTTTAGAATTGGCTCGGGAGCATTACTGTTTATTACCGCTGTTGCTTTAATGAATGATTCACCGGAAAAAAATAAAATTCATAGTGACGATGATGATATTAGTGTCGTGCCATTAGCAATACCGCTATGTATGGGGCCGGCATCCATCGGTACTATCATTGTTATGGGAACGAGTTCAGTTGGTATTATGCAAAATCTGATTGGCGCGCTTTCGTTATTGATTGCCTCGAGTGGTATTTACGCCATGTTACTATGTGCCAAAAGCATTGCTAAAGTATTAAAAAATACCGGTATTGCTATTCTATCAAAACTAACCGGATTATTAATATCAGCTATAGCAGCGCAAGTGGTATTTACAGGTGTCTGTGCATTCTTAAAATAATTTGGCTAACAATAGGTTAGAAATAGAATTTGCGTATTGTCAGCAAATATTAATATTTGATTGTATGTAATCACCGATAATTAATCATTAGGTGATTACATATATAATGAATATGATTAATCTATTTGGTTATCCAACTTAACTTTTCGTTTTTTAAAAAAGTAGTATGAAACTAAGATAACAAAAATTAAAAGCACTTCTGATAATAAAATAAAATGCCCTGACTCACCAAACCAGACGCCAACAATAATAATAATGTTAACGGTAATAGAGATCATCGCTAACCAAGGAAATAGTGGGGATTTAAATTTAATCATATCTTTACTGTATTTACCTTCATTTACTCCTTTGCGAAATTGATACTGACACCAAGCAATAATAATCCAAGCAAAACAGCCAACTTGTCCGGTACTTGCTACTAAATAGAGGTATAATTTTTCAGCTGCGATATACTTGGAAAATAGCGAAACTAAAGCAATAATAGCAATAAATAATATTCCTTTGGTTGGCACGCCACGTTTATTCACTTTTGAAAAAGATTTTGGCGCTAAATTATCCTGAGCCATCGACCATAACATTCGCGAACTGGCATAAACCGCCGAATTAGCAGCCGAAATCGCCGCACAAAAGATAACAAACAGCATCGCATAAGAAGCAAAGTTAATTCCCGCTTTATTAAATACCCAAACAAATGGGCTAATTTCATCATGTGTTGTACCATAAGGATAAATCAGTGCTAACACGGCAATCGCTAACACATAAAACAAAATTATCCGAAACGCCACACCGGTGATAATTTTCGGTAATACCGTTTGAGGTGATTGCGCTTCACCGGCGGCACTACCAATTAATTCCACCCCCTGAAATGAATAAGTCACAATAGTCATACAAACAAAGATGGATAAAAAGCCATTAGGGAACCAACCTTGATCGGTTTTAAAGGTAGGTAACTCATGCGTTTGATTATATTGTTGATAAAGTAGATATATACCAACTGCAATAAACGCAATAATAGCTAATACTTTAATCGTTGAAAACCAGTATTCACTTTCACCAAAAGCACGAACAGAGGTTAAATGAACACAAGTGATAACAGTTAGAATAATTAGACTAAGAATGTAGATAGGAATAGAGGAAAAAACTTGATGAGCAATCATAGACGCCGCTGTTAAGTCAGCAGCCATAGATAGTACCCAGCTTAACCAATATAACCAGCCAATAGTATAACTCCAGATAGGATGTGGAATAAACATTAATGCATAATGCTGGAAAGACCCTGCATGAGGGAATGCACAAGAAAGTTCACCTAAGCAAAGCATGGTTGACAGCATAATACTGCCGGCAAGTAGATACGCGATAATGGTCCCTAAAGGCCCAACCGTGCTAAGTGGCGCTGCAATACCAATAAATAATCCGGTACCAATTGAACCACCTAAGGAAATCATCAATAAATGACGATTCTTTAAGTTTTTCTTTAAAGTACTGGGATAAGGACTTTCTTGAGGTTCTGATGTTGCCATGTAAACCGCCTAGTAATCAATAATAGCTGCTGGTTGCCCAGCAGCAGTTATATATTAATAAACAAATCGTTTTTCTACGCCGTTGGTTTGGCAAGCCATAAGCAGAGCTGTGTAATCAAGCTCAAAAACGATCATATCGCCAACTCTCAATGTTTCAGAAACATCTTCAATATCAACGATAGTATGATCACTCGTTTGACCTAATACCGTAATGTTATCATTAACCGGTACACAGCTTTCCGAAGGCACATCTTGACGACCAAAAGCAAGCAAAGCTCGTTTACGAGTACCGTGATCAACAAAAGTTTTGCTGTTCAAAAAGGCATCAACACCTAATTCACCAACAGGCACGGTAGGTTTACTATTAAGTTCGATAACTTGTGCATATAATTTATACATGTCACTACAAGCTTTCTCGACAGGTTTATTTGAGTGATGAAACTCATCAAGATATTTCATATCCACATACTCAATACCAAACTCATGTAAACCACCAATACGGATGTGATTAAGCCCTTCTGGCCAGATCCCTTTATCAAGTAGATGGTAACTTGTACAGTTACCAGCAGATAGATATTTGATCTTGATATTACAAGCTTCTTCTACTTTGCGTGCTATGTGTAAAAAATCTACACCATTTTTCACTGTCGGTAGCACAGTTCCATAGCAGTTAAAGTTAGTACCAAGCCCATAAAGCTCAACACCGGGTAAAGAAAGGATCAGTTTGACCGTTTCGATAATATCGTCTAGATGTTCAAACCAAATCCCTTCGCGTAAATCCCCCATATCAACCATTAATAGGACTTGATGGACTTTTTGCTGTTTTACCGCTTCATCAGAAAGTGCTTGAATAACTTGTTTTTCACTGTTCAAGCTAATATCAGCATATTTCACTACTTCGCTGATCTCGCTTAAACAAGGACTACGTAGTAAACAAGTTTTACAATTTAAAGCATCTTTAAGTTTCTTCAAATTGTAGGTTCTTGATTCAGCAATAACATCAATACCGCCATCAAGAACTGCTTTGGCAGTTTCAACGCAACCATCAAAAACTTTATTTACAGCCATCACTTCAATACCGTGTTTAGCTAATAGCTCTTTTTCAACACGAGCATTGTCTTTTAATTTACCTAAATCAATTTCTAATATAGGTTTGTACATAAATTACTCCTCTATATCTTATTGTTGTTGCAAGCGATTACGTTTTTGTGCGCGATGGTATATCCATTCAGCTAACACAATTGCAAGCACTGCACCACCAACAATTTTCGCGATGTACTCAACATATCCACCCATATCGATTTGTGCTGGTGGAATAAACACTAAGATCACCGCAAATAATGTAGATAAGAATCCTAAACCTGGTAAAACAATTGGTAATACTTTACCTGGGATCTTAAAGCTACGTGGTACATCTGGTTGAGTAATACGTAAGCGATAGTAAGCAATAAACATCACTAAATAAGGGATAAAGTAACAAATGGTTGTTAATGCAGTTAACATCCAATATGCAGCAGCAATACTTGGTGATACGAATGTTGAGAAACAAAGTACCGTTACAATGATTGCTTGGATAACTAAAGCAAATGCTGGTGTTTGATATACCGGATGTAAACGACCAATACGTTCGCCAAGTAAATTATCTTCTTTTGATGCTTCTTGTAACATATAGATAGGACCAACTAACCATGAGTTAATTTGACCCAATGCACCAAAGAATAAACAGATTGCCATTACAGGTAATAACCAAGGCATATGTAACTCTTGAGCGGCAGCTTCCATCGCTTGCATTACACCGGCAACAATATCAGTATCAGCAGCAGGTAATAAAGTATTAATTGCCCAAGTACCAATCATATAGATACCGACAATAACAATTGCAGATACTGCCATTGCTTTAGGGAAGTCACGTTGTGGATCACGAGTACGACCAGCAATCATTGGTGCCACTTCAAGTCCAGCAAAAGCGAACATCATGCTTGATAAAAATACAATAGTATCCCAGCTACTTAAATCTGGAATCCAATCACTAACATGACTATAATCAGTTGCCATTGGGTGACCTGTCATTAACCAGACAATAGCTAATAACACGATAATAGCAGCAGGAATAAATACCCCTAACCATGCACTAACACTGTTAATGATTTTAGTCCATTTCATCCCTTTGATATTCATTAATGTTAAGATCCAAAATACCACCATGGAGCCAACACCAATAAACACCTGATTCTGTGCTAATTCAGGACTAAACATGTAACCAATTGCCGTAAAGCCAAATTGCAACATAAGTGGGAAGAAAAGCACGCATGAAAATAGGAAACAAACGACTACTATCCAGCCAATTCGTTTACCAAACGCTTCTTTTACCCAAACAAATATCCCACCATCTTTTGGCCAACCAGTAGAAAGTTCACCACAAACCATAGCTAATGGGAAAAACAGACAAAATGCAGCAAGTAGCCAAAGCACCATTGCTGACGCTCCATAAGGAGCAACATTAGGAATTTGACGTAAACTTAGTATGGCAATAACATTCATAAACACAATGTCTTTAATACCAAGTAAACTTGAATCTTTAGAATCACTCATAAAATAACCTCACATTATAATATCTGGAGCACTAAGTGCCCCAGATAGCTCATGATTAATACACGTCGTATCCAACCATATCCTCGTAAGTGTCTTCACGGCGAATCAATCGGTCTTTGCCTTCTTTATCGATCATAACAACAGCTGTACGTGGGCGATTGTTATAAACCGTTTGACTTTCGATGGTATAAGCACCAGCATCAAGGAAAGCAATGATATCGCCAATTTGTGTGTCTTTAGGTAATAAGAATTCTTCACCTTTAACACCAACGTGGAAATAATCACCACCATCACATAATGGACCAGCTAATTTAATGTACTCATCATGTTGTTCAGTAATTTTTGACGCATCATAAACATAGAAGAACCAATCAAAGTGTTGGCTGTCAGATAATACACTATAACCAGCATCAACAAATTTCCATTCAACATGTTCTTCAATGTTACCGTCTAAATCGTAGTTAGTTTTACGTTTTTCACAAGCAACTTCAGTTAAAAGCACACCTGCTGAACCGGTAACTTTACGACCTGGTTCGATACAGATTTCAACGTCTGTACGCCATTTGTGAACTTCACTAATTACCGCATCAGCGAAATCTTGTGCGGTAATACCGGCATACATGTTGTCTTGTAATGGATTACCATTTTCATCATCGTATTTATAAGGAACAGGAATACCACCACCGACGTTGATTAAATCAAATTTAATGCCTAAAACTTCTTCTAAACGGCGTGATTCATCAACTAATACTTTGGTTGCTTTAGCAAATGGTTCTGCTTCTGGCACTTGGTCACCCACGTGCATATGTAAACCACGTAAATGCACATAAGGCATTTCAAGAATACGACGACAAGTTTCTTCAGCTTGTTCTAAATCGATACCTGATTTAGCGTGGTAAGCAGTAACTAATTCTGCGTGAGTTGCTGATGGAACATTTGGTTCAACACGCACACAAACATTGGCTACTTTCTTTAAGCGACGTGAAATTTCATCGATGATATCTAATTCATATAAGCTATCAACGTTGATGATGTAAAGATCGTTTTGGATGGCAAATTCTAAATCAACCGGTTTTTTAACCACACCGTTGAAAACAATTTGACTACCTGGAAAACCAATTTCTAAACATTTACGCACTTCAAACATTGAGTTCGCTTCTGCATAGATACCTGCATCTTTAATCGCTTTAAGAACACCCATTACTGAACAGGTTTTTGACGCATAGAAAATCTTAGTATTTGGATGAGCTTTGAACGAATCTTTGATTTCCTGAATATTACGATCGATTTCTTTTTCAGAAAATACATAGAAAGGTGTTGGATATTTCTTTGCTAATTCTTCCAAATTCACACCATCAAAACAAAGTTTGCCGTTTTGAGCACTAAAACGACGATCTTTTGTTATTAGATCGGTACGTAATTTGTTATAATTTGACATAATTGTGTCGGACATATGACCTCCAGTTAATTAGTACATAAAAAAGGTAAGTAAAAAAGATTACTCACTTACAATGCAATCAACGTGCCAACTTATAAAAACACAAATAATCAATATCTTAACGAAATAATTACAAATAAAATACTAGTCATTTAGTAAGAAATATGTTTTTCTGACGAAAATTTGTCACTATCTTTAGTAATACTTGAAAGATATTTAAATCAACGCTAGCTATACTTAACAATAATCCAATTTTTAAAAGGCTTTAGAATCATGATAATTGATCCTGAATTATTACAAGCATTGGAAATATTTAAACATTTTTTTGATCTAATACATCAGCCAATGGCCATTATTGATAAAGAAGGTAAATATATTTATTACAATCAGGAAAGCGCAGAACTTGATGGTTATTCAATAGAGCAAGCCATCGGTAAACCAATGCTTAAAGTTTACCCTAATTTGAAAAAAGAAGATAGTACTATGCTACAAGCTTTACATGGTAAGGAGTATCAAGATACTTATCAAACTTACTATAATCATGTAGGTAAATTAGTTGATTATCAACACACAACAGTACCGCTTTATAATCATGAAAAAGCGATCATCGGCGCTGTTGAAATAGGTCGTAATTTATCAAATGTAAGACAACTGCAAGATCAGGTTTTTCGCCTGAATAGAAAATTATATCAGAATAAAGAGCAACCACTACCGGAAATTGTTTTTGCGTCGAACAAAATGCAAGAAGTTATCGATCAAACCAATATTCTTGGCAGCAATGATGTACCGGTATTAATTGTTGGTGAAACAGGTACGGGTAAAGAGCTATTTGCCAGATTAATTCATCAAACTAGCCATCGCCGTGACAAGGCGTTTATTTCACTTAACTGTAGTGCTTTACCAACCACCTTGATTGAAAGTACCTTATTTGGGACAGTCAAAGGGGCCTTTACCGGCGCTGAAAATCGTCAAGGTTATCTTGAACTGGCCAATGGCGGAACTTTATTTCTTGATGAACTCAACGCTATGCCTCTTGAAATGCAAAGTAAACTATTACGCTTCTTGCAAGAAAAAACCTATTGGTCTTTAGGTGGAAATAAAGAGAAATATGCTGATGTACGAATTGTAGCGGCGATGAATGAGTCTCCAGCGGAATTGTTAAAAAGCGGTAAAATGCGCAGTGACTTATTTTATCGATTAAATGTTGGCTTAATCAAACTTCCAGCCTTACGGGAAAGACAAGAAGATATCCCTGTATTGGCACGATATTTTATCGATAAACATAAAACTGATGTCAATATGGTGATCAGCGGCATCAGTGAACATGCATTGCAGCAATTAATGTCAGCTCCATGGCCAGGTAATGTACGAATGCTAGAGAATGCTATCGTCCGTAGTATGGTTTTACAAAATGAGCCAGGAGAATTACAACAAATTGTTCTTGATGACGAGTTATTTGACCTTCCAAGCCCTTCTTCACAAGAAGAAGCTAAGCTTGAAAAGCCAAATATTAAAGAGATAACCGGCAATCTAACTGAACAAGTTGAAAACTATGAAAAGCAACTTATCATTGATGCATTAAATCAAGCCAATGGTAAAATTATTACTGCGGCAAAATTACTCAATATCTCACGAACGACATTACAATATAAAGTGAAAAAATATCATATCCAAATGGGTGTTATTGATAGTTGATTATACTTGACTCAAGGCTTGGGCGCAGGCAAATGCGCTGCTCCAAGCCCATTGGAAATTATAACCACCAAGCCAACCAGCTACATCAACAACCTCACCAATAAAATAAAGATTAGGTTGTTTTTGTGCGGCCATGGTTTTTGAAGATAACGCATCGCAACTCACTCCGCCTAAAGTTACTTCTGCGGTGCGATAACCTTCCGTTCCATTTGGTATTACATTCCATGTTGTTAATGTTTGATACAGCGCTTGTTGCTGAGTAGGAGTTAACTGTTTAACAGTTGAATCAACAATCAAATTTAGTTGCATTAACGCTTCAATTAACCGCTTAGGTAATATTTGGGCTAAACAATTTTTAAGACTTTGATTACGATTATTATCTAACAGAGGTTTAAAATCATCCTCAAAGTTAAAGTCAGGCAATAAATTGATCATAATGGCTTCTCCTGCTTGCCAATAACTGGAGATTTGTAAAATAGCTGGTCCAGATAATCCTCGATGGGTAAATAATAGATTCTCTTTAAAACTAATGCGTTCATTCGATACTTCAACTGGTAACGCAATTCCTGCTAACGTCGATAATACAGCTAACAAAGGTTTATGTAAGGTAAACGGCACTAGCCCTGCTTTTACAGATACCACTGGGATAGAAAATTTTTCAGCAATTTTATAACCAATAGCGGTCATACCGAGTGCAGGCATAGATTGTCCACCCGTTGCCACAATTAATTTATCGGTATAAACACAACCCTGTGAAGTAGATAACTTAAATCCTTGTTGTTCTGCATCAACATCTTCAAGTTGTGTTTTTAACATAAATTTAACTTGCCCTTTTTGACACTCTTTGACCAACATATCGATAATATCTTGCGCTGAATTATCACAAAATAGTTGACCATGATCTTTTTCATGATAGGCAATACCATATTGATTAACCAGTTGGATAAAATCCCATTGGCTAAACCGTTTTAAAGCAGATTTACAAAAGTGGCGATTTTGAGAAATATAATGGGTAGCTTCGACATTAAGATTGGTAAAATTACATTTACCACCACCAGACATTAAGATTTTACGGCCTAATTTTTTGCCGTTATCAATAACAGTAACATCATGACCTTGTTGTCCCAACAGACCAGCACAAAAAAGCCCTGCAGCTCCAGCACCTATAATTGTAATTTTAGTTTGCATATTTCATCTATAAGCAATAATCGATAATCTATTATAACAGCATAAATCTGGTGATTATAACTCCCTGATTTTGGAAAAAATCAGCAAATATAGTCAATTTTTATGGCTAAAAAACCCCTTTCCTCAAACTTTTTTTAATCAGATATTAATTCTTATTATGAAAAAATTTTTAAATTGAAGGGCATTAATCTTAAAAAAAAATTAAAACCAATAAAAACAATTGGTTAATATAAGATATAAGCTTCATTAATATACATGGGTTAAGTGATTAAAATATTGACTTATAAATAATATTTATTTGACCTAAAACTTATTTTTAATTACCTTCACACCTAATATGGGATTAATGCCTATACCTTCACAAAAAATAATAACGATGAATTTGAGGCAATGATATGTTATATAACCAGCATCATGAAAAAGATAACTGCGGATTTGGTTTAATTGCTCACATTGAAGGGCAACCAAGTCACAAAGTGGTGCGTACCGCAATTCACGGACTTGCTCGCATGCAACACCGTGGTGCTATATTATCGGATGGTAAAACCGGTGATGGCTGTGGTCTTTTAATGCAAAAACCAGACCGATTTTTCCGACTAGTCGCCGAGGACGCAGGTTGGCGTTTAGCCGCTAATTATGCTGTTGGCATGCTATTTTTAAGTCAAGATGAAGCCGAAGCTCAAGCTAGCCGTAAAATTGTTGAAGAAGAGCTAGCAGAAGAAACCTTGTATGTTTTAGGTTGGCGTGAAGTGCCAATCGATAAAAGTGTTCTGGGTGAAATCGCACTCTCATCACTACCAAGAATTGAACAAGTATTTGTCAATGCACCTGCTGGCTGGACCAAGATTGATTTAGAACGCCGTCTATATATGGTTCGCCGTCGTATTGAAAAACGAGTGCAAGATGATACGTTTTATGTCTGTAGTTTTTCAAATCAGGTTAATATCTATAAAGGCTTATGTATGCCGAAGGATTTACCTCGATTCTATTTAGATTTGGCTGATATTCGTATGGAAACCGCAATCTGTTTATTCCATCAACGTTTCTCAACCAATACTGTACCGCGTTGGCCACTGGCGCAACCATTTAGACATTTAGCCCATAATGGTGAAATTAATACTATTGAGGGGAATCGCCAATGGGCAAAAGCGCGATCTTACAAATTTAAAACACCATTGATTCCAGATCTACAAGATGCGGCACCATTTGTTAATGTCACCGGTTCTGATTCAAGCTCGCTAGATAATATGTTGGAACTATTTTTAGTCGGCGGTATGGATATTGTCCGTGCTATGCGTCTATTGGTACCACCTGCATGGCAAAACAACCCTGATATGAATGAAGATCTGCGTGCTTTCTTTGATTTTAACTCTATGCATATGGAACCATGGGACGGGCCTGCTGGTATTGTTATGTCAGATGGTCGTTATGCTGCCTGTAACTTAGACCGTAATGGTTTACGTCCTGCTCGTTATGTTATTACTACAGATAAACTCATCACTTGTGCTTCAGAAATCGGTATTTGGGACTATCAACCCGATGAAGTCGTCAGCAAAGGGCGAGTGGGTCCGGGTGAATTACTGGTAATTGATACTGAAGAAGGTCGCATTTTACAATCTTCAGAAACCGATAATGATCTCCAAAAACGTCATCCATATAAAGAATGGATGGCTAAAAATGTGAAACGTCTGATCCCATTTGAAGATCTTCCAGATGATGATATCGGCTCTCGTGATTATGACGACACTTTACTCGCTACTTACCAAAAACAATTTGGTTATAGTGCCGAAGAGCTCGACCAATGTATTCGAGTTTTGGGTGAAAACGGCCAAGAAGCAACCGGCTCAATGGGCGATGATACACCGTTTGCCGTGTTATCTAGCCGTCCGCGCTTAATTTATGATTACTTCCGACAAAAATTTGCTCAAGTAACTAACCCACCTATCGATCCATTGCGTGAAGCACACGTTATGTCGCTTTCAACCAGCATTGGGCGTGAAATGAATGTGTTTGCCGAAGCTGAAGGTCAGGCACATCGGGTGGCATTTAAATATCCAGTATTGGTTCATTCGGATTTTAAACAATTAACTACTTTAGAATCACGTTATTACAAATCAGAAACGCTTGATATCACATATGAGATTGACGGTAGTTTACGTGACGCAATTGAACAGTTATGTGGTGATGCTGAAGCAAAAGTCCGTGCAGGAACAGTATTACTAATTTTATCCGATAGAAATATTGCCCCTGATCGTTTACCGATCCCTGCGCCAATGGCGGTCGGTGCCGTACAACAACGTTTAGTTGAAAAGAACTTGCGCTGTGATGCCAATATCATTGTTGAAACCGCAAGTTGTCGAGATCCGCATCAATTCGCCGTGTTACTTGGCTTTGGTGCAACAGCAATCTATCCATATTTAGCCTATGAAACCCTAGCTCAAATGGTAGATAATGGCACTGTGAATAAGTCTTATCGAGAAGCAATTCTTAATTATCGCAATGGTATTAATAAAGGCTTATACAAAATCATGTCCAAAATGGGCATTTCAACTGTTGCTTCTTACCGCTGTTCTAAACTATTTGAGGCAGTAGGTCTAAATGAAGAAGTGGTTGAACTCTGCTTCCAAGGGGTAACTAGCCGTATTAGTGGTGCCAATTTTGATGATTTTGCTCAAGATCAGTTCAATCTTTCTAAGAAAGCATGGCTACGGCGTAAACCATTAGAACAAGGTGGATTGTTGAAATTTGTGCATGGTGGTGAATACCATGCTTACAATCCTGATGTAGTACAATCACTACAAAAAGCGGTAAATAATGGTAATTATGAAGATTATAAGCGCTATGTAGATATCGTAAATAATCGACCAGCTGCAACCTTGCGAGATCTATTAAAACTTAATCCACCTGAAAACGCAGCTATCGCACTTGATAAGGTGGAACCAGAAGAGTCATTATTTAAACGATTTGACTCGGCAGCTATGTCAATTGGTGCATTAAGTCCAGAAGCGCATGAATCATTAGCCGAAGCCATGAACACCTTAGGTGGTTTTTCTAATTCTGGTGAAGGCGGTGAAGATCCTGCCCGTTATAACACCATCAAAGTATCACGTATCAAACAAGTGGCTTCCGGCCGATTTGGTGTAACACCGGGTTACTTAATGAGTGCTGACGTGATTCAAATCAAAGTTGCTCAAGGTGCAAAACCAGGTGAAGGTGGTCAATTACCAGGTGATAAAGTAACACCTTATATTGCAAAATTACGTTTTTCTGTACCGGGTGTGACACTAATTTCACCACCACCGCATCATGATATTTATTCAATTGAAGACTTAGCGCAATTGATTTTTGACCTGAAACAGATTAATCCAACTGCAATGATTTCGGTTAAGTTAGTGTCCGAACCAGGAGTAGGTACTATCGCAACCGGTGTTGCCAAAGCCTATGCCGATTTAATCACCATTTCAGGTTATGACGGCGGTACCGGTGCCAGCCCATTAACATCGGTTAAATATGCTGGCTCTCCTTGGGAACTTGGTCTGGTTGAAACCCAACAATCATTGGTCGCTAATGGTTTACGCCATAAAATACGTTTGCAAGTAGATGGTGGCTTAAAAACCGGTGCCGATATTGTTAAAGCGGCAATTTTAGGTGCTGAAAGCTTTGGTTTTGGTACTGGACCAATGGTGGCATTGGGTTGTAAATATCTCCGTATTTGTCATCTTAATAACTGTGCAACCGGTGTTGCCACTCAAGATGAGAAGTTACGTAGTGAGCATTATCACGGTCTACCAGAAAAAGCGATGAACTATTTCCGTTTTATTGCTCGTAATACTCGTGAAGTTATGGCAGAACTAGGCGTTAGTCGAATCGTTGATTTGATCGGTCGTACTGATTTACTTCTTGAACTTGATGGCATTACTGCAAAACAACAGAAATTGGATTTATCAAGCTTGCTTGAAACGGCAACCCCAATAGAAGGTAAACCGGTTCACTGTATTGAAGACAATAAACCATTTGATAAAGGTGTGCTGAATAAAGAGATTATAACCCAAGCACAACAAGCAGTGGATAATCGTCAAAGTAAAAGTTTCTACTTTGACATTCAAAATACTGATCGTTCTGTTGGTACAACTTTATCTGGTTATATTGCTAAAAAATATGGCGATCAAGGCTTAGTCACATCCCCTATTTCATTGAATTTCAACGGTACTGCCGGACAAAGCTTTGGTGTATGGAATGCAGGCGGTGTTGATTTAACGCTTACTGGCGATGCCAACGACTATGTTGGTAAAGGTATGGCTGGAGGTCGTATTGTCATTCGTCCACCACAAGGTTCGGCATTTTTAAGCCATGAAGCGACCATTGCTGGTAATACCTGTTTGTATGGTGCCACTGGAGGTAAATTATTTGCTGCTGGCCGAGCAGGTGAACGTTTTGCAGTGCGTAACTCAGGCGCTATAAGTGTGGTTGAAGGCATTGGTGATAATGGCTGTGAATATATGACTGGCGGTATTGTCTGTGTGTTAGGTAAAACAGGCGTTAACTTTGGTGCAGGTATGACCGGTGGTTTTGCTTATATTTTAGATACTGATGGTGATTTACATAAGCGAATCAATAAAGAGTTGGTCGAAATGTTAGATGTTGCTGACTATTCAATTCATGAAGAGCATCTACGTGGTTTAATTATGGAGCACGCACAACTAACTCACTCATCTTGGGCTGAAGAAATATTAGCTAATTGGGAAGATTTTGCTAAACAATTTGTATTAGTTAAACCAAAATCTAGCGATGTTAAAGCATTATTAGGTCACCGTAGTCGGTCAGCAGCTGAACTACGTGTTCAGGCACAGTAAGGAGAAAACACGATATGAGTCAAAATGTTTATCAGTTTATCGATTTACAACGTGTCGATCCGCCTAAAAAATCGCTAAACATTCGTAAAATTGAATTTGTAGAAATTTATGAAGGCTTTTCAGCTTCGCAATCTCAAGCACAGGCAGATCGTTGCCTTGCTTGTGGTAACCCTTATTGTGAATGGCGTTGTCCAGTCCACAATTACATTCCAAATTGGTTAAAATTAGTTACTGAAGGTAAAATTTTAGAAGCGGTTGAGTTATCTCATCAAACTAATAGTTTACCTGAGGTATGTGGTCGAGTTTGTCCACAAGATCGTCTGTGTGAAGGATCTTGTACCTTAAATGCTGAATTTGGTGCCGTAACCATTGGTAATATTGAACGTTATATTACTGATGAAGCGTTCAAAATGGGCTGGAAACCAAATTTATCTAATGTTGAAAAAACAGGCTTAAGAGTCGCAATAATCGGCGCTGGTCCGGCTGGTCTTGCTTGTGCTGATGTATTAGTTCGTAATGGTATTACACCAGTCGTTTTCGATCGCCATCCAGAAATTGGCGGTTTATTAACTTTCGGTATCCCTGCCTTCAAATTAGACAAAGAAGTCTTAATTAATCGTAGACGCATCTTTACCGAAATGGGGATTGAATTCCGTCTAAATACTGAAGTCGGCAAAACCGTACAATTAGCTGATCTTATCAGTGAATTTGATGCTATTTTTGTCGGTGCTGGTACTTATCAATCAATGCGTGCCGGGCTTGAAAATGAAGATGCTGATGGTGTCTATGATGCATTACCATTTTTAATTGCTAATACTAAACATATTATGCAGCACCAACAAACTGACGATGCGCCTTATGTAGATATGAAAAATAAACGTGTCGTGGTATTAGGCGGTGGTGATACAGCCATGGACTGCGTAAGAACGTCTATCCGTCAAGGTGCTACTGAGGTGACGTGTGCATATCGCCGTGATGAAGCCAATATGCCTGGTTCTAAACGTGAAGTTAAAAATGCCAAAGAAGAAGGCGTGCAGTTCCAATTCAATGTACAACCGCTGAGTATTGAAATTAACAATGTAGGGCATGTTACTGGCGTAAAAATGGTAAGAACAGAGCTTGGCGAACCCGATGCGAAAGGTCGTCGCTCACCAGTGATTATTGAAGGCTCAGAATTTGTGTTACCGGCGGATGCGGTGGTAATGGCATTTGGCTTTAAACCGCATGCAATGCCGTGGTTAGCTGAACATGGGGTTGATTTTGACGATAGAGGACGAATAATTGCCCCAGAAAGCAAAGGTTATCAAACTTCGAATGCTAAAATCTTTGCTGGCGGAGATGCTGTGCGTGGTTCTGATTTAGTCGTTACGGCAATAAGTGAAGGCCGTAAAGCTGCTGAAGGAATCTTGGATTACTTAGAAGTTTAAAAACGACGCTTGAATTCCAATTCAACATTTAAACCCGCTAATTTATGGCGGGTTTATTTATGATAATATAAGTCACTTTTTATAAATAGACACGTTGAGTGCCTTTTTCTGGTTGAAAAGTAGCTTTACCAAATTCATCCAAAAAATAAGCAATATGATCGGTTTTATCACCCAATAAACGTCCTTTTACTTTATTCCATGTTAATAACGCAATAGTGGCATCGGGCTCACAGCAAATTAACATTGGTTGTTCAAATTCTTGATTCCAATAGAACTGACCGCCATATAATTTATGTGCAGTTAATAACAAATAACAGCCATATTCTTGTGATATCATATTGAGTTGTTCTTCAGGAAGACCAAAGCTTTTATCTGCCATTTCACCAATAATCATTTCAACAACAGTAATACTCTTTTCAGAGTAATCCAATTGATTAATACTCCAAGTTGGGCTATGTAAAATAGCATTTTGAGACCAAGCCTCTATTTCTTGATATAATTCATTTTTTTGTTCAGTCATTTTTATTTACTTCGCTAGATGATTTTTCTGTTTGCTTGACAATTTGCCATGCATCTTCCATTTCTTCAAGTGTTGCATCAACTAAATTGCGATTTTTTTGCTTTAGTAATAATTCAACCTGTTTAAAACGCCTAATAAACTTGTTGTTAGCATTTTGTAAGCTTAACTCCGATTTAACTTTTAGATGTCTTGCTAAATTGACGGTAGCAAACAATAGGTCGCCGATTTCTTCCTCAACTTTTGATTGATCAATAGTCGATTGTGCTAATTCTTGTTCAACTTCATTAAGTTCTTCTTTAACTTTAGCTATGACTGGTTGTAGTTCAGTCCAATCAAATCCAACTGACGCACAACGTTTTTGGATTTTTTCAGCCTTCATTAATGCCGGAATAGCATTGGGAATATCATCTAATAGCGAATATTGCTCCCGCTTATCACGTTCTTGTTGTTTAAGCTGTTCCCAATTTGGTTTACTCGTATTATTTGAAAAAATATGCGGATGACGACTGACCAGCTTATCAGCGACAGTACGACAAATATCATCAAAATTAAAAAAACCTTGTTCACTTGCTAAATCCGCATAAAAAACAATCTGAAACAGTAGATCACCCAGTTCACTTTTAAGTTCAACCATATCTTGTTTATCAATTGCATCTAAGACTTCATAAGTCTCTTCTAAAGTATAGGATTTTAACGAGTCAAAAGTTTGTTTGTTGTCCCATTCACAGCCATCAATAGGGTTACGTAACTTTTTAGTAATATCCTGTAATCGTTTTAATTCACTTAACATTTTTCTCACAATTGGTTAATGATTAAGAATATAACCAGCATAGCATAATTACGCTGTGACTAATCTTTAATATACAAATTTTATTGTTTAAGAATAAAAATAACTTACAGCAAATAAATCAAGAAAAATGGGCAAAATATGAACTTAATTGTAGAATTAATGGCAGATAAAACATAATTAAGTATATAATAACAGGCTATCAATTTAACTTTAATATATAGGTAGTATGAATAATTTACGAGAACTTACACTACGCGGTACCATTCTTGGTGCTTTAATTACTATCGTCTTTACAGCCTCCAATGTCTATTTAGGCTTGAAAGTCGGATTAACTTTTTCATCAGCCATTCCTGCCGCAGTCATTTCCATGGCTATTTTACGATTATTTTCAGGATCGACAATTTTAGAAAATAATATGGTGCAAACTCAAGCCTCCGCAGCTGGAACTTTATCATCTGTTATTTTCGTTATGCCTGGTTTATTAATGATGGGATATTGGAGTAATTTTCCTTTCTGGCTAACCTTTTCAGTTTGTGCTGCTGGCGGCATGTTAGGGGTATTATTTTCTATTCCATTACGTCATGTTATGGTAGTGAAAAGTGATTTACCTTATCCAGAAGGTGTCGCTGCTGCTGAAATATTAAAAGCCGGTTCGAAAACTAACGATAAAGAAGCAAATGATGGATTAAAAGATATTGTATTTGGCGGTATTATTGCCTCTACAGTGAGCTTATTTACTAATGGATTTCGTTTATTATCTGATAGCACTGCTTATTGGTTTACTGGTGGTAAATCAATATTTCAGATCCCAATGGGATTTTCATTAGCATTACTAAGTGCTGGCTATCTAATTGGTATTATTTCAGGAATTGCGGTATTAATCGGAACAATTATAGCTTGGGGATTTGGTATTCCTATCCTAAGTGCCCTTACTGATTATGATACATCCCAACCTCTATCTAAAATTGCAATGGGATTGTGGGCCACAGATATTCGTTTTATCGGTGCAGGTACCATAGCAATTGCCGCAGTCTGGACATTACTGACTTTAATCAAACCAGTTATTGAAGGTTTAAAAACATCGTTAAAAACACTTCGCTCAGATATTTCTGTAAACGATATTGATCGAACAGATAGAGACTTGTCACCAAAAACTATTTTTATGATTATGGCTGGCATGTTAATTATCTTAGTTGCAACATTTTACTCTTTTATTTCTGATAGTGGTTTATCAACTGGTATTGCTTGGTTACTAGTAATTTGTGCTGTTTTATTTGCATTTATTATGGGATTTTTAGTTGCCGCTGCCTGTGGTTATATGGCTGGTTTAGTTGGTTCTTCAGCCAGTCCTATATCAGGTATTGCCATTGTTGCTGCTATAGCTATTTCACTAATATTGCTTGGCTTAAGTGAAACACATGGTATGCTATCCTCAGTTGAAGGAACTGACTTTATCACTGCATTAGCCCTATTCACAACTAGTGTTGTGTTATCAATTGCATGTATTTCAAATGATAATTTACAAGATTTGAAAACAGGTTATTTAGTTCATGCTACGCCATGGAGACAACAAGTAGCACTTTTGATTGGTTGTGTTGTTGGTGCAATTGTCATTGCCCCTATTCTTGAAATACTCTATAACGCTTATGGTTTTACTGGTGCGGTTCCTCGTCCAAATATGGACCCTACGCAAGTATTGGCTGCACCTCAAGCAACTTTGATGACAACCATTGCTAAAGGAATTTTCTCACATAATCTTGATTGGACAATGATCTTGATAGGTTTAGCGGTAGGCGCAACAGTTATCATCATTGACCTAATTTTAGCCAAAAAGAAAACTAAATTCCGTCTACCTGCTTTAGCTGTCGGACTAGGTATTTACTTACCACCAAGTATTACAATGGCTATATTTATCGGTTCATTATTATCATGGATAGTAAAACGTCAGGCATATGTGAAAGCAGAAAAACTAAATTTAGATCCAGAAACTGAGTTCAAAAAAGTAGATCGTAAAGCATCCTTAATTGCATCAGGTTTAATCGTCGGTGAAAGTTTAGTTGGTGTTATACTTGCCATTGTGATTGTCATTAGTGTCACTAATGGTGGTGGAGATGCACCTCTGGCAATATTCCCTGACTTAGGCAATATGTCTCAATATTTAGGATTATTTGTTTTCATTACGATCTGTTGTCTTATTATTCGCAGATCTTTGTCAGCACTTAAACGATAATATGATTATGATGCCCTTTATCAGGATACTGATAAAGGGTATTTATGACTATTTAAGGTTACGGCCTAAATTAAGTGTTAAGGCAATATTCATTGAGGTTTGATAAAGATTTGCTTTTGCCGTTGCTGATTCTAGTACTTCAGACAAAGTCGCAACTTTACTTAAAATACTAAACATGGCATTAATACCATAAGGATAAATGGTTTCAGCCTTGTCACCCAAACTACCAACAATAGCAATTACTGGTTTTTGGTATTTTTTGGCAATATTAGCAACCCCTACTGGTACTTTACCATTGATACTTTGGTAATCTAATCGCCCTTCACCGGTAATAACTAAATCTGCATTAGAAATAAGCTTATCTAGATTTAGTGCTTCAGTAATAATTTCAATTCCAGGCCTTAATTTAGCATTCATAAACGCTAATAAAGCAGCCCCCATTCCACCAGCAGCTCCCGTCCCTGGGGTAAATTCAATATCCATATTAAAGCTACGTTTTATTACTTGAGCAAAATGTTTCAGATTTTCATCAAGTAAACGAACATCATCTTGTGTCGCGCCTTTTTGCGGACCAAATATAAATGAAGCACCATTCGCACCAGTCAAAGGATTAGTAACATCACAAGCAACTTCGAAATCACAGAATTTAATTCTGTGGTCAATTTCACTAATATCAATTTTATCAAGCTCGCTTAATGAAGCTCCACCATAACCAATTTGGTTACCGGCTTTATCAAGAAGCTTGACACCTAGAGCCTGTAACATGCCAGCGCCCCCGTCATTGGTAGCACTCCCGCCAATGCCAATAATAAATTTTTTACAACCTTTATCTAGTGCATCTTTGATTAATTCTCCAGTACCATATGAGGTCGTAATTTTCGCATCTCGCTTAGTAACAGGAACTCTTTCAAGACCACTTGCTGCGGCCATTTCAATTACCGCTGTTTGTCCATCTCCTGAAATACCATAAAAAGCCAAACCTTTTTCACCTAATGGGTCAGTAATCGATACTGTGATTTTATTTCCATTTAATGCATCAACCATTGCATCAACAGTACCTTCACCACCATCAGCAACTGGAATCAAAAAGTATTCAGCCTTTGGGTATACGTTTAAAAATCCATTTTTAATTATATTAGCAACCTCAATCGCACTTAGGCTTTCTTTAAAAGAATCAGGAGCAATGACAATTTTCATATTTATCCTTATGCAATTAGTCAAAGTATTGAGTATGTCGCCATACTCAATCTTAACCTTAATTATTTAATTTCTATTTTTGCTAAAGATTCATAGTAACGTGCTAATGCACTATGATCACAATCACCCAGACCATCAGTTTTTAGGGCTTGCATCATTTCCATTACAGATGCAGTTAATGGTAATGATGTTCCAACACCATGCGAAGTATCTAAAGCATTTTGTAAATCTTTGATATGTAAATCAATTCTGAAACCAGGTTTAAAATTACGATTTAAAACCATTGGTGCTTTAGCATCTAGTACAGTACTTCCAGCTAATCCACCACGAATTGCTTGATAAACTAACTCTGGATTTACGCCAGCTTTAGTTGCTAAAACTAATGCTTCTGACATAGCCGCAATGTTCAAAGCAACAATAACTTGATTTGCTAATTTAGTTACATTACCAGCACCAATTTCACCAGTGTAAACCACTGAACCAGCCATGGCTTTCATTATGTCATAATGTTTATCAAAGATAGCTTTATCACCACCTACCATGACCGATAAAGTACCATCAATCGCTTTAGGTTCACCGCCACTCACTGGCGCATCTAACATTGCCAATCCTTTTTTAACGACTTCATCATGAATTTCACGGCTTGCCAATGGTGCAATTGAACTCATATCAATAATCGTAGTACCAGATTTAGCACCATCAATTATCCCATCTTCACCTAATACAACCTCTTTTACATGTGGTGAATTTGGTAACATGGTAATAATCACATCACAAAGTTTAGCAACTTCTTTAGCATTTACGGCACTTTGTGCCCCTGCAGCTACTACTTCATCCACTGCAGATTGATTTTTATCACAAACGACTAATGAATAACCTGCTTTTAACAGGTTTTTGCTCATCGGTTTACCCATAATACCTAAACCAATAAAACCAATTTTCATTTTACTCTCCTTTTTTTACGACTAAAATAGTATTCGTTACTTTAAAAACTTATCTGCTAGCGCTTGGGTTGAACTTCTTAATAAACCTAGATCATTACCTACAGCAACGAATGTTGCCCCCATATCAATATAATGATGAACATCAGCTTCTATTGGTGCCAAAATACCGCATGCTTTACCTTGTGCTTTAGCAACATCAAAAACATGTTTTATCGCTGCTTGCACTTCAGGGTGCTTAGGATTACCAAAATGGCCTAATGAAGCAGAGAGATCACTCGGTCCAACAAAAATACCATCAATACCATCAACTGCAGTTATTGCTTCAACATTATTAACTGCTTGTTGAGTTTCAATTTGTACCACAACACAAATATTTTGATTAATTTTAGTAAAATAATCAGTAATAGTGCCAAAGCCATTACTACGATGAGAAACAGAAACTCCTCTTACCCCCTCAGGTGGATAGCGGGTATAAGCTACTGCTGATTTGGCTTGTTCTACTGTTTCTACATATGGGATTAAGAAATTATAAAACCCAATATCAAGTAATCGCTTAATTAAAACTTGATCATTCCAAGCAGGACGAACTATTGGTGCACTACTACTATCTTTTAATGCCATCAATTGCGGTACAAACGTGGTAACATCATTAATCGCATGCTCACCATCTAGCAACAACCAATCAAAACCAGCTAAACCAAGTATTTCTGTTGAAATTGGATTTCCTAAAGCAGCCCAACAACCAATAAGTTTTTTACGCTCTAACATATCTTGCTTAAATTGGTTGTGGCAGGTTATTTTTTTCATAATTTACCTTTTAAATTCTCGAGTTATTTTTGATAATAATAGTTCAATTATCTAACCAAACATGGTTTTTTATTATCAAACTGCCAGCCAGGAATTAAATATTGCATGGCCATTGCATCATTCCGGTTACCAAGACCCATTTTCTTAAATAACTCATGAGCTTTCATTACTTGATCCATATCAATTTCAATGCCTAATCCTGGTTTTTCAGGAACCTTAATTTTACCATTAATAATTTGTAATGGTTCTTTCGTTAAACGTTGGTTACCTTCCTGCCAAATCCAATGAGTATCCAGTGCAGTTGGATTGCCTGGTGCTGCTGCACCTACGTGTGTGAACATAGCTAAAGAGATATCAAAATGGTTATTAGAATGTGAACCCCATGTTAAACCAAATTCATGGCACATTTGTGCAACACGAACTGAGCCATTCATGGTCCAAAAATGTGGATCAGCTAATGGAATATCAACAGATTGTAACGATAATGTATGTCCCATTTGACGCCAATCGGTTGCAATCATATTGGTAGCAGTCGGTAAACCCGTGGCTCGACGAAATTCAGCCATGACTTCTCGCCCTGAATAACCTTGTTCAGCACCACAAGGATCCTCTGCATAAGCCAAAGTATTTTTCAAATATTTACCAATGCGAATCGCTTCCTCTAATAACCATCCTCCGTTAGGGTCAAGTGTTACTCGAGCATCTGGGAATTTCTTTTTAATTGCTATTACTGCTTCTGCTTCATCTTCTGCTGATAAAACACCGCCTTTTAATTTGAAATCGCGGAAACCATATTTTTCATAAGTAGCTTCAGCCAATTGGGCAATTTTTTCAGGCGTTAGTGCTTCTTCATGTCGTAGGCGATACCAATCACATTTTTCATCATTTTGACTTTGATAAGGTAAATCTGTTTTGTTGCGATCACCGACATAAAATAAGTATCCTAACATTTCCACTTCATCACGTTGTTGACCATCGCCAAGTAATGATGCCACGGTAACGCCTAAATGTTTACCAAGTAGATCTAACATTGCCGCTTCAATCGCAGTAACAACGTGAATTGTTGAGCGTTGATCAAATGTCTGATTGCCTCGACCACCAACATCACGATCAGCAAATTGAAGACGCACTCGATTCATCACATTTTTATATTGGCCAATAGATTGACCAACAACTAATGATTTAGCATCTTCTAATGTTTTAGTAACCGTTCCGACGCACGGTACTTCGCCGACACCAATGTTGCCTGAGTTATCTTTTAGGATAACAATATTTCGAGTAAAATACGGTGAATGTGCACCACTTAAATTAAGTAGCATACTGTCATATCCAGCGACAGGATAAACATTCATTTCCGTTATAATTGGCGTTGATAAACTCATAATATTAACCTCTTAAATTTCTTGTATTTCTCTAATTCTGTTTTAACGAACCATGCAAGGTCGTTTACGATCAAACTGCCAACCAGGTATTAAATACTGCATTGCAATAGCATCATTACGTGCACCATTTGCTAATTTTTTATGTAATTCATGAGCATTCATAATTTGTTGCATATCTAATTCAATGCCTAATCCCGGTTTATCATGCAGTTTAATTTTGCCATTACTTATTTCTAATGGATTTTTAGTCAATCTGGCCTGTCCTTCCTGCCATATCCAATGAGTATCAAGTGCAGTTGGATTGCCTGGTGCCGATGCACCAACATGACTAAACATCGCTAATGAGATATCAAAATGATTGTTAGAATGGCAACCCCAAGTTAATCCCCATTCATGACAAAGCTGAGCAACCCGACTTGCACCAGTTAAAGTCCAAAAATGCGGATCTGCTAAAGGTATATCAACGGCTTGTAACATAATAGAATGACACATTTCTCGCCAGTTAGTTGCAACCATATTCGTTGCTGTTGGTAGACCTGTGGCACGACGAAACTCAGCCATTACTTCACGTCCCGAATAACCATTTTCCGCACCACAAGGGTCTTCGGCATAGGTCAGGACATGGTTAAGCCCTTTACATAATCGTATAGCATCTTCCAATAACCAACCGCCATTAGGATCTAAAGTAATTCGAGCATCTGAAAAACGTTTTTTTAGCTCAGTGACCGTTTCAATCTCTTTTTCACCAGCTAATACACCACCTTTCATTTTGAAATCTTTAAAACCATAGCGATCTTTTGCTACTTCAGCTAATTCTATTACCGACTGAACTGTCATCGCTTCGCGGCGTCGAATGTTGTACCATTCATGACCATTTTTGAGTGGCTGGTCATAAGGTAGATCAGTTTTCTTATCATCACCAATATAAAACAAATAGCCTAAAACAGTTACTTCATCTCTTTGTTTGCCACCACCCAATAATTCAGCCACAGGCACATTTAAAAATTGCCCCATTAAATCTAACAGTGCTGATTCCAAAGCTGCTACAGCATTAACTCGTAGTTCAAATGTCCATGCACCTTTACCAAAAGTATCATAATCAGAATCTAAATAGCCTTGATGCATATCATTTACGATACGGTTAAGAATCGAAATAGGTCTACCTTCAACATGTGCACAAGCTTCCTTCAATGCATTTTCAATTGTTGAACCACCAGGAGCCTCACCAACACCAACATGACCAGCATTATCTGTTAATATAACAATATTACGGGTAAAGTATGGACCGTGAGCACCACCAATGTTCATTAACATACTGTCATAACCTGCAACAGGTATAACTTGCATCGAAGTAATAATTGGCACTGATTGAGTATTCATACTACGATTCTCCATTTCATAAATTTGTTTTGTTATTATTTAATCCTTTTTCTTTAATTCCATTCGTTTAATTGGACCAACAAGAACTAAATAACTGAAAGCAGCAACAAACGCATGACCGGCAACAAATACTAATGCCCATTCAAAGCGCCCTGTCCATGCTACAATATAACCAATAATAATTGGAGAAATGATACTTGATGCATTACCAAACATATTGAATAAACCACCAGCTAGACCACTCATCTCTTTTGGTGCTGTATCTGCCATTACTGCCCAACCTAACGCACCAACACCTTTGCCGAAGAAAGCCATCGACATAAATAAAATAACTAGACCAATTGAATCAACGTAATTACACATAATCATAGTCATTGAGAATAGCATACCTAAAATGATTGGTGTTTTACGGGCTATTGATAAAGAATTGGTTTTGCGCATAATGAAATCAGAAATAACCCCACCACTAATTCCACCAATAAAGCCACAAATAGCAGGAACTGCAGCAGCAAAGCCTACTTCTTTAATATTCATTCCACGCTGTGTTGCCAAATAAATAGGGAACCAAGTAATAAAGAAGAATGTTAAACAGTTGATACAATATTGACCTAAATAAACACCAAGCAACATTCTATTGGTCAATAATTGCCATAAATAACCTAATTTTGGACCTTCTTGTTTACCATTGTCTTTTTTCTGATCCATATCAACTAAAGCACCACCTTCAACGATATAATCAACTTCTGCTTGATTAGCTAAAGGATGATCTTTTGGATTGCGAATAACAAACAAAGTAACAGCACTGACAAAAATACCCAATCCACCCATAAAGAAGAATACTGATTGCCAACCATACTCATGAGTCAACCAACCCATAATTGGTGCAAAAATAACGGTTGCAAAATATTGTGCAGAGTTAAAAATGGCTACTGCTGTTGCTCTTTCTTTAGCTGGAAACCATGCGGCGGTAATACGGCTGTTTCCAGGGAATGAAGGTGCTTCGGCAAGCCCCATTAAAAAACGGAAGGTAAAAAGCATAATTAGTGCCCAAGCACCAATAAAGAAGTGTACAGTCCCTTGTAATAGAGTAAAAATAGACCAAAATAGAATACTTAAAAAATAAACTCGTTTAGAACCGAATCTATCTAGTAACCATCCTCCTGGTAATTGTCCTATTACATAAGCAATACCAAATGATGACATCACCCATCCCATGGCTGCTGCATCAAATCCTAATTCCCCCGACATTGCTTTTCCAGCTATACCTAATGTTGCTCGGTCGCCGTAGTTAATCGCTGTGACTATAAATAAAAAAACGACCGTCATCCATCTGGCGTTAGTCCTTTTTTGTTTGGTTTTGTTTATTTCCATGTTTAGCTCCTAAACTTATAATTTCCTAAATTTAATTATTAAATATAAAAGGTATAGCTGAAGTAGAAAATAAATAGACTTTTTTACGTTTCTAAGATAATCCACTAATAGTAAATAAGTATGGGGGGTTCATCATAAAAATTCATTGGGTAAAAGCACAAAAAATAAGTGCAAATTACATTTATTTATATGCAAATACATAAATTAATGTTACGTTCTTCACAAAAATTTAATAAAACTACAAAATTTTGTGATACAAAGCGACTTTTATGGGTATTTTTATGATATTTAGCTAATTTATGAACTTATAATTGTGAATATGCACAATGCTATTTATTTTATTCGGATTTAAGATATAACGAAGAAATTATGAGAAATGTTATAAAATTTAATTTGCTATTAATTAATATATAAAAAATTAATTAGCATAATGGGAGTTGAGTAATGGAGAAGCAAATTAACAAGCCGCTCTTTATCAAAATTAAAGAAATTGATAATGTTGCGATTGTTGTCAATAATAATGGATTACCCAAAGGTACAATTTTTGACAATGGACTACAATTAATTGAAGATGTACCTCAAGGGCATAAAGTTGCATTAAATGATATCAACCAAGGACAAGCTATAGTACGTTATGGTGAAACCATTGGTTACGCTAAAAAAGACATTAAACAAGGTAGCTGGATAAATGAAGCTGTAACACTGATGCCTACTGCACCAGAATTGCATGAATTAGAAATAGCAACGAAAAAAACGGATCCGTTACCACCTTTAGAAGGTTATACTTTTGAAGGTTACCGCAACAAAGATGGTTCGGTAGGCACTAGGAATATACTTGGTATTACCATGAGTGTTAATTGTGTTTCGGGCGTTGTTGAATATGTTGCCAAAATCATTGAACGTGATTTATTACCAAAATATCCTAATGTAGATGGCGTCGTGCCACTGATCCATTTATATGGTTGTGGTGTAGCCATTGACGCTCCAGCAGCTATTGTACCAATTCGTTCTATTCATAATTTAGCTAAGAATCCTAATTTCGGAGGCGAAATTATGGTCATCAGTTTAGGATGTGAAAAGTTACAACCAGAGAGACTACTTAAAGGTACTCACGATACCATTCCGATAAAATTAGAAGATGATGACCTTGTTACTTTACAAGATGAACATGGATTTAAAGCCATGGTTGACCATATTTTGCGTGTGGCAGAAAAACACTTACAACGTCTAAATCAACGCAAACGTGAAACAGTGCCTGCATCAGAATTAATCGTCGGAATGCAATGTGGTGGTAGTGATGCATTCTCAGGTGTTACCTCTAATCCATCAGTTGGCTTTGCTTCTGACTTATTAGTAAGATGTGGAGCAACAGTTATGTTTTCTGAAGTAACCGAAGTTCGTGATGGTATTCATTTGCTGACGCCAAGAGCAGCTGATGAAGAAGTCGGTAAAGCACTAATTCGAGAAATGCAATGGTACGATGAATATCTTGCTGCCGGAAAAGTTGATCGTAGCGCCAATACTACACCAGGCAATAAGAAGGGTGGCTTAAATAACATAGTTGAAAAAGCAATGGGATCTATTGCAAAATCAGGCACAAGTCCGATTGTTGAAGTGTTATCTCCTGGTCAAAGACCTACCAAAAAAGGTCTGATTTTTGCTGCAACGCCGGCTAGTGATTTTGTTTGTGGTGCTCAACAAGTTGCATCAGGTATCACATTGCAAGTTTTCACTACTGGCCGTGGAACACCATATGGATTAGCGATGGTACCTGTCATTAAAATGTCTAGCCGTAATATTGTCGCAGAACAATGGTTCGACCTTATTGATATTAGTGCTGGAGATATTGCTTTAGGCGAAGCAACTATTGAGGATATCGGTTGGCGACTTTTCCATTTAATCCTAGATGTGGCTAGTGGGCGCAAACAACCATGGTCAGATCATTGGAAATTATACAATCCACTAGCTATTTTTAATCCGGCACCAGTTACCTAAAAAACAATAAATTACATATAAATATATTATTAATTGCGATTCTAAATACACCTTAATTATTAAAAAATAAAAAGTGTATTTAGAATTTATTCGTTTCTGTCCAACTGTAATCCAATATATAATAATAATCGATCGTCAAATTTGGCTAGATTTAAACCAGTCAAATTAGCAATTTTATTTAATCGATATTCTAATGTATTACGATGAATAAACAGCTCATTGGCCGTATCACCATTTTGTACATTATTCTTAAACCATGTTTGCAATGTTTTTTGCAGTACACCATTATTATCACCCATCCTTAATTTTTTCAAAGGTAATAATAATTCTTCAGCTTGCCAATCATAACTTAAACCATGTAATAAAACGGGAAGAATAAGTTCTTGGTAATAATAATTACGGATATTCGGCATTCTTTGCTTACCAATTAACATAGTTGTTTTAGCGGTTTGATAAGATTTAACTAATGGATAAGGATGTTGTTCAAAATAATTACCTAATGAAATTCGAATATCTAAATGAGTGGAATCTTTGATGGTAATCACTAATTGTTCTAATTTCTTTTTGTGCTCTAGTAAATCCCATCGACCATAACGATTTAAAGCAGGAATTAAAATAACTAACTCAGTAATAGATTTAATGGCAACTAAATTATGTTGGCTAACATGTTGTATTTGATTTTGTAGATGTTGTAATTCGCTCATAGCAGTATCAATGCCTAATTGGCCACTATCGACTTCAATCATGCATACTACTCGCGGTAACTGTAAATTAATATCTAATCGTTTAACCCATTGCACCATACTTTCAGGCAAGACTTCTTTTTCAATTAGAGTAAGAATCAATTCTTCTTTTAAACGATTATCATAAGATAATTCTTGTAATAATTGGGTTTGTTCCATCATCATTTCTGCTGACATACAAACCAATTCACCAAATTGCCTTATATCGGATGGTTCACCAGTTAAACCAATAACGCCAACGATACGATCATTAAGTTTTAATGGTAAATTGATACCCGGTTTAACGCCTTTCAGACGTTTAACCATTGTGCCATCAATTGAAACAGTTCTTTTTTGAGATATAGCCAGTATTGCACCTTCATGTAATTCTCCAATACGTTCTAAATCACCACTACCAATAATACAACCATCCCCATTCATTACATTGATATTACAATCAATAATTTTCATGGTTCTGTCAACAATCTGTTGAGCAATTTTAGGGGTTAGGCAATAAGAATTCATTACCATGTTAAATTTCCTATTATCATTTTGCATACGCTTTATTTTTTGTTAGCATAACACATTTTATATTGAATCATAGGTGACTTCGTCATGATAGTGTTTGATTCTATCCAAATTCGTAGAGGTATTAATCTACTTTTAGATAATGCCTCTGCAACAATAAATCCTAAACAGAAAGTTGGATTAGTCGGTAAAAATGGCTGTGGTAAGTCCACACTTTTTTCTTTAATTAAAGGTGAAATTCAAACAGATGCTGGCAGTGTTTCTATTCCTGCCCAATGGCAATTAGCATGGGTAAACCAAGAAACTCCAGCATTAGATACAGCGGCTATCGAATATGTTATTGATGGTGATCGAGAGTTTCGAAAATTAGAGCAAGATTTAGAGATTGCTTACGAAAAAAATAACGGTGAGCAAATTGCGCTTATTCATGAAAAACTTGATAACATTGATGCTTGGACTATCCGCTCTCGAGCGGCAACATTATTGCATGGTTTAGGTTTTTCTAATGAACAATTAACGCTACCGGTTAAATCCTACTCTGGTGGTTGGCGTATGCGACTTAATCTAGCACAAGCGTTAATGTGTCGTTCTGATTTACTGCTTCTTGATGAACCAACTAACCATCTTGATTTAGACGCAGTGATGTGGTTAGAAAAATGGTTAAGTAATTATCAAGGTACACTTATTTTAATCTCTCATGACCGTGATTTCTTAGATCCATTGGTTAATAAAATCATTCATATTGAACAGAAGAAATTATTTGAATACACCGGTAACTATTCATCATTTGAGACACAGCGCTCGGCAAAACTGGCGCAACAACAATCCATGTATGAAAGTCAGCAACTTAAAGTTGCTCATTTGCAAAGCTATATCGATCGTTTTAGGGCTAAAGCAACCAAAGCAAAACAGGCTCAAAGTCGAATAAAAATGTTAGAAAGAATGGAATTGATTGCCCCAGCTCATGTTGACAATCCTTTTCATTTTAAATTTAGACGACCAGAATTCTTACCTAGTCCTTTATTAACCATGGAAAATATCGTTGCAGGGTATGGTGATAAAGTTGTTTTAGAGCAGATTAAACTTAATTTAGTACCTGGCTCACGTATCGGTTTGTTAGGTCGTAACGGTGCTGGTAAATCAACACTGATTAAACTGCTAGCTGGCGAATTACCACCGATGCAAGGGCTGATTAGTTTAGCTAAAGGGGTACAATTAGGCTATTTTGCGCAACACCAATTAGAATACTTACGGGCTGATGAATCAGCTTTATGGCATTTAAAACAACTTGCAGAACCAAAGAATACCGAACAAGAATTACGTAATTATTTGGGAGGATTTGATTTTCATGGTGATAAAGTTAGTGAGCCAGTAAAAACATTTTCTGGTGGCGAAAAGGCTCGATTAGTTTTAGCGTTAATTGTTTGGCAAAAACCAAATCTACTGTTACTCGATGAGCCAACAAACCACTTAGATTTAGATATGCGACAAGCATTGACTGAAGCATTAATCGATTTTGAAGGTGCATTAGTTGTGGTATCGCATGATAGGCATTTATTACGTTCAACCACTGATGAGTTTTACTTAGTTCATGATCATAAAGTTGAACCTTTTAATGGTGATCTTGATGACTATCATAAATGGTTGACCGATGAACAAAAGGCGGAAAATCAACCGCAAGAAAAAGATAAACCAGTAAAAAAAGAAGTGTTGCCTAAAGTTTCTGCACAAGAACGTAAAGAACAGAAACGAAAAGATGCAGAAGCCAGAGCACAAATACAACCATTGAAAAAACAGTTACATAAAGAAGAACAAACTATTGCTCGTTTAAATGATCAGTTAAAAGTCATTGAAGAGCAATTAGCTGATTCATCAATTTATGAAACTGATAAAAAATCAGAATTAACGCAATTATTACTTAATCAAAGTAATTTAAAGGCTGAATTAGATGAATCAGAATCAAAATGGTTAGAGCTACAACAGCAATTGGAAGAGTTCGAGAGAAGTTAACCATCAATTTAATAAAATTTAAATACCTAAAAACAAAAAATCACAGCATATAGCTGTGATTTTTTTAATTAGATGACAAATAGATTAACTTTTTTCTACTTGGCTAAAATCAAGTTCAACTGGAGTAGAACGACCAAAAATAGAAACCGATACTTTTAAGCGGCTTTTTTCATAATCCACTTCTTCAACTACACCATTAAAGTCAGCAAATGGACCTTCGTTAACCCGAACAAGTTCACCTGGTTCAAATAAGGTTTTCGGACGTGGTTTATCACCAACTTGTTGAAGACGATTCATAATTGCATCAACTTCACGTTGGCTAATTGGCGCTGGTCTATCTGATGTCCCACCAATGAATCCCATTGTTCTTGGTACACTTTTAACTAAATGCCAAGTTGCATCGTTCATCGTCATTTCAACTAAAACATAACCTGGGAAAAATTTACGTTCGCTTTTACGGCGCTGTCCACTTTTCATTTCTACAACTTCTTCGGTTGGTACTAAAACTTCGCCAAAAGAATCTTCCATATTATGTAATTTAATATATTCACGTAATGATTGTGCAACACGTGCTTCATAGCCAGAATAAGCTTGGATCACATACCAGCGTTTTTGTTGTGTTTCACTCATATTAACGCCCTATTGAAGTTAGATAAAAGATGATTGAACGGAACAAAGAATCCATTCCCCAAAGCGCAGTACCAACAATAACGGTAATAACAGCGATTAATAAGGTTGTTTGTACAGTTTCTTTACGAGTAGGCCATACAACTTTTCTTAGTTCTTTTCGTGATTCTTGCAGAAATGTTATAAACGATTTTCCTTTAGTGGTTGTAAATGCAATAAATAAGGTTAAAAGCGAAACCACAACAACTGCAATAATTCGAACGATCGCATTTGGTTGATATATATCATTAGGTACAGAGAAATAAGAATTTCCCCAAACAATTAACGCAATTAATACTAGAACCAAAACCCATTTAAATTTGTCTAGAACAGTGCTTGTATCTTGACTCTCGTTACTTACTAGCATATAAAACCTATGATTATGTTATTTATAATATTATCCATTTTCCAAAATGCTCTTTCTCTAAAAACATTTTGCTAAACAGACTAGGTAAGAAAGGGTATCAAAAGATACCCTTTCTATGATCGCGATTACTGAAATTATTTAATAACCTTAGCAACAACACCAGCACCAACAGTACGACCACCTTCACGGATAGCGAAACGTAAACCGTCTGCCATTGCGATTGGGTGAATTAATGATACTGTCATTTTGATGTTATCACCTGGCATTACCATTT